>JAGLFH010000055.1 GCA_023144635.1 Candidatus Auribacterota bacterium | reverse complement strand
TTTCTTCAATGTCGTTAAAAGAATAGTTTACATCTCCATACTTTACTTTTAAAGTAACAGTTTTATCCGTTACATTTTGTATTTTACCTTCAACATTTTGACCGTTTTTTAGTCTTAATAGATCAGGATATGAACAAATAGAAAAATAAGTAATTAGAGGTATCGTAAAAATGATGATTTTTGTAATTTTCATAGTCATATTCAATCTTCGGATGGCATATTAATTATAATATATTATTATATTATGTCAAATATATATATATATAATTTATATGGATTAGTATATAACGTGTTGATAAATTGGTTGTTATGAAATCTCAAAAATTTTTATTGGAATATCAGCAAAATAGCAATAAACCCAATTTGCCCACCTACGAGGTGGGAAAATTGGGTTTATTGTTTTAATAATATGTAACATGTTGAAGAATTGTTTGTTACAGATGTTTGGAGTAACCTTTTTTCTATCATGAATTTTAATTTTTTAGTGCCTTTAATAGTTATAGATAAGCATTCATTTACTTTAAGCCATGAGGGGATAGGAAGCTCAATCGATATTTTATCTTTTCTAACTTTATTTTTCTTTGCGATAAGAACAATAATTATTCCTTTATCTCCACAAAGAAGTGAAAAGGCGTCATAATCATTATTCGATTTGATCAAAGGTTTTTTATAAACATCGCTTATTTTTAAATATTCTTTTAATGGGGTAAGAGTGTTGTTTATTTTTGAGATGGTCTTAAGGAGTTTTTTGTTTTCACCAAATCCTTTATAAAAATCTTTTTTACTTTTTCTGTTAAAATAGATCAATCCCTTTGATCCATTTGCTATTTCATAAGCGACTATTTTTTCCATTTCTTCATTTGTGGGAAAGCGTGATTTTTTATCTGTTTTTTGGAAAGCTTCAGGAAAAGTATAAAGCACACGCGGCTGCGCTGAAAGGCGCGCAATGTGTGTGAAATAGCCGTCATCATATGGTTTTTTAGCGTATTCTGCTACTTCAAATGGATTTACCATGATAACATCTGCCGTCTCACCGTAGGCAAAATAGCTCATCGGTTTATTACAGGCACACATATATATGCAGGTTAAATGCTTTTTATCAATTTCTCTTTTTTTATTTGCTCTTTTTATTACAATGTTTGCGGTATCTCCCATAATCGTTCCGGCATCCTCACAAACAGGATCTCGGTGTAGGAAATAAAGTTTTCTTTTATCACTTTTTATATCATCAGTATCTTCCATAAAAAGTAAGTAATCATCAAACCCGTATTTTCCCATAAATGCTCTATCCCAAAAAGATTGCACAGGAAAATTACTGTAGACTCTTGTGTGTGTTTCAAAAAGCACTTCTTCTTTTGAGTTCAGTTTAAGAAAAATACGTTTCCCATGTAAAAGAGGTTTTTTAAGATCAAAGACAAGGCAGTTTTTATCCATTCCCTTAATGCTCTTAATATTATTATTAAGTTGAGAGGTAATACTGACATCGTCCATAAAAATATCATCTATATTAATTTTCTCAGAAGATGAATTTTCTATATAAACATACATTTTCTTAAGATCATCATTAAAGCCTACAAATGTTATTCTTAAAGGCGGAGAGAATGGTCTTAAGACCCATTTAATTTTTTGACCGTCATCTAGTTCAACCTCTATTTTTATAAGCCTTTTTGTATTTGCGCGTAGTTTTACACTTATATTTGATGTTTTTTGAGGGGCTATGTTTTTAGGAATTATCTGTTTCCACAATGCCATGTTATCAGGAAGAGTTTTATTAAGTAGGCAATCGTTGATCCGGATATTTTTTACAGATCTTGGTTCCAGGCCATTATTCTTTAAAAAAAGATGAACCGTGCCTGTATCATATTCAGGGTGAAGTTTACGAAAATATGCAAAATCTACTTCAACGTTTCCGTAAATGTTTGAAGTGGATAAAAAAATCAAAAAAATAACATTGAAAAAAAAATATAATTTTTTCACAGTCTTTTTATCTTTACTGCTATATCACCTGTAAAAGCAGGAAGAACAACTTTTATTATTCCTTTTTTATTTGAGACTTTATCTTTTGAACTGATTATTTCACCTTCATATGTATCCCAGAATTCTATTTTATATTTACCAGAATTCTTAAATTTTACCAGAAAAACAGTTCCTGCTGGAGTCTTATTGCTATGGAGTCTTTCATTATAAGTTATCTTTTGATCATAGACCCAAAAATAAGCTCTTTCGTCAAATAAGATACCCTGACAGTTTATTATATTTTTCTTACTCTTGATCTTTGGATTGATGACCAGATAGTCTGTATCTCTTGCAGGTTCTTCCATATGAAACTTTGCAAGTGCTTTGTATTGATGGTAAAGATTTTCTTTGTTTATAAAATTCCACCACCAGAAACCAGTGCTTCCAAAAGTTTTACTCATATACTGCAGCCATATTCCCGAATGCAGATGAGCTCTTAGCTCTTCAGGCTCATTATAATTCCACCTTCCTCCAAATTCAACAATACAGAAAGGTTTTTGCATAGGTTCCATGAATTCGTTTACCTTTTTTATGATATCTATAGAATTATCTCCAAACTCAGATTTAAAAGCAGTTGTCTGAATTATATCCATTTTATCCTGTTTCCAAATATGCATACCATGTGAAATATAGGCAAAAGAAGTAGATACAAGGTGTTTATTTATATCGAGAGATTTTAAAAATATCGACATTTCATTATGCCATATAGTAAGTTCGCCAAGATCTTCGATCATGTCTTCCCATCGTTCATTCTCTTTTGATTTATCAATAAAATTCTGAACAAGATCAGCTTCTGAGACAAGTGACCAGCAAAGTATACTTGAGCTGTATCCCCAGCGTGCAACAGCATAACGAAGAAGATTTTTATATGTTTTTTTTGCATGGTAGTCTGTGAAATAGTCGTTAGGCTTTTCAAGAAAACCACCCAATTTCTTGTTAAACGGATTTTTATCCCAAATACCATCCGGAAATTTCTCTGCTTTTATTGCAAACTGTCCGTGATTTATAAGAAAAAACGATACATATATTGCACGCTCTTCAGCTTTTTCAATTAAGCGATCAAGCAAAAAAGCATTTTTCTGGTTATAGCGTCCAATGCCTTCATAATACTCATATTCATCTTTAGACCATTCAAGGCCGAGCCATTTTGGAGAAGGACCTAATGTTGTCCAGTTCTCACCGTTGAGAGACATTTTTTGCATGTAATCGTTCAGCATATAAGTACCTTTTGCAGGATTGATCGAATCATACTGGCCTGTCATAAGAAACCGCACATTGTGTCCTATCGGATAAAACAATTCGCCGTTTTCAAATTCAAGCGCATAAGGGTTTTTTGTGCTTCTACGAATAAAACCTTTATTTACAGAGTCCGTAACGTTAAATTTATCTTCTGGAAGTTCTATTTTTTCTCCGTTAACAGTGAGATAAAAGCTGTGTATCCCTGTAACCCCAGGGCTGTAGCGGGCTTTCCATGAGGCTGAACCTTTAATAGTTACTTTTTCTTTATCATTATCAAGTTCTCTATCAAATCCCTGATAAAAGAAAGCCGGAATTACGGCTTCTTTTCCATCACTTTTTATGACATGAAGAAGAATGTTTGCTTCATCAGGATCAAACGGATTCGCAAAATTTTTATCAAGCATGAAAGTAAGTTCAAACTTTTCATATTTCTGAATTTCAGTTGAATTCATATGAAGCATTGTTATTTCTACTGCAAAAAGATCAGTAGTTAAAAATAAAAAGGTCAGTCCAAGAATAAGATAAAGTGATTTTCTCATATGTAACTCCTTATTTATTCGTCATTCGTATTTCGTCATTCGTAAAAGGTGCACTTTCAGTGCAACATTATAGATTTTTTATTTTTACAATCATCGTTTCCGTTAGGAAACTCAATTCACTCACAACGCACGAAGCATCACGCACAACGTTTTTTTATTAATGCTGGTATAAGGTTCCGGATGCTTTTGCCTTTTTAATCATTCTATTAAATATAAAAAGAGATAACGGTGCTAAAACACACGCAAAAATAAATAGTATCAGAACATCTTTTTTAAAATCAACAATATTGTGACCGCTTAAGAAAATGCTTCTAAAAGAATCAAGCGCATATGTAAGCGGGATCATTTTTGAAAACACCTGGAGGGGAGCGGGTAATATCTTTACAGGAAAGAGAACTCCTCCAAAAATAAAAAAGATCTGTCCTAAGATCCAGTTAACAGGGTCGCTTCTTTTTACAAATATTACGAGTGATGATGAAATAAGGCCTAATGAGCTGAATATTATGAGGCTAAGTATTATAACTACTATAAGTGAAAATATATCCGGCATCATTATGTTGGCATTAAAAAGGAAGATACCTATTATAAAATACATAAATATTCTGAAAAAATTAAAAATATGCTTCCATATTGAAGAACATAGAATAATTAAGCTTGCAGGTACCGGTGACATCATGAGAGATTCAAGCACTCCTGTATTAATCGACCTTATCAGCTCTTCTGTAAAGGCTGTAAGTCCTACCCTTAAAATACTGAAAAATGAAATTCCGATAAGTATAAATGAAAAATAGCTTTTTATGGAGTAATCTGTGTTCTTATAGATAATAAGTTTTGATAAAAAATAATAAATGGTAAGAGTTGTCAGTATTTTCAGAAACTGAAACAGAAAATGCAAATGATAACGCTTTTCTATTTTTGCGTCTTTTATTATAAATGCTTTTATAACTGATAAAATATTTGTATTCATATTATAATTTAATTTTTAATGTGATTATTTTTCATTTTATCTATTAATGATTCACGTGATAGATCTGAGACTGTTTCATATATTATCTTTCCTTTATCAAGAATGATCACTCTATCGCAGAAAAATTCTACTTCCTCTATTCTGTGAGTAGCCCACACCATTGTAGTTCCTTTATCTTTAAGGTCTTTCGTAATTGTTTTTATCTTTTCAAAAAAGAGAGGATCAATAGAATCTGTTGCTTCATCAAAAAGAAGTATATCAGGGGTATGTAAAAGGGCTCTCATTATTGACAATCGTTTTTTCATACCCGTTGAATAAGTATTAAAAAGTGAATTTCTTTTATCTCTTATCTCAAAGGTTTCAAAAAGATCGTTTATTTTTTTATCTTTTTCTTTTACGCCATAAAGTACTGCAAAAAAACTAAGGTTCTCATAACCTGTTAGCCTTGCAAAAAAACTGTTTTGATTGGAATTTATATATCCTATTTTTGATTTTAATAAAGACGGGTTTTCTGAGAGGTCTTTTTCATTAATGTTAATATGACCTTTTGTGGGTAATAAAATAGCGCTAATGATCCGAAGAAGAGTTGATTTACCTGCTCCGTTAGGACCGAGTATTCCAAGAGATTCACCTTTTTTTACGCTAAAGGATATGTTATCAAGAGCAGTAGTTTTTACTTTTTCTTTTTTTAAAAAAGAATCTGTATGAAATGTTTTTGTGAGATTTTCAATTTTTAATATATCATTCATTTGGTCAGCATAAGGCAATCGGCGACTTTTCTTCTGCAGCCGTAGAGTATATTGTTTTTAATTACTAATGATGTTGAACCTCCGCCATCCAAAAGAAGACCGTCCTTAATGTTGTTATCTTTAATGATCTCTTTTAAATGATGAAGATTCATTTTACCAAAAACAAAAATGATCCTGTCATCATCCACCAATCCTGCAAGCAAGCGTTTCTCAGATTCTTTTGTAACGCCATCAGTTATATCAAAGTTACCATTTTTTATTATTGAATAAAGCCCCATAAGGCATAAGGTGACATCACTTTCAAAATTGTGCTCAAATTTTAAAGATACTTTTTTAGATTTTTCCACAAGACTTTCAAGTTTTAACATAGCTTTTTTTGATGCAGTTATTATAATATCACCCTTTTTTATTTCAAATTCATCAGGATCAATTATTTTTTTAACATATTCAAGCTGATGTTCTTTATTAATATAAAGAGAATCCATGTTTTTGTTTAATCGATAGAGATAAGCCTTTTCGATCCAATTTGGAAGTTTTTTCGATATCTTATGAGTATAGATATATATTCCTTGCGTGTCACGGTATCTGCCGATATTGTTTATAAAAACAGGATAATCTTTAAATAGATTATCATTAAAGGTAAGCCCTATCTTTATTTCAGGATGGAAAAGACCTATTTTATTCGGATAGATCACAAGGTAAAGCGTATCATTTTTTTCAAACGGATCATATGAGCTTATAACTTCGTTTTCATTAATTACAAAACCGCGTAATTCTCCTGTAGGAAGTTCATTGTAGGGGTAGCCGAAGTAACTTGCATTCATGGCAACAACAGGAGATATACTAAGTGATATTTTATCAATTGTTTCTAAAGAATTGTAAATACTGTTTCCTGCTATTTTATAACTGAATTTTAGAGAAGTGTTTTTCCTGTCAAGCTCAAGCAAGTATATATATTCATCATCGATTCGGTATGTTTTTAAACTTAATCCTTTTTCAATTAATTTTTTTTCTATACATAAGTTTTCTGCAGTTGCCTCTAAAGAGAAAAAAATAAACCATAAAAAACAGAAAAATATTTTTAAACAGCGCATAGGAACCCTGTTTTTTCTGTTAATGGTAAATGATCCGCTATCTTTTTTAAATTTGAACTCCAGTCAAGTTCTGTATTGATAAGAAAATGCCTGTGTAAAAGGTATTCAAATTTATTTTTACTGTAATGGTAATTAGCTGTTTCCTTAAAAAACCCCGGTAATTCCTTATTCCTTTTAACTATTCTTTTTACAGCGGTTTTTTCACGGCAGGTGCATTTTATAAAAAAGACTTTTTCATTATATTTGATGCTAAGTTTACTGAACTTGTCTCTGGTAGCATGTTCAGAAAAAGTGCCGTCAAGTATAACAGAGTGTCCGGATTCAAGAATTTTTTTAGTAAATTCATAAGTAAAAGGGTATTTTAAAAGGCATGAAAAATAGCTGTCATAACTTGTAAGTAGATTTTTTTCCACCAGGTCTGTCTCTATCACCGCTATGCCTGTTTTCTCCGCAAGAAGGCGGGAATAATATGTTTTACCTGTTCCTGCAAGCCCGCAAAAAATAATTATCACTTATTTCCTCCACAAAATTATAAAAGCATAACAGCTTCTTTAAACTGGTTTCCTCTTTCTTCTGCACTTTTATAAGACCCCAGTGAAAAAGGAAATCCCGGTGAAAAAATAACAGTATCACCTTTTTTTGAAAAAGAAAAAGAGCTTTTTACTGTTCTTTTCATTGTGCCTATTATGATATCTACAGGTAATTGTAAGTCATTTTTTATGAAATACGGATGTTTTTTTGTGAAATCTTTTGCGATATCCCCTGATATCAATATTTTTCTGATATCTTTCATCTTTTGCAGCTTCTTTATAACAGATATAAAGATATTGTTTCTATCGCGACCTTCGATAATAAGTATTTTCTTACCTTTGATCTTTTTAAGTGCAAATCTAAGAGATTCAAAATTGGTTGATTTAGCATCATTTATAAAAGTTATCCCTTTTGTTCTTCTTACTTCTTCAAAGCGATGCTCTATGGGTGATGAAAAAGATAAGCATCTCTTAATGTCCTTTTTATTTATTCCAATTTTGTGGCAAAAAGAAATACATGCTACCAAACATTCTTTATTAATATGGATTTTATTCGGTATCTCTATTATTGGAGATCTTTTGTGAAAAATAATATTCTTTTTTATGTAATAATGAGATCCTTCTGAAACTTTTGTGCTAAAAGGAATGAGCTTTCCGGATACAGAATTCAAAAAGGATCGGATATATTTATTATCTTTGTTTATAATGCAAAGTGCCTTAGATCTACATCTATTAAAAATATTCATTTTTGCACTAGCATACAGGCTCATCTTTTTGAAGCGGTCAAGATGATCCTTATGAAGATTTAAAAGTATACATGCAAAAAAATCCATACCTTTAAAATCATCAAGTTCTGCAGCACCCATTTCAAGTAAGATAAAATCATATTTTATCTTAGATTCAATTAAATATGGTAAAGGGGTGTTGCGGTGTCCGCTTACCGCACATTTATAGCCGGCTGTTTTTAATATATTAGTTATTGTGTTAACAGTTGTCGTTTTCCCATTTGTTCCTGTTACTGCAACTATTTTTGTTTTTTTAGGTAAATAGCGTTTTAATAGGTCAAGTCCGTTTATAACAGGAATTTTTCTAACTTTTGCTTCTAAAAGCAAAGGGTGGATGAGCCATACTCCGGGAGAGCGCACAATTATATCTGCTCTCAATAATTTTTTTGTGTTTCTTCCTGTTTCAAAAGCAATATCTGCTTTTTCAAGTTCATCAGTATATTTTTTAAGCGTGGATTTTTTCTTTATGTCGCTTAAAAAAACATTGTATCCTCTTTTGTTAAGAAAAAGTGCCAGAGAAGTACCAAAATGGCTGATGCCAAGGATAGCTATTTTTTCTTTTTTCATGTATGAATGATCCTTTTTACATATTTTGCAATATTATTTAATCTTTCTATTCGATAAGTATAAATATCTTTATAAAATGAAAGAGAAACATTCCTGTTGTTTGTCCTGAAAACTCTTTTAAGTATTGCTTCTCTAATCTTCTTTGGAGAACTGACATTAAGTTTTATTTGTAGGCAGTTTTTTAAAAAGGTCATATCCTTTTTGTTAATAATAATGTCAGCAGATCCTGTTGCATAAAAGTATTTAACAATATTAATAGAAAAAGAAAGTATTTCTTTTATCTCATGATTTTGACCTTTATAAAGAACAGCGGGTTTGATCTTTTTTGAAAGTTCAAAAAGATCTGCAATGTTCATTATTTTAATGTCCTTTATCTTTGTTACATGGGTATAGTTCATAATATCGCGGTATAAAGAGATCAGCTTAAAAAAATAAACATTTTTTAAGGAAAGACCTTTATATGAAGTCTTAAAAAAAGGTATTTGTTTGCTAAATGGCAAAAGCGTAAAAAGATCAATATCTAATTCTTGATGTTTTGATCTTTTTATATAGGGAACAGTATATGAATGATGAAACTCAATAATAAAATCCGGATTAAAAGGAAGATTTGAGCTTTTTACAAAACGAGTGTGTCCTGAAAGATTTTGATAAAAGAAACTTTTCGCAGAGCTTGGTCTTTTCTTAGATGTTCCTCCTATACTTTCTTTGTAACCTGAATCGTTCATTATCATTAAAATATTTTTTATGTCTTTCTTTTTTATAACAAAATCGGTATCTCCAAATGGCCGTGGAAAGCTATTATTATAGACCCTGTTAACAGTATCGATCCCTTTTATAAGATAAACATCTTTTTTTATTTCTCTGAATTTTTTTAGAAGAGGAGTGATCTCTTTTTTATATGAATTAAACCGGAGAGTATGTAAAGAAAAGTTATTCTGAAAATCATTTAAAGTTTTTTTAGGAAGATATCTCAAGATTCCTGATCTTTTAAAGTTGTAATACAAAAGGGGAGCTATACGGTGATGATTTGAAGTATCAAAGATCCATTTCCAGTCACATTCTAATAGCTTTTCCCTTGTTATACCTTTAATATATTGTATCTCTTTATTAGAGAAAGAATATTTTGCTAATAAGCGTAAAAGATCATGGCTTTTCATGAGTATTTTCTCTTTATCCTATTTTTTATTCTAATAAACGAAAAAATAAGTTCATTTAAATAATACTTAAATAAAAATGGTAACAGTTTATAAAAGGGTGGCAATACCTTAAAAATAAAAGCACCTTTTACAAGACAAAATATATAGTTTACTGCTCCCAGTATTTTTCTTTGATAGTTAAAGGTCCTTTTAAACATTCTTACAAAATTATCACTATGTTTTTTGAATAAAAGAGCATCATATATCCTTCTATCTTTTAAAAATGATAAAAACTCTTTTCTTTCCTTTTTTACCGGATAATGAAAAACAGATACGTCTTCATCAAAAATGATTTTGCCAAAAGAAAGAACACGCCATGCAATATCTATATCTTCATTTGTAATAAAAGATTCGTCAAAGCCGCCGATTTTCTCAAGAATTTCTTTTTTATAGAACATATTTGCAAGAAAGTACCCGTACCAGCTATGTGGATTATCTTTTTCACTTCTTCTGTCTTTTACAGGAGCATACCAATTGCGGATTAGAAGTTTATCAGTACAAATATACCCTTCAACTCCAGCAATGTCTTTATTTGTAAAATGTTTTATTCCGTTCATAAGCCATTCTTCATTTGGAAGGGTATCATTATCTGTGAATGCTATTATTGTGCCTTTAGCTTTTTTTAAACCTGCATTCCTTACCTTTGCAGGATTTCCTGTATGGGTAAGCTGTATGTATTTTATACTGCTATGAACCTTCATAAGATCTTTTATTAAAATCTTTGTATTATCGGTTGAACCGTCATCGCAGACGATTATTTCATAATCATTTTCAGGGATTTTACCTTTAAGAATATTTTTTATTGTCCTTATAAGGCTTACCTCTCTGTTATATGTAGGAATAATAACGGAAATTAACACGAATCACCCTTTATCATTTATTATATCCAGCATTTTTTTATATTCTGAATAATAGTTTTCTTTTGTTCTTTTATTTATTTTAATACTGTTAAATTTCTCAATACTTATTTTCCCAGTAAGAAAAAGTTTGAAATTATTAATTATTTCTTCAGGATGCAGCTTGATAAAGTGACTTATATTCCTTTCAAAATCTTTTTTTTGACATAATAAGTCTTTTTTGTGGGCTATATGGTAATTGCACGCTCTTTTTTCATATATGAAGTTAAAATGATTTTTATATAAGCGATATCCAAGTTCAATGTTATCAAGCCCCCAGCCTTTAAAAGATTCATCAAAAAGTCCTGCCTTTAATAACGCTTTTTTTGAGAGAGAGGCATTGTTGGTTCCAAAACCTATCCATGGAATATTGTTTATCTTATGTTTAAAAGGTATTCTTGCAATTTTAAAATAAGGGTCTTCACGTGATCTATCTTTCTTAAGTTTGCTAAATATTTTACTGAAGTTCTTAGGACTTTCAGGAATATTTTTTATAAAATGAAAATGTTTTATGAAATTTGATGTATATATTTGAAACACTTTACCCAATACAATTGATTTTTCTAATTTATCGTGATGAAGCAGGTGCTTATTGATGAAATTTTTATCAAGTAAAAGATCGTCATCTGTAAATATAAGCACATTGCCGCGTGCTTTTTTAATACCAAGATTGCGCGCTTTTGCACGTCCTTTTTTATTTGTGACAATATATGAGATATTTAAATTATTTTTAGAAAAATAATTCAACCATGAGTTTAAAAAAGGCTTAGGCTTTTTACCGGTAATGATAACTTCAAATGCATTTTTGTCGATCTTCTGATAAAGAATTGAGAAAAGAGTTATGATAAGAACATCATTCTTTTCTTCTATTGTAGGAATAATAATAGAAATATGTGGTTTCATTTTTTAAGCTTTTTCTTTAAATGATTTGCCAGGGACAAGATATCCTTAAAAACTTTATAATTAAGATCACTATCCTCAAAGCGAAACTTGAATTTCTTTTCAAGAATAACTATTAATTCCATTATTTGTATAGAATCAAGTCCCAGATCTTTTACGAGATTATCATTTTCGGTTAACTGATCCTCCGGTATTGCTATTAAAATCTCATCTACAAGTATCTCTTTAATGATTTTTGTGAACTTTTCCATTTTTACTACTCTGTGCTCCTATATTGTGTCTCTTGGTGGTTATTAGGCTTCAATAATAGTTAGCTATTAGTTGTTAGCATTTAGTAAAACCTACCCATCCTGTTTATCCTGTCTAATTTTTTCAGACATGATGCACCTTAAATAGTTGTGAGTCGTGAGTTATGTGTCATGAGTAAAAACCTAAAACACAACAACTATACATTTTGCAGCTGGAGGGGGCAAGCCCCTCCCCTACATACTTTCTATTATTTCTTTTCTGATCCTTTAAATCTGCGTTTATCTGCGTCCAAAATCTTTTAATGTCAGCGGAGCGTTCCTTGAACCTTGTAACTCTTTTCCGCTAAAGATGCTTTTGCGATCTTTCCAATCCCTGTTTTTGGCGTTTTTTTTATAAATTTAATATTTTTAGGTATTTTGTAAGAAGGTAAATTTTTAGCACAAAATTGTATTATACTTTTTTCAGCTATTTTCCTTAAAGGTACTATATAAGCAGTAACTATCTCCCCATAGGTCTTATTTGGGGTGCCCATAACGGTTGCTTCTTTTATAAAAGGATGCTGCAGAAGTATTTGCTCGATCTCGGATGGATCTATTTTTTTACCGGCAAAGTTTATAATATCACTTTTTCGGCCTTTTAAAAAAAGAATCCCGTTTTTATCAATATAACCTGTGTCACTGGTTTTAATCTTGTTAACTGTAATTGCAGAATCTTTTTTACCTATTTTGATTTTTAAATTATTTAAAGGTTTTCCTACCGAAAGAAATTTGTTTTTGTTAAAAGGATAATTTAAAGAGATTACTCCGGTTTCCGACGTTCCATAAAGCTGGACAATATTTTTTCCAAAACGCTTTTTGAATTTTAAAAATAATTCTTTTGTAAGCGGCGCGCCTGCACTTAAAAAAAGTCTTATCCCTTTAAGCTCTTTTTTGGAAATATCCGACCTACAAAGCAAATCAAAGATGTAAGGAGTAGAAGCAAATATAGTAGTTTTATTTTTTTCAAGCACTCCACGTATACTTTGAAGAGATATTGATGGCACGCTTTGATAAGTTGCGCCTCTCAAAAAACAAGGTATCAAACATGTATCAAAAGCAAATGAGTGGTATAAAGGGAGTGGGTTGAAAAGGATATCTTTAGGGAGAAGTGATATTCTTTTTGAAAAACATTCTGCCTGTTTTTTAAGGCTGACAGCAGTTCGGTAAATATATTTTGGAGTTCCTGTTGAGCCGGATGTCATAAGGCAAAGAACATTCTTTTTTGATAAAAAGTGTTTATCTATTATTTGATGATATGCTTTTATACTTGTGCTGTTATCTGTCTTTTCTAAAAAATTATAAGAAAATAAAGAGCTTTTTATCCGGGTTGTGTCTTTTATAAAAAAAGCATCCGAAAAATCTTTTTTGATCCTGTTAATTCCATTTTTGCTCATATCATGTGAAATCGGAAAGAATATACGTTCTGAATAAAGAGATTCAAGAAAAGAGATCAAAAAAAACGAGCTATTTTTACTTTTAAATAAAATGAGAGAACGATCTTTATCCTTCTTTTTATCTAGCTGGTTGTTGAGATCGATAACCTTTTTAAATAATTCAGAATAAGTAATGCTATCATCACCGCATGAAAATGCGGTTTTGGAGGAAAGTAACTTATTTTTTAATGGAAAGAGCTTATTAGTGTTGTTATTTGTTCCATTATAGGTTTTCATAAACATAAAATAAAAATAACACAAAACGTTAAAATATGTAATCTCATTTCAATAATGTATCAAAATTATATTATATAGCTGCTTTTATGATATATTAATTTATATAGCTTTATATTTTATTATAAAAAAACTTGTGTATTGTGTTAAAAACACATAAAATTGTATGTGATTATTCTTAAGATAGTTATGAAAAATATCTAACTTAAACGGTATAAAAAGACAGTTCGGTAAAAATGAGAACAATATTATTATTTGATCCCACCCCTGCTGGTGAAAACATATCTACCTGGCTTCAAAAGCAAGAAGGTATAAATGTTATCTTTGATAAAAACTTTGATTCTTTTAAAAGCCACATCCTAACAGGTCATTATGATCTGATCATTTCTGAAATAGAAGCAGAAGGTGTTTTGCAAAATGAGCTTTTCGAGGCAGTTGAACAGAAGAAAAAAGATGTTTTCCATGTTTGTGTTACGGATTGCAAAGAGCTTTATAAAATAGCTTTTGCAGAAGCAAGTCATGTTCGGGAAATAGTCTTTAAACCGGTCAATTTTGAAAAGCTTAAAAAAGCCATAAATAAAAGTATATGCGGTAAAAAAAACTTTCTTATTGCCTGCAGTGAAGAACGCAGCAAATATGTATCTTCCACAGTTAATGTCCTCGGGCATTTCACACATGTTGTCAGTAAAAAATTTGAACTTAACAGGTTCTTCCTTGAAAAGCCGGTAGATTTTGTAATTTATGATGATTCTTTTAATGGTAAAGATCATAGTGATTTTTTCAGGCATATTCAGACAGTAAGCCGTCGCAAGTTAAGATCTATTGCTCTTTTAAATAAAATACCTGATGCAGTTTCAAAACAAACTCTTGAAGTTCACGGTGTTGAAAACATAGTAAATTCAAATTCAAATGTAGAAGACATTGTTAAGATCATAGAAGATTTCATAGAACGTCAGGTTTTGATAGAGACGGACAGTAATAAAAAAGAAGAAGAAATAAAAGAAAGAGAGCGGCTTGAAAAAAAACTCGTAGAGGAAAAAAAAGAAAAAAAACTTGAGCAAGAAAAGCTTGAACAGGAAAAGAAAGAAAAGGAAAAACAGGCACAAAGAAAAGCTGCAAGCGGAATGTCTGTTATAGAGTTTTTGCATGATCTTGAAGTAAAGGTGCTTGACAAAGATATAACTACACCGATAAGAGAATATTTTAAAACAGGTATGCCCGGAAGGAAAGATGCAGTCATACAGCTTCTTAACAGCCAGCAGGGAAGATACCTTATTCAGTATTTTGGCGAAATATTTGTTAAAGCAGAAGTGCGTTTAAAGGAGCTTATTCTGGATGTTTTTTCAGAAATAAAAGATGCATCTGCAATTAATCTACTTTTTGTCGCGATGAATGATAAAGATCCTGATGTACGTTTTGCCGCACTTGAAGGTCTTGAAAAGAAAAAAGATCCGCGCATTACAGGTGTTATAACCCAAAAACTTCTTGATGGAAATGACAATATAAGAAAAGCTACGGCTAAATTTCTTGAAGGCAGAGCGGATTTTAATGTTTTGAAAAATATGGTCGATGCTTTAAAAAAATATGATGATGGAGCTATTGCAAGAAGCATTGCCGTTATAATTGAGAGTAAAATAAAAGTAAAAGATAACATCAAATTTATTATAGAAATTTACTATCACGTTCCGAGAGATGTAAAGGAAGTAATAATAAGTGAGCTTATCAAGACAAGATCAAATGAGATCATTCCGTTTTTATTAAGGGAAATGAAAAGTACAGATGATCTCCTCTCAAGGCTTGTTATTGATGGACTGGATAACCTTAAAGAACCTATGTCTTTACCGGGACTTATAGATTATTTAAAAGTAAAAACAGAGTTTTACATTCAAGAAGCGGCTATCAATATCTTACAGACAATAAAATCAAAAAAGTATTTGCCTCTTCTTGAAAAAGTTATCAATGAAGCTCCTCCTGCTATGAAGGAAACAGCAATTGAGATTGCAAAAGGTATGAGTGGTAAGGAATCCATGTTTATCCTTTTGAAGGCGCTTGGAGATCAGGTACCTTCTGTAAAAATGGCTGCGATCGATGCTTTAAGCACAAGAAAGAAAAAATATGTCGTGCCTTCGCTTGTCTATCTTTTGGATGATAAAAATGGAGTTGTTCGTGATAGGACTGTAAAAGTACTAAAATCAATGGTTAATAAAGATGATATAGACTCCTTGCTTTCCTTTTTTCGCCGGGCAAATACAACATTTGCAAAAGAAACTATTTCAGAATTTTTACGTACAATGCTTGTTGGAGAAAGTCCGTCAGGTTTCCAAAAGCTTCTTCGTACAGACTCTTATCATCTTTTATTATCAATTATTGAGAGTAAAGGCTATTCTCTTGGAGAATATACATCAGAAATTTTAGGAAAAAAGTTTACGTCTGAAGATTCTTATGGGGCAATAATGAAATCTCTTTATTCTGATTCACATGATGCCCGTGCAGAAGCTTTGATAGCATTAGGCAAAATAAAAAAGCCTGAATCATTGCCGCATATAATTAAATCACTTAGCGATAAGGCATGGTTTATTAGAAGAAATGCTATAGAAGCTTTGAAATCATTTAAAAATCCTAAGACAATACCTTACGCTGAAAAATTTATGAATGACGAAAATCCGGCTGTACGTTTAGCTGCTGCAGAATTTTTAAGCTTGATGCGTATGAAATATAAAGAAAGAGCTCTTGTTTGGACAGTTGCTGAAGAAACTTCAAATGTGCTTAGGGTTCTTCCAAAGTTAATAGCTTCTTTTAAGGATCAAGAACTTGCAAATGTTTATGTTGAAAAAATGGATGCTGTTGAGCCGAACGTACGTATTCAGGCAGCATGCAGCCTTCTGGATATGTGGGGTAATGTGAATTTAGATTATTTTACAAAAAACCAAGAGCATAAGAACTGGAGACTGCGTTTATTTGCCTTAATGGTCATTTGCAAAAAGAATATAGAAAATGCCAGAGGTATTCTTGAAAAGTTTAAAAGCGATCCTACTCCTGAGATAAGAAGAATACTTCCGGAACAATTCTGTACTGTTTTAAAGAAAGAGGGCTTGCCTTATATAAAAGAGATCGCAATAAAAGATGAGGATCTTCAAGTAAGGAAAAATGCTATTAAACAGCTTTCATCTTTTGATTTTGATGGGGAGATGCAGTTGTTCATACATGAGCTTCTTGACAAAGAAGTGACTAAGAGCGGTATGATGGAAATAGGTTTTACCATTGAAGCATTTGATTATGAAGTTCCTATGGATATTATGATGGCGTTGGAAAATAAATTTCCTGAAGAACTGAAGCAAATAATTGCCAGCATACAGGAAAGGCATAAGGAAGAATAAAAATAAAATCCATCGACTATCGACAATGGACTATCAACTATCTTCTTCATCATCAAATTCAATGAACTTTGTCTTGTCAAATGCTTTAGAACGGGCTTCTTCTAAAGTAATTAAACCTTGCTGATAAATAATGCTAATTGCTTCATCAATGCTCTGCATTCCTACGTCTTTACTCGTCTCAAGAATGCTCTCTATTTCATAAGACCTGTTTTTTCTTACAATGTTTGCTACAGCAGGATTTGCAAAAAGGATCTCAACAGCTGCGATCCTTCCGCTTTGATCTTTTTTCTTCAGAAGTTGCTGAGCAATAATAGCTTTAAGGGAACCTGCAAGCATGGTACGTATCTGATTCTGTTGCTTTTGAGGAAAAGCGCTTACTATGCGGTTAATAGTTTTTGATGCGGAATTTGTATGAAGAGTGGCAAGTACAAGAATTCCTGTTTCTGCTGCGGTAAGTGCTAAAGATATTGTTTCGCAGTCCCTTAATTCTCCAACAAGGATAACATTAGGATCTTCACGCAAAGCTGATTTAAGAGCTTTAGGAAAAGAGTTTACATCTGCTCCGACCTGTCTTTGGGATATTAGACATCTTTTATTCTTATGTATAAATTCTATAGGTTCTTCAATTGTAATGATATGCCCGTCCTTATTGCTATTAATGTAATCAACAATAGCAGAAAGAGTTGTTGTTTTTCCACTTCCCGTAGGCCCTGTTACCAGTACTAATCCGCGATTAAGAGTTAATATTTTCTTCAACTGCTGAGGTAGGTCAAGATCATCTAAAGAGTATATCTTTTCAGGTATTACCCTGAATACACCGGCAAGGCCGTTACTATTGTAAAAATAATTACAGCGAAACCTTGCTAAGTTTTCAAGGCTATAAGCAAAATCCATTTCTTTGTGTTCAAACAGAAGATCTCGTAATTTTTCATCAAGTATTTCAAGAAGTACACGTGAAAGAACCTTACCCGAAAAAGTCTCGTGATGTGTCAGACGTACTATTTCACCGTCTATGCGAAGCATTGGCGGTTCACCTGGGACAAGATGAAGATCAGAAGAGTGTTTTTCTATCATCTCTTTAAATAAAATATCAATAATGGCCATAGTGTTGTCATTAACCTTTAGTTATTAATATAATGTAACTTTTAAATTTTCCTATTCGATATAATCATATATAAGTTTAAGAGCTTGTTCATTCACTGCATTTTTCTGGATAAGGTTTTCTATTGACTCTTTCATGGTTGTCATGCCGAGATGTTTGCCTGTTTGAATTATGCTTGGTATATTATAAGTTTTATCTTCACGAATAAGGTTTGATAGTGCAGGTGTATAAAGAAGTATTTCATATGCAAGTGCCATACCTTGATTATCGACTCTGGGAATAAGAGTCTGTGACAATATACCTTTTAAGCTCTCTGATAATATTGTGCGTATTTGTGGCTGTTCATCAGGAGGAAATACATCTACTATGCGCGTAACAGTACTGGAAGCATCTTTTGTGTGAAGAGTACCGAAAACAAGATGTCCTGTTTCAGCGCTTTTAAGAGCCATAGCAACAGTTTCCATATCGCGCAGTTCACCAATTACTATAACATCAGGATCTTCTCTTAACGCTGATCTAAGAGCGTGCTCAAAAGTATGAGTATGCTTGCCTATTTCCCTTTGATTTACGATAGATTCTTTATTTGATATTACATATTCAACTGGATCTTCTATTGTAAGAATGTGGTGCTTGTATTTTTTGTTTATTGAATCAACTATATAAGCAAGTGTTGTTGTTTTGCCGCTTCCTGCAGGGCCTGTTAGAAGTACAAGCCCCTGATGCAGATCAATAAATTTATCTATTATATCCGGAAGTCCCAGTTCATCGCTATCAGGTATTTTAGTGGATATAAGGCGAAATGAAGCATCAAGACCGCCTCTAACTTGTCTGAAAATATTACCTCTGCATCTTATTTTGCCAGGAATATCATATGAAAAATCAATATCTTCTTTTTGTTTCAATAATTCTTTTTCCTTATCATTAAGTACTTCTGTAATGAGTGATTCTGTTTCCATTGGGGAGAAACCTTCTACATCAAATTTCAGGAGAGACCCGAAACGGCGAATAAAAAGCGGAGATGAATATGATATGTGAAGATCTGAAGCTTTTTGCTCAAAAGCTTTCAGTAAAATTGAATCAAGTAGTAACATGTAAAAATTATAACAAAAACTTCTATCCATCTAAATAAAAATTGTTTTTCATCTGTTTTTTTTATATACTCAATAAATTTTAAACGAGGGCTATTTAATGGCAAAAACTGAAAAAAGAGAAAGACTTTTAGAGCTTATTCGAGAATTTGCACTTACAAGAGGTGATTTTACCTTAGCAAGTGGAAAGAAGAGCTCATATTACATCAATGTTAAAAAAGTAATTTTAAAGCCTGAAGGTGCATATTTGAGCGCAAAGTTGATGCTTGATATGATACCTGCTGGTGTACAAGCTGTCGGAGGAGTGCCCTTAGGGGCCGTTCCTATAGTATCTTCGATGGTTGCTTTATCTTTTAATGAAAAAAGGTCTCTTGACGGTTTTCTGATAAGAAAAGAGTCTAAAGGTTATGGAACGGATAAGCTGATAGAAGGTGAAGTCTCAAATAACATGAAAGTAGTTATAGTAGAAGATGTTGTTACTACTGCCGGATCGGTTCTAAAAGCAATTGAAAATGTACGTAAATACGGGCTTGATGTTTCAAAGGTCATATCACTGGTGGACAGAAATGAAGGCGGGGCCGACCTTCTTAGAAAGAACGGGCTTGATTTTGAAGCAGTTTTTGAAATAGATGAAATTTTAGGATAATTTTTTGTAAAAATAATATTTTTAAATTATGCAAAGATAAGCATTGACAGATAATAGGGATTTCTTTAATTTATCTCTGCAGTATTAATAGATAACTCTTTTTTATAAATGGACGAAAATCGCATTTCACAATTTTATTACTCTGGTGAGGAAAGACGACACTACAGAAGGTTTCCTTTTGTCTTTCCTATCAAATATACTTATCTGGGAAATAATCTTGAAAAATTAAAACCATCTGAATTTTCTTTATATTCTTTCAGTAATAATATTTCCCGCGGCGGAATGATGCTTTTAATATCAAACAATATACCTGCCGGGGAGTATATTGGGCTAACTATAACTTTACCTATAGAGCAGGAAGCTATTTCAATTAATGTTACGGGAAAGGTAAAATGGATAGATAAGGAAGATGACGGATATTTGGCTGGTATTGAATTTTGTAAAATTACTGAACATGATCTTGATATTATTCAAAAAATGGTTGATCTTGATATATATTAAACTCCGGAACTCTTTATTTACATCTTTTGAAACTAAATATTGGTATGTTGCTACAATGAAGGGCGTTATAAAAAAGCGTAGCTATGTATCAAACCATAATAGTGATCTATGACTGAAAGTGTACTTGAAATCATAAAAAATCTCCTTAATCCTTTTGATATAACTTTTTTAATATGTGTGACCGTTGGTGGTATCGTAGGTGTGAAAAAAGGTTTTTCATCAACTCTTTTTAATCTTGTAAAGAATTTTATAGTGATATTTTTGAGCTTGAATTATTTGTACGATATTGTCGATGTTATACGGCTTAAGACACTGCTTTCTTATGAAGCGATTTTATGTACTGTTTTTGCTGTAAGCTTTATTGTATGTTATGTGGTGTTTTCTTTATTGTTTTATATGCTTAAAAAAGTAATAGAGATCAAATTACTTTCTGTTGCTGATTCTACTTTTGGATTTTTATTAGGTTCCATAAACTTTACCATACTGCTTACAGGTATTATGCTTTTTTTTATATTTTTCCCATCAAAGTTTTTTATTAAACAGATATATGAAAGATCTGTAACAGGCAGGAACATTACTAAGGTAGTAGCTTTTTTACATATTGGTTTAGGAAATGTTTTCCCTTCGATAAGTCATTTTGATGGAGATAGATTTTTATCAGAAATAGAACTGATGCTTGAAGGAAAGAGTGTAAAGGTACAAAAGGAGAGTTAAGCTGTTATGAAACTAAAGAAAATTTATGATTTGGCTGTGAAATGCGGAAAGTTCAGTGATCCTAGAGGAGCGGAAGGCGTTGAAAAAGAGTTGATCCGTGTACGAAAAAAATACGATGATATGACGGAAAAGAAGAAGCTTTTGTTTGATAAGGAAAGCCTTGTTAATCCTTTTAGTGATACGCGTATTCTTTATGGTACCGGAGAAGAAGATGTAAAAACAATTCTTGTTGGTGTTGATATGGAAGTGGGAGAGGTCGTCCTTGCTGACAGATTACGTGAGAAAGGAAAGAGAATAGATCTTGTTCTTTCTCATCATCCGGAAGGAAAGGCATTAGCAGCTTTATCTGATGTAATGAAACTTCAGACAGATGTTTTATTGAAATACGGAGTACCTGTTAATGTTTCTGAAGCACTTATGGAAGAAAGGATGCAGGAGGTAAAACGCTGTTTTTTACCAATTAATCATAACAGGGCTGTTGATGCTGCAAAAATACTTGATATTCCTTTTATGTGTGTACATACTCCAACAGATAATCTTGTGCAAAAGTTCTTAAATAACATTTTTAATGAAAAAAAACCTGAATTTGTTTCTGAAATTATAGATATTCTTAATGATATTCCTGAATACAGACAAGCAATTTCATTAAATGCAGGTGTTTGTGTTATCAGCGGAACTGATGGCAGACGATGCGGGAAGATCATGGTTGATATGACAGGAGGCACGGAAGGTTCGAAAAAGATTTTTGAAAACTTGAAAAATTCAGGTGTTAGTACTATTGTTTGCATGCACCTTAGTGAAGAACACTTGAAAGAAGCAAAAAGCAATCATCTGAATGTAATAGTTGCAGGGCATATTTCGAGTGACAATATAGGTATTAATCTTTTGATAGATGAACTTGATGCGGTAGAGGATCTCAATATTATTGAATGCAGTGGATTTACCAGGGTTAAGCGTTTGTAATTGTCTTGTTACCTTAGTGTTGCGTGTATAATTGAATGTTTTGTGTCTGTTTTATATGTAAGTTCCTTAACAAAAGAATCATACAAATTTTGATGTTTTGTTTTTCTGTATTATAATATTATAACTTTTTTGAGATTAGTTATAAGCGACCATAAAGATACTGTTAGAGGAAAAATGCCTTTTATTAAACAGGAAGATATAGATACTGTTCTAGCTTCATCAGATATAGCTGATGTAATACAGCGTTATATTCCATTGAAAGCTAGTGGAAGCAGTTTTAAGGCTAGATGTCCTTTTCATAATGAAAAAACAGCTTCATTTGTTGTAAGCCGTGCTAAACAGATATTTCATTGCTTTGGTTGTGGTGCAGGGGGGAATGTATTTTCATTTATTGTTCAGCATGAAAAAGTTTCTTTTCCTGAAGCTGTTAGAATACTTGCAGATATGCAAGGTATTACAATTACAGAGGAAACAGGCACTGGTCTTATCAGCAATAAGAAAATTGATTATTACCGCATGAATAAACTTGCTGCGGAATTTTTCCATAAGTCTCTTTTATCCGGAAATTCTAAAAACTGCCGTGCTTTTTTAGAAAAGAGAGGAATAAAAAAACAAAGTATAGATGATTTTTTTATTGGATATGCCCCCAATAGTTATGATTTATTGCTAAAATTCATGAAATCAAGCGGTTTTTCTATTGAAGACCTAATGAAGGCAGGATTAATAATAGAAAAAACTAAATTTAGGGAAAGCAGTGGTAGATTTATAGATAAATTCAGAGACCGTGTAGTTTTTCCCATAAGAAACTCTGCAGGAAAAATAGTAGGTTTTAGCGGAAGATGCCTTCGGGATGATGTTATACCGAAATATCTTAACACTCAGGAAACTTCTGTGTTTAAGAAAAGAGAAATTCTTTATGGTTTTTATGAAGCCAGAAGATCCATTCAGGAAAAAAAATATGCTTATCTTATGGAAGGACATATCGATGTAATTTTGTCGCATCAGGAGGGTCTTACAAACACTGTAGGGGTTCAGGGAACATCACTTACAAGAGAACATATTAAGAATTTAAAAAATTATACGAATCGAACAGTTTTATGCTTTGATGGAGATGAAGCCGGAATAGAGGCAGCAAAAAAGACATTGCCTCTTTTTCTTGAATATGAGATGCAGGCAGAGGCAATGATTCTCCCTAAAGGAGAGGATCCTGCGTCAATATTACAACATAGTGGGCGGGAGGGATTAAAAAAATATTTTGTTTTAAAAAAAACTCTTTTTGATTTTAAACTTGACAATTTAAAGAAAAATAATAATATTTTGACTCCGGAAGAAAAAATTAGTATCATTAATGATTTTTGTAAAGACTTATTAAATATAAATAATAGAATCCTTAAAGACGAATGTTTTAAAAAGTTGGCTTTTTCGCTTGATGTTGATGAATATTCATTAAGGGATGTATTTGTAAAATTTAAAAAAACAGAAGGAAGGAACACTTTTTCTAAAAAGTTAAAACCGATTGAAAATAATACGATATACAATTCAGGTGAATATGAGCTTTTAAGATTGCTTATTAATGACAGGAATTATATATCACAATTAAAAGAAAAAAACTTTAATCCGGATACTCTCGAAGAAAATGTTTTAAAAAATATATTTTTGGAGATTTACAGAAAAGAAAAAAATGACATAAAGGATCTTATTCTTTGCTTGCAGGAAGATCCTGATGCAGTAAAACTGATAAGTCGCATAGCGTCTGTTGAGCTTAAAGGAAACAAAGATGAGATATTTTGCGACTGTTTGCGTGATATTAACAAGCGAAATATTAAAAAGCGTCAGGGACAATTGCAGTTAGCAATAAAGGAGAGAGAGGCAAAAGGGGAAGAGATTACTGATCTCCTTTCTGAATTTCAGGAACTTATTAGGGAAGCAAAAACAAAAGGGTGTGTATAAAATATGAAAAAAAAGACTGCTAAAATAAATAAAAAAAGAGTTACGCTTAAAAACAAAAAAGTGACAAAAAAAAGATCTCCAAAGACCACTCTTAATTCTTCAAAAAAGAAAAAACAGGTAAAGGCGGTTTCTAAGCCAAAAGTTAAGAAGAAAAAGACTCCAATAAAGAAAAAAGCAATTGTAAAAAAAGCTTCAAAGACTCCAATAAAGAAGAAAGCTGTCGTCAAAAAATCTGCGAAGCTCACTAAGAAAAAGGTTACTGTAAAATCAAAGTCTTTTAAATCATCAGTTGCGAAAAAGAAAACAGCAAAAACTGTAAAAACCAAATTAAAAACAAAAGTTGTAAAATCTTCAAAAAAGACCAGTCCTAAAACAAAGAAAAAATTACATGTCAGGACAACCCACATCAGATTAAAAACAATAAAAGAAAAGATCACTCCTCAAACCAAAAAACAAAAGCAAAGACCGGTAAAAAAAGAAGAACAAAAAAAAGGCCGGAAAAAACGTGAAGATATTCGCTCTTCCAGTGAGACAGATTTCCCGAAAGATGAGATAAGCTTTGCTATGGAAGAGTTTATTTTTCAGGGTGAAGATGTTCCTGATAAAAAAAATAAGCAGATAAAGATAAGGGAATTGATAAAACTGGGGAAAAAGAAAGAGTTCCTAACTTATGATGATATTAACAAAATACTTCCTGACAAGATGATTAATGCAGATGATCTTGATTCTATTATCATGCTGTTAGAGAGCATGGACGTTAATGTTGTTGATACAGATGATGAGAAAGCAGAAAAGTTTGTCAAAGATGATGATCTTGAAGAAGATCGTAAGCTTAGTGCTTCGAGAATGGAAATACTCGACGACCCTGTGCGCATGTATTTAAAGCAAATGGGTACTGTTCCTTTGTTAAGCAGAGAGCAGGAAGTTGAGATAAGTAAACGAATAGAGGCTGCACAGAAGAAAATAATGAAAGATATCTTTTATTTTGGCCATGTAGCTAAAGAAGCCCTTGTTGTTTCCAGAAGGATAATCAACGGTAAAGAACGTTTTGATAGAATAATTGAGGATGAGCTGGTTGAAAACAGGCCTCAGTTCATTAAAGAGATAAAAGTGCTTTCAGAAGAAGTCAAATCTTCAGATATCCGTTTGAACGAATTATGGAAGATTATAAATTCTAATGAAAAATCACCTCAAAAAATTCAAAAAGAATATGAAAAACTTTCCGAGGGGATGGTTAAATTATTAGAAAAATTCCAATTTAAACAGAAGACGGTTGAGGACTTTGCACGGAAAGTAATAAGTATGCTTTTAAGGATCGAGAATATTGAAAAAGAGATCAATAAAATCAAAAAAGAAAATTCACCAGATTCAAAAAAACTTATAAAGAACGAAAAACGAAAAATAAAACGTATTTTAGATTCTGCTCGTATACCGGTTCCAGATTTCCGTAAAAGGGCAAAAAGATTAAAAATTGCTATTGATCAGGCAGCAAGTGCAAAAAGTGAGATGGTAGAAGCCAACTTAAGATTAGTTATCAGTATAGCAAAAAAATATACAAACAGAGGCCTTTCTTTTCTGGATCTTATTCAGGAAGGTAATATAGGGCTTATGAAAGCAGTTGATAAATTTGAGTATAGACGCGGTTATAAATTTTCAACTTATGCTACATGGTGGATACGTCAGGCTATTACACGTTCAATTGCTGATCAGGCAAGAACTATACGCATACCTGTACATATGATTGAAACTATTAATAAGCTTGTTAGAGCATCAAAGAAATTTGTGCAGCTTAACGGTAAGGAGCCTGCTTCAGAAGATCTTTCTGAGGAAATGAGTATACCTGTTGAGAAGATACGTTCGATACTAAAAATAGCACAACATCCTATCAGTCTTCAAACACCTATAGGAGATAGTGATGATTCTAATTTTGGAGATTTCATTGAAGATAAAAAAACAGAATTGCCTTCTGATGCAACAAGCTATTCTTTGCTCAAAGAGCGTATGGAAAATGTGCTTAATACATTAACTCCAAGGGAAAAGAAAGTATTGATGCTGCGATTTGGAGTAGGTGACGGTACTCCTAGGACACTTGAAGAAGTAGGAAAAGAATTTGCAGTAACAAGGGAACGTGTTCGTCAGATTGAAGCAAAAGCTCTTAGAAAAATGCGTCATCCTGTAAGAGCTCGCAAGCTTCGTGAATTCCTTGAAGATGCTGAAGAAGAAAAAATATTTGTTTAAAATAATAGTTGCCACAGAGGCACAAAGACACAGAGAATAAAAAAAGCCCGTTCTATGGAACGGGCTTTTTTTACTTTAAAGTTAGAAAATATTTTTGTAAGGCTTTACTGGGGTTATTTCATCACTTCGTTTCCCACAATGACGATATTTTACGTTTACAGCTGTACGGACGCCCATTTTCATTTTTTATTTGTGTTGATCCTTTGATTACACTCATGGCAAGCGTGGTGAAATATTTAATCATCCGCTACCGAAAGTAGCACCTTGAACGAACCACGAAAGACAAACGACTAATGACGAGGTAAGTGGTGGGCCCACAAGGATTCGAACCTTGGACACGCGGATTATGAGTCCGCTGCTCTAACCAACTGAGCTATGAGCCCTTACAACTGAATAGCTTTTGATTTAAAATTCAGCTAAAACAGAAATGAGAAATATAACAAAAACTAATTTCTTTTGCAAGTAAAATTTGACTCAAAAAAAAAGGCAGATCTTAAGATCTGCCTTTTTTTAAGATATATATATAAGAGGGTTCCCCCTGCTATTTGGGGAAAAAGCTAACATGCATAACATGACAACTTATTCCCCAAATTGGAGGTTTTATTTGCGTACCCCCCTTCGCAGTTTCGAAATTCTTTTTGATTTACGTTTCAATTTAAATTTACCTTTTGATAATTCGATGTATTGATCAAACATGATATTGTTACCGCAGAGAAGATATATATTGGCAATATCTTTATAAGCTTTATTCAGAATAGAAGAATAGCCATAGTATGCAGTAAAGGTTTTATACTCGTTTAATGCTTTGTCTATTTGATTCAGGTTAAAAAGTGATTTTGCAAATCTATATTGGTCTATATCTCTAAGACTATTCTGTCCAAAAGAAGTTCTTAGGTCCTGATAGAACTTTGCTGCAGCCCTGTACTGTTTTTCAAAGAAAAAATCTTCTGCAGATTCACGAATTCCTATAACTGCATATCTTTTTTTATTTTGATGATCAATAAGAATCCTCTCAAAGAGAGAATAGTGAAGATAAGCTGTTTCATATTCCTTTTCTTCAAGATAATAGCGAGATGTTTGCTTTAAATTAGTAAGTATCACTTTTTTTCTCCTTTATTGTGGAAGAAAATGAACTCAAGAGTTATGCCAGATAGTGAAAATATCTATAAAAAGATATAACTTGTTTATTTAGAGTAAGATATAGATTGATAGCTTATGATGTAGCGGGTTGTTCTTTTCAACATTATCTTGTACAATGTTCAAAATTGACTAAAAAATGCACATTTTTGTAAATTTTCTATTTTATTTATGCTTTATATTTGGTGTTTTTTTGGTTTTTCTTATATGTTAAAATCAATAACTTGAAATTAATTTGTAATGTTTATAACTTACTGAAATTAAATAAAATATAGATTACTTTATATGGAACATAAGCTTATCAGATGGTTGAGGTCTCAAAATAGGAATTCCCGTATTCCTATTGGTTGCGGTATTGATGATGCTGCTTTTGTAAACCTCCCTTCAAAACAAATTGTTGTCTCTTCTGATATGCTTGTGGAAGGAACACATTTTAAAGTGAAAGAAAAACCAAAGAATATTGGAAGAAAATCTGCTGCTGTTTCATTGAGCGATATAGCTGCTATGGGTGCTAAGCCTCTTTATATGGTTGTTTCTTTAGGCATTCCACAAAATTATTCTTTTTCTTCTGTAAAAAGTATTTTTAATGGTATGAGTTCAGTTTTAATACCATTTAAAACAAAGATTATCGGCGGTGATACAGTAAGAAGTCCGAGTATTATTATTGACAGTACAATAATAGGTACTAAATGTGGAAATATTTTAAAAAGAAAAGGAGCCTGTATAGGTGACTTAGTTTTTACTACAGGATTTTTTGGAAATTCTTTTACTACAGGATGGCATCATAGTTTCAAGCCTAGGATAAGAGAGATGCAGCTTTTAAAAAGAAAAATAAAAATAACATCTTCAATGGATGCTTCTGACGGATTATATGCTTCTTTACGTATTTTAAGTGAAGAGAGTAGTGTCTGTTTTGAAATAGATACTTCGAGCATCAGGTTTAGAAAAAGGCAGAATTCATTTGAAAAATCTTTGGAAAGTGCTTTGTTTGATGGTGAAGATTTTGAAATGGTCTTTACAGGATCGTGTGAAAAACCTGAAAAGATCATTAAAGAGTTCAAAAAAAGATTTGGAATTCCTCTTAGTATTATTGGAAAAGTAAATAAAGGAAAAGGCTTGAAGTTTTTTGATCAGAATAACAAGAAAATACATGTTATAAATAGGGAGTTCAAGCATTTTGAATAAAAGGATCATTTGCAAAGATACTGAGGAAACAAAAAAGTTGGCAGAAGAATTTGCATCTATTTTAAAGGATGAAGATATTGTCCTTTTTTATGGAGATCTGGGAGCTGGAAAGACCTTTTTTGTAAGATCAGTCTGTCGCTTGCTGGGTGTGAAAAGCGATAATGTCCTAAGTCCAACATTCAGCATAGTAAAGACATATAAAGTAAAAGATTCTCATATTCATCATTTTGATTTTTATCGTATGGGAAAAAATGTTGGGGCGGAGTTTTTCGAATTTGAAGATTATTTACAGGAAAAAAATATAATTTTTGTTGAATGGGCAGACAGGATAAAAAAGACATCTTTCCCTGGAAGAGTTATTTCAATTACAATTAATATAAAAGGTGAAACGGAAAGGGAGTTTATAATAGACCCATGGGAATCATAGCTATTACGACAACTTGTTTAGAGGGGTCAGTTGCAGTTTTAAAAGATGGAAAGATCTTTCAAAAAGATTTTCAATCTTCATTGATGAACCACAGTGCGCGGACTGTACCTGCTATAAAAGGCGTTCTTCATGATGCAGGTACATCAATAGATGAAGTTTCATCTGTTGCAGTGGATATTGGCCCGGGATCTTTTACAGGTATCCGTTTAGGGTTAGCTTGTGCAAAAGCTTTTTCAATGGCTTTAGATATAAAAGTAATAGGGTTTTCTTCGCTTGATATTATTGCTCAAAAAGTTTGTAGGAACTGTTCAATGGAAAATGTAAAAAATAAAGAATATTTAGTAGCTATTGATGCGGGAAGAAAAGAATATTATTGTTCACGCTATATTTATTCTGATGGTTCATTTGAAAAGAAGACATCTGATCATTTGGCCACTGAGGAAGAAGTCGAATCTGTTACTGCTTCAATAGCTGTTTATGGTTATTTACATAAAAGAAATTTATCAACACTTCTTCATAATAAATTGCAGATTGTATTTCCAAGTGCGGAAAGCCTTATTGAGGCCTCAATGGAAAATGAAAAGCTTTCATTAACAGATGAGAACGTAATGCCTAATTACATTAGAAGCCCAAATGTTATTTTAAAGAAGAAAAAATGATTTAATATATAGGAATTTCAAAGAGTAGGAAAATTAACCTCTTCGTGGTGAAATATAAGTTAACCTGTGGCGGGTATAATTTAAGGTATTAATAGTTCTAAGGGACTTACAAAATAGGGAGTTTAGTAATATGCCTTTTATGGAAATAGATCTGGAGAAATATCGTAATAATATCGACAAAATATTAGAAAAGATAATTGATAAGTCTCAGATGATGGCAGTTGTTAAATCAGACGCATATGGACTCGGTATAGAAAAGATGTCTAAAATAGCTTTTGAAAAGGGAATAAGATGGTTTGGCATAGCTGATATTGATGAGGCAAAGATCCTTAGGAATATTTTTAATGATAGTATTAATATTTTGCGCTTATTGCCATGTACGATTGATGAAGTAGAAAGTATTATTAAATATAATGTTATTCCTATTGTTAGTTCCATAGAGGAGATATCTGCTTTTTCTAAGATAGGTATTAAAAATAATAAAAAGGTGGAAATACATCTAGGTGTTGATACCGGAATGGGTAGAATAGGGTTTCTTACTAACGAGCTCACTGATATGCTTGAAAGGGTCTCAGGTTTGAAGGGGATATCCATAAAAGGTCTTTTTTCTCATTTTCCGTGTGCAGATGAAAAAGATGAGTCTTTTACTTTGCTCCAGCTTAGAATTTTTAACGGAATTTCTGCAGAAATAGAGAAAAAGACAGGAAAAAAACTAATAAAGCATATTGCGAATTCTTCTTCTGTTTTTAGATATGAAGATTCATGTTTGGATCTTATTCGTTGTGGTATTTCAATGTATGGTGCTAATCCCTCTTCTTTTTTGAAGCTTGAAGGAATAAAAAATATAGTTTCTGTAAAAGCAAAAGTCATTTTAATCAAAAACCTGCATAAAGATAGCGGTGTGAGTTATGGAAGAACATTTGTAGCTAAAGAAGAAAAAAAGATAGCTCTCATCGATATAGGATATGGAAAGGGGTTTTCACGGCTTTTTTCATCAAACGGGTATGTGTTAATAAAAGGAAAAAAAGCAGATATTCTCGGGAGAGTTACAATGGACATTACTGCTGTTGATATAACTGATATAAGTAATGTTAAAATAGGAGACGAGGTTGTTATAATAGGTTCTCAAGGAGAAGAATTCATAAATATTGATGAATATTCATCACGTATGAATACAATACCATATGAAGTTTTTTGTGTTATGGGTAAGATACTCAAAAGAAAATATGCAGGCGAATAAATTATTTAGGAGATTTTTTTATGATATTTGTAAGACTTTTTTTACTATTTACTCTTATTCCTATAATTGAACTTTATATCTTGATGAGGTTAGGAGCTTCTTTTGGTGTTGAGATAACATTGCTAATTGTAATTGGTACAGGTATTTTGGGAGCTTATTTAGCAAAAAGAGAAGGAGCTGCTGCATGGTTTAAAATTCAAAGGGAAATGAGTTCAGGTCGTTTCCCGGGTAACGAGCTTCTTGATGGATTTTTGGTCCTTATTGCAGGTATTGTGCTTCTTACTCCCGGACTTTTAACTGATATAACCGGATTCATAATACTTTTTCCCGGATCCCGTTATTTAATAAGAGAATTTATTAAAAAAAGAATAAAAAAAATGATGAATACTGGAAGATCGAACATCTCTTTTTTTATCGGAGGATAAAAAAAGTAGGCGAGCAATTATACCGGATCTACTGCGTTATTCTTCCTGCCGTACTCCTCGACGTATAAACTAAATACGCCTGCGTCGTACGACAGTCGAAAGCCTTGTATCTCCGGTATACTTGCTCGCCTAAATATATTGTTTTTGTCAAAGCGGACGATTTGTGGTGAGTCGAAGAAGAAAGCACGAAAAAATAAAGAAAATGTTGTAGAGACGCATGACATGCGTCTCAGTTAACATAAAAGATAAAAAGCAAGTTGGGCAGCCGAAAGATTTCCGCATGAGCAAAGGTAAAATGTTGTCATCCCTGTGAAAACAGGGATCTATGTAAAAAGTAATACGAAGGTTCTATATTCTGGGTTTGAGCTTTTATTTAAGCTTCTGAATCTCTTTGATCATTGGTTTTTTGAATTTATTTGTTATTTAATTTATGAGGATTGGTGCTTTTCTGTTATCTTGTATCTGTTTTCTGGCTTTTAATGCTTTTGACTTTTCTGTCTTCTGCCCTCTGTTCTCTGTCTTCTACTTTTTCAATCTATCAGAGGAGTCCTGTTTTTTCTTCTTTAGAACTAACTTGTAAAAGTTATCAATGACTTTGGAAACTTTTTCTGTTTTTCTGTTAATGTCAACCGCAAGATGGTAGAGCTTATTCTCATATATGGTGTCACACCTATTGACTTTGGCAGGGATCACTATTTCTTTGTCCGTACATTCACTAGGTGCAATATTTATAATCAGTTCAATATCCAGCGGAAAAGATTTAAATGATTTTAAAAGAAGACCTCCCTGACTCATATTGATTATTAGGGAAGGATATGTTTTTTCATCCCCTTTTACCTTAAAGGTGACCATCAAATTGGTCTCTATACGAACATACTTTCTTCTTTCATTTTTTACCGGCATTAAAGACCTCGCAAAATTATAAAATGTTCTAAATTTTAAGATCCGGCTTAATATCTGGAGCATCATCAGGTGATTCAGTTGATGTATCCGAATCTCCAATACCAGGAGATTTGAAGTTAACCAGTATTTCAGCTTCTTTAATAGATTGTTTTACCCATTCACCTTTAGCATTTTTTGTAATAAAAGAACATCCAAGCTTATCAAATACTATAATGTTTTTACTGCTTGTGCCAATTACTTGATAACGCTCTTTAACAAGTAATACTCCTGCAAGAGCTATAATCGCAATAGCTAAAAATAACCCAGAGATTTTTTGCATAAGTTCCTCCTTATTTCATTATAATAATAATATCAGATTTATATGAATTCGTCTAAATAATTAGAAAATAAACAGAAAAATTATTTGTTTTCAAAGGATTTCATTATTTCAATAAGCTTTTTTATACCTTCCGTTGTCATTGCATTATAGTTAGATGCTCTTATTCCACCAACGCTTCTGTGTCCTTTAAGACCTATTAACCCCTGTTTTTTAGCCTCATCAATAAATGGCTTTTCAAGAGATTCGTCTTTAAACCTAAAAGTTATATTGGTAAGCGAGCGACTATCTTTATCAGATGTAGGAATATAAAAATCAGAGCTATCAAGAACTTCATAAAGCATATCAGCTCTTTTTTTACTTTCTTTTTCAAGAAAATCTATTCCGCCGTTTTTTATAGCCCATTCAGTAACCAGTTTTATAATGTATATGCCGAATGAAGGCGGAGTATTGAACAAAGAATCTTTTTCAATATGAGTTTTATATTGCAAAAGTGTAGGAAGACCATTATTGGCTTTTTCGATCATATCTTTGCGAATGATCACAAACGTAACACCGCTTGGTCCGAGATTTTTCTGTGCACCGCCATATACCATGTAGAACTTATTTATATCAAACGGTCTTGTAAGTATATCAGAAGACATATCTGCAACGAGTTTTGTAATATTTGGATCACCAAAATCTTTAAATCTTGTTCCGAAGATAGTATTGTTTGAAGTTATATGACAGTACTCTGCATCATTGCTTATCTCTAATTCATTCCAAGAAGGCACTCTATTATAGTTTGCATCTTTGCTGCTAAAAAGAACATTAATGTTACCGAAAAGCTTTGCTTCTTTAATCGCTTTTGAAGACCATGCACCGGTATCAATATAGTCTGCTTTTTTATCTTTTGTTAAAAAATTCATTGGAAACATAAAAAACTGATGGCTGGCTCCCCCCTGCAGAAAGAGTATTTCATAGTTATCGTTTATGTTTAAAAGATCTTTGAGATTTTTCTTGGCTGAGGCAAGTATATCTGAGAACTCAGGGCTGCGATGGCTCATTTCCATAACAGAAATGCCAGTACCTTCATAATCTAGAAGCTCGTTTTTAACCTTTTCAAGTACTTCAGTTGGCAACGTTGATGGACCTGCATTAAAATTGTGTGCTCGCATAGCTTCCTCCTTCAATGAGACTGCCATTTACGTAACGCAGTGCTCGTTAAATGGCATGGTCGAATTGACTCCGAGGAGTATGTGAAAATTGTCGAAGAGAATTTTTACATATCTTACGCATCGGAGTATGTTTATTTATATATTAACCTGTTTTTTTATGAAATAAATAATATAACAAAAAAAAATAAGAAAACAAACTTTATTTTGTGCATTTTTTCACGATATATGTAATTGCCTAATATAAGGAAGTTTATAAAAAATGAGAGTAATGACGTGTTTGTTGTTATTGGTTCTATTTGTGTCCAATTGCTTTTATGTTTTACAAAGACGCACCGCCGTGCGTCTCGACATACCTTTTTCGTGTATTTCTTCTTTTACACGGGCGGGGGCAAGCCGCCGCCCCTACGTACGTCTTACCTTTTCGTTCATCATGAACCCCATTTATCCTGAACTCTATGTGGTTTAGGACGTGGTTCATAGCTTCGTGTTCTTCGTGGTAATTATTCTTTTTTTTTCTTACATTTCGAATTTGGTTTATTGATATTTATTTGTTATTTGGATTTTGTTTTTTGGAATTTTTTTCTATCGTTTTTACTGTCTTGCGGCTTTTACAATATCCCACATAGGAACAAAAATAGCAAGTGCTACACCCAGGATCATGCTTCCTGCGCAAATGGTCATAACAGGCTCGATCATAGATGTAAGGGCTTTAACGGCATAGTGTGTTTCCATTTCATAGTGATCTGATATCATATTAAGCATTTCATCAATAGAACCTGATTTTTCACCGATCTCTACCATGTTTGCCATAAGTGTTGGAAAATATGGACTTTCCTTCATTGTCGTATATATTCCTTCTCCGGATTCCACTCTTTTTATCATGATCTCTATATCCTTTTTTATCATAGAGTTCTCAATAGTATTTTTAACTATTTTTAAACATGATACTATAGGTACACCACTTTTTATAAGAGTAGAAAGAAGGCTTGCAAAACGTGCCATGCTGAATTTTATAGTTAAAGTCCCCATTACAGGAAGCTTTAGGAATATTATGTCTATAAGTCTTTTACCGGTATCGGTTTTTTTAAATTTTACAAATGCAAAGATAAGAGAAACTGTTATAAGTATCATCCATCCCCAGTAAGCCCCCATAAGCTCGCTTATGGTTATAAGTACTCTTGTTGGAAGCGGCAGCTCTAGTCTAAATTGCTTAAACATGGCTGTAAATTTGGGTACTACAAAATTTACAAGGAATATAAAAGCGCATACAAGTGCTCCTAAAACTATAAAAGGATAACGGAATGCAGATTTAACTTCTGCAGCTATTTTATTATCCCTTTCAATAAGGTCTGCAAGACGAGTTAAAATTTCCGGGAGAGCACCGCCGGATTCACCTGCAAATACAATATTTACATAAAGATCTGAAAATATACCTTTTTGTGTTGCCAAAGATTTTGATAAAGATAAACCATTTTGAATTCCTAATTCAACATTATGAAGAACTTTTTGTAAGGCTTCATCTTCCGTCTGAGTTACCAGAGAATGGACTGAAGTTAATATAGGAACACCTGCTTTAAGCAGTGTTGCAAGCTGACGCGTCATCATCATAAGCATCATAGGTTTTATTTTAGCTTTTCCGCCGAAAAGTTTGAGGTCACCACTAAGTGCAGATGCTTTTGTAAGATTATTTACACTTACGCCCTGAGCACGAAGCTTATTTGAAGCACCTTTCCTGTCAGGAGCATCAATTGTTCCCTTTACAGTTCTTCCGCCTTTTTTTCCGGTATAAGAAAATTTCATAAAAAATCCTTAGGTCCTAGGTTTTGGGTTATAGGTTCTAGCTAGTTTCTAAAACCTAGAACCTAGTACCTTTTTTTCATAAATATCGGCATAAAGTTTTAACTACTTTATTTTATTAACTTTAATATTATATTTATCAATTTTTCGATATAAAGTCATCAGGCTCATCTTTAGTTCACGGGCTGCCCTTGATTTATTTCCGTAACTTTGTTCAAGAGCTTTTATTATTGCTTCCCTTTCCATGTCATTGATAGGTTTTATTGTAATAAATGTTTCCTTATTATCAATTTCAACGTTGTTAGATTCCATTGATCTGTTAAAGAGATATTCAGGAAGGTCTTTTTTTAGAATAATGTTGTTTTCGCTCATAACAAGGGAGCGTTCTATCACATTTTCCAACTCACGGATGTTCCCTTCCCATTTAAAATCGTTAAGTATCTCCAAAGCTTCCCTATCTATCTGGCAGATATTCTTTCCTGCTCTTTGATGATGTTTCCTTATAAAGTATCTAGTAAGGAGAGGGATATCTGACTTTCTTTCTCTTAATGGCGGAAGGTGTAAAGGAAAGGCACTTAATCGGTAATAAAGATCTTGTCTAAAAAGTCCTTTTTTGGTCATTTTCCAGAGATCTCTATTTGTTGCAGATATGATCCTTATATCTACTTTTTTCTTTTCTATACCTCCTACTCTTTGAAATTCGCTTTCTTCTAAAACCCTTAATAGTTTTGCTTGAAGTGCAGGGCTCATCTCACCTATTTCATCAAGAAATATAGTTCCGGTATCAGCTTGTTCAAAAGTGCCTATTTTTTCTGCTATAGCACCTGTGAAAGAACCTTTTTCATGACCAAAAAGTTCGCTCTCGAGTAGTGTTTCTGGTATTGCAGCACAGCTAACTGCTACAAAGGGATTGTTTTTTCTGTCTCCATAATAGTGTATTGCTTTTGCTGTTAATTCTTTTCCTGTACCGCTTTCTCCCTGAATTAAAACCGTTACAGATGATTTGCTTAATTTTTTTAATATTTTATAAAGCTTTTTCATTGTGTGATCTTTACCGACTATTCTTTCAAAATCATATTTTACCAAAGGAAGATTTTGAAAGGCTTCTTCAAGATCAGGTCTTCTTCCTGCTATTTCATAAAGTACATTACTTATCAAATGATCATCCATGGGATCTGGTATATAAAAATCTGCAGAGGCATTTTTCACTTCTTCATCGCTTAATTTATTTTCAGAATCAACTATTACCTGAAAAATATCCGGATATTCTTTTAGAATACGAGAAGTTACATCTTTATAGTTTATCAAAGGAAGAGTTGTGGAAACAAAAACGATTGTGTATGAAAAATAGCCTACTTTTTCAAGAGCAGAATAACCGTTTGCAGTTTTATCAACATTGCAACCCCAAGATGTTAATTTATCAGCTAGGTATGAGGCTATTTTAGCTTTTTCATGTACTATTAGTATTCTGTTTTGAATTTTATCTTTCATGAACCGAATTCTTTGCTGGATTTTTGAATAACATCAGGATTTATTTTTTCTGTTTTCCTTCCAAATCCTGTAAGAAGAGAAAGATCACACAGATGGTTTATACGGCGTGGTATTCCTCCGGTTTTTTCATGTATTAATTTAAGTGCTTCCGGTGTAAATATTTCATTTTCTCTTCCAGCTATTTTTAAACGGTGCTGAATATATGCAGAGGTTTCTTTTTCATTAAACCTGTCAAGATGACAGCGAAGAGCTATTCTTTGCTCAAGCTGTTTGTAATTATTTACTTTATCTCTCAGCTCTGGTTGCCCAAAAAGAAATAGGGTAACGAGAAATTTATTTTGAAGCTGAAAATTAAGCAGAAGCCTTAATGTTTCAAAAACATCATCATCTTTTATAATATGTGCTTCATCAATGATTACAATGGTCTCTTTTCCATCCCTCATATTATCGAGAAGTATTTCCTGAAGAACTTCAAGAAGAGCATCAGACATTATTTCTGTCATTTTAGTGGGAAGCTGTGTCGCTTTAAGGCTCCTTACTATAGATCGCAGTAGCTCCTGGCTTGATAATTGAGGGTTATTAATAAATGCAAGGCGGTATCTTTCTTCACCAAGGTTTTTAATAAGAGATTGACCGATCAATGTTTTTCCACAACCAAAAACACCTGTCAGCATTGCAGCACCCATACTTTCTGCTGCTGCATAGGTAAGTTTTAACAGTGAATCTTCATGTTGATTTGAACTAAAGAAAAATTTTGGATCAGGAGTATTCCTGAAAGGTTTTTCTTTTAATTTCCAATAGCTTTCATACATAATATAAAACCAAGTTATAAGTGCCTAAAATGTCTAAAGTGCACTAAAGTTAAAATGTTTAATTTGCATTGTAAAAAACAGAAAATAAAAAAATATTATCCCGCGGTTTGACCGATGGATTCAGGCAAAAATAGAACAACAATTTCTGTTTTACACGGGCGGAGGCAAGCCCCGCCCCTACAAACTTTTTACAGTTATAATTATCGCGCATAAGCGCTCAATAATTTTTAATTTATTTTTATTTCATATTAACAGAGACGCGATAAGTCGCAGTTTCTACAACATTTTTTTATTGTGTTTATTTCTGTGCCTTTATGTCTCTCTATAAGTAATTTATTTTAATATATGCGCGAAGCGCTCCTTAACTTTAGACACTTTAAGTATTTTAGTGCACTTTAGGCACTTTCTTTTGTTATTTTGTTCCAATCCATGTAGTAAGTTTTTTCTGATACTCATCTAAGTTTACAGATTTGGAAGTTGCGCGCAGAGGCTGGATGCGGCTTCTATCAGTAGATTCTTTTGCCTGGCTGCCTGAGATTTCTCTCTTTTCAATTGTTTTCGTCTCTGTTACTCTTGATACTTCTTCAAGTGTTGTTATTCCCAATTTCACTTTTTCAATACCATCAACAGCAAGTACCTTCAGACCTTTTTCCTTTATTGCAAAACTTTTTATTTCATGGCTTGATTTTCCTTCAATAACCATGTGACGGATATCATCATCTATTGTAAGGACTTCATATATTCCCCGCCTACCCTTGTAACCTGTTTCTCTGCATTCAGGGCAACCGGTTCCTTTATAAAGAGTAACTTTTCCGTTACTATCTGTCTCAAGCCCCCATTTTTTTATTACAGCAGGACTTGGTACATATGATTCTTTACAAAAATCACAAATCTTACGTACAAGCCTTTGTGCGATGATCCCGACTATTGATGATGATATAAGAAATGGTTCTACTCCCATGTTAATGAGCCGTGCGAGTGCTCCAGTAGAATCATTTGTATGGAGTGTTGAAAAAACAAGGTGTCCTGTAAGAGCAGCCTGAACACATATTTCTGCTGTTTCTGTATCACGGATTTCACCAACCATTACAATATCAGGGTCTTGACGAAGTGTTGCTCTTAGGCCACGGGCAAAAGTGAGGCCTGTTTTTAGATTTACAGGTATTTGTCTAACAAGGCCTATATTATATTCAACAGGGTCTTCAATTGTTATTACGTTCTTTTCAATGGAGTTTACCCTGTTTAGTGTTGCATAAAGAGTAGTTGTTTTTCCGCTTCCTGTAGGACCTGTTGTTAATATAACGCCGTAAGGATTACTGATCATGGTTTCGAATTTCATTAGTGATTCTTCGTTAAAACCAAGGTCTTCAAGCTGAAGGGTTATATTTGCAGGATTAAGAAGACGTATTACGACATTTTCTCCAAATACAGTAGGAACGGTTGAAATTCGGGCGTCCATTGGCTTGCCATCTACATTCATCTTAAAATGGCCGTCCTGCGGTACTCTTGTTTCAGCAATATCAAGATTTGAGATAACCTTTAGCCTTGAGATTATAGAAGCTTGAAGGTGTTTCGGAAGTTCAGGTATTTCATAAAGTATTCCATCAATTCGGAAACGGACTCTAAGAAAAGTCTCCTCCGGTTCTATGTGAATATCACTGGCATTATCTGTAACCGCCTGCTTTATTATCACATTTACAAGTTTTGTCACAGGAGACTCAGCTTCACCATCTGACAGAAATTCACCTGGTGTGCTTTCACCTATGCTGTCTACTATTCCCTGCATGGCATCTGTTGCACGGTAATGCTTATTTATTGCTTCCAGGATGTCTTTTTTAGAACTGATACACGGTTCTATCTCGATATCATCATCATCAGCATTTACACGTATCTGATCAAGAGCGACTATATCTGTCGGATCGGCCATTGTAACAGTTAAAGTGTTTCCTATACTGAATACCGGAAAAACAATAAATTTTTTAGCAAGTTCTTCATTTACAAGCTCGGTCACCTTGGGGTCTGAGACGTAATCATTAAGGTCTATTGCAGGAACGCTATAGAGTTCACCAATAGCATTATATAGCTCATTTTTATCAACATTGAAATTATCTATGAGAAGATCAAGGAAAGAGACACCTGACTCTTCTGAAGAGTTTATTGCTTCATCAAACTCTTCCTTCATTATTATGCCCTTACCTATCAGGGCTTCACCGATCTCATAGGCATTATCTTCAAGCATAATTACTCCTTCAGATGTTTTTTAATTGATTTAATCAATTCATCCTGATCAAACGGCTTGCATATATATTCATCAGCTTTCATGTCTTTTCCGGTCTTTATATCTGTTTCCTGTGTTTTTGCTGTTAACATAATGATGGGAATATGCTTCTTCTTTTTGTCAAACTTAAGAAGACGGCATACTTTAAATCCATCGATTTTAGGAAGCATAATATCAAGGACAATAAGATCAGGATTTTTCTCTCTTGCAATGGAAAGAGCGGTTTGACCATCATTGGCTGTTATAACTTCATATCCTTCAAAAGCCAGACGGTCACTTATACCAGTAACAATATCCGGTTCATCGTCAACAACAAGTATTTTCTTTTTTGGCTTATCAGTCACTTCAACCTCCATCTAATATTTTTTCAATTCTTTTTAAAAGATCTGAGCCGTCAAAAGGCTTTTGTATATAATCTACACCTCCTACCATCAAACTTTGGAGCTTATTCTCTATATTCCCTCCTATTGCAGTAAGAAATACTATAGGAATATCTCGGGTTTCAGGATTATCTTTTAGTATCTTGCAGACTTCGTAGCCATCCATATCCGGCATAGCAATATCAAGCAGAATAAGTTCAGGCTTGCATTTATTAATTACATCAAATGCTTTTTCTCCGCTTTCAGCAGTAACAACCTTGTAATCGCTGAACGAGAATCTCATTTGAAGCATTTTGCGCAAACTTTCATCATCATCAATAACAAGTACTGTTTTCTTCTTACTCATAATTTTTCCACTTTTTTTATAAAGTCATTACCATCTATAAAATCTTTTGGATATACATAAGTCTTTAAAACAGCATTTTTATTATTATTAAGGCGTTTGATCCTAGCCGTTATCTTTTTAAGTTCTTTACTCTTACATTGTAATATTATATACATTTTATGGCTTTTAGGAAAATGAAATAATATATCTGTTGTACGCTTAATAGAATCTTTATTTTGAGCGACAAAATCCTTTAACTTATCAATTGATAGCTTTTGGGGGTAAATAAGGCTTATTACCGAGAATTCTTTACTTCCCTCACTAGCTTTTTCAATTTCGCTATTTATAATCTTTTGGAGTATTGTATTTTCATTGATAATAGGTATTTCAAGTACAAATTGACTTCCTTTTGGCCAATTTTTTATGTCAGGAGGTGATTTTACATAGATACGTCCGGAATGCATTTCTGTTATTTTTTTACAAATAGCAAGTCCCAGTCCGGTTCCTTTTTCTCCTGCGCCGTATACACGTCCGAGCTGGCTGAATTTTTGAAAAATACGCGTTAACTCATCTTTTTCAATACCTATACCATTATCTATAATATCTATACGGAGAGTTTTTTGTTTTGTCAGTGATGTTTTTACTTGAATGGTTCCGCCAACATGAGTGAACTTAACAGCATTATATATGAGGTTTATCAGGACTTGTTCCATCCGTTCTTTATCAATATATGCCCAGTCTATTTTTTTTGATATTTTCTTTTTAATGGATATTTTTTTGTTATGCAATTGATCTTGAAGCAATTTAATTACTTCATCGAATATTTCTTCAATCGTGTAAAAATCTTTTAATAGAGTTATTTTCCCTGATTCTAGTTTTGATATATCAAGAAAATTATTTATAAGAGATGCGAGCCTATCAATATTGGACTTGATCCTGCTTAAGTACTCCTTTTGCTTATCCGATAAAGCGCCTGTTATACCGAGACGCATATTATTTATCATAGTATCAATTGCGGTCAGCGGAGTTCTCAGTTCATGTGATACTGTAGAAATTATTTCATTTTTCAGCCTGTCTACTTCCTTAAACTGTGTTATATCACGGATAAGTATAAGTGCATCTTTTTGGTCTTCTCCGGTAGGAGAGACATATATTTTTAAGATCTTTTCCTCAGGATAGCTCAACTTTATTTCTTTTTCAACTGATTCACTTGCAGAGCGGAACTCATTTAACATTGAAAGGAAGATCATTTTTACAAATTCTTTTTTTGTAGAATCAATAACACCTTTACGCGGAAGACCGAGTATTTTTTTTGCAGCAGTATTTATAATACTTATTTCTTCCCCTTCTTTAAAAAGGATTATGCCTTCAGACATGTCTTCAATTATCTTGTTTGTCTTATCATGTTCGCTGTTGATTATCTCTGATACTTTTATTATTATTTTGCATGCACGAGTTAGCACTGCACGGAACTGCTGGCCTTTTATTTTTTTCTCAAAGTCAGGATCACTGCTGAAAATGGAAATAAAACTGTAGTGTTCGTATTTGAAATCTATGGGGATACAAATGTGTTTTTTAAAAGAGGTAATAGCTTTAGTTTTAAAATCCTCTACTTTGATATTAGAATGTGTATTCGTCTCGATTTTAATATGTTTTTTCTTTTCATGAGCACATGATAATACTTTTTCTTCAATTTTATTAAGGTAATTATTTGACAGGTTTTTTAAAGGAAATACATTTATTCGGCAATTTTCTTTCTCATAAATGCTAATGGCTTCAAGCTTAATATTTTCGTACAAAACTTCAATTATTTCCTGGGATATTTTTGCAAAATAAATGAAACGGTCTAATGTTCCCTTTAAGCCACATTCAATTCCATAGCTGAAAGATCTTTCTTCTAAAGCAGACAGAACAGCTTTATCATCTATTTGAAGATCATTGCTATCAAACAGAAGAGAAGAATCAATTATATCTTGAGGTTTATTTTTCTTAGCCATTTTCTTTATATATTATATAAAATATAACGTATTATTTAAAGACATTAATTAGAAAAGACACCCCTTCGACTTCACTCAGGACGCAAGACGCAAGGAAAAGAAAAAACAAAAAAAACAATCACGCTTGTCCTGAGTTTATCGAAGGGAAAACACGAAAATAAAAGGAAAGCACGAAAAAACAATGTTCAAAAGATCAAAACAAACTCAAAAGCAAAAGACAGAAAAAGTATGTAGAGACGCGATTTATCGCGTCTTTGGGATGTTCTTTATATTTAATTTGTAGAATTCCATGGATATGATTTGGCATGATTATATATTCATCTAATTTAACAAATGGTGCATAGGTAGTATATTTTGTCAATATTTGTCGGCAATTTTACCTTTTACATAGACGCGATAAATCGCGCCTCTACACCTTAGAAATCCACCTCGTAGGTGGGTGCGAAGTTGCCTTCCTGCGAGGTCTTTAATCATCTACCCATTGCAAGTCTATCAGCAAGAAAGCTTGGAAGACCGGCATTAATGATCTTTTTCTGGGCTTTTGCAACATCATAAATAACACGGTGCCACACTATAGTTTTGGCTTCAGTATCCATAATGCAATAGCTTGCGCGGGGATCACCATCCCTGGGTTGTCCAACACTGCCTACGTTGACTATATATTTGCAGTTTTCATCAATCAATATTTTTTCTGCACCGTAATGTGGTTTTATTATATCTTCTTTTTTTTCAAAGGCCAGAGGAACATGAGAATGACCTATAAAACATATGTTTTTTTTCATTATAAAAAAGTTGGTGCTAGCATCAAAATCATCAAAAATATATCCCCACAGTTCAGGCTTTGCCAGATTGGCATGCACAGTATAAAAAGTATCTTCTTCATATATATAAGGCAAAGAATTTATGTAAGCGATATCTTCCTCATCAAGCTGTGATATTGTCCAGTGGACAGCTTTTCTTGCATATGGATTAAAATATGATGTGTCTGTTAACTCTGTAACTGCATGGTCATGGTTTCCTGCACAGACAATGTCTTCAAAACTTTTAATTCTATTTAAGCATTCTTTTGGGTTTGCGCCGTATCCTACAATATCTCCAAGACATAAGAAACGGTCAATAGGATGCCTTTCTGCATGCTTAAAGACAGCTTCCAGTGCTTCCATGTTTCCGTGTATATCACTAAGGATCGCGAATATCATTGGAACAGCTCCTTTTCTAAGGACGATATATTATTTTTTAGACTTTTCATTTTAGTCTCACTATTATTATGATAACTTTCATCTGCAAGAAGTGCTCTAAACATTTTAAGAGCTTTTTTCTTTTCTCCTTTTTTCTTATAAGTGTGAGCAATCAGTCTTTCTACGTGCCAATCATGATCTGGGCGCTTTTTTGCTTTTTCAAAATACAAAATTGCATTATCGTAATCCTCTATATTAAAAAAATAAAACCATCCTAAATAGAAAAAAAGACGATAGGAATCATTATTAATAATACACCCGCTTTTTAGTAAGTTTTCAGCTTTTTTCATCCATATATTTATTTCTTTTTTCTTATCTTCCTTAGTCAAAAAAGGAGATCCGGAAATAGCAGAGGGAATATTTGTTGACATATGCCAGGCACCTATTTCCCATCCATCCAGCCATTCTGGTTGCAGAATAAGGATAGATTCCACATAGGGTATTATTCTAAACCATCTTCCTTCATGCCAGGCATCATGAAGTTTAACATGCATGAAATCTGCCATGATGCTGCGAAGCCCAGGAGTGAAAGCACTTTGAGATATTACTATGAATGCTTGTCTCTTATTAAAAATGGGAGAGTTGAGGCTTGAAGTTCTCCATAGCTTTGAAAGAACTATATCATTTTCTATAAAGACTGCAGCAGACATAAGATAAATGACTAAAAAAACAAATATAATATTTTGTGCAAGAGAAATACATTTTTTACTAACGGTAGTCATTATACTTCTTTTTTTCTTATTATTAAACAGGTCAAGAAGAAGAAACTTAAGATATAACAGCATGCATATATTATTGTTTTTGTAAAAACATCTAGACTAAAAGCTTGGCCAACAATAATTTTCTCATAAACATCAAAGATCTGAAAATTAGGAAAGACCAGAAGTATCTTTTTTGCAAGTTTTATTTCAAAAGTAGGATCCGCTAACTGAATAGCAGATTGAATGTAGTTTTTTACTGCACCAATAACAAAAATAAAAATAGAAGTGATATTACATATATGTATAGATAATTGCGTTAAGGAAAGAAAAATGCTTATTGCTATCATTATGTAAAACTTCATCATCAGTATAAATGATGCAAAAATAAAGCTTAAAGTTATCTCAGCCCCTTTTAATGTAAGAAAAGTATACAGAACAACAAAATTCAAAAAACAGATTATTGTAACAACAAGGCAAAGTCCCACATATTTGCCTATAATATAATTTATACGTGAAACTGGACGAGAAAATATATTATAAATATATTTTCTCTCAAGATCTTCTTTTATTGAATATATTGGATAAAAAATAGAAACAATTATTCCTATTGTTGAAACAAGAGAAAAAGTAATATCTTTTATTATTTTCATTTCGGTTCCGCTGCTGAAAAAATTAAAGATATTCATAAAGGGAACAGCAAAAAGGCTAAATAAAATGAAAAGAAATATCATCTTATTGTTAAGAGAATGCTTTATCTCATTTTTACAAATATTCCAGACACATCTCATTTTTCTTTTTCCCTATCGACAATTAATTTGAGAGATTCTTCGAGGTCATTTTTAAGATAATCAATGCTTTTTAATTTTATGCCTGCTTTTTTAAATGAATCCTGCCAGAAATCAATCTCTTTATTTTCCGTTTCAAAAATAGCAATACCTTGATCTGATGTTCGGGTAATATCATCAAGTGTTCCGGTTTTTACAAGCTTTCCTTTATAAAGAATTCCTATGCTGTCACAAACATCCTGTGTATGGCTCATCAAATGTGATGAAATTATTATTGTCTTACCCTGCTTTTTAAGATCAAGTATTATGTTCTTTATTTCATCTCCGACAAATGGATCTAGCCCTGAAGTGGGTTCGTCCATTATTAGAAGATCAGGGTCATTTATAATAGCACTTGCAATAGATAACCGCTGAAGCATTCCTTTTGAGTATTCGCTTATTTTCTTTTTGCTATGCTCTTCCATTTGAACTTTTAATATAAGCTTTTCTATATTTTCTTTTTTTACTATTTCTTTATTTGAATAGAAAGAGCCGCAAAATTTAATAGCTTCTGCAAAGTTAAGGTCAGGATAAAAATAAGGCTGTTCTGCTACGAAACCGATTTTTTCCTTTATTTTAAGGTCTTCTCCATTTCGGCTTCCGTTTAAAATAAATTCACCGGAAAATCTTGTTATAAATCCAAGCAGTATTTTAAAAAGAGTAGTTTTACCAGATCCGTTTGGTCCGATAAGCGCAAAAACCTCCCCTTTTTTGATCTCAAGATTTATGTTTTGCAGTGCAAATACCTTTTTTTGAAGAAAGACATTATATGTCCTTGTAAGCTTTTTGCACTCAAGCATGTTTTCAGTATTAAGCATAGTAACCGTTCCTCTAATAATATTGTCACTTATTATAACAGAAACATATTAACAAAATCAATAAGGTATAAAAAAGGAGAAAAAGAAAATTTGCCACAGAGGGCACAGAGAACACAGAGTTTAAAAGAAGGTTTTAGATCCTGGGTTCTAGCTAGCACCAAAAACCTAACACCTAGTACCTTGCGAAGCAGTTATCCGCGAAGAAGCGCGAAGAAAAAGGAATTGGACGCAGATAAACGCAGATTGAAAAGGATAAAAGAGAAAAACGTATGTAGAGACGCGATTTATCGCGTCTCTGTAAACATTAATATCAATATTTACGATTGGTGTTTAAATATTCTGAATCTTTTTCCAAATTTGTTGGATTATTCTGAATATATTCCCGAATTTTATTTAATGACTGTTCGTCACGGATAATATGGTCATAAAACCTTGGCTGCCAGTTAAAATGAATATTTTTATGATTTTTGTGAATTTCATAGGATACACGCCCTTTATACCAACGAATAACATTTGATAATGATTTTTGATTCATGGGATTGTATTTATTTGTTATGCCGCCTGTAGAGACGCGATTTATCGCGTCTTTGTGTTGAATGTTCTTGTAAATATTATTATCATCGCATTTAATTTGTAGAATTCCATGGATATGATTTGGCATGATTATATATTCATCTAATTTAACAAATGGTGCATAGGTAGGTATATTTTGCCAATATTTGTCGGCAATTTTACCAATTTCTGTTAATGAGACGCGATAAATCGCGTCTCATTAATTTTTAATATTCCCAAAATAATTTACGCTATCACGTGTGCTAATTGTAACAAAATAATATCCCACAGATGAATAATTCCAATTGGGTAATCGTAATGATTTAATAAGATATTTATTTTGATATTTTTCTTTAATCATTTTCTTTTAATTTTACAAAGACTTACAGCCGTGCGTCTCTACGACTTTCCCCATGTTTTTTCGTGTTTTTCTTTCTCTTTCGTGTTTTCGTGATTACGCTTTTCTTAGTGTTCTTTCCGCCTTCGCCTCCAACTACGCACAAGGCTTCGTCTAGACAAGAAGGCTTCTGCGAGACAGGCTGTGGCTATAAAATGCAGCTATAAGTCGTAAGCTGTAAGTTATAAAATCAGACTCAAGACACAAGAATCAGGACTCAAGCAAAAACCATATAAGCATCCGCTTCCGAAGGGAACATCTTCAACTCATCACTCCCTTCGACTCACTCTGTTTGCTCAGGACAAACAAAACTTAACTCTCAACACTTTTCAAGCACAGCATGAAAACTTCGCGCTTAGCGTACCTTCGCGGCTAAATTCTCTTTTCTCTGTGCTCTCGGTGTCCGTGCTGAAAGTCCGCCGAAGGAGGATGGCTAATTTTTCTCCATATTTACATGTAATGTCTGAGTCGGGTATGCAAATTCAACATTTATTTTTTCAAGTTCTTCCACAAGGTCTAGATTTATTGCCTGCTGAATATCCATGTATTTATTATAATCACTTCCCATCACATAATACACTACTTCAAAATCAAGGCTTGATGCTCCGAAGGAAGAAAAGTGCGCTCTATCAAAGGCTGTATTTTCAGTATTTTGAATAATATTTTTAACAATCCCTGGTATTTCCTTTAACTGTTTTGATGTTGTTTGGTAAAGCACTCCAAAAGAGAAGACAACTCTTCTTTTTTGCATTCTTTTATAATTTCTGATCCGTGAATTGGTAAGGTCAGTATTTGAAAAGACAAGCTGTTCACCGCTTAAAGAACTTATGCGGGTAGTTTTGATTCCTATTTTTTCAACAACTCCGAGAAGATCTCCTACAATAATGAAATCGCCTATCTCAAATGGTTTATCAAAAAATATTGCAAAGTAGCTAAAAAGGTCTCCTAATACTGCTTGTGAGGCAAAGGCAAGAGCAATACCGCTTATACCAAGCCCTGCCAGAGCAGTTTTTACTTCAAAGCCAAGGTTATCCATCATAAAAATAAGACCAATGCTCCAGATAATTATTTTTATAAAAGTTTTTATTCCTCTAAGCCCTTCTTTTTTTGCCTCGCTTTTATCTTTTTTTAAGTACAGGCTCTCAAAGCCGTAAATTATCAGCGCCAGTAAAAATTTTATTCCATATATGGTCAGCACAACTGTTCCAAGAACATTGATGGTTTTTGCCATGCTTTTATTCAAAGTCAGATTAATAATGCTGATATAGAAAACGCCGTAGTACAATACAGGCACAATGGTTTTTTTAGATATTTCTATAAGAAAGTCGTCAAACTTTATAGCAGTTTTTTTTGCCAGATTTTTCATTCTTTCCATTACAATTTTTTTTGTAAAAAAAACAATTAAAAAACCACAGATAAAAAAAACAAGAGTGTATAAGTAGCTTTGACATGTATTCCCTAAAAATTCTTCTTTTAAAATATCAGCAAACATAAATATCCTCCTTGCTTCAGATGTTTTTATTTATAAATTCGTTTTTCAAATTCATTTGTTTATTTGATTCCATCGTTTTATGAAGACGCTCTGCCTGCAGCATAAAAATATCTATTTTAGATTGTATTATAGGCGGAAACAGATTCCCGTCTGTTTCAATAGCAAGGAACGGCAGATCAAAAAAATGCTTGTATTGTTCCATTATAAAATCTTTGCTGCTTAATACTTTTCCGTGTATGTTCATTTCTACATTAAGTATTGATTCTGCAAATCTGGAAGGCATACATGCAAATGGACCAATGGATATTATACCGCATGAATTATTTATTATTTCCCTTAAGGAAAGCCCTACTGTAAGAATAGCTTCTCCAAGAAGGGATTCTGAGATAAGGTGTTTTGAATGTTGTATGGTTTTTTCTATGTCGATAAGTTCGTGGTGGAAAAGACGTGATTTTGACATGATCTTTTTTATCTTTTTTTCTATCCTTATCTGGATATAATCAGAAAAATATATGCGGAATTTATCCGGAAGGTTCAGCTTTATTCCTCTATGTCCTCTTTTAGCAAGATAATTGCAGTAATAGATATATTCAGCAACCGGAGCGCTTCTGACTACAAAGTCTTTTTCTGCAAGCCTGTCAAGAAGATCCATTTGAGAGAACTTATCTCTTCTTACATATACTTCCCCAATAAGAGATATTATTTTTGCATCTTCTATTCTAGCTTTAAGAGGGATAAGAGAAAAACGATGTGCAGAATGTTCAAGTTGAGTATAAAGATTTGATTTTGACGGATTGGCAAGAGCAAAAAGTGCTTTACCCCATTCTTCATCAAATATTTTTTTTGCTTCTTCTTTATCCTTTGCAAGGACCATAAGAGCATTTCTTATATCATCGTACACATCTGAAAGTACTATTGAGCGCCATAAATCAAGTATAAAACGAACACCCATCCCGCCGTATGAATTTTCATCACTAAGCGATAATACTCCTGCATCAGGAAAGCCATAGTTAAGTATAATATCATTTATTCTTACGTGGTATTGACCTTGTCTGCAGGGGCCGCCGCCCTTTGGCATAAAAAACAATGTTTTTGTGCCGCCTTTTCTTGATTGAAGGTATTCAACCATAGAGCCTGTCATAAGAATAAATGGCAGACATTCTTTACAGCTTGTGCTTTTTCTGCCCATCTGCAAAGTTTTCATAGTAGGAGTAGCTATTGCTTTTGCATTTATACCGTGAGAAAGCATTGCAGCTACAAGGGCTGAAGTTCCGAGATCACCCATGGATGGTATTACTACTTCTACTGATGGTGATGTTATGGGATGTTTTTTACCGTTCCATTCTTCAACACACAATTTATTTTTTTCAGTGACCATCTTTAGGGTCTTAAATTTATTTTTCGGAGTTATTTTAAAACCATTGGCTGCTTTTAACTTTGTATAGCTTTTAAAAATATCAAGAGCGGCATCAATACGAGTATTAATTCCTGCATCTGCTGAATGACTGTCAAGCTCTAGCGTAAGAGAAGGTTTATCACCCATGAGTTTTCTAAAATACGAAAGCATGAAAGAATCCGGTCCACAGCTGAAGTTGGTTATATAAACACCAAAAAGTTTAGGATGTTCGCTTACAAATCTTGCGCTTCTTAATATCTGCTGTCCAAGCCCCCAATACATGTGGTAGTAAGAAGGCAGTTTTTCAGATGGAAGAAAATCATGTGGTATTATTGTTATACCTCGTGATGCAAATTTATGAGGTATGTTTAAATTAGCTTCTCCTGCAAAAGCATTATAAGGCCTTCCAAAAAGTACAATTGCAAAATCATCTTTTTCTTTTAGCTTTTCTAAAAGAACATTTCCTTCTTTTTTAAACTGTTGGAACATGCTGTCAAATTTAGAACATGCTATACGAAAAGCTGTTTTACCTTTTTCAGCTTTTTTCCCCAAAATTATAGCCAGCCTTTCAAAATCTGATATAGCAGAACTGTAACCTTTTGAAAAATTTATAACAGGTGATATTATTTTTGGGAGTTTTTCATCTTTGAATCTTGTTTTTAAATAATATGGTTCGCCTTGCACAAAAACACATGTCCTTTTATAGAACCCTTCATTTTCATTATGTATCTCTGTTATGTGAGGCATGAATATAAAATCGGGTTTTTTTTCTATAAGGTTTTTAAATAACCCATGCGCTATTTCTACAGGATAGCAAAAAGGAGCAGATGTTTTTTCGCACCCATCAATGGATGGTTCATCCGGTAGTACGACGTTGAATCCAAGCTCATTAAAATAATGGTAATATAGAGGATAAAAAGTGTTTGTAAGAAAACTTTTTGTTATACCTATAGTCTTCTTTTTTTGCTCGGATATTTTATTTTTTGATGTTCCGTATATGTTAAAGACAAGATCTTGCCTTAAGGCTACAAGGTTATTGTTAGCGGCATCTGCTTTAATATTGTAACGGAGATTATAATATTTATTACATGCTCCGCCGAATGGATAATTTTTATCAAGGATCCTTATATTTGAGATACTGCATTTTCTATCACATTTTTCACTACCGCCCTTACATATAAATGATTTTCCAAATTTAAAAGGCCGGTCAATAAGGCTTTCAAGAGTAAACATTTTTTCTTCCATAATACCTGTTCTGATTCTTTCTTTAATAACAAGAGCAACACCGAAAGCGCCCATAAGGCCCGGTTCTGGAGGCACAATGATATGTGTGCCTGTCAGTGCTGCCATAGCGACAGGAACAGCTTTGTTATAACAGACCCCTCCCTGCATAAAAACTTTTTTTCCGACAGCCCTGTTTCCCTTTACTCTGTTGCTGTAATTAAGACATATGGAATATACAAGACCAGCAATGACATCTTCTTTTTTCATGCCTTCCTGAAGTGCATTTTTAACATCACTGCTTATGAAAGCAGCGCACTGGTCATTAAAATTAGGAGGTTTTAATGATCTAAGAGCAAAATCGCCTATCTCCGTAAAATCTATATCTAAGGTTTCTTTTGCGGCTTCTTCCAGAAAAGATCCAGTACCTGCCGAGCATGCTTCATTCATGGCATAATCGGTTGCCACTGAATTTGTAAGTAGAGTATATTTTGCATCCTGCCCGCCTATTTCAAAAATAGTATCTACTTCTTTATCAAAATATGCGGCTGCACCGGCATGAGCTATTATTTCATTTACTATTCCACTCGTTAATCCATGAAGCCCTGCTATTTGTCTTCCTGATCCTGTTACCCCAAGCCCGATTATATTAATAGGTACAGTTACTTGTTCATGAAGTTCCTTATAACAATTTACTGCAGCATTAACAGGTTGACCACTTGTCCTTAAATAAGATGATGCAAGTATAGAACTATCATCTCTTCTTATTAAAACTGCTTTTGTTGTTGTTGAACCTACATCCAGCCCGATTATACAGGTATCATTTTCTAAGGCCTTAGATCGTTCAATAGATTTAAAGGAGACATCTTTTATGTAGTTTTTTAAAGGCGGATGAAAGGAAAAAGAAGTGCTTTCATGTTTAAAAATGTTTTCATATGTTAAAGTATTTTTTGAATCTCTTTTTCTAAGTGCTATCAGGCTAGCTCCCAATGCTTCAAAATATGTTGCCTCCATTGGGACAGTTACGTTTTTATAACTTTCACGAAGAAAGTTTATAACACTAGTATTTTGAGAAACGCCCCCTATTACAAGAATATTGCTGATAACTCTTTTAGAAAGAAGTTCCTGCACTTTCTTGCTCATCATCTTGCAAAGACCTGAAGTTACCCGTCCTTTTTCTACACCTATATTTAGTGCATGGGTACAATCGCTTTTGCAAAAAACGCTGCATCTTCCTGATATCTTATATGGATCGCTTTTAAGTGAAAGGTCAATCGCCTCTTTCGTATCTATGTCCATTCTTGTCAGCTGTTGTAAAAAAAACTCCCCAGTGCCTGATGCACACTTGTTTCCAGTCTCGACTTTTGAAATTCTACCGTCAGGGCCTAGAAAATAGACTATAAAATTTTCTCCACCGAGGCTTGCTACAGCATCATATTTGCCAGTGAGCTCAAGGTAATCAATTGCCTCTTCTATTGCCTCAGGCTCAGAGAGGGTCTCAATATTAAGCATCTTTGTGAATTTTCTGCCCGTAGCTATAGCAGTATCGTATTTGCTTATATCTATTTTCTTAAGAATATCAGAGATGATCTTTCTTGGATTACCTTTGTGCTCTTTTTTTATAACAGAAGTTATATCTATATGGTTATCCAGCATTTTTGTTGTAACAACAGATATACTGGACGAACCAAAACATATTCCGATTGATCTTCTTTCATTCATACCCATTTGTCCTTTTCACAGGAAAACACACTATCACAAGTGTAATGAATTTTCAATTAATATATATATATAAGAGAAGGCGGTAAGTAGTAAGTACTAAGCAGTAGAAAATAAAAGCAAAAACAAAAAAAGTAAAACACCTGTCATTCCTGCGAATGCCAGCGACCTTGCCGCTAGGCAGGCAGGAATCCCCGTAAAAAGCATAAAGCAAAAGAAAATTTGCCATCCTCCTTCGGCGGACTTTCAGCACGGACACGGAGAGCACAGAGGAAAGAAAACATAAACAGGTTATAGGTAATGGGCAATAGGTTATAGGTCTAGGAGCACTGCGTGCGATGATTATAAAAAGCAAAAAACATTTCAGCCACCACGTGACTCACCTTCGGTGAAAACGTGGCTTCGCAGATACAGGCGGATAAATACATAGGAAAAACGTATGTAGGGGCGGGCCTTGCGTCCGCCCGTGTAAAAGCACCACGCACGTCATCCCTGTGAAAACCAGCGACCTTGCCGCTAGGCAGGCAGGGAACCAGGTAAAGAGAAAATGTTGTAGAGACGCGATTTATCGCGTCTTTGTAAAACATAAAAGAAACACAGAGAGTTTTAGACAGGATTAACAGGATCACTCAGGATGGTGAGCGACGTCGAACCGCTTCGCGTCCCTTGGCGGCTAAAATAGGCTTTTTATAATATTGTCGCAGACTCCTTAACTTTAGGCATTTAAAGTATTTTAGACACTTTAGGCAATTAACAGGTTTTAATAAAACCTGTTAATTTGCTTTAATTAATACCAGTTAACCAATCAACTCTCCCCTTACATGCTTTTCTCGATCATAGAATAACTTTCCAAGATGGAATCACATATAAAATCTTCCAGAGGAACCAATTCATTTTTTACTTGTGCTTTATTAAGGACTGATAAGTAAATCTTCTTTTTCTTAACAGTAATAATAGTAGGAGGAATATTTTTCTTTAAAAGCATGGCATGAATAATGAGTCTTCCTATTCTTCCGTTTCCATCAGAAAAAGGATGAACCTGCTCAAACCTACTGTGAATCTCTGATACATGAGATATGATATCTTTTTTTTGCCTGTTAATATCTTTTACTATCTCTTTCATTAATTGAGGTATTTTTAAATAGTTTGCAGTAGGAACATTGGCTCCTACTATCCTGACACCATGCTTTCTATATAAACCAGCATCTTCTTGTATGCCGTTTAACAAAAGGCTATGAATCTTTAAAATAAATGCTTCGTTTAATTTGTTGTTCTCAGAAACATATTTAAACAAATAAGCTAGTGCAGTCTGATGATTTTTTACTTCTATGTGCTCAAAAAGTTTTTTGTTAGAAAAAGTAATATTATCAAATAGAATAGCTGCTGTTTGAGCCTCATTAAGAGTACTTCCTTCAATTCGGTTTGTATTATATGTAAGTGATAAAACAAATTGATCATAAATATCACGCCTTTTTCTTATCAATTGAATGATATTTTTGTGTTTTTTGCTTTTTGCAGTAATAATTTGCTTTTTTGCTTTTCCCACATCATCCGGAAACTCTTTTTGGCCTGTATATTCATAATAAAGCTCATTGATGCGATTTAAAGCGTTTCTGTGAGGTAAAGACTTTCCATTTAGCCAGCTATTAATTGTGGCAAATGACACACCAAGCCTGCTGGCTAACTTAACTTGCGTCAGCCCTGAAAGACTCTGAATTATCTTAAGTTTTTGTGCAATTAACATATAACTATTCTCCTATCTAAATATACAATACTTTATATAGTTTGTCAATATCATAAACTTTATAAAGTTATAAAAATACAGTAATGATATAAAGTTATGAAAAAAAAAGAATTAAACCACTAATTACACGAATTGCGCGAAGAAAAGAGAATTGGACGCAGATTAGCGCAGATAAAAAAGGATCAGAGACAAAAAATCCACCACAGAGAGCACAGAGGACACAGAGTCATGAACCACGTGGGGTTCATGATGAACAAAAAAGTATGTAGGGGCGGGCCTTGCGTCCGCCCGTGTAAAAGCATAACGCAAAACGATTTATTAGCCATCCTCCTTCGGCGGACTTTCAGCACGAGCACAGAGAAAAGCACAGAGGGTTAGCTGCGAAGGACGCTAAGAAAAGCGCAGTAGAAAGCATTCTGCGCTTTTTATGTTAAAGCTAAAAAGAAACGCACGTCATCCCGCGGCGAGACCGCGGGATCTACGTAGAAAATATACAAATAAGCACGGAACGAAAAACAAAACTATTACTTTCTTCTTTTACACAGGCGGAGGCTCGTCGTCGCCCATATTGTAAATCCGCCAATCTTTGCAAAGCCCCCCAATGCTCGTTTTAGCAATAAAGCTATAAGGGATGAAGAACTCGGATCCTATCTGGGGACAAATTGTCCCCAGATAGAAATGCAGACTGAAACAGGAAAGAAGAGAAAAACATTAGCTGGAAATACTCAGGATATTTTTCGTTTGATTCAATCAATACCCAGTAAAAAAGCAGAACCATTTAAACGTTGGCTAGCAAAAATTGGAAAAGAGCGTCTTGATGAAATAGAAAACCCTGAACTTGCACAAGAGCGAATGAAGGAGATTTACGAGAAAAAAGGTTATCCTAAAGACTGGATTGATAAACGACTTCGGGGAATTGCCATAAGACAGAATTTAACTGATGAATGGAAAGATCGAGGAATTGAAAAACAACTGGATTTTGCTATTTTGACTGCGGAAATTGCCAAAGCAACATTTGGAATGACTCCGAGTGAATATAAAAATCTGAAAAATTTGCCCAAAAAGTCAAAAGTTAATTTACGTGACCATATGGATGATTTAGAGCTGATTTTTACCATGTTAGGGGAACGTGTTACAACAGAAATATCCAAAAAGGAAAAACCTGATACGTTTACTCAAAATAAAAAAGTAGCAAAGCGCGGAGGTAAAGTTGCCGGTAATGCCAGAAAAGAGACTGAAAAAGAACTGGGCAGAAGTGTTATTTCTAAACAGAATTATCTGGATAAAAACGACCATTTAGAAGTGGAAAAGAAATCGTGAATAAAACTGGATGCGGCTTCTTCTACTTCGCTCAGGACAGGTATTCTTTTTTTTATTTCGCGTTTCTTCGCGTCCCTTAGCGGCTAAAATAGGCTTTCAACTATATCGTCGCAGACTCCTTAACTTTAGACATTTTAAGTACTTTAGTACACTTTAGGCATTTAATAGGTTCTTACTAGAACTTATTAACCAACTTTAATTAATAGCAATAAAGCCCGTGGGGCGAGGCTCTAACAACTTCGGCTGATACGATATCGCCAATGTTGACATTGTCCTGTTTTTGTATTGCGGCTACTTTGTTATGTTCTGTTCTACCCGATAAACTTGATTTATCAGTTTTGTTTGTGCCTTCAATAAGAATCTTTACTGTACTGCCAACAAAGTTCTTATTAGATTCAAAAGTTATTTTGTTCTGCAGTTCAAGTAGTTCTTTATGTCTTCTTTTTATTACTGTTTGCGGTACTTTTTCCATCTCATCTTCTGCTTTTGTACCACTTCTGTCAGAATATTTAAATAAATATGCGCCATCAAAACGAACTTTTTCTAAGACCTCTTTTGTTAATGAAAAATCTTCCTCTGTCTCCCCCGGATACCCTACTATAACATCAGTTGAAAAGCTAAGTTCCGGATATACCTTTCTAAACTCCTTTATCTTCTCCAAAAACTCATCCCTTGTATACCCTCTCTTCATCTTCTCAAGTATTTTATCACTGCCTGATTGGAACGGCATATGAAGATACGGCATAAGTTTTTTCTGTGTTTTCATAAGTTCAACAAGCTCAATATCTGTATCTTTTGGGTGAGTAGTTAAAAAACGTACTCTTTTTATTAACGGTATTTTTGCCACTTCTTTTAAAAGAGAAAGAAAATCAATTTTCCCCCCCTTCAGATCCCGACCGTAAATATTTATGTTCTGACCCAGTAAAGTAATTTCTTTAACACCTTTTTTTGCAAGCTCATTAACCTCAGTTAACACTTCTTCTATTTTTCTTGAGCGTTCAGGGCCTCTAACATAGGGAACAATACAGTAAGAACAATAATTAGTGCATCCCCTCACAACTGTCACATATGCTTTTACACCAGAGAAATTTTCATAAAGTCCTTCATTATAAATATCATCAATTGTTCCTTTAAAACCTGATACAGAAATTTGCCCCCTCTTCTTCTCAACAATATCTTTTATCTTATCGCCTATTTCATGAATATGTCCCGGCCCTATCACAAGATCTACCTCAGGGTATCTTTTAATTAAATCTTTTTTCATGCGCTCTGCCATACAACCTGCTACAACAAGTATTGGATACTCTTTATCTTGCCGCCTTTTCTTTTTTGCAAGTCTTCCCAAAACACCAAAAACCTTATCTTCTGCCTTTTGCCTTACACTGCATGTCTCAAAAATAACAATATCAGCCTCTTCAAGACTTCGGGCAGAGGAATATCCCTCCCTTTTTAAAAGAGACTTCATCGCAAGGGAGTCGTACTCGTTCATTTGACATCCGTAGGTACGGATGTAGAATTTTTTTGGGAAATTTTCGTAAGTTTCTGGTTGATTTGACATTGTGATCGTTTTACCTTTTGTGAAAATATATTTTTTTCGCCTTCGGCGGTTCTGTATAAAGAGGCAAAGGGTTCAAAAAGAGAAAAAGAAATTCTTTTTTGGGGCGATGCCCCGCCGATGGCGGGGGCGATTTTGATGTTTTTAAAAAGCAATCCACAAATTTCCCTTTTAGTAAGGAAATCTATCTTCTTTTTTTTCTCATCATAGCCTTCAATAAAGTCCTTTATTCTATTAACGTAACCTTCTGTGTTCTCCCTCTCAAACTCCATAAGTTTAAAGCCTGCATTTAACTTTTTCAGCTCATCCTCTTCGGCTCGCAGACTGGCTATTTTATCACGATATATGTTTTCACCAAGAATATTTTCCAGATAAGCGTCTGTTAATTTTGACTGCTTCTGATGGTTGTTTTTAAGCTTATTTTTGACCTCTAAAGGGTCAATTTTTGCGTTTTTCGCAAAAACTGGAAAATTTGTGTTTTCAGGCAAAGTCGTACTCATCCAACGGTACTCTTGAAGCTGTTTATTTTGGGTCAACTGAGTAACGATTTTTGTAACAAAAGGATCAACATCTTCTGCCTTAACAGATTTATTTGTACACCTGACATGGCTTGCAGCAGGCCCAGAGCATTGATACCAGCCTTTTTTCTTATTTGTGCGGTGATTAGAAATCTTAGATACTCCTGAGTATCGGTGATTACACTTCGCACAAATAAGAAATCCTGATAAAAGATACTCTTTGTTTCTGGCTCTTGGACGCCAGTACCTTTTTCTTATCGCTAACATTTTCTGTACTTCTTCAAAATCATCTTCGGCAATTATGGGTTTATGCTTACCCTTTGCTATGATGAATTTTGAAGGATCATTTTTAATATACTTGTAATGTTTCTCTGTCTTTCTATTTTTATCGTAACAATGTTTATTCCAAACAATTTTTCCAATATAAATTTGATTCTTCAAAATATCACCGACAAATTTATTGTAAAATTGCTTCCCTGTTCTTGTTTTATAACCTTTCTTATCCAAATACTCAGCAATAGCGTGTGTTCCCCTGCCTGATAAATACATTGTATATATCAGTTTAACGATATTGGCTTCTCTCTCATTTACCTCTAAAAGCTTCTTTCCTTTATCATATGTATAGCCAAAAGGTGAAAACCTTGCTCCTTGCCAGTTGCCTGCTTGCACACCTTTCACCATTCCAGGAAAAACTCTTTCAGCAATACGATTTCTTTCAAACTCTGCAAAAGAACCTAACTGCTGAAACATCAGCTTCCCTGCTGAGGTTGAAGTGTCAAAAGGTTCTGTTGCTGATTTGAAACCTACACCATAAGAAGACAATTCATCCACAAGATTAAGAAGGTCTTTAAGCTTTCTGCTAAAACGGTCTATTTTGTAGACAAGAACAAAATCAAATTTATTATTTTTTGCATCTGCTAATAATTTTTGCAGAGCAGGTCTTCTTGTAGAATAGGCACTAATGCCATCATCACAATAGACCTTGAAAATCTCATACCCTTCACGCTTAGCAAAAGATTCAAGATATTCTCTTTGCACTTCAAGGGAATATCCTTCTTTTGCTTGGTCTTCTGTTGATACTCGGATGTAGATTGATAGTTTCATATTAAAATCCATACTTCTCTTTTCTTAATTTAAACGCCCGCTCTCCACCTTCCATAACTCTTGTAATTTCATCTTTTATAGCCGGAATATCAATTGCTCCCTGATTTTCTATTGATCCTTTAGATTGATCTGCTGCTATCTTATAACGACAACATACAACTAATTCGGCATCACCATTTACCACAATATTTGCATTATGACTCACAAAAATTAATTGTCTCCTAGTCTTTGCCTTCCATATAAGCCTTGCAATTTCAGAAACCATTTCATTATCCAAATCCTCTTCAGGTTGATCAATAATCAACGGAGGACCTTCCTGACTTAGAAGTATGTGCATTAGAGCAGTTGCTTGTTGTCCAGCTGAAGCATCAGAAAAATCGATGTACTCACTTTCTTTCGATTGATATTCAAAAACAGGTACATCTTCAAGTTCTACAAGAAAAAGGTCAATCCAGTCATCATTGGTAATTCGCTCTGCAATTCGTATTAATTCTTTTGTTGTAAATCCGACACTAACTAGTAATGGTGTAGATGGTAAACCAACACCTGATTCTTCAGAGTAGTCAATATCTGCTAACTTTTCTAGTTCTTTAAGAAACCCAAGCCATTCCTTTACTGAATCATTAGCTTTTTTAATTCTATCGCAGAGAGATTCAATTCTATCTTTTTGAATCCTTGCACCGTAAAAAACTTCTTTCATCTTTTCTTCAAGTGTCTTTGTTCCTTGACCTTTACCTAAAATTGCACGTAGATTTCCACTAGATAGAGAATTTAGAAGACTACATTGTTCTTCTATTATATTAGCTCTTTCGCTGTGTAATTTATCCCAATCATTACTCAAAACTGAAAATTGTTCTTCTATATTTCCTTTTCTGCTGATTGTTTCTCTTTTTTCCAATAAATTCTTCCTTAAGTCTTTAATCCTTATTTCAATCTTACTGATTTGTTCTAATGTATTCTCATGAGCAGATGATTTCTTTTTAGCTCTTTCATACTGCACCAAATGCTCTTTATGAATTTTCTCCCAACGAGTAATTAACTTTTGAATTTCAAGAATCTTTTCATTCTTTTTGTCAATCAATGATTCTGTAGATGCTATATTATCGCGAATAGTTGAAAAAATATTTCCTATTTGCGATTCTATAACACGAAGATCTTCTAAGTCTTTATCTTTCAAAAGAATTTCACTTTCCAACTTACTGGGATATGCTTTAAGCCGTTCTGCAAGTTGCTTAATATCGTTTTTAACAATTTCAATTTCTCTTTCCCACGTTTTAACTTTTTCATCTGCATTTTCATAATGAATATGTGAAGAAATAATTTCTTGATCATGCTGAGAAAGACCTTTTAAACTTTTTTTAAGTTGAGTTAACTGTTCATTTAGTGATTTTAATTCTAGGTCATCTTTTGCGATTTCCTTATTGATCATTCTTTTTGTTCGATTTATTTCGTAGGAATTTCTTATTTCAGAAGATAGCTCTTTAAATCTTGTCTTATATTCATTGAGTTTTTGTCTTATCGGACTATAGACCAAACGTTTCAATTCATCTTCACTTACACCTACACTACTAAGTTGTTTTTGGCTGTAGGCTTGTATAGGAAGAAGATTTCTAACATCAAACTCTTTACATAACTCATATTCACCATCGCTTATTTTTAAAAACACTTCATGAGTATTTGATTTTCTCTTTATAATGTGTGGAACGCCATTCTTTATGAAGGAAACCTGAACTGTTTCTCCAAATGGAATGAGCGTCTTTTCAATAAGCATACGTCTTTTTTGTTGATATTCGGGAATATCTTCGCCTTTTATTGATTCAGGCGGCTGATCACAAAGTCCCCATCTCAAATATTCTAATATTGTAGATTTACCAGTTCCCCTTCCACCAATAAGAGCATTGTATTGTTGATTTATTTCAAGAGTAATGGGTCCCATAAATTTACTATTTGATACATCAATAGAAGTTATATGGATCGAAGGCAGATTCGGTTCCGCATGAGATATTCTGGATTCTTTAGCTAGACAAGCTTGCCTCAGGGCTTCAGATGTTGGAGTTGCCCATTTGACCCAAGTTGTTGCACGCCCCAAATCAACATGATCTCTTCTGCGGTTATCCGATGTCTGAAATACTGCAATAGATTTAAAACCGTAATTTCTATCTCTACCATTTACAATATTTGCAAAACCTTCATTTTGAGGCAATTCACCATCTACATAGCCGCCCACTGATGGCATCTTTTTATAATGTTCATAAAAACCACGCCTCAAAATACCACCATGTCCATTAGAGAGATTAGGTAAAACGATATACTTGCTTTTTAAAATATCAATTGTATCTAATTGTATGTAAAGATCAGCTAATCCATTCACAACATCAGCAGATATTGGCACTACCTCTGCTGTTGATCTTTCAGTATCAGGATTAGGATTTATTGACAATTTATTAAGTATTCGAGAAAATTGATCAACTGGGAAATCAGCGTCTAAAATCAAGATTGCTTGACATGATGCTGGATTAGTAAATGTTAGTTCAATTCCAGGAAATACGATCAAGCGATCCTTTTCTTCGTAATAATCACCATTATCTTTCATTTCGTCAATTGCAGATTCTTTGATGTATCTGAAAAAAGTAAGATCATGGTGATCAGTGATCGCTATAGCATTAATTCCCTTTTCTCTACAAGCTAAAACAAGCTCATCAGCATAAAACTTTCTTTCTTCATCAGTAACCGCATAGCCACCGTTCCACTGAATATCACGAGGGGTATGAATTTGAAAATCACAGCGAAAGAAATGTGTTCCTTTATCCATATACTAACCTTCCTCTATTTTGTTTTTCCATTCTTTAATCTTCTTTAAATCAGCATTTGTAAAAACAGGGTGATTTTTGTAATCTCTTTTAGGTGTAACCCATCCTTTTTTTATCCAGTAATAAAGACCTTGACGGGTTAAACCTAGTTCTTCAGATGCTTCACTAAGATTGTATTTCTTTTCCATAATGAACCATACTTTACACAACTTTACACATATTGTCAAAGCTTCTTTGGGGAAATAAATAGGCTTGTAGCACAGGAAATGGATACGCTGAAAGCGTAGGAATCCGAGCAATGAGACTTTCGAGGGTTGGGTGGGGATTAAATGATAAGTTGCTTTTTAGCAACACCTACAAGGATGTTGCAGCGGATTGACGGAGGCAAGACGCAAAAACATCAAAATCGCCCCCGCCATCGGCGGGGCATCGCCCCAAAAAAGAATTTCTTTTTCTCTTTTTGAACCCTTTGCCTCTTTATACAGAACCGCCGAAGGCGAAAAAAATATATTTTCACAAAAGGTAAAACGATCACAATGTCAAATCAACCAGAAACTTACGAAAATTTCCCAAAAAAATTCTACATCCGTACCTACGGATGACCTTTGGCTTGTTTTT
>JAGLFH010000054.1 GCA_023144635.1 Candidatus Auribacterota bacterium | reverse complement strand
GTCATCCCTGTGAAAACAGGGATCCACCCAAAAAGTAAAAGGCGTCATTGCGAACCCTACTATTTTGCTTAGTTTCTGCTCGCAAAACTAAGCAGTAAGGGGAAGCAACCTCCTCCAGAAGGTACAAAATTTTTATCATTTGTTTAAATCTCTTTTTTCTCAACACTTTAAACCTTCTTTAGTTTCCCCTTCGTGTAATTCTGTGGTTAACTTATGATCTTTGTGCAACACACACATTAATTTTAGACACTTTTCACTTCAAACGTTCAAGTATCTGACAGTTGGAGTATTTCTAGATCGAGGTGAATGAGAGGGAGACGACGCAGGCGTATGTTTAATACGTCGAGGAGTTTGACCGAAACATTTAACGAAGATGTTGGAATACTCCAGCTGTCAGCCCTTTATTTATCTTTTATATGCTCTCCTAAGAAGAAAAAAAGTAGAGGCTATTATAATTGCAAGCGCAGGAAACTGTATTCTTGGATTGCTTGTATGAATCAGTATAGTAAATGCAATTACAGGAAGGGTTATAAATATTATTAGAGATAATGAGCTTTTTTCCTGTTCATATAAAATTGGTGAATTTAATGCAGGCTTTTTTGAATAGAATTTAACTTTATTTTTTAAAGGATGATTGCATTTTTTACATAAATTTTTTTTTACACTTTGTTCATAAAAGCAGGATGGACATACAGTCATGCCGCTAAAGTCAACGCTGCAGGATGAACATGATTCGGAGTTAGGTTCATTTACCTTATGGCATATAGGGCATATGATTATATTTTCTGATTTTATTTTACGTTCTGAGCTCATTTTATACTAAAGATTGACTTCAACTTGCAACGCAATTCTTTTTGATCATTCTGCAATTTCTCAATAGTCTTTGTTTGCCTTGAAATTATATTAGAAAAAGTAAGATGAAAAAATAAAGCCATTACAATAAGAGCAATGATCGTATTTATAATAATAGTAGTTATCAGGGTGGAAACTCTTGTTTTTTTATTGATCATCATCGCAAAATCAAGAAGAGTATCAAGATTGTTTTTTTTAATATCTGTAAAATACAAGCCTATCAGTTCTATCTGGTTGTCTTCACGTTTTGACCATGCAGGACGTGCTTGGAATCGAACAGGTTTCGGATGTGTAGGAATAAGTATGCTTCCTTCGATATGTGCTTCAAGGTTCTCAACGGTCCTTAGCTGAGGCTGAGATAGATTAAGAGCTTCTATAAGGAGGCCGCCTTCGCTGAAGTTTTTCGTAAAGCCCTGAAAGTATTTCATGCTCTCAGGGCTGTTGTCGTCCTTTGAGTCTTTGATATGAAAATGAACAGGGAGATACATGTCATATCTTTGAGCTTTTCTTCTTTCTGAATAATTGGCCTTTGATTGCATGACGGGTCTCCATCTTTTTAGAAATAGTTATATGACAACATCTTTCTAATTAATTATAATATACACAATTAATTAAAGAGGGAAGAAAAAAATATTTATAAGCATCCTGATAGCAAAAAAAGGAACTTCATGAAAAATACATCACATATTAATTCATTTAAAAAATATCTAAAGGGTATATTGGGAATGTTTATAGCAAGTGTACTTTTTGGATTTATGGCATTTCTTGTAAGAGTGGCATCAAAGGATGTTCCTTATTCAGTTATTGTTTTTATTCGTGCATCAGGAGGAGCTTTGGTCTTTATTATATTATATATTTTTAAATTAATATCATTTCATCCGGTAAATAGAAAACTTCTTTTTTTAAGAAGTTTTCTTGGAGCAATTGCACTTATGCTCTGGTTCTACAGCATAAGTAGTATATCATTATCAAAAGCAGTATTTTATTTGTACAGTTATCCTTTATATACAGCATTATTCTCAATTTTGTTTTACCGCGAAAAAATATATATTGAACAGGTAGTTGGAATGTTAAGCGTGATAATGGGCCTGATATCTCTTTCAGGGTTTTGGGCTTTTGATTTCAACATAAAGGATACTCTTGGAATATTAAGCGGATTTTTTGCTGGTTTTGCTATGTCTGTTCTCCATAGGGTGAGAAAAACAGATGAACCGTGGACAATCGTTATATTCTTTTTGGTAATAAGTTCATTTGTAAGTATTCCGTTTGCTATAACAAAATTCTCTTTTTTTAATATTCAAACATGGTCTCTTCTTATTTTTATAGTGGTGATTGCAACAACCGGGCAGGTCTTAATGACCTATTCTTATAAATACTGCTCTGCTGTGCAGGGAAGTATAGTATCCTCCACATCTGTTGTCTTTCCTGCTGTTTTAGGATCCTTTTTACTAGGAGAGGTGATGACAGGAAGTACTTTTATTGGAGGTTTTCTGATTATTGCAGGAGGAATTGTATCATCAATAAAATTCAGAAAAGAAAATTCCTGAAAATTATAATAAAAAGCTTTAAGATATTTCGTAATTTAATTAATATATATATATATTAATAAAAGGGTGGCATAGAATATGAAAAAAAGAAACTTTACTTTGTTTTTCTTTATTACTGTTTTATTCCTTACAATGTTCTTCAATAAGGCCTTTGCGGATAATGTTCCTAAAAGACTTATCCATACTTTGAATCAAGATATCCTTGAGCATCTTGATGTTTCAAGAGTTACAAACGTTACAAAGGATTTTCAACTCCAAGATTATTCATACCCGTCTATAGATATATGGCAATGGATGGATTGGAAAGAAAAGAGTATAAGCATATTTCACATAGAAATAAATACTAAGAATTATGAATTGGTTATAAGTAAAAAAAATGAGCAGTTATTGTCTGAAATTAGTAGTTACAGTATAAAAAGTAGCAATCAAGTGTTACAGTTTATGCTTTTTGAGGAAACTCCTTTCCAGAATATTCTTTTAAAAGATTCTGTCCTACTTGAAAGAATTATTAAAACAAAAGAACTAAAATCATATCTTGCGGCTATACGGTTTGGATATGGAAAAGCAGGACAAACTCTTTATGATAGGATGCTTCATAAAGGAAGAAGCCTTGCAGGTAATTATACTCTTGCTGCTTTAGTTGAGAATATTCAATATTACGAGGACCCATATGATGAGGACATGATAGTTCATTTTATGAATGTTCCTATTATGCGTTATACTCCTCCTGGTATTAATAAGGGTGGAGAGGACTTTTATTTTTACATAGATGATATTGAGTCACTTAATACCTTTAAGAAATTCTCTGTTAAAAGTACTGATCCGTTTATTAATAATAGAGTTACACGTCAAATAGATATTTTTTTAAAATCACTTAAAAAAAGTAAACTGCCTGCTCCGGATGTCCTTTACAAACAGGTTTCGAAAATCGTGAAACAAAGATCTAAAGCTGTAAATTTTACTTTCATTGAACAAGAAATGAGTCTTGAATTAGGGGGGATAATAAAGAGATATTTCCATTCTAACGGAATATACAGTGTTGATCTTTTCAAAAAGAACGATGAAGTCATTTTTAGAGTAGCAAATAAATTCTTTATTTTGGGAACAACATATTATTATAGGAACTGGGCTGATATATCTCAAGGGCTTGAAGAGATAAATGACCGTTTAACCAAAAAGACACCAATAAAGGTAAAAGTATTTGCCTGTTCAACAGGTGAAGAAGTTATTACTTATGCGCTTCATTTGCTTGAGATGGGAGTAAAAGATTTCTATCTTTTAGGAAGCGATATTAATCCCAATTATGTAAAAAAGGCAAGCAGTTTTAGGTATCTTGAAGAGCGAATAGAGCGTTTACCTGATGAGAAAAGACAACTTATATTTAAATATTTTGAAAGGGATGGTGAGGGATTCCTTATACCAAAGGACATCCAGTTTTTTAAGGAACGTGTGCATTACATGGTTCAAGACATAACAAGTACACTGCCAAAGCTAGATAAAAAGTTTTCTCCCCCTTATGATATAGTAAACATTCAGAATGTTTTAAATTATATTGATACTGCTGCCATTTTAAAAAGCATTGAGTATTGGCTTGCTCTTGTTGATACCGGAGGGCTGTTGGTTCTTAGAGACAGATTGTATTCTCCGTATTTTTTTAAGCGTTCTTCATTGTTCAGGCAATTTGTTGTACTTAATGAATCCTGTGCTGTAAAAATATTTAAAAAGGACAATGTAAACGGCCTTATTGAGGAATACAAAAATAGAATAAACAAAGACCACGATCTTTTTGCATATTTATGTTTGACAAGTCTTCTCGAATCACGAGAAGAATGGGATGAAACATATGCTCTTTTGGAAGAAGCTCTTGTACATTACCGAAATTCATACGAGATATTGAGCTGTATGGGAAGAATCGCTTATAAAGCAGGTAAATATGATATTTCAAAAGATTATTTGATGGAAGCATATGAGATATTTCCAGTTAGTGTGAACATAATAACTCTGATGCAGAAAATGGCAAATCATAAAAAGGATAAGATAGGATCAAAATATCTAAAGGCTTTATCGGATGCCAACAGGTATTATATTTTGAATCAGAGGGGGGGCGATCCTCAGGAACAGATAAAGCGGTATCGTGAGGCTTCAGCTTTAGAAGGAAGTGATCATCTGGTTTATTTGAGTGTTGCTTTTGTATCATTAAATATTGCTGAGAATTTTATTAAGGAAGATAAAAAAGAAGATGCACAGTCTTATTGCTGGGCATCATTAGAATTTATTAACCGTGCTTTAAAGCAGAAGCAGACCCCTTCTGTCTTTCTTTTGAGCGCCCGTGCATATTCTAACATTGCAAGGATATTTAGCGAACAGGGGAACTTTGAAAGAGCAGAGTTTTATATTAATAAAGCTGTTGAAGATTTTACGAAAAGTTTGAAAAAAGAACATTTCATATCTTTTTATGATTTTGGAAAATTACATCTTTTATGGGGCGATGTTTATTATCAGAAAGGTGATAAAAAAATGGCTAAGAAAAAATATTTTGAAGCTGTTAAGTTTTTTGATAAAGCAGAAACATTTTTGTTTGAAAAACGCGGATATTATTTGTATTACTTACTGGTAGAAACTTCTAAAAGTTATTACAACATTGCTCTTTCAGAAGATGATAATGAAAAAGCGCAAGAAAATTTTAAAAAAGCGTATGAATACATAGAACAGGCTTTAATGTTAAAAGCAGTCTATGGTATTAAAGCGGAAAACTTAAGAAAAAAGATACGTGAAAAGCTGTAGTAGATAAAAACTAAATTCTAATAATAAAAAATTTGTAGGGGCGGATTCCAAATCCGCCCTTTTATTTTGTATCTCTTAAAAAAAGCAAGGTCACTTCATGAAGCATAAACATAAAACATCGTCATTGCGAGGAACGAACAAATGTGAGTGACGCGGTAACCTCGTAATAAGTGTAATTTACTTTCTACCTTAGCTCTATTCTGTTTTCTGTCCTCTGTCTTCTGACATCTGCTCTTTATCCTCAGGTGCAACTACAAGTATTACTGCATTTTCCGGAATAAAACCATTTTTTAAAGTATTATTTATGATAGATAGAGTGATTTTATCAGCATGATCATTATATTTGAGGTAGTTATCAAAACCTAATCCATATAATTCATCAAAGGAACTTGATTCTGATCGTGAACTTGCTGTTTCAAAACGGAAATAGTTTTCAGCGATAAAACGTGTCATTGTTGTTTCAAAATCTTTTTTAGTAATGCCAGTTTTGTTAAAATTACTGATATTTTTGAGAAGTAAATTTTTAACTTTTTCTTTATTGTTTGGTGAAGTTGCGCAGTAAAAGAAAAAGAATCCTCCGAAAGGCCCTTTTATATAAACAGAACCTGTCATGTATGCGAGTCCTTTTTCTGTTCTTATGGATTCAAATAAAGGAGAAGACTGGTCCGAGAAAAAAGTATCGAGGAAATCATAATAATAACGTTTGTGAGAAAGATAGTCAGGAGCATTGAAGCCTATTAAAACAGCTGCTTGTTTAGATGGAAAAATTTTAAAAGACTCTTGTCCTTTTGGTGTGAAAGTATTTATTTGAGGGGTATAAGAAAATTTATTACTTTTGAGTTTTGAAAAGAGTTCCTTTATTAATGAAAGTATTTTATCTTTATCAAAAGCTCCTGTTACTGAGATTATTAAGTTATCCGGTGTAAATGTGTTTTTCCAGTAAGACTTGCATTGCTCTGCTGATATATTATCGATTGATTCACTTGTCCCAAAAATTGAGCGTCCATAAGGATGAACAGAGAACATTTTTTTTCTTAAAGTTAGAATCGCAGTAGAAAAAATATCTTCCTTTTGTTTTTTTATATTTTCTTTTGCCTGATTTTTAACTATTTCAAATTCGTCATCCAAAAAGGATGATTCTAATAGAATGTCTTTTAAAAGAGGGAAGGCCTTTTCAAGATTATGGTTTAATACTTTTAAGCTAAGCCCCATCGCATTATATCCTGAAATTGGAGAAAGATTAGCGCCCATAAACTCTATTTTTTCCGATAGTTCCTTTTGTTTGAGAGAATTAGTTCCTTTTAAAAGCATTTGAGAGGTTAAGTATGACAGTCCGAATTCCTTTTCTTTTTCATAAGATGATCCACCTTTTAGATAAACATGGATATATGAAGCAAGGATATTTTCTTTATTCTTTAAAATTATTTTTAAACCGTTTGGAAGGGTTATTAATTCCGGTTTGCTGAGAGTTTCTTTATCGCTTTTTTTAATGATTTCATCATTTTTATTATTGTCATCCTTTTTAGGCTTAAGATAAACAGTTGTAAGGTTATCTTTTTTGAAATATTTTTTTGCCACAAAGGAAATATCCTCTTTTGTCACTCTTTTCAACCCACGTATATATAATTTAGGGAAATCCATGGTTCCTGTAAACATGAAGCTGTCGGTAAATCTAAAGGCTTTTTCTGAAGTTGTTTCCATACTGTTTGCATATTGAAGAGATACTCTTTGTATTGCTCGTTCTATTTCATTTTCCTCCAGCTCACCTTTTTTTAGACTTTCTAGTTCATTATCTATAATGTCCATCACAACTTTATTTGAAGCTTGAGAACAATCAAACTGAATCACAAAAACTCCTTCATATTCTGGAGTGTAATTGTAGCAATTAATTGAGTTTACAAGGTTTTTAAAAAGCAGTTTTTGTTTGAACCTTGAACTTTTACCTCCTCCGAGTATCTCAGATGCGACATCAAGAGCGTACAGGTCACTATCATCAAGACTGCAGCTTTTAAAGCCTATCATTGTTTTTGTTGTTGTTATTTGAGGCTTTTCTATTGTTTTAACCCTTGTTCCAATAGGTCTTTTTATAGAAGCAAAAGAATGTTCTTTGAATCTAAGATTTTTCTTTTTACCGTAAAGCTTCTCTATTTTAGGCTTGATGGTACTTTTATTAAAATCACCGCAAACAGTAAGTATCATATTTGAAGGTTGATAAGTAAGGTCATAGTACTCTTTTACGTCTTTTGGTGTAAGAGCAGAAAAAGTATCTTTGAATCCTATTATCGGAAAAGCCATAGATGTTCCAAAATAATGTGTTTGAAAGAAGGTCTTTGATAGAAGACGCTTCATATTATCTTCTGTCATGTCCATTTCTCGTAATACAACTGCTTTCTCTTTTAGAAATTCTTCTTCACTAGGAGAACAGTTAAGTATCATACTTGAGAGTATATCAAGTGCTTCATCTATATTGTTGGATGGAAGATTTATGTAGTATTGTGTGTAAGTGAATGATGTGTGTGCATTTACGTATCCGCCAAGACCTTTTACCCTTCTTGCAAGTTCAGTTTCTGTATTATTCTCTGTTCCTTTAAAAAGAAGATGTTCAAGAAAATGAGATACTCCGGAACCTAAAAATCTTCCTTCCATAAGGCTTCCGGTTTTAACAGTTATGAGCACTTTAGCTGTTCTGTTGCCGGAATAAGTAGGTATGAGCAGTACTTTTAGGTGATTTGCAAGATCATATTCTTCCACAGCTATATTGTCTGATGTCTGGGAGATGCAGCGAACAGGTATTAGAAATACAAAAATAAATAGAACAGCTTTTAATAAAAAAGACTTTTGTTTCGTGTACATTTTTTTTATAATCCTTTCCACAAATGAAGTTTGTAATAAATTTTATTTTTTTAGTTATTATAGTATAAAAAAAGTTGTAGTACAGAAATTAATATAATGGAGGTAGGAAGATGGATGAAGGTATTAAGGGGATCAATGATCCAAATGAGATTTTATTCATAAGTTTTGTTTCGATGTTATATAATTCCGGAATACAGCAGTTAGGAAAGATCATGAATCCTATAACAGGAAAAATTAATAAAGATCTTGCTGGTGTGCAATCCACAATAGAAATACTGAAAATGCTGGATACAAAAACAGATGGAAACTTAACTGAGAATGAAAAGAATGTTTTGCAGTCTAGTCTTTCAAATCTTCAGCTTAATTATGTAGAAGAAATTGAAGATGAGAAAAAGAAAGAATCAAGTTCAACAGATGAAGTAAAAGAAGAAGAACAAGAGAATAAGGTTTGATTTAATGAAGTGGTCCATAAAAAAAATTAATGAAGCTTGTTCGGATTGTAATTGTGATCACAAAATTGATGACATTGTTTATTCTATAATTATGCTAAAGCCAAGCAATGAAGAAGATGTTTTCGAAACAGATCGTTTTGATTTTTGTGATGAATGCTGGAAAAAACGTGGAATTTCAGACCATCCATTTTGGAAGTGCAATTTTAAGGAAAAGGAGGAAGATAATACTCCAAGATTGCCTGATAAAGATGTAGTTATGAATCTTTTTAAGGAAAAAATGGAATATGAACTAAAGGGGCTTGAAGATGATGAAATACGTGAAATAAAAGTATTTCGTTATTTACTCGGCCTTATGCTTGAAAGAAAAAAAAGACTTATACTTTGTCATAATAAATATTCTGAAGATAAATCAATAGATGTACTTTTTTATAAAGATTCAAAAAATGAGGATATTTTTCAGATAGAAGTACCTTATTTAAGTGAGGAAGATATTGAATATTTTCAGGAAAAGCTTAAATCGTTGCTTCCACTTAGCGGGGTAAAGAGAAAAGAAACATCAAATGAACCTGAAAAGGAGCCTGTCAGCGAAGAGAACTGAGTTGTGTTTTTTCTTGACTGGTCAAATTAATTGGCTTAAATTATGCATAGCTAAAAAAAAGCTTATTTTTTGTTGAAGATTCTAACAAAAAGTTATATAAATTTAACATATTGAAAATTGTATATTATAATAGTATAAAAGTTATGTTGTTAAAATGCAAGTACTTACGTTTAATAAGCATGAATAATAGCTCCAAGGAGGCAGAAAGATGCTAACAAAAGAAAAGCAAGATGGCTTTGAACCGTATGTAGCAACAGATGATGGAACGAGAGAAACAATTATATCTTCAGATGCTGTTTTTAAGGGAACAATAAAATTCAAAGGTATCTTACGCATTGATGGTAAATTTCAAGGTGATATTATTTCTCAAGGTACACTTTACATTGGAAAAACAGGAGATGTAAAAGCTTCTATAAAAGCAGAAAGTGTTATAATCGAAGGTAAAGTAAATGGCAATATTATTGCTGATAATAGAGTGGAATTGCGGTCTTCTGCAAAACTATTCGGTGATATAAAAGCATCAAGGCTTGCAATTGAAGAAGGTGTTTCTTTTGTAGGAAACTGTGATGTAAATCCTGCTAATGAAAAAATAGATATATCAATAGAAGCAGATAGTGCCGGACAGGACAAAGTAAAATCAGCTGAAAAAAAACGTCTTCTAGATTCATTAAAAGAGAAGGATGCATCTGGAGATAAAGATGCTGCAAAAGGAAAATAATAATTTTATTCTGAATAAAAAAAACAGGAGCTGACATGAGCTGGTTATCCAGTAAATTTTCTAAATTTTCACAGGAACAAAAGGACAATGATAATAAAAAGATCCTTTGTCCTCATTGCGGTTCTATTCAGGAAGTTTCTGCTCGTGCAGAATTAACTTTTTGTAAAGAGTGCAAAAAAATAATTAATACAAGAAAGGCAAAAGAAGTTGAAGAAGAGGCAATAGATAAAGAAGTTAAACAAGCACCTGTTGTAGCTCAACCTGAAATAAAAAAAACTAAGGAATTTAAAGAATACAAAGAACCTGCAAAAACCACAGTAAATCTTTCCATGAGAGAAGAACCTTCTCAAGTTGTACATAGTGAGGTTCGAAAAGTTAACTGTTCTCATTGTCATGCAGAGCAGGAAGTTCCTACAATTGCATTATCTTCTTTCTGTAAAAAATGTGGTAACCGTATAAATCTGCAGGATTATGAGATACGCGGTAAATTTCAGGGAGATCTTGATACACGCGGGACAATATATTTATCTGAAGATGCAGAAGTAAGGGCGAGTATCAATGTTGGAAGTGTCGTAGTTCGGGGAAAGATCAGAGGAGAGGTAATTGCAGAAAAAAGTGTTACTCTTACATCTACAGGAAAGATCTTTGGAAAAGTAGTTACGTCAAACTTTGTTGTTGAAGACGGTGCTATTTTTGTTGGAAAAGCAGAAATAGAACCAAAAAGTGTTGTTAAATAAATTTGTTTTACTTCTTTCGAAAAAAGCTGACAGAAAAAAACTGTCAGCTTTTTTTATCCTGAGTCCTGAGTCTTGTGTCTGAAATCGCACGAAGTGCGATCTTATTCCCATACTCCCGGTATGGAAAGACCGCAAAATTTACACTTTCCTTTTGAAATATTCAGTTTCGTTACTTCGTATTGCATCCTTTTAACCAGGATCTTACCGCAGCTTGGACAATAGGTAGAATTATAAATATGTCCGGGCACGTTTCCTATATAAACGTACTTAAGATGATTTTTTTTTGCTATTTTATGTGCTCTTTCAAGAGTTTTTACGGGTGTCATGGGAAGGCTTGTAAGCTTGTAGCTGGGTACAAATCTACTGAAGTGGATCGGTATATCATTGCCAAGATTAACGGATATCCATTTGCACATGCTATTTAGTTCAGGATCACTGTCATTAAGAGTAGGAATTATAAGAACAACTATTTCGAAATGTTTTTTGTTCTCTTTTAGAAGTTTTAGTGTGTTTTTTACTTCTTCAAGCTTAGCATCACAGATATCTTCATAGAATTTAGTACTGAAAGCTTTTAAATCGATCTTAACGGCATCTAAATAAGGAATGAGCTTCTTCATAGGCAAACTGTTAATAAATCCATTTGAGACCATTGTAGTTCGTATGCCGCTATTTTTAGCTAGAATAGATGATTCATACATATATTCATAAAAAACAATTGGTTCTGAATACGTATAACAAATAGTAGGAATTTCTAATTGAGCGGCTTTTTGTACCAGTTCTTCAGGAGTTAAGGAAAAGCTTCTTATATCTTCGGGACCATTCTGGCTGATCTGCCAGTTTTGACAAAAACTACATCGCATATTGCATCCTGCAGTTGCAACACAAAGGCGTTTTGAGCCAGGAAGGAAATGATAAAAAGGAGCTTTTTCTATTGGTCCGATATTGACTGTACAGGGTTTTCCGAAAACAAGTGAATAGAGTTTTCCATCTCTGTTAAGACGGACTTTGCAAAATCCTGTTTCCCCTTTATCAAGAATGCATTTGTGTGGACAAAGATCACATCTAATGGTTTTACCGTTGATGTTTTTATAGAACATTGCTTCTTTTTCAGCATAAACAGATGTTGTGTCTGAAAAAAACAAAAAACTTATTAGAAGAAAATAAAAAATATTCTTTTTCATTTATTAATTATACGTTTTTTTGTGAAAAATTATCTAATTTTATTCTTGATAACAAAAAGATAATAATAACTTTTATTAAAACAACTATTGTACATGATCTTAAAAGACCATAAAGCGGTATTAATAAAATTGTACTTAATATTCCACCTGCAAATCCGCCAAGTAGATCACAGGCATAAAGAAAACCTGCTGTTTTATCTTTTCGTTTTGTGAAAAAATTAAAACTTTTACAGATCGTGGGGAACTCGTATCCCTGTAATATGCCGAATATTAAATTAAGGGCAAGCAGGACATAACGAAAGAGAAAGTGTAATACAGGGACATTATCATATTTTTTAAATCCTAATGTAAATATAAACAATGCAATTATCAATACTATTATTCCGTACTGCAGGCGGATTATTCTGTTTTTAATATATACGTTATTTTTAATATGTTTTGTCGCAAAATATGCTCCAATGCTAACACCGCACATAAAAAAAGCGATTAATAGGCTGATAAAATAGTAAACATAACCGTAATAGATTTGAAAGATAAGAATAGATGACATGTTAAAAAACATGGAAGCAAAGCCTGTTGTTGCTATTGTTGCAGATAAAGAAGTTTTAATATGAAAATTGAAAGATAAGAATTTTAATAGAAATATGATAAAAAAAATCAGCAAAGCAGAATATATTATTTTAGAATAAGAGGCGGACAGGATCTTTTCAAATATATTTTCTTTTCCATAAGAAAAAAAGCTGTTTTGATAGCTTTGAGCATAGAAAGTACCTATAGGAGTAAGATCCTGATTGATCTTTACATTAATATTTTTCATCTCATTTTCGAACCATGTTTGGTAAGTCTTATCAAGTTTTAATGAAATATGAAAAGGTGTGATCAAATGTGTTTTTATGTTTCTTTTTTGAAGGGTTTCCAATAGAATATCCATGCTTTTATTCAAATTAGATGGAGATGCAATATAAATATTTCTAGTCCCTGGTATAACTATAACAGATTCAAAAACAGAATTTAGAGTGTTGCGTATGCATGCGTTGAGCTTTTTTAGTTCAACGGACATATAATTAAGTGATCCCGGAAGAGTTAAGACAAAAAGGCCATTATTCTTAAGTCTTGATCTGGCTTTTTTCATGAATTCTTTTGTAAAAAGCCTATTTGTCTGAATTTGCGTTGGAATATCCAGGTTTATAAATATTGCATCATAATAAGAGGCAGTTTTTGTTATAAAAAGACGTCCGTCAATAAGATGATGTTTGATCTTTTTATTATAAAGCTCTTCATGAACCGGACTTAATTGAAATTTATTATCTATTTCGATACTTGTTTGAATTATCGCAGGGTCTATTTCAGCGTTATCGATTTTTACAGGGTATTTACTTAGTTCGCTAAGAAAGCCTCCTATGCCGCCGCTTAAAACGAGAATATTTTTAGGATTTGGATGATAAAGTAAAGGTATGTGCGCAAGCTCCTCGTGACTCATCGTATCCGGTGCAGGACATATGAATAAAGGATCAGCATTTGAATAGAAGGTTATTTGCTCATCTAGTGAAGTTATAGCGATATTTCCAAAAATAGAGTTTTTATATGAGATTATTTTTTGACCTTGCCATTGTTTATCAATTGATATTTTGTGGATGAAATCAGATACAGGGCTTAACAAAGATATTATAAAAGTTATAAAAAAAGTGAGACTTATGATCTTTGTTGATCTTTTAATGATTCTAAAATCAATATCACGAAATATAAGGAACATACAGGAAGACGTTATGAGTATTGATGTAACAAGAACAATATCAATTGAATGAAAATGAGGAAGTAAAACAAAATTTAAACATAAAGCTGCTGCAATATTTCCTAATGTCTCAAAAACGTAAACTATTCCAATTGAGGATGCAGGTTCTTTGTTGTTCTCTTTTAATTTGCATGAAATAGAAAAAAGTGATCCATGTATAAATGAGGGTAAAAAAATAAGGAAAAGTGATGATATTAGGATGATCCATGGGCTTAATATTTCACCAGTTGTAAAACCTAATATGTTTTTAAATGTTCTTACTCCAAGTACTGATAAAAGGAGAGAAATAGAAAAAAGTATCTGCAGGATTATAAATATATCAAATTTTTTATATATTTTTTTTAATAGGCCGCCCATAAAATAAGCGCCTGATGCTTCTGAAATGAGCCAGTTTGCAATGATAATTCCGAGACTTAGCTCATTTCCGTGAAAGACCACAAGAAGTTCTCTTATCAGGATGATCTGGGCGACCATTCCGCTAAAACCGATAATAAAAAGGGCAGCACTGAATTTTCTTTGCATAAAAAGATTATATAACAGACAAAATGTTTTGAGAAAAGCTTTTCTTTTTTTGATAATCTATATGAAGAATATAAAAAAGAAAAATAGAGGATATTTTTATTTTCTGTTTATTTAAGCTTAATCAGTAAAAATTATATATAATATTGATCAAAAGGAAATCATAAATGAAAAAGGGTATTATTATAATATTTATTATATCAGGTTTAGTTTTATTTGTACTGTATTGTTTGGTATATGAAAGAGGAAAAACGGTAGGTTTTGAGCAGGGTAGATTGCAGGGCTATACCAAAGGTGTTCAGTTTAGTTGGGATCAGGTAATGGTAGAGCCTGTTACAGAAAGACCATTTTTTATCTTCAAAAAAAGGAAGCTTTTGTGGAAGGATATTGCTGGAAATATCGATAAAGTTTTTAAAACTCATCAAAAATACTTAAAATTTGATATAGTTGGCACTTTCCCTGTACCTGGGAATTATAAGGGAAGTGATAATAGTGAAATTACATGGGATCAGAAAAAGATAGTTTTTCCAAAAAGTGGCGAATATTATTTAAGAACAACTATAGGTAATTTAAAGATATTGATTCTTGACAAAGATCAGTCAACGGAACAGGAAATATTAACTATTTCCTCTTTTGTCTCAAAAAATACGGTACACTCAATATCGGATGGCAGTATAACGTTTCTTAATGAATTGAACAGAACGAGATTTGATCCGGAAATATGGCTTAGAAAATTCTTTTTTTCCGATCAGCCCCTATGCCTGCATTGTGGCCATAACGTTAGATTTCTTAATTATGTGCTTTTAAAAAATGGCTACAAAGTTAGAGTTGCAGGTTTACAAAAACCAGATAAGACAGATGGACATGCTTTGAGTGAGGTCTTTTCCCCTGAAAATAATAAATGGGTAATGATTGATCCTGACTATGGAGCAATTGTTCGCAATGAACATGGTAAATGGCTGTCTATGAAAGAAATATCAAAAATGATCAATGACAATTTGGTGTCGCAACTCTACATTACTAAACTTTGCAATAAAAAAAAAATAAAAGCTGTATACAACTTAGATACACCATTTATGTTTTCATTTGCTTGGACTATAGATAAGATGTCAGATAAAGATAGTATAGAAGAGGAAAATTATTTAAAAGTAATGGGATATATTTATGTAAAGTATCATTAGGAATAAGCGAAAACTTACAAAGAGTAGGTTTATCGTTAAAAGATATAATGTTTATGCATCAGGTAGTTTGTAAATACTTCCAAGCGAATCTTTTTGAAGGTAGTGAAGTTTTAACACTTTTTGAAGGTCCTTTTCCCTTGGCATGTATCTCTTCCAGTTTATTTGATTAATGTATACTATGATGCCGTTATGAGAAGATAGGTCATGCACCATGTTCCTCATCTCTTGCTTGAAATTCTCGTTTTCCTTTTTTGTCTTGGAATGATAAATATGAGGAATGCCTTTTACAGTTTTTTTTGTGTGAAAAGAAAGGATACTTCTTCCATTTGTGTATATGGGGACTTCAGAAGGAAGAGATTTAACGGTATTTATTATTTCTGATGTGTGCCAGATCTTGCTATTAAGTCCAATACCATCTCTAAAACTTTCTGAAACAAATTTGAAAGCTGTATAGATATATGACATCGAGAAAAGAACAAAAGTAATTATAAGGAAAGTTTTGAGAACTGGAACAAACTTGCCTGAAACATTTTTTAAAAAGTAAGCAGGTATGGTGATGAACATAAAAAAAGGCAGGTAAAGAGGCGAAAGCATACGGTAGCTAAAAGGAATGCTGGCATCTATAAACATGAAGGAAAAAACGACTAAGTAGAGATAGCTAAATATAAAGATGAGCATAAAGGATAGCTCTGATTGTGCTTTTTTTGTACCGCTTTTTTTTGTAAGAAAAATAAAAATAATAAGAATAGAAATACCCACAAAAAAAAGTGGAAATAAAATAGCGCTTATTTTTGTAGGATATCCCGGCGGAAGGATCCATCTGGAAAATGAGTTAAGAGCTAATCCTGTTTCAAAGCTGGATAAGGCGTGAAAACTTAACTTTCTGTTAAAAGCGTTTCCTGCAAGGGAAACGTTTCTTGATATCCAGAGAAGTATTGGAATAAGGTTAATAACAATAAATATCATGGAATTTTTGATGCGTTTTTTCCAATTTATTTTATCAAGTATAAAAATACCTGCCAAGCATGCAAAAAAAAGGCTTATACCTGCATAACGTGTCAGAAATGCCATTGAAGACAGAACAGCTGTAAAAATCAAGACAAAAGAGCTTCCTTTTTCAAGATATTTGATGAAAGACAAAATAGTTGCTAAACAGAGAAAAATGAAAAGAGGTTCTGACAATGCCATGGCATGTATGACCTGAAAATCAAGAAAGCTAAAGATCAGAACTTGGCAAATAACTGTAAAAGCAAGGCTGGAAGTAGATTTGTAGATGAAGTATCCTGATAAAAAAACAGTACTGCATAAGAGAGAAACATTAAGCAAAACTGATGCCTGTATAATGCTTAGATTGAGTTTGCTTAAAAAGGAGAGAATAAAAGGAAAAAGAGGTGGGTAATGCGTTACAGGCATAAGTTCTTTGTTATTTAGTAAAACAGCAAATCCTTTTCCTTTAGCAATGTTTTCTGCAGATAAAATATATGTAATGGAATCAGGAGTTATTCCAATACCCCATCTTGTAGAAAAAAGGATCAAGATCGAACCTAATATGGAAAAAAGCAAAAGAATGGCTTTTACTGCAGAATTTTTTTTTGTCATGATAAGCCTACTGCTATATTGTGATTAAAGTTTAATTATATTGCAAATTATTAATGATGCTCAAGCTAATAATAGCTATTTTTATTTAAGATAAATGTTAATACATTGAAAATATGGATTAAGAAGCTTAAAAAGGATAAATAGAAAAAAGAATATTCCAGCAGCTAATTTTGAAAATTCTATTGCATTCTTTCTTTTTATTCAATCTGTTCGTTCAGCAAAATACGATGAACTTATTTGTATTAAAACTTAGCTCAAGGTCAATCGGTGGTCTAATTTTGGGAGATCTGAAAGAGAACGAAGACCAAAATGTTCTAGAAACTTTGCGGAAGTTACGTAGTAATAGGGGAAAGAAGGAGCATCTTTCTTTTTAAATATTGTTATAAATCCTTTTTCAAGAAGCTTATGAACTACACCGTCAGCATTTACTCCCCTGATATCTTCAATGTCTGCTTTTGTGACAGGCTGACGATAGGCGATAATAGATAATGTTTCAAGTGCTGCTTGTGAGAGAGTCTCTTTTTTTCTTTTATTAAGGAGTATTTCAAGCCATTTTGAGAATTCTTTTTTTGTTCTTATATGATATCCTCCTGCAATTTCTACTATTTCAAAACCTCTTCCTTCTGCTTCAAATTCTTCTTTTATTTTATATATTGTCTTTTTTATATCAGTAGTTGTTAATTCAAAATCATTTTGAATAATTGTCTTTATTTTTTGAGCAGAAAGAGGATCATATGAAGCAAATAAAAGAGCTTCAATTATTGATTTTATCTTATCAATATCCTGACTAGCAGGTACTTTTTCACTATTATCTACTTTATCTTTACTCATATCAGTGCATTGTCCTTTGGAGTATTATTTCACCAAAGTTTTCATTTTGTATAACTTTTATTTCACCCTGTTTTATTAATTCTAGAACAGCAAGGAATGAACAAATAAGTTCCATCTTTGAATGTGCTTTTTTAAATATTTCATTAAAAGATACCTGTATATCATTTTTGAGAATTTCCTGAAATTCAGCAATTTTTTCTGCAACAGTTATTGTTTCGCTTTCAATATGCATTAAAGAGAGATCTTTTGAATCCAGTATTTTTGAAAATGCTTCAAGAAGTTCAAAGATACTGACATCTAATTTTTTTATTGTGTTAGATTCTTCAAAAGCTATTTTTGCAAACCTTGGAAAGCGCTTGGATTCCTCTTTTTGAAGTGAATCAAGATTAAACGCTGCATTTTTGAATTTTCTGTATTCAAGAAGCTGATGTACCAGTTCCATCCTTGGATCTTCAAATTCATCTTCTTCCCCCCGTTCATCTTCAGGTAGAAGCATCTGGGATTTTATATAGATCAGCTGTGAGGCCAAAAGAATGAATTCACCGACATTATTAAGATTTAACTCTTTTATAAGATCCATGTAATCAAGATATTGCTTAGTTATTGATTCAATAGGAATATCGTAAATATCTACTTCGCTTTTCTTTATAAGATACAATAACAGATCTAGAGGACCTTCAAAAAGTTCCAGCTTAACTTTGTATTTTTCTTTTTTATTAGAAGTTGTCATATTAGTACTTTTATTTTATTTAAAGATAGTATACTTGGAAAGTATTTTTTTTTATATTAAAAAATACATTAACAAATAGTGTTTATCTTGTTATAATCACATGATATATATAATTAAATCAATATTGGATACTACATGTCTGTTGTACAATTAAATTTCTGGCTCATGCCTAATGGTGATTTTGATACCATAAGTACTCTTCAAAAAGAAATAGCACATTTTGAAAAATGGCATACAAATATTCATATTGAGCCTACGGTTATCCCATGGTCACATGTTTGGGACCGATTAATGAATGTACACAAACATCAGGGAGAACTTACTCCTCCGGATATTATACAAATAGGTACTACATGGGTATCAACACTGTCATATTTGGGAGTATTGCGTGATATTGGTTCTTTTTTTGATGATGCTTTTACATCGGACATAATAGCGCCTTTAAGGGAGTCTTCGAGTTCTTTTGAGACTGGCGGGCTTATGAGTGTTCCTTGGCTGGCAGATATTAGGATGTTGTATTACAGGATAGATGTCTTAAGGCTTTTTGGTTTTTCATCAAGAGATCTTGCTACAACAGATTCATTTAAAGAAGTATGTATAAAAATTCAAAAGAACAGAAAATCGGAAGAAGATATAAGTGCTTTTAGGGTATCAGGTCACAGCGAGACGGTTTTAATTCATGATCTTGCTCCATGGATATGGGGGAACGGCGGAACTTTCTTGACTTCGAATTTAAAAAAGGTTGCTTTTGATGAAAAACCTGCAAAGGAAGCGATTCACTGGTACTTTGATCTTTTGAATCAGCTCTATGGCGGTCGAGGAAGAAACAGAAAGTATGGTATTATTCCTACAGGCACTTTTTTCTCTGGAAAATATGCAATGGAAGTTGTCGGGAAATCACCTTTATATAATATTTCAAATCTTAAACATTCAAATTATTCTCAGGAAGTTACTAAAAACTATGGTATTGTACCTATTCCAAAAGGTCCAAAAGGGAACGTGCCTTTTATTGGAGGAAGCGGACTTGCTATTCCAACGTGGAGCAGGTATCCAGAAGAAGCTGCTGAGTGGATACGTTTTCTAGTCTCTCCGGAGTCTCAATTACGTCACGGATACAGGATAGGTGTTTTTCCTTCTCGCGTTTCATTGCTGGAAGATTATTTTAAAGATGCTAAGGAAGATTTTGAAGTCATTACTTCAACACTGGAAAAAGGAAAATCTCTTCCGAATTCACCTCTTCTTGGTACGCTAGAAAGGATAATAACAGCTTTTTCTGACAGAATTTTAAAATCAATTCGCTCGGGAGAATATTCGGCAGAGTTTCTTGAAAAAGAGATCAAGCAGGCAGCTACAGAAGCGAACTATATTTTTTCAATGTACATTTAATAAAATGAAAAAAACAGTTAAAACAAGAAAAAAAAGAAGCGAAAAAAATGCAGCTCTGAATGAATTGTGGCATATTATAAGTCAGGATAAAGATCCGGATGCATTATTCTCGCATGCCTTAAATATGCTTTCAAAGTTTCTTGGTAAAATAGAAGCTGCAATTTTTGTTTGGGCTCCATGGGAAAGTGTTCTGCGCTCTCAGAAAGTAATCCGTTCAAATATTCTACAGGATGGAGATGAAGTTATTGTAATAACGCGTGAGTCTCCTTTGTGGGGACTTTGTTCAGGTATTACTGATATTGTGATAGAAAGGGAAAATGAGGCAAGTATCTGTGTTGCTTTGCGTACTGAAGGAGATTTTTTGGGTATGCTTAGAATAACAAGATTAGCGGGAAACAAATTTTCACGGATAAATCTTTCACAGGTACGATTGTTTTGTGCGGAGCTTTCTATAACGATGAATAATCTCAAAGTGTTTCTGCAAAATGAAAAGCATGTTCGTCAACTTAGAGCTTCTTTTGAAATATCTTCCAATATTGTAAAAAGTCTTCATCTGAATGAATTATTGAAGCTTGTTGTAAAAAGTATAGTAAGCCATATGGGGTTTGATAGGGTGAGGCTTTATCTTGTAGATAGGAAGAAGCAGATCCTTAAAGGAGAGGTCTCATATGATTTGCGTGGCAGTATACAATCTCTTGAAAAAGAAGAGTTTCCATTAAAACCACGTGTTCATCCTTTAGTAGATCATATTTTGGGTGATGGAAATAATTTTGTTAACAGGATATTTCATGATGTAGTAGTTTTTGTTCCACTTCAAGTAAAAGATATTGTTGTTGGAGTCCTTGTGGTAGATAATATCCTCAGTCAACAACGTATAACTCTTGAAGAGACCCAAACAACACAATCGTTTGCTGGTCAAATTGCTATGGCTGTTGAAAATGCAAGGCTTTTTGAAAAAATCGAAGAATTATCTATTACAGACAGCCTGACAGGACTTTTTGTTTTGAGGCATTTTAAGGAACGTTTAGAGACAGAGGTTTACAGGTGTAAAAGATATAAGACATCCATTGCTCTTTTCGTAATAGATATTGATGATTTTAAACCAATAAATGACACATACGGGCATCCTTTTGGTGACCTTGTTCTGCAATCAGTCACACAGAGTATAAAAAGTATTTTACGCCAGACAGATTTTGCGTGCAGGTACGGGGGAGATGAATTCATGGTCTGTCTTTCCAATATAAAAAAAGAAGATGCTATTCATCTTGGACTACGCCTTCTTGAAACAATACGCATGGCAAAACCTGTTCCTGAAGCAGGATCTTTGGATTTAAGTGTAAGTATTGGGGTTGCAATGTTCCCGGAGAGCTCCGAAGATATAGAGGATGTATTAAAGAAGGCAGATCAGGCTCTTTATTATTCTAAAGAGAAAGGCAAAGGTCAGATCAGTTCCTGGTGGGATATGAAAGAGAGTAAAGATAAGGAATAAAGATTATTAACATTGATCAGATCATTAAGTCCTTTCCGAATTTAAGATAAATATATTTTATGTTCCAGAGATTTAATTATAATTGCAGTATTTGTAAAAAAAAATTCCCAAATCCTGATACCCCTGTTTATTATCCACATGCTGTTTGTGAAGATTGTGATAAGCGTGCTATTTTAAATGATGGTTCTCCTGCCTCCACTTGGTTTAAGAAGAAAAAGGAAAATATGCGTGAAAAACCCCCTTTTACATATAAGGATGATATGCTTAGTTCAGATACAGGACCCAATCCTGTTTTTATAGACAGACTAAAATGTTGGCGAAGATATCGTTTAGGTACATGGATAACCATGAAAGATGTCTTCAACAGTCATAGTCTTGAAGAATTTGAAACAAACAATTTTTCTTAAAAAGGAAATTTCCTGAAAATTATTCAATATTGTTTATTGTTTCTCTAATTTCTGGAAGTAGATCCTTTTTAATCATAATGCCTTTTTTTGTAGGCTTAAGCTCTTCATTATCATCTTTGTAAAAAACTCTGAGGTCAATATACTGATTGCCTCTGAATTCTTTTTCGCTGATAACAATTGTTTCGCTTTTGTTTTTTGGGATCTCTTTAAGAATTTTGTCAGCCATAATCCCTATCCTTTCTTTTAATTTTATATATATATAAGATAATATATATATAAAGTAAAGGAAAATAAATAATTATTTTAATAAATTGGCTATATGCAAAAATTATAGTATCTATTATTTTCTAATAAAAAAAGCATTACAAAAGAGGAAATCTTTTATGTTTTGTTTGTATCTTGCTGTATTGTAGTGTGATATGGATTTATGAGGCTTTTCTGTTGGGAAGGCATTTTCTTAATTTCTAGTAGTTAAAAAAATAAATGCCAGCATAATTCAAAAATATTATTTATAGATTTTTTTGGTTTTTCCTTAACTTAATTCTTCCGGTTGTAGCTGTTACCGTTATCTGGTCTGCTATTTCAGGCTTGTTTTTTCTGGCAATCCATATCGAATCAATAGCAGCTCCGCCGCCAAATTTTATTGCTCTACCTGTTGGAAAAAAATGTATATCAACAAGAGTATTATCAAAAAAAAGTTTTTTAGGAAGGTAAAATGTTTTTCCTTCTTGATTACCATTTATGTCTGTTATTGAGACCTTGCAAGAGTCCTTATCAAAATCAGTAAGATATTCTGCGTTTTTTGTTATAGCAAGCCTTCTTGTCGTTCGAAGTATTGTACGGATCGTATTAGAAGAACTGTGCATTTCAAAGCTGCTATTTATATTAAAAAAAACTGGTATGCATATACTAAACATAAGGCCTATAAGAAATAATACTGCTAATATTTCTATTAACGAAAAACCGTTATTTTTGTGATATAAACACAGTCTTATCATATTTTGGCCCTTAAATAGATTTATAAACGGTAAAGAAGTAATGAATTGTAGAAAAAAATTTAAAAAAAGTCAAATGTTCAGATAGATTAAAAATAATTTATTATTCTTTAAGTATTTTTGAATAAGAATATTTTTGTTCTTGATGAAATATTACTTGATTAAAATACTTATTAAGTAAAAGCTCTAACTCTTGTATAGTTTTTGAACGCTCTGAAATATCTTTAACATTCCATGAATCTTCCAAAATAACTACAACTATCTTTTGTCTTGAGTTAAAAGAATTTAATTTTTTTATAAACTTATTTTTATCAAATGGATGCTGGATATTATTGCGTATATTTAAAAGAGGTTTATCTATAAAAATACGCTCCATTGTATGAAAAGTGATTATCATATCAGCTTTTTTTCTTTGTTTTTCGGCTTTTTCTACAATATTTTCAGGTTTGCGAGTAAAGAGGTTTTGCTGACAACCTGTAAAAGCCAGGAATTGTATGGATAGTATTAATAAAGAAAATAAGGATCTTTTCATATAGTACCTTATACTAATTATATATGTTTTTTTATGTAAAAAAAATAATAAAAATGTAAAAAAAATAAAAAAAGTATTTGCACAGATAAAAATATACTATAATATAACAAGTTTTTTTAACTGTTTTGCTGAAAAGATTAAGATTTAATCAGGCAAAAATCTTTAAAAATACTATTATAGATATAATTTATGAAAACATTAAAGGCTAAAAGGCGTATTTTTCCAGGATGGCAATCAAGGGTGTTTTTTGTTGTTTTTCTTGCGATAACTGCATTATTTGTTTTTACATGTCTTGGAGATAAATTAAGTTATTTGTTTTATACCTTTTTAAACGTTCGTCCTCCGTTTTACAGGGATACTCTTGGAATTCCTATTTTAGCTCAGGTAGCAGTGCTTTTGTTATGGATATTAAGCTACTATATATTTCTGTACATCAGCAAAAATTCGGAGATTAAAGGTGTATTACAAAGAATTTATAGATCAATAAAAGTAATTGAGCAGGGTGATGATATAAATATTTGTTTTAGAAAAGATGATGAGTTCTTTTCTTTAGCATATGCCTTCAATTATATGTCAAAAAGCCGGAAAGCAGAAAAAGAGCATACATCTTTAGAACTTTTAATGCTCATAGATCGGATAGAGGACTTGAAATTCAAATCTCCTAAAACGCTTGCAGGTAATTTCCAGACAGTTCTAAATTCTCTTAAAAAGTTATCTTAAAGTTTTTTCAATCATAAATAAGGGGTATTTAATGAAGAAAAGTATTTTTTATGTTTTTTTAATTGCTCTCTGTGTTTCTTTAACGGCTTGTTCAAAGAAACAGACAAGCGTTGATCTTCGTTTTAGGCTTGAAAAAGGTAAGACTTACAAAACTATTGTTAATATGGAACAAGAGATAGAACAGACCGTAATGGGTATGAAACAAAAGATGGATCAGAACATGACCATGGAATATTCATATGAAGTGCAGGATATTGATAAAGAAGGGTATAGAAAAATAAAAATGACTTATGATGCTTTACGTTTTGAACAGAAGAATCCTATGATGACGCTACTTTATGATTCTAAGACAAAAGAAGGTGAAGATAGTGTTTTTGGAAATATATTTGGTTCTATGGTAGGAAAAAATATCTATATAACTGTAAATGAAAAAGGAAAAGTTTCTGCTGTAGATGGATTTGATGAAATAATGAAAGGGATGGCAAATAGTGTTCCTGCTCAAACTGAACAGCAAAAGCAAATGGTAGAAAAAATGGTTCAAGAGCAGGAAAAGGCTTTTGGCAGCAAGGAAACATTTGAGAAAATGTTTGGAATGTATGCAGATAAAGTACTAAATATAGGTGATACCTGGGAAACTAAGATGTCTATGCAGGGAAACTTTCCTATGAATACTATAAATAAATTTACTTTAAAGGATATCGTGAAAGGTAATGCCGTAATAGCCGTTCAGGTAGAAATTGGAAGCCTTGATGGAAAGCAGTCAATGCCGGGAATGCCTGATGGCTCTATGAAGGTCTCTTTAAAAGGGACAGGCACAGGAGAAATACTTGTTGATATAGATACAGGATGGATAGTGAGCAGCACAATGGATCAGATAATTGATGGAGAAATAGTAATACTTCCTACTGAAGAGATGCCTGATGGTCAAAAGTGGCCCATGCATATTGTCTCAAAAATAACACAGAAAGAAAGCAAATAAATTAGGTTAGACTCAATACTCAAATTTGCCAATCACACACGACGAAATACGAATAACGATATAGCGGCAACTTCCGTAAAAGATAAATTTCTGAGATTTTACTTTTTTGCTAATTGCTGACTGCTAAAAGCTGATTGCAGGCAAAGCCGATTCCCCACTATTTTACCCGCCTTCGCATAAGGCCCAATAGCTATAAGGCCGTGGACGTGAGTTCCCGTAAGTACAAGATTCCTGCACGGGATGTAGCGGGAAGGGTATCTCGCCGTAGTCTTTCAAAGACGAAGGCGGATAGGCTTCGGCGAGGTTTCACCGAGTCGAAGTTTGAGGTGCCACGGGTGTAAGCCCGTGGGATTCTACAAAAGAAAAACTATCTCCTATTATGATATCGTTCTTTTCAAACCATCCTCTATTTACTTCAAGAGCGAATTTAATGGATTTATATGGTGAGACAGGTGTTAATGAAAGAGGGGTGAGTTCTTCTATTTGAATAATAGTTTTATCATTATTAATAAAAGCAACTGAAAGAGGTATAGTCGTATTTTTCATCCAGAATCCAGGTATGCAGTCTTTATCATACATAAAAAGCATACCGTTGTTTTTATCAAGTGATTCTCTTTCCATTAATCCCTTGCTCATTTCCTTTTTAGTAGAAGCTATTTCTACGATCAATTCATTATTCCTGAATATTATCTTTGTCTCCGCATAAGATTCCTTACGCTTTTCAGTTGTGTTGCAAGAAGCAAGTATAAAAAAAATCAAAAAAATGAATAGAGCTGTTTTTTTCATTATTAATATTCTACTTTCAAAATGTTTGAATCGTTTCACTGATTGTTAGCAGCGGATACAATCCGAGAAAAACTATTATTCCGACAATGCCGGCAGTTATTATTATTACAATTGGTTCTAAAAAAGCTGTAATAAAAGTTATGTTTTTCTCAAGTCTTTCTTGAGCACTTTCATAAAGATATTTAAATGATCTTTTGATATTACCGCTTCTTAAGCCAAGAGAAAGATTTTCAAAAAATATTTCAGGTAGATCAGACCTTTTTTTAAATGCATCTATCATATCAGCACCATTTTTGATATCAGTGATTATTTCTTTTATATTGGAACCTGAGATGTCACTTATCGATATTACTTTTAAGCTTTCAATTATATCAATGCCGGACTCAAGAAGCATGTGCAAATAAAATGATAAGGTATAGCAGTCAAACCATATGACAAAGCCGGATAATGGTTTTATTTTTTTTATTATATTTTGCTTATTAATTGGAACAAATGAGCGAAATAATAAAAATACTGTGATCAGTATAATAGGTAGCAGTATCAAGAATGATGTATTCTCAGTTAACATTATTATCCATTTAGAAGTTATAGGTATTTCAATATCCATATCTTTATATATAACAGCAAGTGAAGGTATAAAATGAAAAAACACTACAAAAAGAGCTGCTGTAGCTACACTTATAGTTATAACGGGATAAATAAGTATTTTTTTTATATTATTTTCAAAGCTGTCCTTTTTTTTAATAAAAGAACAAAGTTCTTTTACAGCTTTTTGAAAAGTGCCTGATTTTTCGGCGGAAAAGAAAACTGTTTTATAAAAAACTGGAAGGAAAAAAAAATCTGAATTAAAAAGGCTTTGCGTAAAAGTTTCTCCTGATTTTATACTATCTATGATTTTATTAAATATTTCTTTGGTATCTTTTTTTGAAGAGGTTTTTTTAATAAGCTCTAAAGATGTAAGAATGTCAAAGCCGTTATCAAGAAGCATACTAAGTTCATTAATGAAATCTTTAAATATTTTTTCAAGATATTTTTTTTTCATAATAAGCTGTATCTTTAAAATAGGTTAAACTTTTTATCCCAAAAACAAAGTGTTTTTTAAACATAAAAAGAAAAAACATGGACAAATTAATAACTAACCGCTAATTAAAAAATATTTTAATTACCATAGACTTCTAATTATTTCTTCTGAATTGGTGATTCCTTTATGAATAGCATTAAAAGACTCTTTTGCAAGTTCAATATATTTATCTTTTCTTTTAATGTTTTTTCCTCTGTTCATGAAATATGAAATTAGATTTTCATCGTCAATATAACGGTTATCAAAAATGCCTGTTCTTCCTTTATATCCTCGGTTATTGCATGCTGCACAACCGGTCGCTGAAAAATCATATTCTATATTTAATTCGAAATCTGCAAAAAAGCGCTTTGCTGTTGAAGATGGTTTTATTTTTTGTGAGCACCCAGTACATAGTTTTCTTACCAATCTTTGAGTTCCAACACCTATAACACTTGAAGTGATATTAAGAGGATCTATTTCCAATTGATACAGACGTTCTACTATATCAGGTATTGTCGGCATGTGAACGGTAGTAAGCACCAGATGCCCTGTTAGAGCAGCTTCAAATGCTGCCTGAGCGCTTGTCCTGTCTCTTATTTCACCAATAAATATAATATCAGGATCATGTCTCAATATTGCACGTATACCTTCACTGAATGATATACCGAAAGAATTATTTACCTGAACCTGGGTTATTCCGCATCCTATTTCTATTTCAGCAGGATCCTCAAGAGTTATTATGTTTTTGCTTCCGTCATTCAATTTTTGCAGTATCGAATAAAGTGTGGTTGTTTTACCTGTTCCGGTAGGGCCGCCGATTATAAAAATACCTTTTCCAACAGACATGTGGTTAGCAAATGAATCTATCTGGTCTTTGTTCATGCCAAGATCTTTTATAGAAAGTAGATCATGTGTTCCATAGAGAAACCTTAACGATATCTTTTCTCCCGTACGAGTTGGAAGTGTAGATACTCGAAGGTTTATAGCTTTATCATCGATTCTGACAGTTGTTCTTCCGCTTTGCGGTAATCTTGTTTCTGCAATATCAAGACGGCTCATTACTTTAAATCTGGTTATCAGCTTTTCATACATATTTGTATTAAAATGGATTGAATCATATAAAAGACCATCTATCCGGTATCTTACTATAACTGAGTCCTTCATATTCTGAATATGAATATCGGTAGCATTTTCTCTGTATCCCTGAATAATGATCCTATTTACAGTTTTTACGATCTCGGAAAGACCTCCTGTAAAAAGCGCAAGATTTTCTGCGATCGGTGCAATGCAGGAATGTTCTGAAAAAGTATTTAGCTCAATTTTTTTTTTGGAGGTCAGTGAAGAAAAAATATCTTTTTTTAGTGATATCATTTGATCACTGTCTGTTTTGAATAATCTTGTCTTTTTTTGAAGAGTTTTTTTAATGTTTTCGATCAATCGTAAATTTGAAAAGGATTCTGTTAATGCAATAGAAAGTACGTCCTCTTTTAATGATATTGGACAGAGTCCGTTTATGTGAAAGTAACGCTCATCGATCTCTTCTAAAGAATCAATAACAAGGTCTTTATCTTCAAAATCTCTGATGATGTTTATTGTTTTCATTATTTTTCAGCTTTTATATTCGACCCTTTTGATTCTATGTCTGTAATATCTTTCATTTCTTGAGGGGTCCTTACTATTTGAGCAGTTATAAAAAGAAGCAGATTCCTCTTTTCAGATTTTTCTGAATTTTTTTTAAAAAGATTTCCTATTATGGGTATTTTGCTGATAAAAGGTACACCTTGGGTTGATTTATTTTTGTTATCAGCCGTTAATCCGCCTATGACAGCAAGTGACCTGTCTTTAAGTATTACTGTTGTGCTTATACTTCTTTTGCTTGTTTCTACTCCGCCTTCAAAAGAAAGCCCTAAAACTTCTTCGAGTTGCTGGGAGAGAGTTAGTGTGATCATATCATTAGAACTTATTCTTGGTTTGATGCTAAGTTTTAATCCTACATCCTTAAAATCAAAGGTCTTTACTGTACCGCCTTGAGGTGTTACCTGTGAATCTTTTAAATAGGCAAGGTTTGTTCCAACTATTATTTCTGCTTCTTCATTATCTACGGTTAGCAGTTTTGGTGTTGAGATTATATCAATACCATCATGTTTTTTTGATAACTTTACAACCCAGGATATATCAGGAATAATTGTTCCTGAAAAATCATTTGTGCCTTCAGCATATGAAACTGCTAAATTATCAGCATCTGCACCGCCAAGTAGAGCTTTGTTCATACCGAGGTCCTCTATTTTTGCGAATCCTTTTTCAGTAGCATAGAGAATGCCTCCTGTTGATAATATATCAAATCCTATTTCCTTTGCTGTCCTTTCGGTTACTTCTGCAATAACAGCTTTTACAAGCACCTGTTTTTTTTGCTGGTCAATGGTATGAAGAGCTGAAACTATTTTTTCAGTTTCTGACGCATTTGCAGATATAAGAAGAGAATTACTCTCTTCATGTGCAATAAAAGCAGGGTAGGCAGCAGATTCAGTTCTTCCTGCCATTCGCAGTTTTGAAGTGTAAAGTTTGTCTAGCATTTCTGCAACTTTTAAGGAAGAAATATTATTACATTTTATTACTGTTAGATCATTTCTTCCTTTTGATGAATGCTGCTGATCTACATTTTTGATTATATCAAGAAGATTTTTTATGTTTTTAACATCACCCGTCATGACGATCATGTTGGTCTCTTTATTGCTTCCGACATATCCACCGGCAGATACAAGTGGTGTTAAAAGATTTTTTACTTCTTCAGCATCTGTATACTCTAACGGAATTACATGGGTGATAATACTATTGCTCATTAGCAATTCTTCAGGTATGGACTTTCCTGATGAAAAATATCCCGGTAGATTTTTTGTATCTTCTGCAGAAGTGATTTCAAAGGATTCGGGTGTTTCTATCATTACATATCCGTGAACAATAAGAATGTCTTTTAGCATATTAAGTGATTCTTTTTTTGAAACATTTCTTGGTGCTGAAACAGAGACTCTCCCTTCGACTTTGCTGGATATTATGAAGTTTTCTTCTAGGATCTCACTCATGGTTTTTATAAGTACTTTTAGTTCAACATCTTCAAAATCCATGGAGATTCCTGAATCGGTATATGCCGGGATGAAGTTTAAAAAGAAAAAAATGATTATTATAAAATAAAAGGTTATTCGATTTATTTTCAATTTATTGATCCTTTTTTACACTTAAAGACTATTTCATAGAATATTTTATGATAATATTTTTATTCTGTCGTGAGAGTTCTATAAAAACCGATTCATGATCACCTAAAGAAGAAAATTGTTTTATAGCAGTAAAAGTATTATTAAGCATGTGCCCGTTTATCTTTGTTATGATATCTCCTTCTTCGAATCCTATATGGTTTAAAAAACTTTCTTTCTTAATGTTTTTTAACATAAACCCATTACTTATCCCGTCTTTTATTGATGGAATAAATCTGACTTGGGCAAGTAGCTTTGCAGGGTCTGCAAAATTATCCATCATAATGCGCTTGGCTATTTCATAGTGATGGGGGCCGATCTTTTTAATAACAGTTGTTGTCTCCTTAAAACTGCTCGATCTTTTATTAAAGGCACCTATTGCTTTTTTGCTTCTATAAGAATCTGTTCTTAAAGTAACTGATTTTCTGTTTATTTGAACAATTTTAAAGGATCCTAAAATTTCTCTTTCTTTTAAAATATGCTGTTTTCTTGTTCTCAGATCTTCAAAAACAGCTATACGCTTATTATCTGTAACAACTGTTCCGGTAAGTTTTAATGAGTCTATGCAAGACCCTTTTTCGATATTATGTATCTTCCCGTATGTCTGTTGATCTTTTTTTAAAGTATCTGTTAGTTTATAACTTTTCTTTTCATTAATAAAACTTGCAATATTTTTTTTTGCATATTGCTTGTTTATTTTTTTAGGAGATTCTTTTTTAGAGATTAAAGGATTTACCTTAATAAAAACTGTTGAAAGGTAAAAAGAAAGAAGCATACCTGTAAAGAATGCAGCAGAAATATACACTCCGGATGATAACTTTTTCAGCCGTGAAATCCTGTTAAGCGTCATGTTTTTATTTTTGAGAATGCTCGAGAACATTTTTAATGGCGTAAATAGGTTTATGTTGAGATTCGTGATATACCCTTATTTGTATTTCTGCAAGAAGTCCCATTAAAATGAACTGCAAACCTGCGAAGACTAGAAAAACAGAAATAAGAAGCATAGGACGGTCTGCCGGTATCAGAAAGAACTGTCTTTGTATTACGACAAGTGAAAACATAATTCCCCCGAGAAAAAGAGAAGAAAGTCCGAAAAGTCCGAATATATGTATAGGTCTTGTTGAAAAACTCAATAAAAATTTAACCGTAATAAGGTCAAGTATAACGCGTAATGTGCGAGAAATACCGTATTTAGATTGGCCCTTTGTTCTTGGACGGTGATTTACAGGTACTTCAGAAACCTTGATTCCCATCCAAGATGCAACAGCTGGTATAAAGCGATGCATCTCACCATAAAGGTTGATGTTTTTTATGACTTCCTTTCGAAAAGCTTTTAACGTACACCCGTAATCATGCAGTTTTATTCCTGTAGTCATAGAGATTATTTTGTTTGCTATAATAGAAGGAAGCCTTCTTGAAAGCCATTTATCCTTACGGTTCTTTCTCCAGCCACTCACAATGTCGTACCCTTCATTTATTTTATTGATAAGCAAAGGAATGTCATTCGGGTCATTTTGAAGGTCAGCATCCATAGATACTATTATTTCTCCTTCGGCAAGTTTAAATCCTGCTGCCATTCCGGCTGTTTGTCCGAAGTTTCTTCTGAATCTGACGATTCTTACGGTCATATCTTTATCAAATATGTTTCTTAATTCTGAAAAAGTATCATCATCACTGCCGTCATCAACAAAAATGATCTCGCTCGTAATATTTTCCATCTTATCAAGAGCTTTTCTGACCTGAACATAAAGATCAGGAATATTTTCTTTTTCATTGTAAATAGGTATTACAATTGAAAGATCTAATTTTTTTTCAGGATTTTTCATAATTTATGTAATATAATATTTTTAAAATATTGTGATATTTTAGCTTTTTATTCTGGTTTTGCAATCTTTTTTATAATGTTAATTTAATATATGGGAATAGAAAGAGTCGGAGAATTAACCACGAAGGACACGAAGAGCACGAAGGGAAAAAAAGAAAATAAATTAACTTTGATTGTTCTGAGTCATTCAACTACAGTCTACACTGACCTTGCCTAAGTACTCATGATAGGCTCTGTTAAAGTGGATAAATTTGATTTAAAAGGAAAGAGAAAGCATTTTTTATGGAAAGCTGGTATGGCTCAGCAGTTATAATATAACTTGTTGTAGAAGCGTATTTATGCCAATTAATAAAATAAGAAAATATAATTAGAAACGATATTAAATTTGATAAATTATTAATGTATTGAAATTGCATGAAAGGATAGAAAAATATTTTTTATCAATATCTTCGTGTCCTTCGTGCTCTTCGTGGTGAAAAAGTCAGTTGCTGAAAGCGGCTTAACCTATCACAAATAAAGAAATAATTAAGTATGAATAATAAAATCAAAAAAAATCTCATTCTATTTGATATTGACGGGACCCTTTTAATATCAGGCGGTGCAGGAAACAGGTCAATTGATAAGGCTTTTATAAAATTGTTTTCTTTTGAAGGGGCTAGTGACGGGATAGAGTATATTGGAAGAACAGATCAGATGATATTCAAAGATATCTTAGAAAAAAAAATGGGAGCTGAGACGTCACTGAAAAACAGAAAAGAAGTTGAAGAGACCTATATTGAGTTTTTAAAAAATGAAGTCAAAAGTTCTTGTGGCTTCATGGTCTTGCCGGGTGTTAGCACGCTTATTTCCATGCTTTCGAAACGGAATGATATGTTATTAGGGCTTGCTACAGGCAATATTGAAAAGGCAGGAAGGATAAAACTTGAACATGCCGGTTTAAACAGGTTTTTTCCATTTGGAGGATTTGGTGAAGATGGATTTATTAGATCTGATATTATAAAAAGAGCTGTTCATAGGGCATTTGAGATAGAGCCAAATGGTTTTAAAAAAATGTTTCTTGTTGGAGATTCATATTATGATGTTGAGGCAGCTAAAAAAACAGGTCTTATTTCTGTGGCTGTAGGAACAGACGGTTTTGATAAATACGATCTTGCAAAAAGCTTCCCGGATCATTATTTTGATACGCTGGAAAATAATGATGAATTTTTCCATATTATTGAGTAATTGCAAATATTTAGCCCGAATATTTCATGAGTCAAGTGTAGTATAGGTGCAAGGCAAACATAAAAAGTGGTCATTCCTGCGAAAGCAGGGATCCAAGTAAATATAGTGTTTGATAACGAAGCAAGTATACTGCAATCGACTCACCTTACGTAAACACAGCCGAATTAAATATTCTGTTTCCTTGTAAAAAAGCATGCTGACAAAATGTAACGTATTCTATTAACTCTTATTTTATTTCTATTACTGCGAGTAATTTATAAATTCTCTTTGGCTGTGTTTATGAAATAGGCGGCTTAGATATATTTCTTTATTTATTACCTATTTAAATTTTGCTATAATATAAAAAGTATAAATTTCAAACATGGGGATAAATGGAACTTTTAAAAGATATATATTTCAGACTGCTCGAACTTAATCAGACATGGGTTCCTTTTAAAGAGCAAATGGATATAATATTTTACCATGTCCTTGTTTTTATTGAACTCTTACTTTTTTTACTTCTTTTTGTAAAGATCATGAAGTGGCTCATACGTGATCTTTTTAAGGATAATAAAAAAGTAATTCCGCATTCAGAAGGCGGGTTTAGAAGACGATATGAGAGAGTTGAAGCCGGATTAGGTGTAGAATATCGTTTTGATAAGACGGGTGAATATAAAACAGGAATCTGCAAAGATATAAGTTTAAATGGAATGAAAATAGCGATAAATGATGATATGCCGGAAATAAATCAGCGAGTAGAATTTGTCCTTGATGGAAAGTCTATGAAATTATCGAATAAAGAACGGGTAAAGATAGGCGGATTTGTTGTAAGGGTTGTAGAAGAAAATTCAAAAAAAACATATGATCTGGGCATTGAATTTTATCACTTGTTTAAAAATCAGGCTGAGATGATAGAAGCAATAATAAAGAAGAAACTGAAATAATTGCCCTAACGGGAAATTACAATCATCAAACCCCAAATAACAAACAATTCTCAAAATTCAATTTTCGAATGACCAAAACAGAATCAAAACTATAAACCAAAAAAACAATTACAAGACTAAATAAACAGTGGTGCGTGGTATGTAATAGGGGCGGATTCCAAATCCGCCCGTGTAAAAGAAAAGGCGTTGGCAGTGACCGTAAATAATAAGTGAAAAGCGAAAGCAGTGGTGTGTCCTCCTAAAAGATTGGCGGATTTGCAATAGGGTTCAGGCCTATTTTAATCTTGAGTGTAATTGAAGGGCCTGTCAGCCATCTTGTTGGGTGGAATTGCGGAAAAGTAAAAGTCGTCATCCCTGTGAAAACAGGGATCTAGGTAAAAGTAAAAATTTCTAATTTATTTGTGATGTTAATTGGTGCTTTTCCTAATTTGGCTCCTTAACTTTCAATTTTTCACTTTTTATGTGGTTTCCTGCTTTCGCAGGAATGACGTACGTTTTACCTTTTTCTTTCTATCTTTTGTTTTACAATATAGCCGGGCTTGTCTCGCCGCAGTTTTACGAAGGCCGAAGGCACCTTAACTTCCACGTGAGTCACGTTCCACGTGCCAACGTGATAGCTCACTTTAGGCACTTATAATTTTTAACTTCTCATTTATAATTTTGAATTTAGTTTTTTATTTGTTTTTTGGTGCTTGCATTATGTTTTCTTTCACTTGATGCTTTTATACATCCAATTCTTTTTGATAAAATTCAATATGTTTTTTCATATCCGCTATCAAATCGAGAAGCAAAAACCCCTGATCTTTTGTTAAATAACAAGTGTGTTCTTTGGCCTCTTTTGTGAACATATCAAGTATTTTTATTGCAGCTTCTGATATAAGTGGAAATCCGAACGTTCCTCCAACACCTTTTATTTTGTGTACGATCCCGTAGTAGGTATCATCAATAGCTATTTTTTCACTTTGTTCAAGAGACTCTGTTGCATATTTTTCAACTATGCTTATCTCATTAGGGACCTTGCCTAAATAAGATTTTCTAAGAGCTTTTACTTCTGGTTTTTCCATGAACGCATTGCTGTTTATTTCTGTTGATTTTTCCATTCTATTTGTTATCCTTTTTTTGTTTTTTCTTTTCTATAATACAGTAGTTTCGATCAATAGTGCAAGAATTACGCGCCAGCATAGCTCAGTTGGTAGAGCAGCGGTTTCGTAAACCGCAGGTCACCGGTTCGATTCCGGTTGCTGGCTAACCTATACTTTGCGATAATGATTGGCGAGAAGTACGTACTAAAATAAAATATTGATTTTATTTACTTTTTGTTATTAAATTGAAAAAATAAAAAGGAATATTTAATATAATTTATTGTATTTTGTAATCAGTTAAATAATCAAAACAATAACGAAGGAGGGCACAATGCGCAAAACTATGATGTTTGTTGCATTTATGCTTGTTTTTGCTGTGAGCATGCCGCTTATAGCAGGTGAAAAAGCAATGATAGATATTAGTGCTGATATCTATAAAAGTAGAGGAGAAACAACTTATAAGATCTCTGGTTCAGATTTTATGTTTGTAGGTGATACCGGATCAAGTGTTCTTGAATTTCCTATAAACACATTATTCAGCCGTGTGGGCATTCATGCTAATCTTATGCAAAAAATTGATTTTTCTCTTGATTATTCATGGTCTATTGATGATGATCCGGGTAAATTTAAAGATTCTGATTTTAGCAGCCTTTTAGCAACGAAACCTGCTATATACGGTGTTTATAATGCAAAAATAGATGCAAAAGAATGGAATTTTGATTTTAAATATCTTTTAACAGAACAAGAGATCACAAATTCTATAATAGATAGATTAAAAGTTTATCTTGGTGCAGGTTTTAAGTCTCAAAAGTTTGATTTTACTGAAACAGGCGGAAAAACAGAATATTACTATCTGGCTACTTCTGTAACAGATACTGATAGTGCAAGCGGAATAGATTATGCCGTTGAATATAAGATTCTTTATCTTAGCCTTTATGTGGATCTTTTAAATACACAAGAAAAAATAGATCTCTTGCTTGGTATAGAATACGGTCCTAGTATTGATGCTGAAGACAGAGATGACCATCTTTTGCGCAGTAAGTTATCAGTTTCTACCGGTGACGGAACATATGGTAAATTCGCCGCACAGTTAAACTGGAATATTTGGAATAATGTTTTTGCTTCCATTTATTACAATTACATTGACATCAGTGTTGCTGGACATCAGGATCAAAGTTTCTATGGCGGAGCTTACCAGGGACTTGAATATAGAGATATTGACTGGACAAGCGATTCTGAGCAAAGTATATATGGAGCCAAGGTTACCTGGTATTTTAACTAAAAATATTTTATCAGACTATTTTTTAAGAGGTGTGCCCCAAAGCACACCTCTTTTTTATAATATATTTATAATAAGACAAATTTTTCTAAAAAATCTCTTGACTCTTATCTTGTTTCTGATAAAATTGCAAGACTTTATAGAGCGAAACAGTTTGTAAGTCACTGATTTTCGCCCACGTAGCTCAGTTGGTAGAGCACATGCATGGTAAGCATGAGGTCACCGGTTCAACCCCGGTCGTGGGCTGTTTGTTGTTAATTTATCTTTTATATAAAGGGTCTAATTATTTTAAGGAGGAAAGAGATA
>JAGLFH010000053.1 GCA_023144635.1 Candidatus Auribacterota bacterium | reverse complement strand
CGGTATTTTTCTAATGTTTCCGGTGTCTCTTCTCCTGTTTCAATATCATCCGCTACAATGCCGTAATAACCCAGTCTTCTTGCTTCAGAGGAAAAAGCCAGATCTTCTGTAATTACCTCAGGTATGCCTCCGACTTCTTCTATGACAGAACGCCTGAGAACAGCCCCATGACCGTACCACATGACAAATCCAAAACGGTTTTTAAGCCGCATATAATATTTCCAGTGAACATCTATTATTGTTTTTAAAATACCTGCAAAACCTGATTTTTGCTCTTCCAGGGATTTTTGTTTGGCCTGAACATAAGCAATTTTTGAGCTTAACTGAAAATACGGCAGGCTTTTTTTCAGATAATCCGCATCAAGCCTTGTATCTGAATCCATAACAGCAATATACTCATATTTTTTGTCTATCTGGCTTAAAGCGTAATTGATATTGCCAGCTTTGAAGCCTTTTTTATCCGACCTTCGGATAATCTCGACCTTATCTCTGTTCATCCGGTTAAACGTGCTAATTTGCGTTTTTATGGCTTCATCTGTGCTGTCATCACATATAAATAGTTTAAAGTTGCTATAATTCTGATGAAGACATGTCTCACAGGCTTTTTCATTAAAATCATTGAGAGTTGTATAGAGGATAGCCACAGCAGGCTGAAAATCATCACTTAAATGCGATTTATCTATTTTTGTTTTCGTAAAGCAGGAAAACAATATATGCCCGAAATGATAGATACCATAAAGCCACATCATATTAAGCATTAATACAAAAATAACTACTGCTAATTTTGCGCTAAAAGGTTCTTTTCCAACAAGCAAAGCCAGAAGTCTGGGATTAAAATAGATAACACAGATCAGGAATGAAAAAACAATAAAAAGCATCAGAGCATCACTCTTTTGCGGACTGTTTTTTTTAAATGTCAAAATATGTTCTCTTTTCTTCATTGATTATTCTGTAATCTCGGGTTTTCCTGTAACAACTGCTCCGTCTATCGGAGATAAAGCTTCAACTACCGGAGCAATTGTATCAAGAATTATCGAATTGTTTTTCACCTCTTCAAAAGATGTCCCTTTCAGAATGAATTTGACATAGACAATTTTCTCACCATCTCCGCTAGAAAGGTTATATGTTATTTCAAGCTGATAAGGTATAACTCCGGCACTGGAGAAATCCTCATTTTCGCTTACCATCAGCTCATATGAATCATTGGAAGCAATCAGAAGGATTACATCTGTATGGTTTGTATATTCGCCTTCCTTAATTTTAAAAGCATTTCTGGAAAGAACAGTAAGAGTTTTCTCTGCTTCTGTCAAAGGCTGTTTTAACTGTTCTATTTCTGCCTGAAGATCAGCTATTTTCTGCTGTAATTCTGCAATTTTTTTATCAAATTTATCTGCTTTATCAGGCTTTTCAAGTTTTTTCTGTTCCAATTCTTCGATTCTTGCCTGCAAGTCTTCAATTTTCTCTTCATTTTTTACTATTTTTTCTTCATGGTTTTTTTTATAAAGAGTTATTTTAAGAATCTGCTGTGCAGGAATATCATTAAGAAGAACCTGATAGGAAAAGCCGTTTTCTGACGGATTCAAAGCCACAGAATAACCTGATTCAGGAAAGCTGGTATTATAATCAACTGAGTTGCCGCTTACAAGCTCTCCATCTTTAGTAATCGGTATATCAAAAGATGCGTTTTCTCCGCCAATGTATTCATCCTTGTCTGACGAAATTTCCAAAGACCATGTTGCACTAAAAGCTATATTGGAACTAAACATTAAAAAACAACTAAAAAAAAGCAGAAAAAGGGTGTATTTTTTCATAATTTTTCTCCGATACTTATATTGTTAATTCTCTCCACTGGCCGATAATCATAAAAGAATTAAGATCTGTATTTACATCTAACAGTATAACATTTTTTTGTACTATAATCAAATCTCAGCCAGAAAAACTATTGCATCCCATTATATAATGGTCAGTTATAGCTTTATGTAATAGTAAATACCTGACAGTTTATGTAAATATTAAAATATATTTAGAGGGATATTTAATTTAAAGCAAGAAAATATGTTATATCTTTTGACCTATAAAATAATACTTTATTCAATCAATATCCTTTTTTGACTGATTAAATTTAATATTGATTTGCATTTTAATGAAAAATTAGCTTATAGTTCATATAACCTGCAAGGTGAAATATGCATATAAAAATATTTGTAGCTTTTCTTTCATTTTTGTTCCCATTTTCTGTCTATGCTGTCGATATTTCTCCACAAAAAGTATATTTTGGGGAGGTTAAAGCTACTGAAAACAGCATTGAAAAGGAAATCACCATAAAGAATGATGAAAAAATTTCTGTTGTAGCTAAAAATATAAGAACCAGTTGTGATTGTCTGGTTTTTGAGTTTAAAGAGCAAAAGATCATCAAACCAGATGAAACTTTTAAATTTACATTTAAGCTAAATCCAGCCAAACTAGATAAGGGGAAATTTAGGAAATATCTATTTTTTGAAGTTGAAAATTCTGAAAAACCCCTTTACGTTGTGGAGATACATGGGAATATTCTTTAAAAAAGCATCTCTTATTTTTCTTTTCATTTTCTTAATATCTTTTTCTTCGTTTTCATCTCAAAAAAAACTATCAATCCTTTTCTTTTACTCTAACAACTGCAGAAACTGTGATTATGTTAAGGAAAGAGTAATTCCTGCAGCTGAAGAGAAATTCGCAGATTCTATCCAGCTAATCTTTTTCAATATAGAGGATATTGAAAACTATAAATATTTCATGCAGCTTGAAGAGCAATTTGGAAAAGCCGGAAAAGATTTTCCTATTATTTTCATTCAGAATAAGTTTCTAAATGGAAAAAGAGAAATAGAAGAAAATATCTTAGATGAAATTGAAATATCATTAAACAAGAAAATATCTTCTCTGCCTGAGAAAAATCAATCTGTAAATATTCCTAAAAAACTAAGTTTAATTGCTATTATTTCAGGAGGGTTACTGGATGGCATCAATCCCTGCGTTTTTACAGTCATCATATTCTTCATTTCCTATCTTTTTTATCTAAAAAAAGATAAAAAGAATGTTCTGCTTTCAGGAATCTTCTTCATATCAGGCTGCTTCTTTTCTTACTATCTTCTTGGATTAGGCATCTATAAAATATTTGAAAGTATTTCCCTCTTGAAAACCTTCAGTCTTATTTTAAAAGGTCTTGTTGCTTTTATTGTGCTTCTATTGATTTATTTGAATCTTAAAGATGCTTATCTCATTTCCAGAGGAAAGAAAATGGAGCTTAAACTTGAAGACAGGAGCATCCAAAAAATACACGAAATCATTAAAAAGATATCTACCTGGCGATTTGCTATTCTTTTTTCCTTTTTAATTGGAGCTATTGTATCTCTAATAGAATTCCCCTGCACTGGCCAGATATATATACCAATTATTCTTTTGATAAAAGAACAGGCTCTGAGAGGATATTTGTATTTGTTTATTTATAACATCTTCTTTGTCTTGCCTCTAATAGGATTATTCCTCATTATTTACTTAGGAATGGATATTAAATTTTTCAGCCGGCTCTATAACCGTCATTTAATGAGGATTAAGATATCTTTGGTCTGTTTTTTTGTGTTTTTGTTTATTCTCTTTATATTTAATTTTTAACTATAATGAAATTATTAATTTCTTTCTTAACTTTTAATTTAGTATCAATATATATTTATATCTAAGCTTTTTATAAGATTATAAGGAGTAACGTATAAATTGTAAAAGGAATAGCTAAGGTTCACGGGATATAAACGGGATGTTTTGAGATGACTTTCAATGACAACGAGTTACAACTAGTGACATTGATTAGATTCCACAACAAGATAAATAGCAAAGAGTTGCAATATAAGCAAAGCAATAAGAAAAGGTTACAAAAGCCACTAAACTCGAATCCCTCCCTCTCCGCCACTTTAGATTACTCACTACAGAGAACACAGAGTACACAGAGAAAACCTTTCTTTTATTTTAAGGGATGAGAATCCTCGTGCTTTATATCGTAGTCGGGTTCGACAAATTCGGCGGTGGCAGCCGTATTTGAATCCGCTAAAGGCGGAGCCCGAAGGGCGAGCAGACCTATGGACTGCGAGTAATCTCTCCCTCTCCGCTCAAATTTGTATGCGCTACAGAAATAAGAAATTTGACTCTGAATACAGGGAATTTAATGAAATAAGATTTTTTGGCTAAGCTGCTAATAATAGGACGATAACTATTTATTTAGCTTGGCTTGAATCAAATCTACAATTTCATGTTCATCATCATTATAAGTTATATAACCAACAGTACTACGAAGACCTTTTATCTCTGTATCATCAAGTCTCAAGGGTAAAATATATTCTTCTTGGGATTTAAAATCTCTTTCTTGTGCTGCTTTTAATTCATGCTTTGTCCAGTCTTTATCTGGATAATGTTTAGAAATAATGATTAAGCAATATTGCGATTTTTTTGAATAGATCTGATATAAGTCTTGATAAAGATCTTTTCCCCATAACTTAGCTCTAGCCTTTTCATCATAAAAAATATTAAAACCTCTATTCTTACACTCTTTTGCAATATCCAATGCAACGTTTCTGTTCTCACTGGCAAAGGAAATAGCAACGTCATATTCGTATTCGAGCTTTTCATAATCATTAACTAATTCCTCTAGCTTCACAGGATCTTTAAATATTTCATGAGCTTTATCTTTTAAAGAATAGAAAACTCTTTTCGAACCTTTTACAGAATCATATTTATCTTCTTTAGAAGTCAATCCTTTACTTATTAAGTATTTATTCTTAAAACCGAGTAGTTGATAAGAATAATTAGTCTCTTCTGCAATTTTATAAACAGGTTTCTCGGTAATATCTTTTTCTTTTAAACTAAAGAGCAACTCAACTGAAGGTTCATCTAGTAATTCTAATGTAGTGCACCTATTTTTTATAAGCACAGACAAAGGAGATTCGACAATCCGAGTTACTTCTCCTTTTTTACATTTTAAACATGTATATCCAAATTGACTTATAACCTTATAAGCTTCTTCATTGATCTCAGAATTACAAATATCACACTTGTACTTTACGCTACTCATTAGGTGTTCTTTTACAATATTTGACATATCAAAAACAGTTTCTATTTGATAATCTCTATATTCTTTTCCTAGGGGTCTACCGAATGGAATGCCAAATTTTGCACACAAACCATGATTTAAAGAAAAAATTGTAACCTGATTTGATGATTTGTTTTTTGCTTCTCTATATTTGTTTACAAAAAGGTTTAGCTCAAGCAACTCAAATACAAGTTCGTATGTTTTGTTAACATAAAAGTGGCTAGCTGGCGGATTTTTTAATTTAGAATACTTTTTGTATCGTATAGATATCTTGGATTTCAAAATTCTTATTTCTTCAACAATTTTGGCTAAAAGTTCAATAATATTATAAACATCTTTCTTAAAACGGTGTGGTTTTTGTAATATAGCTGTTTTTTGTAATAATGTTTCTATGTACGATAAATAATAACTTTTACTTGCTTTTTCTAATGAAGAAATACTCACAGTATTGTCTTTATTTAAATATTTTGTAGAGTAATCCAAAAGCCAACCAATATATCTAGGTATACCTAATGAAATTTCAAAGAGCTTGTCAATAAAATCGTTGTATTCACCTTTTGATATATATTTATCAAAAGTTTTACTATACAAATATTGACATCTTTTGTTTAAAAGTTCTTCAATCTTGTCTTTAGCAAATTGGGCTCTAGAAATAAAATCCTTGTGATGTGCACTATATAGATCATGAAAATCTAGATAAATTGTTTCAATTTTGCTGCGATCGATAGAACCATAATCAACCATGCCAGGGTATTTAGCGACTTTAAAAATAAACATCCTATCTGTTCTGTGATAAAAAGTTTCCAAAATAATAAACAGCAAGCATTTTTGAACAAGAACAGGCAATTCATTGAAGTCATCAATATATAAATGTAAGCTGTTGATTTTTTCTCTATAAAATATAGTTCTAATCTGGTCTAATATTGTAACAACATTAAGCTTAGAACAAACAAATGGAAATAAATCTTTTTCTTCTGTGTTGTCAACACCTTTAATTAAATCCTTAACATCTTCAATCTCCAAATCTAAATAATCAGATATTATTGTTTTAAGGTCAGGTTGTATCTTATCAAGTTTATTTTTTTTTGTTTCTGAAATGATAGGGGACAAAAAATCATCTGAATACTTATAAACAATAGCCGAAAATACTTTTTTTAAAACTCTTGACACAAACAAGGTAAGGAGTTCAGCTTTATTTGTAATGCTTAATGTTGAAATATTATCAACACTATAAGTAAGTTTTCGTTTTACATTTTCAAAAAGATCTCTGACATCTATATAACTTGTAAGTAAATTGTTGTTTTTCTGTGATTCAACTTGAGACTTAAGAAATATTGTGCTCTTCCCTGTTCCTTTTCTACCAACTAAAAAAGCATGATTTTGTGACATTAATGATCTAAGAACTTCATTACCTTTCAGTGGATCAATATAGCAATTATCTAAAAACTCAAGATTTCTTTTCCTTCCTTCAGGTGTTCCAGAGTCATAAAATCCATCTGGTTTATTATATTTTTTTAATGTTTCAGAAATTGCCTTTAATTCATCTCTATTAATCATATAATCCTTACCTCATTAAACAGGTTGCAATCTCTTTTGCCATAAGGGGAGGAACTGCATTACCTATCTGTCGATATTTAGAACTTGTACTACCTGAAAACTTATAAGAAACAGGAAAAGTCTGTAATGTAGCAACTTCAGCAACAGTCAGCCTCCTAATATATGATGGAACCTTAGTCACTTTCTTTCCAAGTTTTAATGAATTATGACAGTACTTAAACCAATCCGATTTTTTCTTTCCGAGTAAATAATGCCCATCAATTACAGGTGTCCTATTCCCTCCCATCGTAGCAGTAAGTGTAGGAGATGGTTTACTAATATCTACAGGTCGACCTGAACCATTTAAAATCATACCTGAATATGGAGTGTTTCTCAAAACAGGTCTATTAGCTATAACAACCTTAGCAATGCTTCCATCAAGAGATACCTTTTTCTTGTAAAGATTTAGCAAAGCTTCTTTGACTGAAATCTCTCGTTTATTCTGTTTAAACAAAGAACGAAAGTCAAAAGTCCTTAACGAGTTATTTTTGTTGATACCAATAAAAATAACTCGTTCTCTAGATTGTGGGACACCATAATTTTTACTGTTTAAAATTTTAACAATAAGATCATATCCTATTTTTTCATATTCACTAATTAAACTGTTCTTTATTTGTACAAACCGCCTATTTTTTACTAAGTTTTTTACGTTTTCCATAATAAAAACTTTTGGTTTTTTTTCTTTAACAATTTTAAAGAAATTCCAAATTAAAATATTTCGAGGATCATTAACATTCATTTTTCCTGCTATTGAAAAACCTTGACATGCAGGGCCTCCAAAAATTACATCAGCATCTGGAATAGCTTTTATCTGTAGATTATGAATATCATCACAAACTATATGATCATCAATATTTTTTCTATAAGTCTCCACAGAGTCTTTATCTTTATCAATAGCCCAAATAACTTTAATGCCAGCCTTAATAAAACCTATATCCATGCCGCCAGCACCAGAAAATAAAGAGATTGCTTTCAATTTATCCACCTAAATAATAAATGCTTTGTTTTTGATTATAATACAATCAAATTTATTTTAAACTATAACTTCTTATCCCTACTTTATTTATTTTCTAGTTTAGAATGATAATTTTATAATCTTCTTTAATAGTAACAACCTTTTGTTTTTCTTCACCCTGGTTCCTCAATTAATTCACGGGTAATAGTTAAATCATATATATAAGGACCAACTTTTGAAATATTATGTAATAAATTATCTTTTCTTACTTAAAAGTCCTTTGTAAGATACACTATATATAATATGAAATATCACAGAGAAAATCAATTTTACTTTTTTGTTTTTTATTCCCTCTACTCTCTGTCCTCCACAAAGCGCTGGCGGATCTTTGATGTGCTCTGTGCTCTCTGTGGTCAGCTTTCAAATAAACCCCTCTGATCCTGTAAATCCCTTTTTTCTGCGCAAATCTGCGTCCTATTCTTTTTAATCTCGTGTTTATCTGCTTTTATTCCCTCTACTCTCTGTGTGCTCTGTGCTCTCTGTGGTTAATTATTATAATTATCAGCGGAAGCGTTCCTTAACTTTAGGCACTTTAAACTTTTAATTTCAAATTTGTTTCTTTCTTTTACTGCCTCAAAGCTTGAGCAGGATCAAGCTTTGCAGCATGCCATGCCGGGATCAGGCTTGATATAAATGCTATTAAAAAAAGTACTCCGAGAGTCCTTATCACAGAAAAAGCAGTAAAATCGAATTGCCACCCCTTATAACTGCTTATAAGTGTTGGGAGTGGCTTTAATATCTCAGAGGTAAGAAAAAAACCGCCGATAATACCTAGCAAGCCGCCGGCAGTCATCAAAATAAATCCTTCAAAAAGGAACATGCCGAGTATATCTATTTTTGTTGCACCGACTGCTCTTCTGATACCTATTTCCTGTGTTCTCTGGTTTACGGAAAGTATCATTATGTTTGAACAGCTTATGCTTGCAACAAATAATATTAAAAAAGATATGCTTGTTACTAACCATTCTACTGTACGGGCCATTTGCTTTCTTTTTTCAATATAATGGTTTTGATCCCAGATCTTAAATAGTTTTTCATTTCGGTTCCTCATAAGAACAGTTTCTATTTTTGCGATAGCCAAAGTATTATCTGAATCTTTTTTAAGGCGTGTTACCAGGAAATGCGGGATATCACTTTTCCCTGTTAAGTTAATAAAAGTGCTATAAGGGGTAATAACTATATTGGTTTTATCTATGAAAGGGGTGTTTTCAAAATCATCTATTATGCCTATGATTTTTAGCTCTGTGTCATATAAAGATAAATACTTACCGATAACTTTTTCTCGACCAAAAATTTCCAAAGCTGTATCTTTTGATATAATGCATAATCTTTTATTTGAAAGTTCTTCATATGGGTAAAAGAATCTTCCTTTGAAAAATCTTATTCTGAATATGTTGGAAAATTCAGAGTTTACTCCTAGAAGCGAAAATCGGTTTCTTTTTACATGAGGAAGCATAATAGTAAAAGTATCTTTTATTACAGGACTTGCGCCATCGAGTTCATTTATGCTTTCAGTAAGCAGTTCAGCATTTTTACCAGTAATTAGATTCTTTATCCTTGAATCTTCATCATGGAAAGATTCACTTACAGATTCTTTTGCTTTTTTACTGCTTTTTCCGGAAATACTTAAGTTTCTTATGAAAACAAGGTCATTAGTCATTCCTTCAATACTTTTTAAGATTTCTTTACGTGCAGTTTCGCTGAAATTAAAACTTGCTGTTAAAGCTGCTACGCCAAGAACAATACCTGCAACAGTTGAAAGAGTCCTAAAGTTTAAAGGAACACCTCTAAAGCCTGTCTTTTTAATTTTAAATAAAATTTTCCGGAGGACCGTCATATGTTATCTTTCCATCGAAGATCTTAAGTATTCTAGGGAATTTTTTTGCAAGAGATTCATTGTGTGTAATAAGTATAAGTGTCTTACCTCTTTTCCAAAAATCCATTAAAAGGTCTATCACAATTTTACCATTTTCAGAATCCAGGTTTCCTGTAGGTTCATCTGCAAGTATTATATCGGGCTCCAAAACGATAGCTCTTGCAATAGATGCTCTTTGTTTTTCTCCGCCGGATAGTTTATTTGCTACCTGCCAGCATTTATGGCTTAAGCTAACAGATTCAATTGCGGCCTTTATCAGATCTTTCTTTTTCCCTTTTATATCTTTTGAATATTGTAAAGGGACTTCCACGTTGTGGTAAACTGTCATATCAGGTATAAGGTTAAATGTCTGAAAAACAAAGCCAAAGCGGCTGTTTCGTAAATATGCTTTTTTTGAATCCTTCATGAGACTTACATTTTCGTTACCAATAAAATATTCTCCTATCGTTATTTTTGAAAGGACACCAATGATCTCTAAAAGCGTTGTCTTTCCTGACCCTGATGGGCCGAATATAGCTACAGCCTCTCCTTTTTCTATATTAAGGTCAGCTCCTCTTATAGCATGTACTTCATAGGGCTTTTTCCCAAATGTCTTATGAATGTTTTTAAGAGTTATCATTGTTCTGTTTTGTGGGTTGTGAGTTAACCTGTAAAGATGAAGGAAAACTTTTAGCAATAAAATGTTATAGGATTATTTCTTCACCGTTTTTTAAGCCGTCTATTATCTCTATATACTTGCCGTTATCAATACCTGTAGTAACTGTTTTTTCGATGATGCTTTCGTTTTCTTTTACTCTACAATATTTTTTGCCCTGTTTATAAAAAAGAAACTCAACTGGAATGGAAATGGTGTTTTTTCTTGATGCAGATAAAAACCTGCATCTTACAAGTGAGCCTGGACGGATAAAATCAGCATCTGTTATTATATCGACGATAACAGGATACCTTTTATACTGACCATATGATTGGCCGGTGGGAGAGATTGTTTGTACTTTACCTTCAATGATCTTGTCACTGTTTCCAGTTAAGAATATTTCAACGGGATCGTTTACCGTTATTTCTTTAATATCGTCTCCAAAAAGTTTTAGTTCAACATATCTTCCTTTTTCATTTGCTATAGTTGCTACAAATTGTCCTTTTGAAACGAAAACTGCATTGGAATCCCAGTATTCTGTAGGAAATTTATCAGATAATTTTAAGATTTTTCCAGATACGGGAGCAAAAACATTTAATGCTGATTTTTCTTCTTCGATCTTTTTAGCTTCACGTTCTATTAGCTCAACTGTGTTTATCAGTTTTTTTTCTTCTTCCTTTTCAAGCTTTAACAGCTTTTCAGATTTTAATCTCTGAAGATCAAGCAGTGTTTTAGAATTATCAAAATCAAGTTTAATCTGTTCAAATTCTTTTTTAGATATCATTCCTCTATTCAATAATTCATCAGAGTGATTGAATGTTTTTAAAGAAGTATCATATTTAACTTGTGCCTGTTGAAATTGCAGCTTTAGATTTGTTGCTCTTTCAACCTTTGTGTACTTCTGGAAATTTATTAAGGCAGTTTTTGCTTGTTCTAGGCTTTGGCAGATTGTATCTTTTCTTCGAAGGAGCTCTTCATTTTCGATAATTATTAAAAGGTCTCCAACTTTAACTATATCACCTGCTTTTACTGAGCATTTTTTAAGTTCTCCTCCTACTTCGGAGTTAACCGTAAAAATATTTCTGTATTGTATGGATCCTGTTTCAGTTATATATGAATCAATGTCCATTTTTTGTACTTGAAACAAGCTAAGAGTATTGCTATCAGTATAAAGCACTCTAGGTGCATGGTAGCGGCTGTTATTTATCTGAGGGTCATATTGTGGGTGAGTAGACCATGCAATTACTGAAAATACAATACTTGAAATTATAATCGCTATTCTTTTCATTTTATTACATATACCTTATTAATTCTGCTTAAGTGTTTCTTTTATCCATTCAATATCGTAACCACAAAAAAAATCCATATTTGCATGCATTACGATATATTCATAATTGTTCTGTAAAAGATCTGTATTCATTTTTTGAAGCTCGAATATAGCTTTATCCATTTCTATTTTGGATATATCACCGGAATCAAATTTGAGTTTTATTATTTCAAATTCTTTTTTTGTATTTTCAAGAAGATCAGTTGTAAGTTCAATGTTTTTCTTTTTTTCAATAAGTGATCTCCACATTTTTGCAACTTTTTCAATTATTTTTCCCGGGAGTTCATCATGTTCTAGAACAGCTTTTTCATATGAAATTTCAGACTGCCTGCGAAGACGTTTATAATAACCGGCATCAAATAAAGGAAAATGCCAGCTAAAGTCCGCTCCGTAATTAAAATCATTGCTTTCATCTTCCAGATTAAAATGATCGAGAGAAATAGAATTACCAACGTAAAAAGAAGTGCTGAAATTTGTCCATCTTTTATATTTTGCTTTTTTGACTGCTTTTTTTGCTTCTTCTACCTGCCTTTTTGAGAGTAAAATGTTTTCAGAAGTTTCGAGCGTTGTGTCTATAGCGTTTTCAAGTGTTTGAAGAGAGGGAAGTTTCAGATCTGGCGGAGGAGATATTTTTGTGGTTAGAGACAAAAATATAAAACTAAGCAACTTTTTTTTTGACTGCTCAAGAGTTAAAGAACTTTCCTCGTATCTCCACACAGATCCTTCCCATTTTCTTTTCATGTTTTGAAGTTCTTTTTTTGAAATAATATCATTTTTAAAAGCAAATTTAGCATTAGAGTAATCTTTTTCTAAAAGAGATCTTTCGAAACGGACTGTTTCCATTTTATTGTGTGAAGCCCAGTAATCATAATAAAGCGCTATAGCTTTTGCTCTTGATTTTTTCTTTATCTGAACTTTTCTGAATCTCTCGGCTTTAAGGCTTTTATTTATAAGTTCATCTTTGAAAAATATTTTCCACGCACTAAATATATTCCATGAGATATTTAATGTCGCGTTAAATGCATCACCGATATTATCAAGCTCTGTAAAGTTGGAATAATGTATGTTTGAAATTACATCTGCGCTCGGATAATACGAAGATAAAGTAGATCTTAATGCCATTTTATCAAGTTCAATATTCCATCTTCCTTCTAAGATCTCTTTGCTTTGAATAGACGATATATCGATTAGTTTTGCAAGGGTAAGAGGAGTATCAAGAGATTTTATTTTTTTTTTATTTTGTTGATCCGGGCATGGTGATGCATCCGGATCAACATTAAATGCGGTAATCTCTGAAATATTTACTAAAAAGCATAATATAAAAATTGATCCCGATAAAAAATAATAAAAAGAGCTTTTTTTAATCATACTAAAAACCAAAAAAAGTTAGCTTACTCCCATGTAAGCATCACTACATTCGTGCGTTCCTGTACATTACTGTATCCTCCACGGGCAAGTCCGCTTACCATAAAGCCGTACTGCTGGCCAGCTGTAGGTTTCCAGCTGCCATTCATAGGAGCTTTCTGGACGTGAGCTCCGTTTACAGTAGCTTTTGGTCTTGATGCATATCCCTGTCGCATATATTCAAATATTCCGGCATACCATGTGCCATCCGACGCTTGCATAAAAACCCATGGGTTAGCATTAAGCCTGTCAACATTCGGCCATACATTTGTTTTGTCATAATCAAGAATTAATGTATCTCCGGAAAGTGCTACGGTGTTGAGTGTTCCTGTCTCAGCCCAGCCTGATACATCAGTATAAAGCCATACAACATCTGATAAGCTGAAAGGTAGATTACTGCTACTGCTGGAAGATGAACTCTCTACTGCTGCATCGTCATCATCATCGTCGTCGTCACCTGTATCAATGCAGCCTGTAAAAGCTGTAGATAGGCATATGATACAAAATACAATAAACCATCTTTTCATGTACTTCCTCCTATTATGAAGTTTACATTGTAATTTCTGATTTTCTTATATTATATCAAAACTAATCTAATTTTCCTAATTGAAATTCCTAATTTTACTTTAAATGAAATAAAAATATTAACATTTAAGTTGTTTAATATCTTATAGCTAATGAGTTACAGAAGATTATCATAAAAATGAAGCGATATTTACTTATGGTGAACTTATTTATTATGTATCAACTGGTTGTTAAATCGGTAAAAAGTATAACATAAAGAAATGTAGTAAGTTATAGACGGATAAAAAGATCTAAAATAATTTTCCTGATAATTAATGATTATATATAATAATCTTTAAAATTTTAAAAAAAAGCTTTTCAAATTAAAAAGATTCACATACAATATTCAAACTTTTCCTTATAGTTTAATATTTAAGTATATATAAAGGAGCATTAAATATGAGCAAAGCATTGATGGTTTTTTCAGGTAATGCTAACAGGGCACTGGCAGAAAAGATAACGAAATATCTTGGAAAGAACCTTAGTAATGCCGACGTAACCCGTTTTAGTGAGGGAGAGATATTTGTGAAAATAAATAATGATGTCCGGGGAAAGGACGTTTTTATTGTTCAGCCTACATGTCCTCCGCCGAATGAAAACCTGATGGAACTTCTTATTATGATAGATGCTTTAAAAAGAGCATCTGCTTCAAGGATAACAGCTGTTATCCCGTATTTTGGATATGCAAGGCAGGATAGAAAAGATCAGCCTAGAGTGCCGATCACAGCAAAACTTGTTGCAAATCTTATAACTGCAGCTGGTGTTGACAGGATCCTTACTATGGATCTTCATGCAACCCAGATACAGGGATTTTTTGATATACCGGTAGATCATTTATATGCTGCGAGTGTTGTAATCGAAGAAATTAAAAAAATGAAATTTATCAAAGAACTTGTTGTTGTTTCTCCTGACGTAGGAAGTATTAAAATGGCTCGTGCTTTTGCAAAAAGTCTTGGAACATCTCTTTGTGTTGTTGATAAGAGAAGGGTTAACGACAAAGAAGCGGAAGTAATGAACATTATAGGAGATGTTAAAGGCAAAGATGTTTTAATGGTAGATGATATTATTGCAACAGCTGGATCTATTACTGAAGCTGCAAAGGCCTTAAAAAACAAAGGTGCAAATAAAATATATGTTTTTGCAAGCCATGGTGTTTTAAGCGGTCCTGCTTATGACAGACTTAGAAAATCGTCTATTGAAAAAATTATAATCACTGACAGTATGCCGCTTAAGAAAAAAAATAAAAGAATTGAAATAATATCTGTTTCTGATCTTATGGGTGAAGCAATACGAAGGATTCACCATAATGAATCAGTAAGTTCACTTTTTGATCATGTAAACTAAAAGTTTTTAACGGGGAGGCTTTTTTATGGGAAAGAAATTAACAATGAATGCATTGCTTCGCGATTCTGAAAAAGAAAAAGCATACAAATTAAGGAAAGATGGAAAAATTCCTGCTATCGTTTATCAAAGAGGAAGTTCTTCTCTTTCAATAGCTCTTGATTCTAAAGAATTTTTCAAAACGTTTCACGGTCATGTTGCAGAAAATGTACTTATTGACCTTAAATTTGCTGATGCTCCGGATAAAGAGAAAACAGTTATCATCAAAGATTTTCAGAAAAACCCTGTAAAAGAAGAGTTTTTGCATATTGATTTTATTGAGATACATGCCGGTGAAAAGCTTTCAACGCATATTCCGATACATCTTAAAGGAAAACCGGTTGGAGTAGCAAAGGGTGGTATCTTAGAGCATACACTCCGTGAACTATATATTGAGTGTTTACCAAAAGACATCCCGTCAGACATAGTAATTGACATTACAAATCTTGATTCCGGCCATTCAATACATGTGCGTGATCTGGATATTTCAGCTGAAATAAAGGTTCTGACCCCTACTGATACAACTGTTGTTGCTGTTGCTGTATTGAAGAAAGCTGAAGAGACAGAAGAAGCAGAAGGCGAAATCGTTGCTGAAGCTCCGAAAGAACCGGAAGTGATAAAGAAGGAAAAGGAAGAGCAAAATAAATAGGGTAAACTACCGACGAAGCATTGATGAAAGCAATAATAGGTCTGGGAAATCCTGGAACGACATATAAGAACAATCGCCATAATGTTGGTTTTATGGCAGTAGATAAGTTTTGTGAAAATAGAGATCTGGTCTTTGAAAAAAAAAGCCGTTTAAATGTTTCTTTAGCTGCTTTTAGGCAGTACGGTGAAAGATTATTATTAGTGAAACCGCATACTTATATGAACTTAAGCGGATATGCAGTAAAAAAGATAGTTGATTATTATAAGTTGAATCCTGAAGATTATATGATCGTATATGATGATTTTCAGCTTCTTTTTGGAAAAATAAGAGTGCGTGAAAAAGGTTCAAGTGGCGGGCATAATGGAATGGAATCGATAATTCAGGAAACAGGTATTAAGTGTTTTAACAGGCTGCGTATAGGTATAGGTACTGAGATTTTTAATGAAGCAAAATTAAGAAGTAAAGATGTTATAAGATCATTTGTATTAAGCAATTTTTCAAGAGATGAAAAATCAAAACTTAAGGAAATATTGCTTTCCACAAACCGTATCATGGAGCTTTTTTTTGAAGGGAATATAAAAAAAGCAATGAACCTTTTTAACACGCGCAATAAAAATGAAGATAAAGAAAGTAAAAAGGAAGTTTAAATTAAGATTATTTGCCTTATAGATGGTTTAAGAGAATAATCTTGCTTGTATATGGAAAATAGAGTAATATTCAGCGTTTTTTAAGTAGTAAAAAATAACAAAGAAGCATCAAGGAGGTGCGCAATTGAAACTGTATGAAGGAATGTTTTTGATCAATCCCGAGCTCGACGAGGATTCGTTTAATAAAGAAGTCGAGACGATTAAAAACGAAATAGTGAAGGAGAAAGGAAATATTGAAGAGGTCAAGGTCATAGGCCGTAGAAAACTAACCTATCAGATAAAAAAGCAGTCATATGCTTTATATGTATTAATGTTGTTTAAGGTAGGTACAGCGGCTATTGATAAGCTAAGGAAAAAATATCACCTTAACCAGAATGTTCTCAGAGAACTTATTTTCATAAAGGACAAAAAGCTTCCTCTAAACGAAATAACGGAATAAATAAAGGAGCAGAAAATGGTTGATTTGAATAAAGTTTTTTTAGCTGGTAGGTTGACTAGGGATCCGGAGCTCCGCTATATTTCTAGCGGCACTGCGGTTGCCAGCCTTTCTCTTGCAGTTTCGCGTAACTATACTGCAAAGGATGGATCAAAAAAAGAAGACGTTGTTTTTGTGGATGTCAGTGCTTGGGGAAGACAGGCAGAGACGTGTGGAGAGTATTTAAGCAAAGGATCTGCACTTCTTGTTGAGGGGAGGCTTCAACTTGACAAATGGGAAACCAACACTGGTGAAAAAAGAAGCAAATTAAAAGTCGTGGCTCAAAGGATTCAGTTTCTTTCAAGCAAACGAAAAGACGACAAGGCTTCATCAGCAGATACTAGTGTAAGTAAAAATATAAATGTGGAAGCATCCGAAGAAGTTCCTTTGGATGAAGATATTCCATTTTAAAGTTTATAAAGATGGAGGATTTCAATGGCAGATCGTGAAGGAAGAATATCATTTAAAAAATTTCCTATAAGAAAATGCAGATTCTGCATTAACAAAATAAAATATATCGATTATAAAGATATTGCAACTCTGCAGCATTATATAACTGAAAGAGGAAAAATACTTTCCGGGCGTATCACTGGTAATTGTGCTAAGCATCAAAGACAGCTCTCTGGTGCTGTAAAGAATGCACGTATCGCAGCTATTATGCCGTTTGTTGGAAAATAACAGAATACAGGCAACAGATGTCAGATAACAGAAAAAAATGGATTAAGAAAACGTATTTACAGACAATATTATAATTATCTTTCTACCTTTTTCTGTCTAATGTATTCTGATATTTGTCTTTTGATAAAATAAGGAGGTAACAAATGAAAATAATTTTAGAAAAACGTGTTGAAAAATTGGGGATTCCCGGAGAGATAGTTACAGTTGCTGACGGATATGCTAGGAATTTTCTGATCCCGCGTAAATTTGCGGTTCTTGCTACAAAACATAATGAAAATAAAGTAAGCAAAATGATAAAAAAGTTTAAGCTGGAGAACATCAAGGAAGTAGAAGAAGCAAAAAAAATAGCTGATCAAATAGATAAGCTTGAAATAAAAATCATCGTTCAATCCGGTGAGAACGAAAAACTTTTCGGAGCAGTAACAAATATACAGATAGCTGAAGCTCTTGAAGCAAAAGGTGTTTCAATTGAAAAGAAAAAAATTCTTATTGCGGCTCCTATTAAGCAGTTAGGCGAATATCAGGTAAATATAAAAATACATCCAGATGTTTTAGCTAAATTAAAAGTCATTATAGAAAAAAAAGAAGAAGAATAAAATACTGTGCTTCACTTTTTTTGTTATAATATTCGGCAATAGTTATTTAAAAAATTCCTAAAGAAGTGCTGTTTATAAGTTTGTTTTTGCTTAAAATGGCCGGGATAAAATAAAGAATGGCACGTAAAACCAAAATCAATGATTTAAAGCACGTTGCCAGTGCAGTGCGTGATGATATAGTCCCTCCGCAGAACATAGATGCAGAAAAAGGTCTCCTCGGTTCATTAATGCTTTCGGAAAATGCTGTGTCCATTGCTCTTGAAAAAATAAGCGATGAATCCTTTTATTTAAAAAAACATTCAACAATTTTTAAAGCCATTGTCTCTTTATTTGAACTTAATGAAAACGTTGATGTCATTACTTTAACTGAAAAAATAAAGACGATGGACGCTCTTGAAAGTATAGGAGGCGTTTCGTATTTAACTGAACTTGTTAATGTTGTGCCGACAGCAGCTAATGTTGAGCATTACGTAAAGATTGTTAGAGATAAAGAAGTATTAAGGCGCCTTATTGAAGTTTCTTCACAGGTTATGAATGAGTGTTATGATAACTCTGTTGATGTAAACACTGTGCTTGATTCTGCTGAAAAAGAGATCTTTCAAATTTCTCAATCAAAAATTGATCGGTCTTTTTATGATATGAAAAGTCTTATGAAAGAAAGCCTTGAGACAGTCGACAGGCTTTATAACAAGAAAGCTTTAATATCAGGGGTTTCTACGGGTTTTTTAGAACTTGATAAAATGACATCCGGTTTCCAAAAATCTGATATGATAGTGCTTGCGGCAAGGCCTTCAATGGGAAAAACAGCTTTGGGATTGAATATTGCTGCACATGTTGCTGTTGTGGAAAAAAAACCAGCAGCTGTTTTTAGTCTTGAAATGTCAAAAGAGCATCTTGCTCTAAGAATGTTATGTTCTCTTGCTCGTGTAAATGCAAATAAAGTAAGAACAGGCTTTTTATCAAAACAGGATTTTCCTAATCTTGCAAATGCTGCCAGTCGTCTTGCGGCGGCTCCAATATATATAGATGATACACCGAGTATTTCTGCATTAACACTTCGTGCAAAAGCGCGTCGTATGATGTCACAGAAGAAAATAGAGTTTATAATAGTAGATTATTTGCAGCTTATGACAGGTTCCGGGAACAAGTTTGAAGGAAGACAACAGGAAATATCTGAAATTTCACGTTCTATAAAAGCTCTTGCAAGAGAGCTAAGTGTTCCTATTCTGATTTTATCCCAGCTGAATCGTGCTGTTGAGAGCCGTCAGGATCATCAGCCGCAACTTGCTGACTTAAGAGAATCAGGGGCTATTGAGCAGGATGCTGATGTTGTTATGCTTCTGATGAGGCCGGATTATTATAATCCAGATGACAAACCGGGAATAGCTGAGCTTAAAATAGCTAAACAAAGAAACGGTCCGACTGGAAAATTTGAGCTTAAATTTTTTGAACAATATACTCAATTTGTGAATCTAAAAGAAAAAGATGAAATGGATGAACATTTTGAAGATGATGAAGACTTTTAACATAAAAGGGTGAAAATATGAAAAAAGTATTTCTGGTTTTAGTTTTATTGATGGGGTTAATGTCTTGTGCAACTGTTGCTGAGCTATATTCTCAAACAATTGAAAATAAAGAAATTCAGGAAGTATACATAAGAGGTAATGCTACTGTAAGCGGTGCAGTAATAAGGAGATATTTAAAATTAACACCAGGAAGAATGTTCCGTATGTCAGATGCAAACGAAGACATAAAAAGGCTATATGAAACAGGTTATTTTTCAAAGATAGATATTGATTTTTCAGAGACTGAGACAGGTCAGGTCATATTGACATATAACGTTGAAGAAAAACCTGTTATAAAAAAACTTACAATTTTGGGAAATAATAGAATTAAAACAAAAAGATTATTAAAAGTAATACCGATTTCAGAAGAAAAAATATTAAATGAAAATAAGCTTGCTGAGGGAAAAGAAGCTATAAGAAAGTATTACGAGGACCGTGGATACATGGGCGCAACGGTTGAACTTAGTTATCAAATAGATGAAGACGCAAATACTGCAGAAGTCCTTTATTCTATAGAAGAAGAAAAGAGAATTAAAATTAAAAAGATAGAAATACTTGGGGCAAAAGTTTTTAAGCCAAGAAAGGTAAGAAAAGCTATGAAAACTAAATCCAAGTTCTTTATTATCCGTCAGGGATATCTTAAACAAAGTGAGTTTAAGGATGATCTGGAAAGAATAAAAGCACTTTATTATAGAGAAGGTTATATTGATATTAAAATATTAGATGTTAAAAAAGAACTAACAGTAAATAAAAAATATTTAAATATATATATAACAGTGCATGAAGGTTCAAAATATAAGATAAACAATGTAACTTATGAAGGGAATACGATCTTTCCAGATGATGAGCTTGCTATTGGTAATATACTTTTATCAGGTGAATATTTTATTCCTGAAAATCTGACTGATGATCTAAAAAGGATCGAGCACCTTTATTATCAAAAAGGATATATAGATACACGTGTTGGGGTAGATACGGTTATTGATGAAACAACAGGAGGGATGAACGTAAAGTACTATATTAATGAAGGAATAAAGGTTTACGTTAACAAAATACGTACTATCGGCAACATGAAAACAAAAGACATTGTTTTAAGGCGAGAGATAATCGTTGCTCCCGGAGAGGTCTTTGACGGTGTTAAAACTGAAATAAGCGAAAATAGGCTTAATAACCTTGGGCTTTTTGAAAAAGTTGAAATTTATCCAGATCCTGAAAGTAAAGAGGAATATCGTGATCTTATTATTGGTGTTGAAGAAGGAAGGACAGGTGAACTTAGCTTTGGTGCTGGATTCAGCTCTGTTGAGAATTTTATGGGTTTTATAGAAATTGCTCAGAACAACTTTGATCTTTTTAACTGGCCTCATCTTTCAGGCGATGCTCAGAAATTAAAACTTAGAATGGAATATGGTGAAGTGACAAAAGATCTATCTTTAAGTTTTGTAGAACCTTGGTTCTTAGATAAAAAGCTTTCATTTGGGTTTGACCTTTATGATTCTTCCAGCAGTTATATCGGATCTGTCTTTGATGAAGAAAGAACAGGAGGCGGGTTGAGTCTTGCATGGCCTGTAGGCCGTTTTAGCAGGATGACAACACGTTACGGATATGAAGAGGCTGAAATAACTAATGTAAGTCCTTATGCTTCTGACCAGATAAAGAATGAAGAAGGTCTAAGGACAATAAGTAAAATAGGTCTTTCACTAACACGTGATACAAGGAATTCATATTATTATCCTACGCAAGGTATGCAGACAACTATAAGAGGTGAAGTTGCAGGCATTGGGGGAAATACAGAATATTACGAAACGGCTTTCAGTCATTACAGTTTTTTTAGTTTTTTTGATGATCATGTATTCATGATCAAATTTAAGACATCGCTTATTGAAGAATACGGTGATTCTTTGGATGTTCCACTATTTGATAAATACTTCATCGGAGGTCCTACAAGTATTAGAGGTTTTAAATACAGGGATATAGGCCCGCATGATATAAATGATGATCCTATTGGAGGTAAATATTATGCCTATACAACTTTTGAATATACTATTCCTATATTTAAGAGGCTTGGTATAGCTACATTTTTTGATGTGGGAAACTTATATAGTAACCTTAGTGATGCAGATTTTGGTGATCTTAATGGTTCTGTCGGTATTGGGCTTAGAATAAAGCTGCCTATCGGGCCGATCAGTTTTGATTACGGATATCCTGTAATAACAGATGATTTCCATTCAAATGAAAACGGAGTATTTACTTTTAACCTAGGAACTACTTTTTAGAGTTGTTTCTTAAAAAAGAATTTGCTAACATACGGGATTTGAAAAATGTACGATTGTTTAAGTTTTTATAATATTTAATAAGTCTTTTCGCAAGGAGGGTATAGCATGAGAGTTATGAAAAAAATGACATTTTGGGCAATGACTATTTTATGTTTAGTTAGTATGCAAATATCAGCAAAAGAAGTGTTTTGCGATGAGATGAAGGTTGGTTATGTTAATTTTGAAAAGATTTTTGGGGCATATGAAAAGACAAAAGACCATAATGAAGAACTGCAGAAAAAGAAATACAAAAAGGAAGTAGACGGCCAGAAGTTGGTCGATGAAATAAATAAGTTAAGAAATGAGCTGCAGCTTCTTAGTGATGAGGCAAAAGAGGAAAAGCAGAAAGCACTTACAGATAAGATGAGAAAGCTCAGAGATTTTACAAATGATTCAAAAGAAGAGCTTCTTAAAGAACGTGATATTATTTTTAAAAAGTTAACAGAGGAGATAGTCAAAGTCATTAATGAAACAGGAGAAAAAGACGGATATACCCTTATTTTTGATGACCAAGTCCTTTTATATAAAGCAAAAGCAAATGAGCTGACCGCTGATATTATTAAGATATTGAATGATAAATATAGAAAAGAGAAAGAAAATTCTACAGCAAAGTAGGCAGTGATTGGAAAAGACGATAAAAGATCTCGCTGATTATTTAGGCGGAAAAGTAATAGGTGATGATTCGTTAATTATTTCAGGAGTGTCAGGAATTAAAGAAGCCGGAAAAGGTGATATTGCTTTTTTAGCTAACAATCGTTATGCCTCACTTTTAAACGAGACTGAGGCATCAGCAATCTTGATAGATTCTGAATTTGATTTTAAGAATATTGAAGGAAAGAATTTTATAATTGTTGATGATCCAAGTTTTAGTTTTGCGAAAATAGTAAAGCTTGTTGCTCCTCCTCCGGTAGAACATAAACCAGGTATAAGTGAAAAGTGTTATATTGCTGATGGAGTCAAGCTTGGAAAAGATGTACATATTGCTCCTTTTGCAGTTATTGATAAAAATGCATGGATAGGATCTGGTACAGTTATATGTGCATGTACGTATATAGGACAAGAAACAAAAATTGGAGATGATTGCCTTCTTTATCCAAATGTTAGTGTAAGAGAAAGAATAGAAATAGGAAGCAGGGTTATCATACATAGCGGAGCTGTTGTAGGAAGCGATGGATTTGGCTTTTCAACAATAAGGGGAATACACAAGAAAATTCCTCAGATAGGAACGGTCTTTGTAGAGGATGATGTCGAAATAGGTGCGAATGTAACAATTGATCGTGCAAGGTTTGGAAAAACAGTTATTTCAAAAGGTACAAAAATCGATAATCTTGTTCAAATAGCACACAATGTAAATATTGGTGAAAATACAATCATATGTGCACAAACAGGTATTGCGGGATCTACAAGTATAGGTTCAAATGTGATTCTTGCAGGTCAGAGCGGAGTTACTGGTCATGTGAATATTGCCGATAATGCCGTTATAGCAGGAAGAGCAGGTGTTATTCGAAATATTGATAAAGGTGAGACAGTTTCAGGTTTTCCGGCTATTTCGCATAGTAGATCAAAGCGTATACAGATAGCGATGCAAAAACTTCCCGAACTATTAAAAAAGGTTTCAGAAATGGAAAAGAAAATCAAAACTCTTGAGAAAAAACGGAAAAAAAATTGAGAAATCAAAAAACAATTAAAAAAGCTGTATCTGCTTCCGGTATAGGTGTTCATACAGGAAATAAGACAACGATTACTTTCAAACCTGCTGAGATAAATACAGGTGTTCGGTTTGTAAGGACAGATGTAAAAGGGCATCCTGTTATTGAAGCTGATGTTAATAATGTAGTAAGTGTTGCAAGAGGTACTACAATTGGTAAGGGAGATGTAAAAGTTCATACTGTAGAGCATGTGCTTGCATCTTTAATGGCATTTGGCATTAATAATGTAATTATTGAAGTAGATGCAAATGAACCTCCTGTAGGAGATGGCAGCTCAAGTATGTTCGTTGATCTTATTAAACAGGCGGGAACTGTAAAACAGGATGCTAATATCGAAGAGATGACAGTAACTAATCCTGTTTACGAGTATATGGATGACGCTTACGTAGCTATTTTCCCTTATGACGGTTTAAAAATATCATATACTATTTCATATGATCATCCTCTTGTAAGCACACAATACATCAGCATGGATATTCATAAGGATAACTTTGAAAAAGAAATATCTCAGTGCCGTACTTTTTGTTTTTACAGGGATGTAGAAGAACTTATGAACCGTGGGCTGATAAAAGGCGGAAGTCTTGATAATGCAGTTGTAATAGGTGATGAAGCAATTCTTAGTAAAGAGGAGCTTCGCTTTGATAATGAATTTGTAAGGCATAAGATACTTGATCTTATGGGAGACCTTTATTTACTTGGTAAGCATATAAGAGGACATATAATTGCATCAAAATCAGGGCATCCTCTTAATGTGGCTTTTGCAAAAAAATTAGCTGCTAACCTTATATCAACTGAAAATGTAAAAAATAATAAATGCAATGAAATAAACAACGTGGAAATAACAGATGAAGAAACAGTTCTTAATATAAACGATATACTAAAAATATTGCCTCATCGTTATCCGTTTTTGCTTATTGACAAGATCGTTAATATTGAAAATTCTATTAAAGCTACGGGAATAAAAAATGTTACAGTAAACGAAGATTTTTTTAATGGTCATTTTCCGGATCATCCTATTATGCCTGGTGTTCTAATCGTCGAGGCAATGGCTCAAGTTGCAGGTGTTTTGATGCTTCGCATGGAGCAATATAGAAAGAAGATACCATATTTTATTGCGATCGATAAAGTGCGTTTCAGAAAACCTGTTGTGCCGGGCGATACGCTTGTTATTGATGTTGAGTTTATCAAGGTAAGAACAAAAATAGCCAAGGTACTGACAAAGGCAACAGTTAACGGAAAGCTTGCTTCAGAAGCGGTATTGACTTTTACTGTTGTAGATGTCTGACGATGGGAATTTAAAAGCAGTAAGTTGTAAGCTATAAGTTGTAAAAAAAATGGAAGTCAGATGTGTAACTTAAAACGTATAACTTACAGCTTAAAGCTGCAGCCGAAGGCTGCTTAATTTATGGATTGATTGCAATGACAGTTAATATAGAAGAACCTACTTTTCTCCACAGGGATGCAAAAATAGGAAAGAATGTTACGATAGGTCGTTTTTGCACTGTTGGTCCCAATGTTGTACTCGAAGATAATGTAACCCTAATTGCAAATGTTTATTTAGACGGACATACAACTATAGGTAATGGATGTGTGGTGTATCCGTTTGCTTCAATTGGAACAGCATGTCAGGATCTGAAATTTAAAGGTGAAAGGACCTTTGTGAAGATCGGGGCTAGGACAGTTATACGTGAAAGCGTTACTATAAACAGTGCAACCGGAGAAGATAAATCTACTTCGATCGGGCAAGATTGTCTGATAATGGCATATTCTCATGTAGCTCATAATTGTATTGTAAATGATCATGTGATAATGTCTAATGTCTCAACGCTTGCCGGGCATGTGACTATAGGTAAACATGCTATTATAGGTGGTCTTACGGCCGTTCACCAGTTTGCAAGAATAGGTAAATACTCTATAGTTGGTGGTTGTTCAAAAGTTGTAAAAGATATTCTTCCGTTTATGATGGCAGACGGTCATCCTGCAAGAATACATGGACTAAATAAGATCGGCCTTAAAAGGCATGGCTTTTCTGAAGAAGTAAGGAAGGAATTAAAAAAAGTATATAAGATCCTTTTTAGAAGTGGTCTTTCAACTAAGCATGCAGTGGATAAAATATCAAGTGAACTGCATTCTGATATAAAAGAAATAAAAACTCTTTTAGCATTTATAGGATCATCTGAAAGGGGTATTTCTAAATGAATGAAACCATAGGCATTATTTCAGGAAACGGAGATTATCCTCTTCTTGTAGCTAAGGGTGCTCGTAAAGCGGGTGTTAAAAAAATAATTGCTGCTGCGTTAATAGGAGAGACAGAAAAAGAGATCGAAAATTTTTGTGATGTTGTATGCTGGATAGAAATAGGTCAGCTTGGAAAACTTATTAAGTTCTTCAAAAAAAATAATGTAAATCAAGTTATAATGGCAGGGCAAGTAAAGCCGACAAGACTTTTTGGAAGGCTGAAACTTGATCTTAGAATGGTTAAACTTCTAGCCAAAATAAAAATGCGCGGTGCTGAACCAATATTTTCAACAGTAGCTGATGAGCTTCAAAAAGATGGAATAAGTCTTATTGATTCTTCTGTTTTTATGAAAGATCAATTGGCCGATTCAGGATTGATGACCGGTGGGAGTTTAAAAAAGAACATTAGAAATGATATAGTCTTTGGTGAAAGGATAGCAAGATCTATTGCTGATCTTGATATTGGACAGACCATAGTTGTAAAAGATAGGACAGTAGTTGCTGTAGAAGCAATTGAGGGAACAGATTCTGTTATAAAAAGAGCAGGCTTACTTGCAGGAAAAAATACTGTTGTTATAAAGCTTAGTAAAAAAAAGCAGGATATGCGTTTTGACCTTCCTGTTGTTGGCACTCGCACTTTGGATATTATGATAGAAAGTAAATCACATGTACTTGCCATAGATGCAAAAAAAACGCTTATTCTTAATAAAAAAGACTTTCTTTTAAAAGCACGTGAAGCCGGCATTCATGTTTTCGGGATAGATAAAAATGAAAAATCTTAATGTTGCAGTTATCGGTGTTGGTCATCTTGGGCAGCATCATGCCCGTATATTTAGCACGAGCCCCCAAAGTTCTCTTAAGTATGTTGTTGATACAGACGAAAAGCAGGGAAAAAAGATAGCAAAAAAATACGGTGCTCAATATTTTTCAGATTATAAGTTGCTTCCGCTTGATATTGATGCAGTCAGCATTGCAGTTCCTACGGTTGCACATTTTGATATAGCTTCTCATTTTATAAAGCAGGATAAACATATTTTTGTAGAAAAGCCGATCACAAAAACAATTGAAGAGGCTGTTTCTCTGATATTTCTTTCAAAAGATAAAAATATTGTCTTTCAGGTGGGTCATATTGAAAGGTTTAACCCTGCTCTTCTTGCAGTGAGGGATAAAATAGAACATCCCCGTTTTATTGAAATACACAGACTTGCTCCCTATAAAGCAAGGAGTATTGATATTGGTGTTGTCCTTGATCTTATGATACATGACATTGATATAATTCTTACTATAGTAAATAGACCGGTAAAGGAGATCAAGGCGGTGGGAGTACCTGTTTTGAGTGAAAATGAAGATATTGCTAATGCAAGATTAGAATTTGAAGGCGGATGTGTTGCTAATGTAAGCGTTAGCCGTATAAGTATGAAAGAGATGAGAAAGATAAGGATCTTTCAGGAGAAGACATATATTTCCCTTGATTATAAAGAAAGTAAAGGCGTGATGTATGAGATGAAGGGAAAGAAAATAGTTTCACATAAAGTTCCTGTTCAAAAAGATGAGCCCCTAAAATTAGAACTGATGGATTTTACGGATTGCTGTATTTCTTCAAAAAAACCAAAAGTATCTGCAGAACACGGACACCTTGCTCTTTGTGTTGCTGCAGAAATTGTAAAACAAATACACGATACCCTCCGCTTAACTTAAAAGATATTACCTGGCAAAAAGGTAAAAAGTAACTTTTATGAAAAACAAAAAAATATTCATAGTAGCTGGAGAAGTTTCAGGCGATATAAGGGGTTTTGAACTTATAGAAAAACTTCTTCAGAAATCTCCGGACCTCAAAATTGACAGCGTTGGCGGAAAAAGGATGAAGCAAGCCGGTGCAAACATCTTATTTGATATAACAAAGCTGGCTGTTGTTGGCTTTGTAGAAGTACTAAGACATTATTTCGATTTTAAACAATTGATGAATGATGTGATAGATACACTTAAAAAAAATGATTATAGCGCTATAATTCTCATTGACTATCCCGGTTTTAACCTGCGTTTAGCAGAGAACATAAAACATCTCGGTATCCCTGTTATCTATTATGTAAGCCCGCAGGTCTGGGCATGGGGAAGGAAAAGAATAAGTAAAATAGCAGGGCTTGTAGATAAGATGATTGTGTTTTTTGAATTTGAGAAAGATCTGTACAGCCCGTATGGATTAGATACTGATTTTGTAGGTCACCCGATGGTCGATATGATAGCTGACTATAAGGCTAAAAATTTAAGAGAGATCTTAAATATTGAAAAGAAAATAAAAATAATAGGCCTGCTTCCTGGAAGCCGGACAAAAGAGGTTGAAAAAATACTTCCTTCCATGATTGAGGCTATAAAATTGCATGAGAGTGAAATTGATAAAAATGACCCGAACCGGTTTGTTTTTATTATTTCTGCAGCACAAAAAAATCTGGAAGTTATTATAAAAAATTATTTAGATGAAAAAGAAATAACGGATGTAAAAGTTTATAGCGATGATGTATCGGACATAATGTCATCAAGCGATATAGTTGTTGTAGCATCCGGCACTGCAACGCTTCAATCTTGTCTTTTTGAGCGCCCGATGATAATAGTTTACAAAGTCGCATTTTTAACATGGTTAATTGCAAAGGTGCTTGTTAAAATACCTTACATAGGAATGGTCAATGTGATCTCTAGAAAAAAAATTGTTCCTGAGCTTATTCAGTGGGACTTAAACGGAGAGAATATTTTAAAAGAGATAAAAAAATATATTACTGATGAAAAATATACTAAAAAAACTGTAAATGAACTTTGTAATGTTAAAAAAAGACTTGGAAGTGGTGGTGCGGCTTCCAAAGCAGCAAGTTCAATAATTGATTTTTTGAATATGGACTAAAAGTATATGAAACGGTTTTTAAAATTAATAAGACTTACTTTTCCTTATTACAGATATATGATAATCTCTGTTTTCTGCTTAATCTTTTATACTTTTTTAAATGGTTTTTCAATCCTTGCTGTTGTGCCTCTTGTTGACCGTATTTTAGCAGAAAAAATAATAGAACTACCCAGCGTTATGAAATTTATTACTATCCCGTATTTTGGTGAACTGCAAAGTATTGTAGATACAATAAATTCCTGTGATAAATCTAGGATGCTTTTTTTTGTAGGTCTTTTTGTGTTCATAGCATTTTTCCTTAAAGGTATTTTTCTTTACGTTCAGCAGGTAAGCATGGAGATCGTAGGTCAGATGGTAGGGCGTGATGTACGCACAAAACTTTATAATAAATATTATGATCTTCCTATGACATATTTTTCAAAAAGCAGGATAGGTGAGCTGATGTCCCGGATTACAAATGATGTCAACCTTATACATGAGGTCTTTTCGGGACGTTTTATGATAAATATTAAAGATGCTGTTCAGGTAGTACCCTTTTTAATAATCATTTTTATCATTGATTGGAAACTGTCTTTTTTATGTTTGACTGTACTTCCTTTTTTGCTTGTTCCTGTTTCGATCATAGGAAGAAAAATAAGAAATATAAGCAGAAAAACTCTTGAGAAAGTTGCTGATATAAGCTCGGTAATAAACGAGACCATTTCAGGAATAAAGATAGTAAAGATCTTTTGTATGGAAAAATATGAACAGAGCCGTTTTTATAAACAGCTGGATAAATTTAAGAACTTACGTGTTGATATGATGAAGAAGCAGTCGATTTTTAATCCTTTAACAGAAATAATAGGCGGAGTTGTTGTAATGTTTTTACTTATTGTTTTTCCGCCTAAGGTCATGAGAGGTGAAATTACACCCGGCTTTTTTATGTTATACCTGATATGTATGGCATCTTTAGTAAAACCTTTGAGAACCATAGGAAAATTAAATTTTGCCGTACAAAATGCGATGGCATCACTTGACAGGATCTTTGAGCTTTTAAATGCAGAGGAAGGTATTAAAGAAGTAAAAGGTTCAAAAGAATTTTCTGATATAAAGAGCAACATAACATTTTCTAATGTTTCTTTTGCTTATGAAAAAGATCAGGATGTTCTAGAAGATATAAATATTAATCTAGGAATAAATAAAATAACGGCGATTGTCGGACCTTCAGGATGCGGAAAGACTTCATTAGTAAGCTTAATTCCAAGATTTTTTGATCCTCAAAAAGGTGATATTTCAATAGATGGAACAGATTTACGTTCCTACAATATAAAATCATTAAGAGAAAAAATAGGAATGGTAACTCAGGAGACCTTTTTATTTAATGATACTATTGCAAGAAACATAGCTTATGGTAATGAGGGCATAGATATTGAAAGGATAAAAAATATAGCACATGTTGCGCATGCTGCTGGTTTTATAGAGTCTTTTCCTGATAAATATAATACAGTTATCGGAGAAAAAGGTGCAAGGCTCTCTGGTGGACAAAAACAGCGTTTAGCAATAGCGCGTGCGCTTCTTAAAAATCCGCCTATTTTAATATTGGATGAGGCAACATCTGCACTTGATACTGAGTCTGAGCGCATAGTGCAAGATGCTATAAATACTTTGATGAAAGGAAGAACTGTTATTGTCATTGCTCACCGCCTTTCTACTATAATGAAAGCTGATGTCATATATGTGATGGATCAGGGGAAAATAGTCCAATACGGACGGCATGATGAACTTTTAATAAAAAGCAGCCTTTATAAAAAATTGTATGATATGCAATTCGTGTAAAAATAAAATATAAAGCGTTGTCATCCCTGGATTAGCAGGGAACCATGTAGAGAAGTAAAAGTAGTAGGGCGTTCCCCGAATGGACCGTGTTAGGATGAATAATTTTGTCTATTGCTTCTTATTCTTAGAGTTTTTTTGATCAGAAAAAAGGAATTACTAATTGAAAATAACATGGGCAGATATAAAAGATATCATAATAATCAATTTTGCTTCCTTTATCATATATTTGATTTGTAAGACCCAACGCGTTGTCAGATACGATGATGAATCTGTAAGGCCTTTTTACGAAAAAGGTGAGAATGTGATTTTTGCTTTATGGCACAGGAGGCTTTTGTATCTGACTTTTTATCATCCAAGACGTTTCCCTGAAAAAAAAGTGTGTGTGATTGCTAGCCAGAGCAGGGACGGTACAAGAATAGGAAAAACGGCAAAAAAACTTGGTGTTAATTTTGTTCAGGGTTCCAGTTCAAAGGGTGGCGCAAAGGCATTAAAGGAACTTTTACGGATTCTTAAAAAAGGTGATTCAGTCGCTATAACGCCTGATGGCCCCAGAGGACCTTTTGGTGTTGTTCAAAAAGGTGTTATTTCGCTTGCAAAGCTTTCAGGAAGACCGATAATTCCTATTTCTTATCAGGTAAGTAAGGCGATTAAGCTTAAGACATGGGACAGGTTTGTGATTCCTATTCCTTTTTCCAGGGTAATTGTCAAAACAGGTGAACCTATTTTTTTATCAAGAGATGATGAAAAAGAGGATTCTCATTGTGAAAATATAATAAAAAAGGGTATTGATGCTTTGGAAGTAGATGTTGATTATCACTCTTAATATAACTTACATGATCATAGGTGTTTAACTTTTATTTTATTATTTCTGAATGATTGAGATATCTTTGCATTTTTATGTATAAATCTATTCTATATATATCATTAAACAGTAAAATATTTCTTGCATTCATGAGGCTTTATGATATATTATATGCCACTTTTGGTAAGCGTCATGTAGACGTTTCTTACTTGATTTCGGCTGGTTAGAACGCTCGAGTAAAGCAGATTATTACCGGTTATGAATCAGGCAAAGTGTAAATAACTTAAAAAATACATACGAACAGCTATAATAAGTGCTGTTTATGCAAAAGGGAGGCATGCTGTGACAACAAATATTAGTATGAGTGAATTATTAGAATCTGGAGTGCATTTTGGGCACCAGACAAAGCGCTGGAATCCTAATATGAAACCGTATATTTACCAGGCACGCGCAGGGATATACATTATTAATCTTCAAAAAACTGTAGAAGAACTTAAAAAAGCATGCGATACCGTAAATCGTTTCGTTGCAAATGGTGGAAAAATACTTTTTGTAGGAACAAAACGTCAGGCAAAAGAGGCCATAAAAGAGATAGCTACTCAAACAGGTAACTATTATGTAACTGAAAGATGGTTAGGCGGAATGCTGACAAATAATGCTACTATACGTGCAAGTATAGATAAGCTTGAAAAATATGAAAAGATGGAATTCGATGGTACATATGACAAGATCACGAAAAAAGAACTTTCAGGTATTTTAAAAGAAAAAGCAAAACTCAATAGGAACTTTGATGGTATAAGAGATATGAAACAGGTTCCGGCTCTTGTTTTTATTGTTGATGTAAGGCGTGAGGCAATAGCAGTTGCAGAAGCGAGAAAATTAAATATTCCTGTAATAGCAATTGTTGATACAAATTGTGATCCTGATATAGTTGATCACGTCATTCCGGGTAATGATGATGCTATCCGTTCAATTCGTTATATTCTTTCAAAAATACATGCTTCTATTCTTACAGGACAGGAAAAATATGAGCAGGTCCGTCTTTCACGTCAGAAGAAAGAAGAAGAACAGAGAAAAGAAAGAGAAGCAAAACAGGCTGCTGCAAAAGCTAAAGAAGCTGAAGCAAAAGCAAAGACAAAAAGTCCTGCTAAAGCTAAAGATCATAAGAAACCTAAAAAAGTAGAAAAGAATATAAAAGTAAAAAAAGAGAAAATAGCAGATGTAAAAAAAGAAAAAGCTTCCTCAGAAGATTCCAATAAAGAAAAAGTAACAGCTAAAGAATAAAAAGTTTATTTTGAATTAAAGGAGATTTTAAAAATGGCTGAGATAACAGCGAGTCTGGTAAAAGAGTTAAGAGATAAAACAAATGTAGGTATGATGGATTGTAAAACAGCTCTTGTTGAGTCTGAAGGAGAGATGGAGAAAGCTATAGAGATCCTTCGTAAAAAGGGAAAAGCTGTGGCTGCAAAAAGAAGCGGCCGTGATACTAAGGAAGGCCTTATATCATCTAAAATATCAAGCGACTCAAAAACAGGAGTGCTTGTAGAAGTAAATTCTGAGACAGATTTTGTTGCACGCAACGAAATGTTTCAGGAATTTGTTAATGATCTTGCAGTTCATGTTGAAAAGAACAAAACAAAGAATGTAGAGGAACTTTTAACTCAAAACTTTTCAAAGAATACTTCTCAGACAGTCCAGGATGCACTAACGGAGATAACTGGAAAGATCGGCGAGAACTTAAGAATAAGAAGATTGGAATGTCTGACAAGTGATGATAAAGGCTCTGTTGAAAGCTATATTCATATGGGTGGAAGAATAGGTGTTCTTGTAAAAGTATCATGCGGAAAAGCAGAATCAGCAGATAATGATGAAGTAAAAGAAATGAAAAAAAATCTTTGTATGCAGATTGCTGCCTCTTCGCCTATGTATATACGTGAAGAAGATATTCCTGATGATCTATTAGAAAAAGAAAAAGAGATCCATAAAGCTCAGATCAAAGGAAAGCCAGAGCATATTATGGATAAGATAGTTGATGGAAAAATAAAAAAATATTTTTCCGAGGTCTGTCTTATTCATCAACCATATATTAAAGAGCCGAAAATGAAAGTTTTAGATTATGTGGCTGAGATAGCAAAAAAAGTTGATGATACAATTGATGTTTCTTGTTTTGTGCGTTTTGTACTTGGTGAAGAATAATTTTTAATTTATTTTGTTGAAAGAACTATTTTCAATATTTGTATTTAAGTGTATTATTAATCTGTTTTAACTGATTTAAAAAACAGGAAGTGTTTAATGGCAAAGATGCGTCTTAAATATAAAAGGATCTTATTAAAATTAAGCGGTGAAGCTTTACAGGGAAAACGTGGTTTTGGTATTGATCCTGTTGAAGTCCGTGATATAGCAAAACGCATTAAAAAGGTTCACAATCTGGGTATAGAGATAGCGGTTGTTATTGGTGCAGGAAACATATATCGCGGTGGACATGAGAGTAAAAAAGGCATTGATAGGATAACCGCAGATTACATGGGTATGCTTGCAACTATTTTAAATGCGGTTGCTTTGCAGGATGCACTTGAAAAGTTAAATACTCCTACAAGGGTATTAACGGCCATTGAGGTTAAAGAGATAGCTGAGCCGTTTATAAAGCGCCGTGCTGTACGCCACCTTGAAAAAGGAAGAATTGTAATTATAGCAGGCGGTACCGGGAATCCATATTTCACAACAGATACTGCTGCAGCTCTTCGTGCAAATGAAATAGGTGCCCAGGTGCTTGTAAAAGCTACAAAAGTAAATGGTGTATATACATCAGACCCAGTTAAAAATAAAAATGCAAAAAGGCTTTCAAAACTTAGCTATTTAGAAGTGATAAAGAACAAATTAAAGGTAATGGATCTTACGGCAGTTTCACTATGTATGGAAAATGATCTTCCGATAATTGTTTTAAGTATGAAGATACCCGGAAATATTGCTAATGCTGTTAAAGGGAAAAACGTAGGAACTATTATTAGCTGATATTATTTAAGGAGGGACAGATGTCTTTACCCGAGATACTTGCAGAATGTGATTCAAAAATGAAAAAAACAATTGATATAATGCATAAAGATTTTTCAGGAATACGTACTGGAAAAGCAAGTCCTGCTCTTGTCGATAGTATTATCGTTGATTATTATGGAACGCCAACGCCTATAAAAAGCCTTGCTGGTATTTCAATACCTGAGCCGAGGATGATGGTCATAACTCCATGGGATCCTTCATCGGTAACAGCTGTATCTAAAGCTATAACATCAGCAAATGTAGGTATTAATCCGGTTGTTGACGGCAAAGCAATACGTCTTCCAGTGCCGGATCTTAGCGAGGAAAGACGAAAAGAGCTAATTAAGATCATTAAGAAGAAGGCAGAAGACGGGAAGATTGCAGTACGAAATATTCGCAGGGATGTAAATGATATTATAAAGAAGCAAGAAAAAGATAAACTCCTTACGGAAGATGATAAATTTGAAGGTGAGAAAAAAGTTCAGGAAGAGACAGATAAGTATATAAAAGAGATAGATAGTATTCTTCATAAAAAAGAAAAAGAAATACTTGAAATATAAATATATTACTTTATAATACCTTCCTTTGTTTGTTCACTTTTTATAGAGTGTATTTAATAGTTTTTTTATATATTGGGCCGCTAGCTCAGTTGGTAGAGCAACGCCCTTTTAAGGCGTGGGTCGTTGGTTCGAATCCAACGCGGCTCAATTTAATTTTTTATAAGTTTTTTAAAGTTTGACCCCATCGTCTAGGGGACTAGGACACAGGGTTTTCATCCCTGCAACACGGGTTCGATTCCCGTTGGGGTCGTAAAAAAAGGAGTTCTTCGAAAGAAGGATTCCCTTTTTTTTTAGTGGTTTCCCAACGGGAAGAGAACCCGTGTAACGACGTAGGTGTATTCCTTTTATGAGAGTTTTTTTATTATAGTTTTCAGAAGATAAGTTTACCTTTTTTGAAAGCAGTAAAAGTATCAGCTATAGTCGTTTTTATGTTTTCTTTGAATGCAGCAGGTGAAAATTTATCAAAATAATCCGGCTTTGTCTGAATTGAGAAAGGGTTTTTGTGAAATTTTAAAACAGCTTCTTTTAGGGATTGTTCAGATTGAGAATCAAAAAATATACCGGTTTCTTCATTTATTGTCTCTAATGCTCCACCTTCTTTAAGCGCTATAACAGGTGTTCCACATGATATCGATTCAAGAGGGGTTATACCAAAATCTTCAACACCGGGGAAGATAAAAGCTTTTGCTTTTTTATAAAGATCAATTTTTTCATCTTCACTTATCCAGCCTGAAAAAGAAATATTAGGACCTGCTATTTTTTTAAGCCTTTTTTCGTCAGGTCCTGAGCCTGCTATTTTTAGCGGGTATTTAAGTTCATTAAATACATTAATAGCAAGATCTATTTTTTTATAAGGAACAAGCGCTGATATTATGAGATAAAAATCTTCTTTATCATTAACTGGAGAAAAAGGGATATTACATGGCGGATAGATAATAGAAGATTCTCTTCCATAAAAAGCCTTTATTCTTTTTTGTGTTGTTTTAGAAATTGTTATAAAGCGGTTTACACGTTTTGAGCTCTCAAAATCCCATTTTTTTAAATATGACAAAAAAGGTTTTAATAAAGCTCTTTTTACAGGGTTTTTTCCAAAATACTGATCTGCAAGAGACCAAACATACCGCATAGGTGTAAAGCAGTAGCAGATATGACAAGTGGAATTGTCCACTTTTATTCCTTTAGCTGCACAATGAGATGTGCTTATTGCCAGATCAAAATCATCAAACTTAAATTTTTCGATAGCTTTTGGAAAAAGAGGAAGATAATAACGATAAATACTTTTTTTAAAAGGAAGATTTTGTATGAAAGAATTACTTGTTTTGTGAGCATTAATGATCTCAGAAATTTTATTCTTTTCACTATGTAGTGTGAAGATAGGGGCGTTGGGAAAAAGAGAACAAATATGTTCAAGGACTTTTTCTCCGCCTCTCATCCCGTTTAACCAGTCATGCACAAGAGCTGTGTTCATTGGGTGTCATGACCTGATTTGCAAAATTTTACTATTTTATATTTGATTGCCTGAGTGGCTTTGAATCTGTGGCTGATCTTGTTTTTTTCATCCATAGGGATCTCTCCAAAAGTCTTTTGAAGTGGAGGATAAAAAAATACAGGATCATACCCGAAACCTTTATCTCCTTTGGGTTCAAATGTTATTTCACCTTCTGTTATTCCTTCTGCAAAACTTGTTTCATCATCAAGGCCTGTTACGAAGACTGCGTCGCATACGAATTGTGCCTGTCGTTTACCAATAGAGATGTTTTTCATCTCTTCCAGAAGCTTTTGAATGTTTTTTTCATCGGTTGCATCAACTCCGGCAAACCGAGATGAAAAGATGCCAGGCTTATTATCAAGAGCAACGACTTCAAGACCGGAATCATCTGCAACAGATGGAAGACCGAAAGCAGTAAAAGCAGCTCTTGCTTTTAAAATAGAGTTTTCCAAAAAAGTATTTCCTGTTTCTTCAACAGTGATACTCTCAGGCATATCAGACAAGCCTACGACTTCTATTCCCTCAGGCTCTAAAAGAGCTTTAAATTCGATAAGTTTGTGCTTATTGTTACTTGCCAGAAGGATTTTCATATGTGACCTCCCCTTGTTTTTTTAGGATACACAATATTCCTTTTTTAGCGAGCTTAAGAGCGTTTAGAAATTCATCTTCTGTAAAGGGGTGTTTTTCACCTGTTGCCTGTATTTCTACAAAGTTACCTGAGCCGCTCATAACAATGTTCATATCAGCTTCAGCACAAGAATCTTCTTTATAATCAAGATCAAGCATAAGAGTATTATTGCAGATGCCTACACTTATTGCAGCAACAGAATCTTCTATCGGGTTTTGTGAAATGGTTTTTTCATGTAAGCCTTTTTCAACAGCAAGCTTAAGTGCTGTATAGGCACCACTAATAGAGGCTGTCCTTGTGCCTCCGTCTGCCTGTAGTACATCACAATCTATCCATATAGTTTTACCCGGGATCTTTTTTAAATTTAGAATAGATCTCATTGAACGGCCGATAATACGTTTTATTTCAGAGGTGCGTCCATTTACTTTTCCTCTTACAGAATCACGCATATTCCTCTGATTTGTTGCACCCGGAAGCATGTCATATTCACATGTTGCCCAGCCCATAGAATCATTTGACATCCATTTAGGAACGGAATTCTGTATAAAGACTGAACAGATCACTTTTGTCTTTCCCATTGTGACAAGGCAAGAACCGTCAGGATGGATCTGTATATCTTTTTCAAAAGAAACAGGTCTTATTTCATCGTTATTTCTGTTATCAGATCTTTCCATAATTTAGCCTTCAGCGTTTAGCTATCAGAAGAAGAAAAGTATAAAAATCGAAGTTTTATTGATTATCTGTTTCTTTGCTTTCTTCTGTTCTTAATAATTTATTCTAATTTCTATCTTCTGTTTTCTAACTTCTTTTGTCTAGCTTTTTAATGAAATTGCGCCCAGGCCGATTCGAACGGCCAACCCCCAGCTCCGGAGGCTGGTACTCTATCCAATTGAGCTATGGGCGCAAGAGTTAAAAAATATCTCACTATTTAACGAATAAAGGACTGTAATGTCAATATTTTTGTAACTGAAAGAATATAATGAATTTTTTGGAAATACTTGCAGAAGAGAGGTTTTTATGTTCTATGATAAATGAATTTTAGGTTAATTCTTGACTACTCCAAAAAATTCCCTATAATAAACTCTCCATTTCAAAAATAAAAAATTGAGGAGAATAATATGAAAGATAAAAAGTATAACACAAGGAAATTTTTTCATGGTGATTTTGAAGTGCAGAATGTCAAAGAGCCAAATCTTTTTAGAGATGCTTTTCCTTATAAACATGTACCACGGGTGTTTTTTGATAATACTTTTGAGCTCCCTTCGATGCCTGAAGAAATATGGATAACAGATACGACATTTAGAGATGGTCAGCAGTCACGGCCTCCTTATAAAGTGGAACAGATCGTTGAACTGTTTGATTTTATGCATAAATTAAGCGGTGAAAAAGGGCTTATCAGGCAGACAGAGTTCTTTTTATACAGCAAAAAAGATAAAGATGCTGTTGAAAAATGTATTGAAAAAGGATACAGATTTCCTGAAGTAACAGGATGGATCCGTGCTGTTATAAAGGATTTTGAGCTTGTCAAACAAATGAACCTTAAAGAAACAGGTATTCTTACATCATGTTCTGATTACCATATTTTCTTGAAACTTAAAAAATCGCGCAAGCAGGCTTTGGAAGATTATCTTGCAGTGGTTAAACATTCATTAAGTGAAGGTATTATTCCAAGATGTCACTTTGAAGATATTACAAGGGCTGATTTTTTCGGTTTTGTAATACCTTTTGCTCAGGAACTTAGAAAGCTTGCTGATGAAAGTAAGATGACAATAAAAATAAGAGCTTGTGATACGCTTGGTTTTGGTGTTCCGTATGTAGGTGCAATGCTTCCTAGAAGTGTTCCTAAGATAATTGCAGGATTAAGAAAATATGCTGACTTTCCTTCTGAATGGTTAGAATGGCACGGTCATAACGATTTCCATAAAGTGCTTATTAATGCATCAACGGCATGGCATTACGGAGCATGTGCAGCAAACGGTACATTTCTCGGATTTGGTGAACGTACAGGCAATCCTCCTGTGGAAGGATTAATAGTAGAGCTTTGCGGGTTAGCACAAATAGAAGAGCCTGTTGATATAGATGTGATAACAAAGGTTGCTGAATATACACAAAAGAACATGGGCTTTAAAATACCGGATAATTATCCGCTTGTTGGTAAAGATTTTAATGTGACAAGGGCAGGGATCCATGCTGACGGTATATTAAAAAATGAAGAGATCTATAATATTTTTGATACCGATAAACTTCTTGGAAGGCCTTTGAGAGTAGCAATAACAGATAAATCAGGTAGTGCAGGTATCGCGCGCTGGATAAATGATTATTTTGGTTTAAAAGGTGAAAAGTGCATTAAAAAGATAAATCCACAGGTTTTTCATATAAAACGCTGGGTAGATAAGCAGTATGAAAACCACAGGATAACTTCTATTTCTGAAAATGAGATGCTTGAAGGAGTAAAAATACATTTTCCACAGTTTTTTGAATCAGAACTTAATAAACTAAAGGTTAAAGCCCAAAAAGCATCTATTGATATACTAAACCATCTTCTTTCAGATAAACGGATTCAATCTATGCAAAAAAAGAAAATGGAAGAAGCCATGCAGGAGATCATAAAAGAGTATTCTTTTATTCAGTTCATCTGTGCAACGGATACCAATGGTATGCAGTTAACGGATAACATAACACAGCCTTATAAAAAAAGTGAATATGACAAACAATTTCCTGAAAAACAGAATTTTTCTGACAGGAAGTGGTTTAAACAACCTATACAAAATGGTGACCTTTTTGCAACGGATCTTTTTACATCAAAGATTGATTCTTCTCTATGTATGACCGTATCAAGTCTTATTGTAAAAGATAAAAAAGATGAATTAAAAGGTGTTCTTGGTATTGATGTGCGCTTTGAAGATATCTCAAAAATAGAAGAGTATGTTTTTAAGGTTATGGAGCATGAGCATATAGACGGCTGATAATTCGCATTTATATGGGATGATAAGCACTGATTCACTTCGTTATACTCGCAAGTGTGCTCCTCTGATAAAATACGCCCTGCGTCGCACACTACTCGTAAGCCTCGTGCCTCAGCACTTCTAATCCCATTAAAGCGAATTAGGATGTGTTTCACATTATAGTCAAATATTACACTTCGTCGTATTTTGTTTACAAGCCTCGTGCCTTAGCACTTCTAAACCTCTTAATGCGAAGTAATTCACCTAGCTGATATTTTCTTCTGCTCTTCATGGAGAAATTTTATAATCCTGTCAAATTTATTTTGTTGAAAGAATGTCTTGGTGGGTGTATTATTCCGAAATAAAGGGAATTAAAGGGTATAATATTAACTTAAGAAAAGGGAGAGTATCATGGATAATAAAATAGTTTTAATAATAATATCAATTTTTTTAGCACCGTTAGCAGTCTTCTTGAAAAAAGGTGCTGGAAAAGACCTAATCATTAATATTATCTTATGCTTTTTGTTTTATATACCAGCAGTAATACATGCTATATGGATTGTTACTAGATAAAAAAAACACGTAGCGAAAATATAAGAGATATATCGATAATTAAACAGTTTTAAAAGTTAGATAAACCCTTATCTACTTTTTTATATTTTTTTTACAAGCTTTCTCTATAAAAGAAATTTTTATGCTAACTGACTTTTTCCACGGCGTTTTTCTAGCTCATCACGGATTTCATTAGCTCTTTTACCGGTGAGATTATAACTCCAGATAACAGCTATCGCTATCAAAGCTCCTATAACAGGGATGACGATATCAGCGATACGTAATCCGGTTAATGTGGATGTAAGCTGCTCTGCTTGTCCTTGTTTAAATCCAACTCCTTTAAGAACAAGTCCGCTAAAGAAAATAGCAACAGCTTGTCCCAATTTGACCATCCACCAGTAAACAGCTCCAAAAACACCTTCTCGACGTTCGCCGTTATTAAGTTCATCCAGATCGCAGACATCTGCTGTCATGGACATCATCAAAGTAAAAAGACCTCCAATACCAAAAGCTAAGAAAGGTAAGGGTAAAAACATTAAATAAGGATTAGTTGGATCAAAGCACCACCATTTTAGGATATAACCCACAATAGATATTGAAGTGGAAACAATAAAAGCACCCCGTTTACCAATTTTTTCAGAAATAGAAGTAACAACAGGAATAACTAAAAAAATTGTACACAAAGCACTTATCGTTCCAAACCAGGCTGGCCACGTTCCTGCAGCACCCATGCTGCCTTTAAATAAATAAAAAACGATGATATACCAGGCAAAACCGGCAATCGTTTGAAAACCATTAAATATTAAAAAAGTAACTGCGCACAGCTTAAGAAAAGGCTTACATTTAAAAGTGATCCAAATTCCATTTCCAAATTTTTTCAATTCTCCCATCAGATCTTGAAAATTGATGCTTTTTTGTTCTTCTTTTGGAATCACTTTTTGTTTACAAATAAGGGCAGGAATTAATCCTATTAGCATACAACCAAGTCCAACCCATATGGAAAGATAACGTGCTCCTTCTGGAGCGCTGTCAAAAAGTTTAGGATTATAAATAATGACCCAGGACCAAGGGGCTAAAACCCATGCAAACTGACCTATTAACTGAGCTGCTCCCATTAGGCGGGTTCTTTCATTAAAATCATCACTCATTTCATATCCTAGCGCTATATAAGGAGTTGCAAAAATAGTATATCCAAAGTAAAAGACAAGTGACCAAAGAAGAAAATAGACAAAGTTATAAGTTTCACTGTCTTCAGCATGTATTTGCCACATGAAGATAAAAGAAAGTCCTGTTATAATTGCGCCTATAAAGATATAAGGACGACGTCGTCCCCACCTGGAATTGGTATGATCGGAAATATATCCCATAATAGGATCTGTAATAGCATCAAATATTCTGGGTGCGGCTCCTAAGATACCGGCCAAAACTGGATCCATACCTAATCCAACCACTAAAACCACCATAAAAACGCCAAGTGCGGCTGCAAAAAGCTGGTTGGCCAGCATACCAAAACCAAAGGCTGTTTTTTGTCCAAAAGAAATTTTATGTTCTGCAGCAATACTATTCAAAATTGCCTCCTAGAGTTCGAAACTTTAATTGAAAAAAGTTGAACTATTTTTATATAGATTTTGCATAATCTTAATAAAATACAGGATATAGAAAAGTTTTTCAAGAAATTAATGTTATTATAATTGAGAAATAGTGTTAGGTCTTAAGCTGTTTCTTTAAAATTATCGGTATGCTAATCTAAAGCATTTCAAGAAGAAGCGACTAATTTCTTGACTCATTGATTTAAAACCATATAATAAAAAACTTATTTTGTGATAGTTTTTTTCCTTAAAAATGTTAAAGGGGATGGACATATGCTTTCGAAACAATATTCCATATCTGTTCATGGGATACATTCTATAGATATTGAAATAGAAGTTGATATTAAGCCCTCTTTGCCTTCATTTGTCATCGTTGGGCTTCCTGATACAGCTGTTAAAGAAAGCAAAGACCGTGTAAAGTCTGCTATACAAAACTCAGGCTATAAATATCCTCAGGGAAGAGTCACTGTAAACCTTGCGCCTGCTGATGTAAAAAAAGAAGGTCCTGTATTTGATCTTCCGATAGCTATTGGAATTTTATGCGCTTCAGAACAGATCTCACCTGATTCAATAGAAAATTATTTTTTCTTAGGTGAACTTGCTCTTAATGGTGATGTGCGTTCAGTAAAAGGTGTTCTTCCTGCAAGTTGCGGAATAAAAGAAAGAAAAAGTAAAAGAAAAAAAATAATAGTTCCAATAGAAAATGCATGTGAAGCAGGTATTGTTGACGGAATAGATGTTTTTCCTGTAAAAAGTCTTGCGCATGCTGCTGATTTTTTAGAAAAGAAAACGCAAATTTTACCTTTTATCGTTAAAAAAGATAATATTTTTTCATGTAACCTACATGATCTTGATAATTTTTCTGATATAAAAGGTCAGGAATCTACAAGAAGAGCAATAGAGATCGCTGTTGCAGGTGGTCATAATATCCTATTTATCGGACCTCCGGGATCAGGAAAAACAATGATCGCAAAAAGAGTTCCTTCAATAATGCCTCGGCTTAATCTTGAAGAGGCTTTGGAAGTATCTAAAGTTCACAGCGTAATATTACCAATAAAAACTGAAAGCGGAATAATTGAAAATAGGCCTTTTAGAAACCCTCATCATACAATTTCAGATACAGGACTTATCGGCGGTGGATCTTTTCCAAAACCCGGTGAAGTATCTTTAGCTCATAACGGTGTTCTTTTCTTAGATGAACTTCCTGAATTTAACAGAAATGTTTTGGAAGTTATGCGTCAGCCTCTTGAAGATGGTACTGTTACTATTTCAAGAGCAGCTGGAACACTCACCTTTCCTGCTAATTTTATGCTTGTAGCGGCTATGAACCCATGCCCATGCGGACACTTCGGAGATGAAACAAAAGAATGCCTTTGTTCTCCATTTCAGATAAGGAGATACCGATCTAAAATATCCGGACCGCTTCTTGACAGGATCGATATCCATATTGAAGTCCAACCTGTAAAATATCAGGAACTAAAAAATATGGATCCCGGTGAAGATTCTGTAAATATTCAATCCCGTATACAATCTGCCCGTGATTTACAAAAGCAAAGATTTTCAAAAACTAAAATACATAAAAATGCCGACATGAATTCCAGAATGATAAAAAAGTACTGTGATTTTGATGATAACGCAGAAAAACTTCTTGAAACTGCATTCCGAGAACTAAATTTTTCAGCCCGTGCTCATGATAAGATCCTAAAAGTAGCCCGAACTATCGCAGATCTTGATAACAAAGAAAAAATAGAATCTGTTCATGTTGCTGAGGCGGTGAGGTATCGGAGTCTTGACCGCAACTTCCTTAATTAATTCGCTTTTAGAGGTCGATAAGCACTGATTCACTTCGTTATACTCACAGCCTGCTTCTCGACGTATAGAAAAATACGCCTGCGTCACACGCTGTTCGCAAGCCTCGCGCCCCAGCACTTTTCAACCTCTAAAAGCGAATTAGAATAGTGATTAAATAAGAAAAGCAAATAATTTTTATAAATAAATACGACTACGTCATTTGGCAACTGCAGGCCTCGTACTTGTGACGTTACCATTTGCAAGTGGTTCACGTTATCTAGGATTTTTCAGCACGCCAAATGGATTAATGTATGTAAGAATAAAAATAGGGTAAAATTACTTGACCAGGTGAGAATTTCCTTTATAATTAAAAACTTCTAATGCCGGGATAGCTCAGTCGGTAGAGCAACGGATTGAAAATCCGTGTGTCCTCAGTTCAATTCTGAGTCCCGGCATTTTTTTATTTTTGATTTCTGTGGAATCAAAAATAAAAAGAGTAATTAGTTGTTAGCAGTTAGTTATTAGCAAAAAAATCCTTTAATTTTTTGAATCTGCGTCTAAGGTGTTTTTTGTTTTTCGTAGTGTCATATTAGAGCTTATCCTGACTATCTTTTGCGATTTGTCAAATATCATATTACTATGGACAGATTATTTTCGTAGTTAATAGGCTTTGTCAGTAGTTAATTTTTAGTTGTTAGTAAAAAAACTCTGATCTTTTTTTATCCTGTAAATCTGCGTCCCATTATTCTTTTCTTTTTATTTTCTCTTTATATCGCGCGCCCTGTCTCGCCTATTCCCTAACTACAAATCACGAACCACGTTTTTTCATGTTCCATTCATCACTATTGTATTTATCTTTTGCAAGTTTTTTGGCTTGGGCTATCATTGATTTGGAAAGTTTGAAATCGTTAATTTTGCTAAAATATTCATTAGCACTTGAAATAAAGGTTTTCATTATTTCCTTTCTATTTTTAACGATGCTTCCCTGAATGGTTCCGTGAAAAAGAAATGAACCTTTTCGTTTTCTAATTGCTCCTCCATATACTTTTTTATCTTTAAAGAGTATGTCTTCTATGACTGGTGTATCAAAACAATTATAATGTCTATCTAAAGGTCTGTTTTTTTTAACAAGTTCTAAATGATTTGTTTTTGAAACAGAACTTAAGCTTTTCATTATTAGTGAACCGAAGATATTATAGATCTCTTTTGTGCTGATAAAGGGAGGGTTAAGGTGTCCGCAATAAGAAAACGTAAGATCATTTTCATGAATGACTGTTCCGCCTCCGGTTAAGCGTCTGACATAAGTTATTTTTTTGTCTTTGTTTATTTCAGGGTTTTGAAAATATCCGTAAGTTATACAAGGTTTGTCCCATCCGTAGAACCTTAAAAAATTAAGACCAAGATCGATGGATATTAAAAAAAGAACTTCATCAATAGCCATGTTCATCGTGTTTGCAAAAATCTTGTAAGGTATTATGTTTAGCGGCTTTTTCATAGTATTAGAAGTATTTTAAATGATATGTCAAAGATATATCAAGTCAACAAAAAACGTTGTTTTATAAAGACCATTCACTTATAATCTAAAAAGATCGGTAAAAGCATATGAATATTAAATTTTTTGGACAATTTTTATTGGAAAAAGGCCTTTTAGACAAGAAGCAGCTTCTTGATGCTATTGATTATCAGACGAGAATCAATGTAAAGCTAGGTACTCTTGCTCTTGATAAAGGTTATCTAAATTACAAGCAAGTCGAAAAAATAACTGACTTGCAGAGAAAAAAGAACAAATTTTTCTCAGAACTTGCATTAGAACAAAATTTCCTTACAAAATCTCAGCTTGATGATCTTCTTAAACAACAAAAATCAGACAGAGTACTTTTAGGTGAAGCTGTTGTTAAAAAGGGATACTTAACCCTTAAACAGCTTGATGAAAACTTAAGAGAATTCAATGATATGCAGAAAAAAAGCATGGAAGATATAATTGAATCACTCCAGAATATTGATAGCACAAAGCATCTCAATATAGTGATCACAATTATGCTAAATCTTTTTAGAAGGATCGTTGGTGTATCAGGAAAAATAGGTGGATGCCAAAGAGAGCATCTAAATCAAAAGAATTTTTGCTTTACTATAAGGCAAAAAATATTTGGTGAGATAAACGGATTTGTGGTATTAAGTCTATCAGAAGATATGTTCTTCATGATAGCTTCAAAAATGCTTAATGAAAAAACTCATGAGGTTAGTGATATATCGATCGATGCTGTAAAAGAATTTGTAAACACAGTAACTGGAAATATTTGTGCAAGCTTAAGTGAAGCATCTTTAAAGACAGAAGCTTTACCACCTATCTATTTTGATTGCCGTACAGGACATCAAAATATTGCTGAAAAAGACCTTGCCGTAAAAGTAATGTCAGTAATACCTGTTATTTTTCCTGAAGATATAGTTGAGCTCTGCTTTGTTGAAACAGAAGAATAATCTAACCTGCATATTTCATAAAAACACACCGAAGATGACTTCTAATTATTTTAATATTATGCCTTTACTACGATAGTATTTTTCAGATTTATCTTTTTTAGAGCATTTCTTGTATCTATTACAAGGGGAATTTTCTTTAATAGCTT
>JAGLFH010000052.1 GCA_023144635.1 Candidatus Auribacterota bacterium | reverse complement strand
TGGGACACTAGTGCCTACGAGGTGGGAAACGTATATGATAGGTATCATAAAAATTAAAAATGTGAATTTATTGTTCTTTTATTTTAACATTTTACATGGATCCCCGCTTTCGCGGGGATGACGACATTTTATGCTTTTACACGGGCGGATTTAGAATCCGCCCCTACATACCTTTTACTTTTATTTTCTGATCCTTTTAATCTGCACGTATCTGCGTCCAATTCTCTTACATCTGTCTCTCTGTGTCATCTGTCTTCTGCTTTTTCCCATCTTCCAAACACCCCGCAAGGAAGAACAAGTTTTGAATCGGAGATTTGTAGACCCACTTCTCCAGATTCAATGTTGCCTAAAAGATGTTTACCTATAGTTAAACGTAGTAAATTTTCTAAAACCACATGAGAAAAACCGGCAGTATAAGAATTCAAAAGAAAAAACAGCGGATCAGGAGATAATATCTGCATACAGTCACTTATTAATGAAAGAAGGTGTTTTTCTATTTTCCATGTTTCTCCACTTGTTCCCCTTCCATAAGAAGGAGGATCCATGATTATTGCATCATACTTTTTCCCTCTCCTGTGCTCTCTTTTAACAAACTTTATTACATCATCAACAATAAATCTTAAAGGACGTTTGCTAAGCCCTGTTAGCTTAATATTTTCTTTTGCCCAATTAACCATTCCTTTTGCAGAATCAACATGACACACTTCTGCCCCTGCATATGAAGCAGCCACTGTAGCTCCTCCCGTATACGCAAAAAGGTTTAAAACTTTAACAGGTGTTTTAGAAGAACGTATTTTTTTTATGATCCATTCCCAGTTAACAGCCTGCTCTGGGAAAAGCCCCATATGTTTAAAATCAGTAGGTTTTATTTGAAAAGTTAAATCTTTATAAGAAATATTCCATGATGCATCAAATTTTCTATTTTTTTCCCAAGCGCCTCCGCCTTTAGGACTTCTAATATATTTTGCATGAGATTTTGCCCAGATATCACTTTTTTTAGCCCTTGGCCAGATTACCTGAGGATCAGGACGGATAAAATAATATTTTCCCCACCGTTCGAGCTTTTCTCCAACGCCAGCATCAATAAGTTCATAATCTTTCCAATTCTTTGCTACAAGTATCATGATTTCGTTATTTGTTGTTCGTTGTTCGTGTTTCGTGAAATTGTTTTAAACGGGCGGACACAAGGCCCGCCCCTACACACGTTTTACTTTTTCCGTGCATATCCGTGGTGAATATTATTTATTATTGCCGAAGGCTCTTTAATTTCTAATTTTAAATTTATTTTACGACTTCCAGTTTCGCTTGCTGTTTAGTTTTTCTTTTTTTCTGAAGGCTGTTTCAATATCAATATTATAATAATTAGCAAGATCAATAAGGTAGCTTAAAACATCTGCAATCTCTTCTTCTAGAGCATGGCGTTTTTTTCTTTTTTTAGGTTCATCATAGATGTGAGAATTCTGTCTTATTGCTTTCATCAGTTCACCGATCTCTTCAGTTAAAAGGAGCACCTTTTCAAGATGAGTATCCTGATACCATCCCCTTTCCATACAAACATCCATAACATATTTTTGTAACTCTTTAAGAGTAGCATTTCTCTTTAACTTTGCCATAAATAATCCCTCTTCTTGTCTGTTTATCTTATTTTATCAAAAGAGTTTTGAAATAGAAACACAAACTAAGTCCATAATAAAGTGCCTAAAGTGTGCTTCCGCCCGAGGCGGATCCGCCTTTGGCGGAAAAGTTTTTTTCTAAGTACTTAAAGTTAAAGGTGCGCTAACGCGCAATTATCATAATTTTGATAAGATTTACTTGTCCTAAATGTAATCAAAGAAACAAGATAAAGAAAAGAAATTAAAAGAATGTCGTCATCCCGCAACGCGATCGCGAAATCCGGATAAAATATGACAAATCAAAAAAAAACAACTGCCTATTTCCTATGTGTTTTTATGATTACTGTTTTACGAATTTTCAGGGCATTTTATCAAATGCGATATATTCTTTTTCATCTGTTACAGCAATGCGGCTTATTTCTTCTTTTGTCCAGTCATAAGGAAAATTAAAAGCCTTTTCTATCCACCATCCCTTAAGTCGACCATCACTTAGTTCAAGGAAAATACGCTTTAATATACATGTCTTATCTTTATTTGAAGATCCTTTATCTTCTATTATTTCCCCAAGAATATAGTTGCCTGTTATGTTCCATTTAATTTCAGAATCCTTTTCCGTAAAAAGATCTGTTTCTATCTTATATTCTTCTTTTTTAAATGTAACAGACAAAATTATTGGTATTTCTTCTTCATTATCATCAAAAATCGAACTGCTCCAGATACCTTCTAATTCAATATCAGGAGAGAGAGCATCTAAAGATAACAAAAAAGCTTTATCTGACAAATTATTGCTCTTCAATGTTTTTTCTTCTGCCAATAGATCAATATTTATAATAAAAGATAACAAAACACATAAAACACAAAATTGAATCCTATTCATAAGAAATAAACCTTTCTATTAATACTAATATATTTTTAATATACATTTTTATCCGTGCTTTTCGACCACTCCTTAAAAAGCTGGATGCACTCGTTACGAAGAAAATCCTTTTCTATTTTAATAGGAGACTTCCCCTTTTCCTTCATAAAATCATTAGATATCTCTATTTCATTAAATCCATATTTCTTCGCATCCTCTATTCCTGCACCATAATATATTTTTGAAATACGTGCCCAGTGACATGCACTGAAACACATAGGACACGGCTCACAGGTTGAAAACATAACACACCCTGAAAGATCTATTGTACCAAGCTTTTTACACGCCTTACGAATAGCAATTATCTCTGCATGTGCTGTTATATCTAAATTATTCCATACATTGTTATGCTCACAGCTTATTACCTCTTCTTTCCGCACCAGACACGCACCAAAAGGAGTTTGTCCCTGATTAATACCAGTGCGTGCTTTTTCAATTGCTAAAAGCATAAATTCATTATTTGTCATATTCTCTCCTATTTATAAAAGATACTAATACTTTTATATTTGTAGAGCCCACGGGATTAATCCCGTGGCACATCACGCTTCAGTAAGATCTTATCTCGCCGAAGCAATCCGCCTTCGCATGTTTACGCAGGCTACGGCGAGATACCCTTCTTTTTTTATCCATGACCTCATGGCCATGGATTTATGCAAAGGCGGGTAGATATAAATTACATGTTTTATATAGAAAATGCAAAAAAAATAACTTAAACTTGTAAAACTCTTTAAATTACAACTAATTATGAAAAAGATATTACTTACAATTTTATTTTTAATTTGTCTTGTTTCCTTTTCGTTAATAGCGTATTCCCAAGAAATTCTTGATATTAAACAGCATATAGAATTAAAGAAATTAGGAAATGCCTATATTGTGGCTGATTTCAAATGCAGCCCTGAAATGTATAAGGCTATTAAAGAAAGATTTCCAACTCCTGATCTTTTTATAAAAAGATTCTTAACACCAGACAAATTTGAAGCTGAGCCAAGGAATATTAAAGCCATATATAATGATGACTTTTTTAAGATACATGTTGAAATGGATGTACTTGGTATAGCAAGAAATCACGGAAGATACTGGACTCTTGAAATAGGTGAGGAACAGGAAATAGTAAACCAAATAAAAGTAGATAATGATAAAGCTGTCTTTGAATCGGTTGAGAGTGACCTTGAACTTACACAAAGAATAGAAACAATCGTGACTCTTCCTGAAAAATCAACTGATGTTCAGTTTGATACAGATACAAAGCTTTTAAGATATTCGTTATCTTTAAATAATTATAAAGCAGATCATGTAGACATCAAATGTATTACGCGTCAAAAATCAAATCTTATGACCTCTATATATAAATTATATGGAAGCTCTGATTTTCCAAACCTTTGGATAGCAAAAGCATTATTCACAAACACAGGAAACACTCCTCTAAAAGATTTCCAAATAAAGTTCAGCTTGGGTGGTTACTCCGATGGTTACAGCGAAACTTATGAAACACCCCTGTTTCTACCAAAGCAGAGTATAGTTGAAGTCTACAGGCCTATTTTAAGCAGTAAATGTACTAGCATTAAATCACCTACACCGGTCAAATTAAAGATAAATTATTCCTATACTCTTCCAGATAATACCAGAAAAGAAAAAGAAATAATAAAGCGTATTAACCTTCTCGGATATAGAGATTTTGTTTTTTCAGGTCTTAGAAAAGAAGAAATAATTTCTTTTGCAGATATGTTTGATAATGCAGATTATATAACAGCATGGGTTACATCTGATGATCCTATTGTATGTGAATTCGGAGGAATGGCAAATGAGCTGGCAAGAGGTGCGGGAGGTGCTGTAGATGATGAACAGGCTGCGATTGTATCAGCAGCTATTTATGAGCTTATGCGTCATAATAAAATCACCTACCAAAGCCCAACCGGTCTTTTTAATGCTGATAATATCCAACATTTAAAATACCCGAGAAACACTCTAAGAGATAAGTCAGCTACATGTATTGATCTTGCTATTGCTTTTGCAGCGTTTGCTGAAGCCCAAGGACTTAATCCAATACTAGTTCTTATTCCGGGACACTGCTTTCCTGCCGTCATACTTCCCAAAAGCGGAAATATTCTTGCAATAGAAATGACGCTTCTGGGAGGCGGGACAAAAGATTCATCACAAGGATTTGAAAAAGCAGTTGAAGTTGGAACAAAAGAACTGGAAGAAGCAATCTCTAAAGGAAACATTATTTTTATAAACACAGGAGAACTAAAGCGAAAAGGAGTAATTCCCCCTGAACTTGAAAGACTTCCTCCTGATATTCTTCAAAAATGGGATATAAAAAAATTGGTAGCCTCTCAGGATAATAAATCTGAAAAAACCACGGCAAAGACATCTTCTTCAGATTGGGTTAACTGGGTCCACCCTAATAAACACTTTGCCATAAATTGTCCTTCAGAGTTTACTTATCAGCAACCTGATGAATATACAGTTAATTTTATTTCTCCCGAAGAAAACTTTATGGCTCAAATCATTATAATCCCTAAAAAACTGCAGGGTCAAGTAATCGGTGAAGAACAGATGGCAAATATTTTTATCACTTCTAAAGGAACACTTATAAAAGATAAGTCTAATGTCAGTGACCCCAAACCAGTTACCCTTGGAGATAACATACCTGCTCTTTCCAGAGAATATTTTTTGTCTTTTGATAATGATGTCAAGATGTTCTCATATTCTCTTTACTTTGATGCAGGCGACTTAAACTTTTTGATAGCCGGTTGTTTTATTACAGAAAATTCCGTTGATAAATACGATGATACCTTTAAGCAAATGATAAATTCAGTTCAATTTGGCCATAAAATATATAAGTCCGGTGAATCTGCTCATTACAACCAAAACTCTCAAGATCAATCTCAGGAAAAACAAGAACAATCCCTTGAAGATTCCTTTAAGGAATTAGGGCAAGCTTTTGATGAACTATTAAATTCCTTAAAATAAATAAAATCTTTTCATGAATAAAAATATTTTTAAACTTAATCTATTTCTTACGCTTTTTTTGAGCCTTCATTCTATTGCTTATGCAGTGATCGGCACTAAAACACCTAATATTTCTAAAAGTGCAGAAAATCTTATCAAAGGTTCCGGAATAAAATGGAGAAATAAAGAAGGGGTTCATTTTATATACTATTATTCTAAAAGATCAGATCTTGTAAAATTCTCAAAACGGGCTGAAAAGTTTTATGAAAAAATTAAAATTGATTTAAACATCAAAAAAGATCCTGATTATAAATGTTTAGTTTATTTAGTATCCGGAGACAGCGAATGGAATCGATTTATATCAAGAATTAACATGAGACCTGGAACAGGCGGGTTTTACACAGGTAGAGAAATTTTTGTGCCGGTTGAGAAAAAAAGTTTTTATAAAGATAAGGAAAAGACCTTTGCACATGAAATATGCCATCTTATATTTATGAATTTCTGGGGACATTCAAATTGTCCTCTGTGGATAAATGAAGGAATGGCGTGTTATGAAAGCTCTATTGCCCATAAAGCTATTAACAGGATGTCATTTAAGGCTCAAAATCTTAAGAAAAAAAGTTTGATCCCTTTAAAAGAAATATTTAAAATTAGAACATATCCTGAAGATCCGGCAACTAATCTTACTTTCTACAGACAATCTGAGTGGATCGTTAAATTCCTAATCGAAAAACATCCAAAAAAACTTTTTAGTATATTTATTAAAAAACTTAAAAATGAACCATATAATACAGAAAATATTTTATTAAAAGTATATTCAAAATATTATAATAATTTTCCTGACTTTGAAAAAAAGTATTTAAATTTCTGCCGTAAACAGCATAAACACTGAATATACTTATTAATTTTTTTGTTCTTATATTATAAGTATTAAAATATAATTAAATATTATGAAAAGGAATTTAACTCTAAATCTGTTTTTGGCTATTTTAATTACAGTACTTTTTACGGTATTCACACCTCCTGGTTATTCAGAAGAAATAAAAGCAGAATATGATGATTTTGATGATCCTTTTGATGATGAGAAAGAAGTTATTGATAATACATATGTTATTCATACAAATATATCTGATCCACTGGAACCTCTAAACAGGGGAATTTTTTACTTTAATGATAAGGTCTATCTTTATCTTTTAATTCCTGTTTCAAAAGGGTACGGTGCTGTTCTTCCCAAAGGCTTAAGGAGGAGTTTTAGTAATTTCTTCTCAAACCTTAGTTCAAGCGTAAGGTTTGCAAGCTGTCTGCTCCAGGGTAAATTTTCCGAAGCCGGCATAGAATTAAAAAGATTTACTATAAATACGACCATAGGCCTTCTAGGATTTTTTGACCCTGCAACAAAGAAATACAAACTTTCAAAACAGGATGAAGATATGGGACAGACTTTTGGACATTACGGAATAGATGAAGGATTCTTTTTAATGCTTCCTTTTTTAGGACCATCAAGTGCACGCGATTCAATCGGCTTAATAGGCAATGCTTATCTTCACCCTATAACTTATACACATGGATTTGAAGAAATAGTTGAATTAAAGGTATTTGAGGTATTAAATGAGACTTCAATGGACCCCGACGGGTACAAAAATCTTAAAAAAGATATGTTTGATCCTTATATAGCATTTAGGGACGGATATGTTCAGCTAAGAAGAAACAAAGTTAAAAAATAATCGCGTGTTTTAATTATTATCTTTTTCAGCTATCTTTTTTTCTAGTTTTTTTTCTAGTTTTTCCAAAAGCTCTTTAAATGATGATTTGCGTAATATATTTTCAAACTGCGAACGGTAATTTTTTACAAGACTGATACCTTCTATTACAACATCATAAACCATCCATTTTCCATCCCTTAATATCATCCTATAGAAAACTGGTATCTTTTCCCCAGTTTCTTTAATTATATAAGTACGTACCTCTGCATACTTTCCTTTTAAGGTTTCAGGCTCATAAGATATTTTTTCGCCCGTATAAGATTCAAGTTTTTCTGTATAACTTTTTTTAAGAAGCTTGGAAAAAAGAGAAATGAATTCTTTTTTATCACTATCCTTTTGCTCTTTCCATGTCCTTCCAAGTGACCTTTTTCCCATATCATCCCAGGAAAACACATTATCTACAAGATCATATATCTCTTTTTTTAATGTATCATGCATATCTATCTTTTTATATTCCTCACTTGCCAGAATAGATATAATTTTATCAACTGTTGTTTTTAAAACTGTTGTGGCAGGTTTTTCTGCTTTTATATCAGCAGCAACATTTTTCACAACAAATGAAGACAGAATCAAAATAAAAGTGAAAAAGTAATAAAAATATCTTTTCATTTTATACTCCTTAGTCTACTTTACCAAAAATAAATTTCCCCAAAGCCTGCTCAAAGTCAAGTGGTGACTGTGTATCTATTATTTCCCCTTCTTTCTGAATATATTCATCTGAACCGCCAGGACTTATCTCTAAAAATTTTTCTCCAAGCAGTCCCTTTGTTTTGATAGAAGCAATTGAATCATCAGGTATTTTTACTCCGTTTTTTATCCGTAATTGAACTAGAGCCCGGTAATCATCCAGAATGATCTTTTTTACAATTCCAATAGGAACACCTGCTACCTCCACGTTTGCCCTGTCCTTTAATCCACCTACATTATCAAATACAGCTTTAACGGCATATCCACCCTTTGTCTTCATCTCAAACCGTGTCAGGCTAACTGAAAGATAAAGAAGAGCACCAATACCAATAAAGAAAAATAAACCAACTACGAACTCCAACGAAAATTTTTTCATGATTTTTTCTCCTAAAAATAATCTTCTTTTATCGGACCATCCAATCTGCCATGTATAAACTGACAGACTATTGGATGTGTACATTTCATAATATTTTCAGGGGTCTCTACTACAACAGCTTTCCCCTCATATATCATTGCTACTTTCTGGACTACATCAAATGCCTGTGGTATTTGATGTGTTATTAGAACACCTGTAAATTTATATTTTTTATGAAGAAGCCTGATGTGCTTTAAAATGGCTCGTGAGATAATAGGATCAAGACCTGTTGTAGGTTCATCAAAAAGGATGATCTCCGGCCTCATTACAAGTGCACGCGCAAGCGCGACACGCCTTATCATACCACCGCTTACCTCTGATGGGGATTTCCATACTGCATCGCGTAGACCTACAAGTTCAAGTTCCTTTAATACTATTTCTCTTACTTCATCCTCTTTTAAATTCAGCACTTCCCGAAGAGGCAACGCAACATTGTCAAAAATATTCATTGAATCAAGAAGCGCACCATTTTGAAAGACATATCCGAATTTTTTCCTCACATTAGTTAAGCCCTTTCTATCCGCACTCGTGATATCTACCCCATTTATGGTTATTTTTCCACTATCGGGCTTCATTAAACCTACAAGATGTTTTAAAAAAACACTTTTTCCTTTACCGCTTTGTCCTATAATAGCAACAATCTCTCCCTGCTTTACAGAAAGTGAAAATCCTTTTAAAATTTCCTGGCCTTGTAATGTTTTGTATAAATTATCAGCTTTTATTACAACTGGTTTAAGCATTTAATTCTTCCTGAATTAGGTTAATTATTACTATCAATATCCTAAAATAGACGTTAAAAGGTAATCCCATATAAAAATATATATAGCACTTAAAACAACCGCCTTAGTTGTTGCGCTACTGACACCTTTAGCGCCTCCTTTTGTATTGAATCCCACATAAAGACATATCCAAAATACAACAATAGCAAAAACAACCGCCTTTATTATACTGTTTGTAATATCTCTCATCTCAACATAACTTGCCATCTCTCCAAAATAACTGCCTGCACTTAGACTTAGCATTTTGACGGATACAAGGCATCCGCCCCATATACCTACAACATTAAAAAATGCAGTAAGTAAAGGTATCGCTATGACAGCTGCAACCATATTAGGAAGTATAAGATAAGCATAAGGATCAATGCCCATAACCTCAAGAGCATCTATCTGCTCTGTTACTTTCATGCTCCCTATTTCTGCTGTTAAAGCAGATCCAGCTCGGGCTGCAACCATAATCGCTGTTAAAACCGGCCCTAGCTCACGGATCAGAGTAAGCGCAACGGCAGGACCAAGTAATGCTGTTGCTCCGAATTTATTTAAAGAATAAAATCCCTGAAGAGCTATTACCATGCCTGTAAAAAACCCGGTAAGAATAATAATGAAAGATGATTGAACACCAATGAAAATAGTTTGACGAAGAATACTTTTTATCTTGCATCCGCAAGTTACAGCACATTGTAATGCATGAAAAAGAAAGAAAACACTTTGCCCTCTTTTGTGCAAATAATCAATAATTGCTGACCCGGTGCGTGAAATAAAATCCATAAAATAGCTTTTACCTATTATATTTGTTTATAATAAATTAATTTTATTGATTTTATCAAAAACAGATATTTCCGGCAATTAAAATAAGCAGATATTTAAATTGTATTTTTAAATATAGAAGGGTTCTGTTTATTATTTACAATCCTAAAAATTGTATAGCCATACCTGAAAGACATATGGTTCCGCCAGCAAGTGCATGTGTATATTTTTCAAGTTTACCAAAACGCGCAAAACTTACACCATATGAAGATATGACTACAACTCCAAGCATAGTTATAATTGTGACACTGCCAAAAATGCCTGTTACTAATAAAAGTCCTGAGATGCTATTTTTTGCGGCAGGGTACATAAGTATAGGTATTAATGGCTCGCACGGACCTAGAATAAATATCGTAAAAAGTATCCATGGCGTTAAGCTTTTCTTTTCCCCCTGATCATGAACATGAGCATGTTCCTGATTATGAGAGTGATCATGTGAATGAGGAAAAACTCCATCATGAATATGCACATGCTTATGAGGTTTATTCTTTAATGCTTTATGTACACCCCATATAAAATAAGTAAAACCAAAACCGATAAAAGCCCATGCCGCAAGATTACCGCGAAAAGCCTCCAGAGCTTCGAGCTTCATTATGCTTATTCCAAAAACAACTCCTAAAAAACCTAGTACAACTGAACTCATTATATGACCAATACCGCAAAGTATTGTTATAAAAACGGTTTTTTTCATCGACCATTTCCTTGCACGGCTCATAACTGTGAATGGCAAATAATGGTCTGGCCCAAGAATAGTATGGAGAAATCCAATAGATGCAGCTGTTAAACACAAAACCATAAGTTCATTGCTCATTGTTTTATCCTTTTTTTTAAGTTTTTAATGTATTACTAATATTTTTTTCGTGCTACTAATAAATAAATTTTTTATAAACCTTTACCGGTACTCGACATGCTAAGAGAAGTATGCTTTACACCTTTTACGGATGCCAATATATTAGCTAATTTCTGCACACTTTGTGTTTTCCCCTTTACCGCTATTATTTCCAGACAATTATCATGATCAAGATGTACATGCTGAGTAGAAATAATCACTTTATGAAAATCATGCTGTATGTTCATAAGCTTTTCTACAAAATCTCTTTTATGATGATCATAAATAAGAATTATGGCTCCGGCTATTTCCTTTTCTTCATTCCACTGCTCTTTTACAAGTTCGTTTCTTATAAGATCACGGATTGCCTCTGAACGATTAGTATATTCTCTTCTTTTTATACACTTATCAAAAGCATCTAATAGATCTTTTTCTAAAGAAACTCCAAAACGGATAACTTCAACCATAAACCATCCTTAGTGTTACGAATTTCAATAAAGTAACACAATATGTTTTTTTAATCAACGAAATATCTGAACTTTGATTAATTCCTCTTTAATTTTATCAGCATATACGAGGCAGTTGCTCACCTGTTAGCATATCAACTATCCTTGTTGTACCTATAACGCTTTTCATTGTTACAGTACCAGGCTTTTTGTTCGTTACTTCTCCTATAATAGAAGCACCTTTACCTAATTCATTACTTCGCATTATTTCAAGTACTTTCTCTTTCTCATCATTTTTTACAAAACAGATAAACCTTCCTTCATTAGCAACATAAAGAGGATCAAATCCAAGTATTTCGCATGCGCCTTTAACATCCTCACGTACAGGAATAGAATTTTCTTCAATAGAAATATGGACTTTACCCTTTTTCGCTATCTCTACAAGAGCACTTGCAAGCCCGCCTCTTGTAAGATCCCTCATACAATGAATTTTTATATCTGCCTTCAGTAATGACATCACAAGGTCAGCAACCGATGCAGAATCACTTTCTATTTTTGTCTCAAACACCAAGCCCTCACGAACAGCCATAATAGCTATACCGTGTCTTCCAATATCTCCACTAAGTATAACAATATCTCCAATCTCCACAGAATCAGGTGCGATTTTTAGGCATCCCTCTACAATTCCAAAACCTGAAGTATTAATAAAGATACCGTCACCGCTTCCTTTATCAACAACTTTTGTATCACCTGTTATTATTTTTACGCCTGCTTTATCAGCAGCAATTTGCATAGAGTTTACTACTTTCCAAAGTGTTTCCATTTTGGTACCTTCTTCTAAAATAAAACCAGCTGTAATAAATAATGGCCTTGCTCCGCACATTGCAAGGTCGTTAACTGTTCCATGTACAGCAAGGGATCCTATATCACCACCCGGAAAAAAAATTGGTTTAACAACATAAGAATCTGTTGTCATTGCAAAATGCATACCACCCACCTCAAAGACTGCACCATCATGCTGAGAATCAAGATGTTCATTCTTAAAAGCAGAAAGAAAAACTTTTTCTATCAACTGGTTCATAAGAACGCCACCGCTTCCGTGTGCCAATAAAACAGAAGGATAATCTGATATTGGAAGCGGACAACTTGGAATAATATCTTTTATTTCACTCATTTTTTTCACCTTGATTTTCATATTTAACATGGTTCCCCGCCTGCCTAGCGGCAAGGTCGCTGGCTTTCGCGGGGATGACATACGTTTTACTTTTTACTTTTCTCATCCATCGTCCGAACAAAGTGGATGTCACTCGTCCATCGAATTATCTTCTTTTCCGTGTCCTTTATAACGGTAATAAGCAGCACATGCGCCCTCAGTTGATACCATCAACGCTCCAAGCGGATGCTCGGGTGTACAAAGTTTTCCAAAAGCAGAACATTCAGAAGGTTCTTTCACTCCCTGCAAAACCAAACCACTTATACATTCAGAAGGTTCTTCAACAACAATATCCTGAAGGTCAAATATCTTTTCTGCATCAAAACTTTCATAATCCTTGTTAAGAGAATAACCGCTATTAGGAATTTCTCCTATTCCCCTCCACTTACGCATTACAGTACAAAAAACTTTTTTTATTATATCTTTCGCTACAGGATTACCATCAAGCAAAACAACACGGGAATATTGATTTTCTACATTTTTTTTCCCTTCTTCGAGTTGTTTTATACACATATATAATCCCTGTAAAATATCAAGCGGTTCAAAGCCTGTTACAATGATAGGAATTTTATATTTTTCAGCTATTGGTTCATATTCTTTATATCCCATAACCGTGCAAACATGTCCGGCAGCAAGAAAGCCCTGCACCTGATTATTCGGAGATGCTAGTATAACTTCCATCGCAGGCGGAACAAGAACATGAGATACAAGCAATGAAAAATTTTTTATATTCTGCTCTTTTGCCAGATAAGCTGCCATAGCATTTGCAGGTGCTGTTGTCTCAAAACCTACAGCTAAGAAAACAACTTTTTTATTACTGTTCTTTTTTGCTATTTCAAGAGCATCAAGCGGTGAATATACAATTCTCACATCTCCACCATCTGCTTTAACACTTAAAAGGTCTTTACTTGTTCCTGGCACTCTTAACATATCGCCAAAAGAACAAAAAATAACATCATCTCTAGATGCAAGCTGAATTGCACGATCAAGTGATTCAAGAGGAGTAACACATACCGGGCACCCTGGTCCATGGACAAGTCTTATTTTTTTAGGCAAAAGTTCATCTATTCCATATTTTACTATAGCATGCGTCTGTCCACCGCAAATTTCCATGATAGTCCATGGCTTTGTTGTGATTCTTCTTATTTCTCTTGCAAAAGCATTTGCTGATTCTGCATCTCTATATTCATCAATGAATTTCATGAGATATCTTCCTCATAGGCTTTTTTTTCCATGATCTGTATCTGCTCTATTTCCTTAAATACTTTTTCAGCTTCCTCGCTATCTATTGTATTAAGAGCAAAACCAACATGTACTATTACATAATCATCTATTTTAGCTTCGGGAACATAAGCAAGGTTAATATCTTTTACTGTTCCTCCAAAACTTACTTTAGCAGATCTTGTTAGAGGATCATCCCCTTTAATACTCAATATTTTTCCGGGTACAGATAAACACATCTTTTTCTCCATTTTTTCAGTTTGCCTTCGGCAAAAACTTTTTTCACCACAGAGAGCACAGAGTTCACAGACCAAGTCCTCGCATCTTTGTTTTGCAAAGCGAAACAGCAGAGGAGTAAATCTTTTTGTTACCCAACAGGTAATTTTTTCTCATCTCCCCAATGGACTCTTTAATCTTTTCTTCCGCTTTGTGTCTTTGTGCCTTTGTGGCTTTTTTCGATCTTCATTGCTGCCACGATCTGTCCCAGTGAAATTCCTCCATCATTCGGGGGAACCCTTTGGTGCCAGTACGGCAGAAAACCTTTTTCTTTTAGACTTTTTACACTTTTTTCCATTAGATATTTGTTTTGAAAACATCCTCCGCTCAAAACAACACGTTCACAATTCGATATAACCGCAAAATCTACAATTATATCAGCTAATGTATTATGAAATTTTGCTGATATAAGATTTTTCGAAATACCACTTTTTATATCATTTAATATTTCTTTTATCAACTGAGAACCCACCACATTATGAGCTACTTTATTGCATGAACATTTCTCAACAGAAAAAGAATAAACATCATCTGTCTTAATTTCATCTAATGAAAATTCCAGTTCCATTGCTGCCTGACCTTCAAATTGTATCACGTGCCTTATATCTAAAATAGAAGATACTGCATCAAAGATACGGCCAACACTCGTTGTTATTGGAGAATTAATACCTTTTTCAAGCATGATCTTAATATTATTTTTTTCTTTTTGTGAAAAAGCATTTAAAGAAGCAACACCCTCTCTTAAAAAAATATCTTTTCCAAAAATAGCATAAAGGAGACCTATTGCTGATCTTCTTGGTTCTTTTACGGCCACTTCTCCTCCCGGAAGAGGAAATCCTTTAAAATGTCCTATTCTATCAAAAGAATTGTTAAAAACTTTTAAAAATTCGCCCCCCCACACAGTCCCATCACCACCATAACCTGTTCCATCCCATGAAACGCCTAAAAAAGGCTCTTTAACTTCATTTTCAGCTGCACAAGAAAGCACGTGAGCATAATGATGCTGAACATTAACAAGCGGTATATTCTTTGATTTTGCGAATTTTGTAGACATATAGTCAGGATGATAATCGCATGCTATAACTTCAGGTTTAAACTCATACATTGACTGAATATCATCTATTGTTTTTTCAAAAGAAGAGTTCGCCTTATCAGTTTCAAGATCACCAATATGCTGGCTTATATAAACATTTTTGTTCGATGAAAAAGCAACTGTATTTTTCAGTTGTCCCCCTACTGCCATTATGCATTTTTGAGCACCATCAAAATGGATTGGCAGCGGAGCATAACCGCGAGCCCGCCTTAAAATCATTTCTCTTTCCATAATAATACGTACTATAGAATCATCTACATGTCTTGCGATCCTTCGATCGTGTATTAAAAAATAATCCGCAATACTTGCCAATGCATTAAAAGCTTCTTTTTCGCAAATAATTATCGGTTCCTCTGAAATATTTCCACTTGTTGCAATAACTGGATCATCAAGATAATGCATAAGCAATATATGCAATGGAGTATATGGAAGCATTACACCCAAATATGGATTTTTGGGTGCAATAATATCAGGAAGACCACAATCACTTTTTTTCTTTAGTAAAACAATCGGAGATTCAGAAGATATTAACAATCTTTCTTCAAGCTTTGATACATGACAATGTTTTTTTACTTTTTCCATTGATGGATACATTAGAGCAAAGGGCTTATCTAATCTTACTTTCCGTTCTCTTAATCTTTTAACAGCACTATCATTTTGCGCATCTACTATTAATTGAAAACCACCCAAACCCTTTAAAGCAATAATATTTCCTTTACGGATAAGATCTACTGTTTTTTCTAAAGCATCGTGCTTTTTTGAAATGATATGACCGCTTCCCCATAATTCTAAACGAGGACCACATTCCGGACAAGCATTCGGCTGAGCATGGAAACGTCTATTACTTGGATCAACATACTCATTTTTACATGATTCACACATATTAAATTCTTTCATTGTAGTATTCGTGCGATCATAGGGAAGTTTCTCAATTATGCTATAGCGTGGACCACAATTAGTACAATTTGTAAATGGATATAAATATCTTTTATTTCGGGAATCAAATATTTCCTTTTTACAATCATCGCATGTTGCTATATCTGACATTATTAAAGCTGTCTTTTTACCTTTTAGACTTTTCTTTATTTCAAAAGAATCAAATCCTTTAGGATCAAGAAAAGAAGATTCCATGCTTTGAATAAATGACTTTTGCGGTTTTTCTTTATCTATTCGAATCAGAAATTGCTGAAGTTTATTATCAATTCCCTCTGCCTCTATCAAAACACCGGAACTTGAATTTCCTACCCAGCCATTTATCCCTAGATTATTTGCTAAGCGGTATATAAATGGCCGAAAACCTACTCCCTGTACTGCTCCCAGAATAGATATTCGTAAACGTTTTATTATTTTTTTAGAGCTTTTCATTTTAAATATAATTTATATAAATTTATGATTCACAAGAAATAAATCACATTGGATGGAATAATAAATGAATCGGATAAATTTAGATCAAATCTATTCTAACCTGTATATTTTTCAAGCCAAGTGAGCGCATATGTGAGGCATCAAACATGCCGCTGTATTCTTATACTGCAAGTGTTTGATAACGAAGCAAATGCGGTACAATCGGCTTGCCTTCGGTAAAAACAGCCAAAAATAATATTCTTTTTCCTTATAAAATAGTTGGTAACAAATTGCAACCAGCTTTTTCACTAGCTTTTCACTTTTATTTATTTGCTAAGAATTATTTAAAAAATTTCCTTTGTCTGTTTTTATGAAATATGCAGGTTAAAATTTTTCTCACGTAATGCAGAAACTATAAAATTGGTAGCATGCGAAAGATTTTCTTTTGCTTCTTCAGAAAGATACTCTCCAAATTCGTTAAATTTATAACCTCGTATACCTAATACATAACCAGTAGTCTCTGCCTTAAAAAGATCTTTAGAAAGACCCAGTACTGATTCAGGATCTATGCTGTGAGTAGTAAAACTAATATCTTTTTTAGGAGCGATTCTATCAAAAGTAAACGGCTCATTGCAATTAACTGATGCATCTACAAAGATCACAACGTCATTTTCTGCTACATAAGCTGAATCTTCTACTGTAAGCTGGTAATTAGAATCAACCGTCACGCCTGGAATATCTATTTTTTCAACAGCATCGGCAAGTGCAGGCCCAAGACCGTCATCAAGCCTGCCGGGATTACCAAAACCTATCAGTAAGACTTTTTTTATGTCTTTCATTATTCTTTGGTCTTCTTATCGATCACAGTTCCATTATGATCGACAAGTGTCACAACAAGCGGCATCTTACCCATTGCATGAGTAGCACATGAAAGACATGGATCATACGCTCTAATTGCAACTTCTATACGGTTAAGCAAACCTTCTGTTATTTCAACACCGCTTAAATAATCAACAGCTACTTTCGTTACAGCAGTATTCATAGGTACATTATTATTTGTAGTAGATACTATCAGGTTAGCCATGGTAACCTGATCATTTTCATCTACTTTATAATGATGGAAAAGAGTACCTCTTGGTGCTTCTATAAGCGCAACAGCCTCCCCGCGTCTTTCTCCGGTGACAACAAGGTCTTTACCCTGAAGATCCGGATCATTTAAAAGCTCTTTCATCTTTTCAGCTGAGTGAAGCACTTCTATCATCCGTGTCCAGTGATATGCCAAAGTTATATTATTGGGTTTACCGTCAGTCAGCGCCATGAACTCTTTTCTCTCTTTTTCAGCTAAAGGAGTATCAATAAAATCACAAGTATTTATACGTGCTAATGGTCCAACACGATACCATCCATTCTCTGTACCGATAGATTTTATAAATGGAAACTTCATATAAGACCAGGAACGAACTTCTTCAGTAATATAATCCTGATAATTCTTATAATCTACATGATCAAAGATATTTTTGCCTTGAGCATCTATTGCTCTAAGTCCACCATGATAAAGATCCATTGCACCATCTTCACGAATAAGACTCAAATGATTAGATTCAAATGAACCAAACGTTTTAACCATATCAAAATTTTCCATAGTATAATCTTTAGCGATCTTTACTGCCCCGATTGACCATTCGATCATTTTATCTATATCTTTCAGGAAAAAATCACGTTCCTCTATCGAAAGGTTTTTATTCACACCTCCCGGAATAGCACCCGTTCCATGTATCTTTTTACCAGCTGTTGCCTTAATTATCTCCTGACCGAATTTCCTCATCATTACACCCTGAACGGCAAGATCAGGATATTTAGCTGCAACGCCTATTATGTTACGGATAGCAGGATCTGCATCAAATCCAAAAAGAAGATCCGGAGAAGATAGATGAAAAAAATGCAATACATGTGATTGGAAAGTTTGTCCATAGTGCATAAGTCTTCGCATTTTTTCTGCAGTCGGTGTAATGTTTTCTCCTCCTACAATAATATCCATCGCTTTTGCAGCAGCAAGGTGATGGCTTACAGGACAAATTCCACAAAGACGCTGTACAAGAACAGGAACCTCCCAAAAAGGACGACCCTGAATAAATCTCTCAAATCCTCTAAATTCTACTATATGCAGACGAGCCTGTTTTACTTTGTTATTTTCGTCAAGAAGAACCGTAACTTTACCGTGTCCTTCGACACGTGTGACCGGTTCTATGACAACTCTTTTTAAGTTATTATCACTCATAGTATTTGCTCCAGTTTTTTAATCATATTTTATAAGTTCATACGGTAATTCCAGTGGCTTATTTGTTAGAAGCGCTACAAGTGCTTCCCAAAGCGTATCTGCCGAAGGAGGACATCCAGGTAAATGGTAGTCTATTTTAACCACTTCATGACACGGATATACTTTGTCAAGAAGCAGTGGAAGTTCCTTATCATCAGGTAATACCCCTGAAGGATTATAAACACTTGGTCCATTTAGATATGCCTCTTCAAAACATTCTTTTATTGAAAGATCATTTCTCATTGCCGGAATACCGCCGTTGATTGCACAATCTCCGACAGAAATCAAAATATCACAGTTTTTACGGAATTTCTGAAGCACGTGTACATTTTCTTCATTAGCACAACCACCTTCAACAAGCCCCACAAGGCACTGACCAGTAAATTCTTTAATATCATCAATCGGTGATTTATCAAATTGTACAAGTTCCACAAGTTTAAGGATACGCTCATCAATATCCAGAAAAGACATATGACACCCAAAGCATCCTGCAAGAGACGTAGTAGCTAATTTTGGTTTTTCCATATTAATTCACCTTTTTTACTATTTGTTTTTTTTAGATTCAATATCAGATCCGATAGGTTCCTTATCATATAAACGTTCTCCAATAGGTACTGCAAAACCTACACGTTTCTTAATGATCGCACCGACCGGACACACTTGAGCAGCTTTATCTGTAACATCTATATCTGTATCACTTAGTTTAGCTTCTGCGTTTACAGCAATTCTTTTTTCAGGTCCACGTCCTACAAATTCGAAAACATTTTTTCCATCTACATCACGTGAGGCAATAACACAACGTCCGCAAAGTATACAGCGGTTACGGTCTATAAGAATATCCGGATGTGATGCATCAACATTGCTTTGTGGAAATAAATATGGGTATTTAGGAGCACAAATTCCAAGGCGATATGCCATTGCCTGCAGCTCACAGTTACCGCTTTTTTCACAAAACATGCAATAGTGATTTCCTTCAACAAAAAGCATGTCGACAATATTTCTTCTATGCTCATCTAGAGCATCTGTATTATTCTCAACGACCATACCTTCTGTAATGGGTTGAGTACATGCTGCCTGTGACCTTCCATTTACCATTACAGTACATATCCTGCAAGAACCATGTGGAGTTAAATCCTTCAGATAACATAAACGAGGAATATAAACTCCTGCTTCATCAGCTGCCTGCATGATGGTCTGTCCGGGAGATCCTTTTATTTCTACACCATCAATTGTAAAAGTTATTGCCTTCTGTTCCATAATAATTCCTTATTTGTTAGATTTAAAAAATAACAGATTTTCTGCCAGTTAAATTTTCTGCTTCATTTATAGCTTTTTTAATATCAAATCCAGGCTGCATTCCATCTTTTTTTTCTTTAATTATTGATTCATACTGAGAACGGAAATTTTTAATCGTAGTCAAAACCGGATTTGGAGATGTTTGACCAAGCCCGCAACGGCTTGTAAGTTTTATTGATTCACCAAGTTCATTCAAATAATCAAGGTCTTTTGGTTCACCTTTTCCATCTATTATTCTTTCAAGACATTTTTTTAAAAGAACATTTCCTACCCGGCACGGCGTACAATATCCGCAGCTTTCCTCTTCAAAAAATGCCATATATTCATCTGCTATTTCCAGCATATTTCTTTGTTTATTAAAAATGACTATTGAGCCTCCTGTAGCAAGATCTGTAAAACAAATCTTTCTTTTGAAACCATCACTTGCTATAAACTGTCCTGATGGACCTCCTACCAAAACAGCCTGAACATCTTCAGCTCCAGCATCACCAAGCAGTTCTTCTAATGTAACACCAAAAGGAAACTCATAAATACCAGGTTTTTTACAATCACCTGAAATACTCAAAACTTTTGTTCCTGTACTTCCCTTTGTACCTATTTGTACAAATTTCTCTGCTCCAATATCTAAAATTTTTGAAACACAGCAAAACGTTTCAACATTGTTTACAGTCGTCGGGCAGTTTTTATATCCTTTTTGGGCAGGAAATGGAGGACGTGTCTTCGGGTCACCCCTTAAGCCCTCACAAGAACTTATAAGAGCACTTTCTTCACCGCATATATATGCTCCTGCACCCATCTGTATTCTTATATCAAAATCAAAACCTTCTAACCCAAGAATTTTCTTTCCTAAAAATCCATTTTCTTTTGCTTTTCCAATCATACTTTCAAGAAAATTCTTAAGATATAGATACTCTCCTCTTAAATAAATAATCCCTGCATCGGATCCTATAGCATAACCTGCGATTGCCATGCCTTCAAAAAGAAGGTCATAACGCTCTGTAAGTATTACTCTATCTTTAAATGTGCCGGGCTCTCCTTCATCCGCATTACACATAACTATCTTTCTATCTCCCTTTGCAGCACGGGTAAACTCCCACTTAAGTCCAGTAGGGAATCCTGCTCCTCCACGTCCTCTAAGTGATGAAGTTTTGATAACCCCGATCACCTCTTCAGGTTTCATTGATAAAGCCTTTTTAAGACTGGCTCCAGATTCAAAATCTGAAAAGATAACCTCTCCCTTTTTCAAAATATTATTATTTACCATAGAATTTACCAGTTCATGAGCATTGTTTCCGTCACCTTTTGGAAAAGATATTTTGGAAGGATCGTTCTGTTCTTTAAGATCACTTATGAGTTTTTTTATTTTATCAGGTGAAAGATCTGTAACAACTGTATCATTTATTAAAGCGGCAGGCGCCTGATCACACATACCTATGCAAGGGGTGTATTCGAGAGTGAACGTATCATCAGATGTTGTATCACCCATTTTTATTCCAAGCTCATCACAAAAAGCTTCTGCAACTTTATCAACACCTTTGATCTTATCTACAACATCATTGCAAAGCCGAATAACTATTTTTCCCTTTGATTCTTTTGAAAGAAACGCATAGAAGGAAACAACGCCTTCAACATCCACCCTAGGTGCATTTACCTGCTTTGCAATGGAATCGATAGATTCATTATTTACACAGCCTATTTTTTTTTGTACGCTTTTTACGATATTTATCATCTTTGTTCTATCATTACCATTTTCTTCACAAATCTTTTTTACTGTTGCCTGTAACGTTTCATTCATAGTCTTACCTTTATATATGTTTGAGTTTTATTTTATGTGCTGAAAACAACTATTTTTTTAATTCGTGAAATATTTAACAATTAAGGTTGTAAAATTTTACTTCATTTTTATGGATATTGCAAGCAATTAATTATTTTTTAGAGACAGTTAACTATACAGAAATACTGTTGTTATACATTATAACATGCACACAATAGATACTACCCTGCATAGCCTCCTGAGATGTAGTTTTTCAGCTCACTAATAGTAAATTTTTGAGATGATATCATATTATTTACTATATCACCTATTGTAACCATTCCTATTAACTGGTCTTTTTCAAGAACAGGCAAATGACGGATTCGCTTTTCTGTCATCAGCTCCATACACTCTTCTATAGTCTTTTCAGGTCCTGTAAATATAACACCTTCTGTCATCATATCACTTACCGGTTCCTCTAAAGAAAGTTTTCCTGAATCTATGCTTTTTCTTGCGTAATCCCTTTCAGAAAACATACCTACAGGTTCACCATTTCTTACAACCATTAAAGCCCCTATATCTTTCTCTGCCATAAAATGAAGAGCCTCATAAACAGAAGCAACAGGTGATATAGACCAAATATCATTGCCTTTATCATTTAAAATTTGCCTGACAGTTCCCATAGTTACCCCCCTTTTGGTTTGTTTTATGATGTAATATTATTATATTAAAAACATTAATTAAGGAAAAGGAAAATATTGACATTGAACACAATCAGACTAACTCATATAATACACTGGTAATAAGCATATTACATATTATATTAGATGTGCTGAAAATATTATTATTCTGTTACAAATTTTGCCTGCTCACCAATCGAACTATTGTGCTTTTCTTTTAACCAGTCCATCCATTTATCCATTCCATCAGATTTTAAAGAAGATATCTTAATAATAGGGACATTAGAATTTAATTTAGCAAGATCATTTTTTACTCGGTCAAGATCAAATGTTAAAACCCCGAGAAGATCAATTTTTGTAATAAGAACAACATCCGCAACTCTAAATATTGTAGGATACTTTGCAACTTTATCATCACCTTCCGGCACGCTTAATAGTACGACCTTTGCATTCTCACCAAGATCGAACTCACCCGGGCAAACAATATTTCCTACGTTCTCTATAAAAAGAAAATCAGTTTTTTCAATATCCAGATCATTTAAACTTTCTGATATTTGGTTTGCATACAGATGACAACTCATACCAGTTTGGATCTGTGTTACCTGATAAGCATAAGGCTCAAGCCTTTTGGCATCACGTGTTGTTTCAAGATCACCAACAATAACAATAGATTTTTTTTCACCGAGTGCCGGAATAGTCTTTTCTAAAAGAGTGGTCTTACCGCTTCCCGGTGAACTTATAATGTTAACAGCAAGTAACCCTGCACTCTTAAATTTTTCTCTGTTCTCTTGAGCTACAATATCATTTGCTTTTAAAACACGTTTAATAACATTAATCTTCATCTTTTTTTCCTTTCTCAATATCATTTTTAGAATAACCAGTCACTGAACTTATTATCATATCATTACCTGATATCACTTCAACATCTGCTTTGTTACAAACAGGACACAAAAAATCATCAATTTCAGGCTTAAATGAGATCTTGCATTTATTACATCTTACTTGCGCTGACACCTCTTCCAATGTTAACTTTGCTTTTTCAGCAATAGTACCTTCTACAACTGCTATAAATGCAGCATCCATAACATCCGGAACAATTTTTTTAAGAACACCTGATTTAACATGAACCTCTTCAATAATATCAATTTTATTTTTATCAGCAATTTCTAATATAATCTCCAGAAGCTCTGTTGCTATAGACATCTCGTGCACTTAAATTAACCTCCATAATATATATATTATTTATGTCGCATTTCATACATAAGCGAAAGAAATTCTATGGAAAGATCTATATCTCTTACAAAAACTTTTTCAGGAACACTAATGGATATTGGAGAAAAATTTACTATTCCTTTTACACCTGATGATACTATAACGTCTGCAATATTTTGACTGTGCTTTTCAGGAACAGCTATTATTCCTATTTCAGCATGGGTTTTGGAAATTATTTTTACAGCATTTTTTACAGAATACACACTTACACCGTTTATCTTTTTACCTACTTTGCTTTTATCCTTATCAAAAGCAGCAACTATCTTTATCCTATCCTGATGAAACCCTGGATATTTGAGAATTGCTGAACCAAGATTTCCAACACCAAAAAGAACCGCATGAACAATATTCTGAAGAACAAAATCCTCGAGGATCTTTTTTAGTTCAAATGTTTTATATCCTATCCTTGGCCTGCCTACTTTACCAAAATTAGAAATATCTTTTCGTATCTTTACATCTGAAAGCCCCATCATATCTGCAAGCTGTTTTGATGAAACAATATGTGTCCCTGATTCAATAAGTTTTTCAAGTATTCTTATATAAAGAAGCGAACGCGTTATAGTCTTTTTAGCTACTCTTTTCATATAAATCCTTTATCCGTGAATTATTTAACAATTAGACTTTTATCTCATTTCATCATTTGTTTCAACATTTATTTTTCTCAAAACTAAAGATGGCTGGACTCAACACGTATAATTCACCTAAATATTCAGATTAGATCTATAGACGGTTTATTATCTCTTGAACTGTTGCTGCATAACTTTTATCAAGATTAAGGATATTCTTTGCGGTTTTTACAGCTTCAGTATTATCTTTTATCGATACAAGTATCTTAAGAAACGTTGTAAGAGCCGGTACATATTCTGGAAATTTATTGATAACAGGCTGTAATATCTCCTGCGCTTCTTTTTGTTTTGATTGAGAGAACAAGGCTAAAGCAAGGTTGTTCTTAAATTTTGGACTCTGAGGGTTTATCTGTACTGCTTTTCTAAAACATTCTTCTGCTGCACTAAAAGCCTCAACAGATGCCTCTACAACACCAAGACTGTTCCAAGCTTCTTTAGAAATACCATTTATCTGTAAGCAATATCGAAGATTTTCCTTTGCCTTTTTTAAATCTCCACTTTCATAATATGTCATACCAAGATTTAAAAAAGCCACTTCGCTTCTAGGCCTTATTTCAAGGGCTTTTAAAAACTCTATCTCTGCTTCCTTATATCTTTTCAAACGAAAAAGCAGCCTTCCAAGAGTATATCGTGTTTTAAAAAGTTCCGGATGATTTTGAACATCCTTTTCCAGCTGCTTAAGATATTCTTCATCCTTTTCTTTTTCCTTATCTAATCCTCTTGCCATACCATAATGATGTATTGGTAAACCTGTATCTACTTTAGGCCGCTTTGCTATGCTGTACTCAACAAGATCATGGGCAGCACCTGTATAATGTACATGCGGTTTATTTTCAAATATCCTTACAACCGATACATCCATAAAACCTGTATATCCTCTTCCTTCTTCATAATCAGTAAGATTAGGCATCCAGTTTTCACTATCAAGATTAAGTAAATAATTTCTCTGACGAAAAACAAAACCACCGACATCAGGTTTTTTTTCCAAACATTCTTTAATATATGAAAAATCTTTCGGAGATATCACTTCATCAGCATCAAGCACGAGTATCCATTTTTTTGATGCCTTTTTAAGTGCAAAATTTCTTACTTCTGCAAAATCGCTCTGCCATTCTTTTTTAAATATTTTTGCACCGTATTCACCTGCTATTTCAATCGATCGATCAGTAGATCCGGTATCGACAAAAACAAATTCCGACACAAGAGGCAACATAACAGGAAGATGTTTTGAAAGGAAATGTTCCTCATTTTTAGCGATCATACAAAGAGTAAGATCAAGCTTGTATTCATTACTTTCCATATAAACATATTAACTGAATATCTAACATATATTCAACAATATTAATCTGAATAATTCAATAAACACAGAAAATTAGATTATATAGACATTTAAGGTAAATATTTGAAGGAAGACTCTGATTATTTAAAACACATGATCCTGAATCTAGACAGATAAGCTTATATTTTCAAGATTACGTTTTTCTTTTTCTACAGGTGCTTTCTCTATTATCTGTTCCCATGCGGATCTTAGCTCTGAGAGCATATGCAGCACTTTCTTGAGTTTAATTATATTTTCTTTCCTGTTACAAATTGCATCTGATATCTCACGCAGCATATAATCATATAGTGAATACAGCTGATTTGAAATAGGCTGAGCATCAAAATTAAGGGAAAGCTGTAACTCTTTTAAAATATTTTTTGTTCTAATAAGGTTTTCATCATATTGTTTTCTTTTTCTAAGCTCATAGCTTACCTGAGCATTTTTCAAAAAACGTATAGCCCCATCATACATTATTATTATTAGCTGCATCGGACTTGCAGTCTCAATTTTAGTTTTAAGATATTGATCTTCATTTGGAACCATACGCAATGACATATATTTCCTCCTTAATTTTTTATAATAAGTACTGTCCGCTTATCAGTGCAAGATTATTAGAGAATATTCCATTCATCTTTTGTATTCGTATTTCCATCATCTGGAGCGCTCTATTGACCTGCTCAAACTGCACTGTAAGTTGTATTCTTCTTCTTGACATACGTTCTTCTTTACGCCTTATTGAAATATCCATCTGACTTATTCTAGTATCTATTGTTGACTTCTTTTTATATATTATTCCAAGTCCGGCACGCGTATAATTATATAAAAAATCATATGTAGTATTTGCAAAACCACCGTCATCATATAATCCGTCACTGTCATCATCATATGCAAAAAGCTTCATCACCGATCCCCGGTCTGTTAACAATGCTTCATCAAGGCTATTTGTATCAAATGTAAGTTTTCCGCTATTTGCCCCACTGCCAAATTTAATACCTACACGTGAAAGGTTTTTAAAGTTTCCGATATTAGAAATAGAAGACTGCATTTTTGTAATCAGTGAATTTTCAAGATAAATAAGTGATATATCATGCGAAAGCTCATTTTTTTTCTTTTCGCGGATAAAATCAAGAGTACTGTTATATTGGTCTACAAAGTTAGTTAACTGGTTCTTCATATAATCATCATTATTATCAACATCAACAGTAGCAGTTGCCCCTCCGCCTGTGATCAGATTAAAAGTAGTACCCATTATAGTAAATTCATTACTGGTAGGATTTAAAGTAGATCCGTTCACGATTACAACTGCTGCAGTTCCTTCATATCTTGATTCACCCACAGTTGCATCCTGATCACCAACGTCATCACCGTCATCATCAACATCTAAAATTTTCAGCGTATCTAAAAAAGCAGCATTATCATTTTTAAAATAAAGATGATCACCTTCAATATCTGATGTAACAACAACTTTATCAAGAGTTTCATCATAAAACATACTTGCATTTGCTGCAGAAGAGTTCACCCTGTTAATAACATCTGAAAGACTATCAGATGATGTATCTACATAAAAAGTAACATTATTTATTGTAAAATATCCGGTAGATATTCCGGCAAGCCCTGCAACATCATCTATTGTTCGATAAACATCCTCATCAACACCGTCGGCCTTTCCTCCCCGATCACCTGCCCCTATTCTCATTGCTGTAAAAAAATTTGCAGTATCGCTTCCTAACTCGATATCATTTGTTGAGCCAACCGTTTTTTGCTCTAGATATACTATATCATCTATAATATATGCATCCACGCCTGCGGATGAAGACGTTATTCTGGAAAGGATAGTAGCTATTGTATCACTATCATAAACTTCTATTGTAACATCATTAATAACAAATTCACCGGCATTTATCTCGTTTACTGCAAGGCCGAGACCGCTGTTTATCGCAGCATTGATATCGGCATCGTCAGGACCGCCACCGGCTTTTATATCTAAACCGGTAATTTTTGTTTCTGTTCCTGCAACAAGACTAAGGACTCCACTTGATTCAATTCGTGCTGCCTCGGCAAGACTTGTAACTTCAATATCATACATGATCTCTGATGCACCGACTGAAGATGTTGCCGTAACAACAGAGTCATCACTTATAACTGTTTTTTTAGTTTCAAATGAAGCCTGTTCACATAATGTATCTAATGTAGCTTGGAGGGTTTTTAATTTACTGTTAAGAAGATCATAAACGATTTTGCTGGCTTCCATATCATCTCTTCTTTGAATTATTGTATCAAGAGGCCTTCTTTCAAGAGCCATCAGCTGATTGACAGTTTCCTCTATTTCAAAAAATGATGTTGTTGTTAAAGCCATTTCAACTCCGTTTGTTTATACTATTTGATCTACCAAAAGACCTAAGAACATCGACGCATTAGTAAGCGATTGAAGCAGATCTTCCGGGGGGATTTGACGTATTACTTCCCCTGTCCTTTTGTCAACGACACTTACAACAATTTCCTTTTTCTTTGTATGAAGGATTTCACCTTCTTTGCCATTACCTGCAATCCTTGAAGATCCAGGCTGCTCTTCTACTTCTTCAATTTTGAATTGTACAGAGCTTGCGAAAAAGGATAATTCCTTATTTATACCTTCAGTTATCTCTAAAAGCTGAGACTTAGTAATAGCATTACTTTTTGTCTCAGAATCAGAGGATATCTGGAAATTGTTGTTTTCACGGACTGTTTTATTCCGAGATTCTACCGCTTTCTTTTCAACTTTTTTGTCCTCGACAGAGGTTGCAGGAGAAGATACAGCATCTTTCGCTTTTTGCGGAGAGCTCTTTTTTAAACTCTGTTGAACCTTAACAGGTTCAATATGAGCTTTGATATTGTTTGTATCTTCAAGTGTCATCGCAACCACCTTTTAAGCTTTAGGAGCAGAGCTTTAAACCCTGCTCCTATTACTATTTAATCGATTATTGGAAAAGAACCAAAACAGCCTGTGGAGCAGAATTTGCCTGAGATAACATAGCCAGAGCAGATTGCTGCAGAATCTGTAATTTAGTTAATTCAAGCTGTTCTTCAGCGATATCAGCATCCTGAATAGTACTTAATGTGGACTGTAAATCCGCTTTTTCAGAACGTGCATCATCAATTTCAAACCTTAACCTTCTAACATAAGAACCAATTGCCTGGTTGTCTTTTACAACCTGATTGATCGCAGCCTCTAAGTTAGTAATCGTTGTTGTTGTTGTTGTACCTGTAACAACAAGGTCAGTAGAATTTATCGTAAGGTTGGAAAGTACCTGTCCAAGTGAAGCTGTACCAGCTGTACCACCTGCACCTGATACACTGACATTGTCAAGACCACCAATTGTAAATCCACTATATATAGCAGAAGCAACTCCTGACTGCATAATAAGCTGAACTTCGGCTTTTAACTGAGAGATGTCTGTCTGGATAGCTTGTTTTTCAGCAGATGTTACACCACCTGCATTCGCAGTATTAGCAAGTGTAAACATTGCAAGCAAGATCTCAGATACCTGATCAAGTTTACTTGAACTTGTTTCAAGCCAGTTAACACCACGTTCAATATTTAACTCTTTATTAGCCAGCTTAGCAATATCTCGTCTGGTTTTCTTAATAGCAAAATAAGTAGCTGGATCATCAGATGCAGTATTAACCTTTTTACCAGTTGAAATACGTCTCTGACTAATAGCAATTCTATCGTTTATCTGTGATAACGTAAAAAATGCTTTTAACGCCGCTACGTTGGTATTTACTCGCGCTAGATCGCCCATCATAACCTCCATGTTATATTAGGCTTACGAATCCTTTCATAAGCCGAAAACCCTTATTATTCGCCCCTATGGCGTAAGATCCCGGGTTCTCTTAAGGATCTTAAAAAAAACTTTTCCGCGACCACCTCCTTTAAGAACTTCCCTCCAAGCTCATTGTTTCTGCTTTTTTATCGGCAAAATCACATGCGGACTTTAACTAATTTCTAATGGAATATATTTAATATAAAATCATTAAGCCATACAAAGGATCTCACTTATTTTTTTAATTTTTAAAACAACTACTCTTTATTTATAAAACTGTTATAATAAATAAAATTTTAGAGCTTTTTTAAGGAGGTAACATTGACAGGTTCAAAACAGACTTCATTCAATAAAGAAGAGATCTTAAAATGCGGAAAAGGTGAGATATTCGGCTTAGACAGCCCTGTTTTACCATTACCGAATATGCTTATGGTCGATAGGATAGTCGATATCAACAATTCCGGAGGATCATATAATAAGGGAGAACTTACAGCTGAACTTGATATACATCCCGACCAATGGTTTTTTGCATGCCATTTTATGAACGATCCTGTTATGCCTGGTTGCCTCGGGCTTGATGCTTTATGGCAGCTTGTAGGTTTTTTTCTTGCATGGAACGGACACGAAGGTAAAGGAAGAGCCCTTGGTGTAGGAGAAGTAAAATTTACAGGGCAAATACTCCCCACGTCAAAAATAGTAAAATATCACATAAGCATAAAACGCATTATCGTAAGAAAACTTGTACTGGCTATTGCTGATGGAACAGTTTCTGTAGATGGCAGGCAAATATATACAACAAATGCTTTACGCGTAGGGCTTTTCAGTTCAACCGACGGCTTTTAGCAATTAGTTCTTAGTTTTACTTCGGGGTTTGCCGCGCTCACTTCGTTTACCCACAATGACGACTTTTTTAGTCATACCCTTAAAATTCTGTGTCTTTAATTATAAACATCAGCGAAGCGTTCCTTCAATTTGACATTTGTTATTTGGAGTTTAGAATTTACTCTTTGGTAGAAAGGAGTTATTTATTTTCAAGTAAGTCATTAATTGAATCCAGGGCAGATTTTTCAATACTTGAAGACCTTATATTTTGTTCTTTTATCTGTTTGTATATTTCTTCACGAAAAATTGAGATCTCTTTAGGTGCACTTATACCCAGTTTTACACTATCACCCTGAATATCAGTTATCTTTATCTCTATTGAATCACCTATCATCAATGATTCGTTTTTCTTTCGTTTAAGTATCAGCATTGCTGTTCCTGATCAGATTTTTGTTCTTTGCATTTCTTTTGTATTTCTCGAATTACTTTAAAATCAACTGTATACTGACTATTTTCGAGAATAACCTGTTTTCCAAGCCCTTTGTCAGGGTTTATAACTATCGGGCTAAGAAGATTAACTGTCATATCCTGAGGATCTTTTGGCACATAAGTCATAGTATATGTTTCTGCTTTTCTTATTTCTTGAGGAGATAGGTCAATTGTGCAAAGGTCCTTTTCACTTAACTCAGGAGAATAATCTGCAATAAAATTAAAAGGAAACATCATTAAAAAAGCGATCTCAGGATTTTCAAGAGATTGGAGCCAGTACATGGTCGAACTGTTTCTATGTTTAATTACAACAAATTGTTTTAATTGAGAAAAACCAATTATTCCTTCAACAAAATTTATTATTTTGTCCTCAGGTACATCTATTTCTGCAAACCTTGTAGTATTGACTTTCATAATATTAATTCTCTTTCAGTTGATAATAACAACACATATTAAAAAACACAAAGTAATTATAAAATAACTACGACCTAAAACATTCTTATAATCTACGACAAAATTTTAAAGTTAAAAACTTAACTTATATAAAGTCAAGCAATGACTGGGGTATTATCTTAGCTCCTACCTGAAGTGAAGCCTGATAAAGATACTGTGTATAGCTCTCTTCTATGATAGCTTCAGCAATATCTACATCAACTGTCGCAGATAATAGTTCTTGAAGATTTATCTGCAGGTCTTCCTGCCTTGTCTGTTCACGTTGAAGAACACCTATGCGTGCTCCTATAAGACTTGCTTGTGTTATAATCGTTTCATATTCATCGTTTAATTCATTGATATTTTCATTTACAGCATTTATATCGCTACTATTAAACGCATCACGAAGATCAATGAGCGTCTGAAAAATATCTCCTGTAACATCACTTCCATTTGGCTGAAAAGGAGCACTTCCTGAAATGTTTATTTCTGACTTTATACCTTCAGCTATCTGGTATCTTATAAGCTGATCTATTCCCTCAATATTTTGTATAACACCTGTTATATTCCCATTGGAATCATAAACAGCATTATAAGGAGCTGAGAGGGGAGCTGTTCCGCTTAAGGTCTCTGTACCGCCAAAAATAAACTTTCCCTGAAATTTAGCATTGGCATTTTGCAGTAATACATTAAGATACATATCAATATTACCGCTTATGGTTGCCATCTCGATCGATGCGTTTACAACTGCTCCTTCAGCAGATATCGATTGAATATCAAGGATCATATCTAAAATATCTTCCATTACACGTTCTGTCGCTTTTAAGCGGTTAATACCGTCTCTCATATTTGTCTGATACATTGTTGTTTTTGAAATATCCCGTGTAAAACGCATAGACTTTGACGCACCAATAGGATCGTCTGAAGGTCTTATTATCCTTTTTCCTGTTGATATCTGCTTTTGAAGATACTGAAGGCGTTTTAAGTTTGCATTAATATCACTGATACTTTGACTTATTAATATTCCTGTCGTTACACGTAATGACATAGTTTACCTCTTTTTTCAGGACTTATATGAACGCAAGCGCGAATGCGTTCCAACCAACGTTTTACTTTTATTAAAAGCTGTAAAACAGCTTTAAAATCTTTGATCAAATAAATTATAAATTTAATAATGTCTGTAAAAGCTCGTCTGCAACACCTATCAGTTTTGCAGCAGCCTGATAAGCTCTCTGATGTTTAAGAAGATTCGTTGCTTCTTCATCCAGAGAAACTCCGGCAGATTGAGCCAAGCGCTCTTTTAGAAGATTAACAATAGAATCCTGCCGGTCTTCATTTCTTAATGCTTCATAAGTAAGAGTTCCAATATTACTTACCCAGGTTTTATAATAGTCTTCAAAAGTTGTACTGTCGTTATCAAAAAGAAGAGAATCCTGTAAGTTTGCAATGTCAAGTGCAGTTCTATTATCACCCGGCGAATTGCTTTTTGCTGCTGATATCTTTGAATAATCTGATTTTATATTATCGGATACTTCAATAGTCATAGCAGAATCACCTGAAAAAAACGTGTTTATACCAAGTGCAAGTAATAGATCGCTGCTATCTCCCGCTCCAGTGCTATCATTTACAAAATTAAAACTATAACCTCCAGCTGATTCAAATATCAGTTGATTGTCAGTATTAAGAGAGGCCACCACTTCACCTCCTGGAAAAGCAGCGTTTATTGCGTCCCTTACATCCTCAAGAGTGTCTGATGTAGGATTAATAGATATTGTCTGAACATCAGTATTGAGTCCGTTTGAATCAAAAACAGAAATTGAAAAGGATCCTGTCGTAGGAGCAAAATCCCAGTCAAGGGTGTTTAAAGTCTGGGCAGAACTTACTGCTCCGTTTTCCGCAACAACACGAGTAAACATTTCCAAAGGCGCTCCTCTCGAGTGAATGCGGTTAACATTTTCTACCATTGTATTTGCAAGAGAATCAAGTCTTGATAAATAATCATTTATTACATCATCCCTTACTTCAAGTAATCCGTTAAGCTCACCACTTTCCGGAAAAACTCTTGCTCCGCCCTGCTCAAATACCGGAACAATATACCCATTTTCATCAATTCCTGTTGTAAGTCGTAAATTATGAACACCGGAAACCAGTACACCGCCCTGAGTTTCAACTAAAATAGCACTACTAACGTTTTCTCTTACCCGTACATCTAATATTCTATTGAGTTCTAAAACAAGAAGGTCACGGCTATCACGAAAGTCATTAGCATTTTGAACACCACCGACCTCTATTTTTGATATCTGGTCATTTAGATCAGCGATTTCTGTAGTTATTTCATTTATTCTATCTATCTTAAGAGATATTGATTCATCTATTTGATTTTTTATTGCTGCAAGCTGACGTGCCATAGAGTTTAGCGTACTTGTAAGTGAATTTGCTTTTTCAACAACAAGAGTACGTGTTCCGTAATCTTCAGGATTATCCGCTAATGTATGCCAAGCCGAAAAAAATTCGTTAATTCTTGATTGAAGACCTGTATCCGAAGGTTCATTAAAAATATTTTCCAGTTGCTGTAATATTTCGCGTTTTATAGTAGAGTTACCAAGATCTCTTGTTTCTATTTGAAGCTGGAGCTGAGTAAAAGCATCATTTACACGGATTATCTTATTAATTAAAACACCTGTTCCTATCATTCCCGGAACAGAGTATTGGGGAGTACTTGTAACAAATTCTGCTCTCTGACGTGTGTAGCCTTCTGTATCGGCATTAGCAATATTATGACCCACTATATTAAGAGCATACTGATTTGCATTAAGTGCTGTATATCCAAGATTAAAAATTTCCCAGACCATTATCTTCTCCTTTTACATCAGGCTTTATAATCCAAAATAATTTTTTTATTAGACAATGTGTTATCTACTATTCCTTTCCTACCATATGTTTCTTTATCTCTTGCAACGCCAGCTATAAGCTTCAGAGAAAAATTAGTAAGTTCAATTGATTTTCTCAAAAGAGCAGCACATTTTTCATTCTGAACATTTATTTTTTCTACGAGTAAATTTATTTTTCCTCTTGATTCTTCAAGCTTTGAACTGAACGCATCATCTGTCATTTCTGCAATACGGCTTATGTTGCAGACATCTTCTTCCATGCCATAACGCTCTGCAAAAAGCTGTACAATTGATTTTCTGCTGTCTTCAATATCTCTGAAAACAATAAAAAGTTCTCTTTCAGAAGCAATAATCTTTTCAAGTTTGTTAAGATCATTTTTAATAAGGACTTTTTCTTTTTCCTTAAGAAGTTTAAGTGTCTTTTCAAGGTGTTTGGCTTCTTCATCAAGCACCCTTAATAAATAAAGTACGATCGTTTTCATTTTTTACCCCTTTCTCTCAAAAGAAATTCCTACGTTAGTATCATCATTTTCCTTGTAACCGTCTCGAAATCCTGAAAGCTGCAAAAAAAGCGCCTTACCTATTCCAAAATCACCGGTTTTTGACATTTTTGAAGCTGTTTCCCTATCAAGCATTTCCTCAAATGTCTGAACACCGAAAGAACGCGGAATAAAACCGTCTTTAGGAACAGACTTTCTGAATTCCTGCAAAAGCTGATGAATAAAAATAGCCTCAAATTCATTGCAGGCTTTTTTTAATCCTTCTGAATCTTCACCAAGGTTTTGAAGATCCTTAATTGAAGCAGCATTATCTCTCTTTATAGGCCCCGCAAGAGCCAGCAAATTGTCTCTTGAAAGCTCATTGGTATTTAGTAATGGAAAATCTAATGTATCTATCATTTTAATAACCTCTTCTTACATTATCTCAAGATCTGCTTTTAATGCATTTGCCCGTTTCATGGCCTGAAAAATTGAGATCATATCCCTTGGTGATACACCAATAGCATTTAAGGCACTTGCAACATCCTTTATGCTTACACTTTCATTTAGCACTATAAGCCTGGCTTTCTTTTCTTCAACAGTTACTTCCTGCTCTTCAGTAACAACTGTCTCTCCACCTGCAAGCGGAACATCCGGCTGATCTACATCAACTTTTTCTCTTATAGTTATAACAAGGTTTCCGTGAGCAATAGCAACAGTTGAAATACGTACATTTTCTCCGGCAATTATGGTACCGGTTCTTTCATTTACTATTATTTTTGCAAAAGAATCTGTTGTAAGCTGTAGCTGTTCAACTTTTGAAATAAAATCAACAAGATTATTATTATCAGTTATCTCTTTTGATACATTTATCTCTATACAACCAGCATCAACAGCTTTTGCACTATCTTCAAAAACTTTATTAATAGATTCAGCCATCCGGCTTGCCGTAGTAAAATCAGGACTTTTCAGGCAAACTTTTATTTTTTGATCTTGTATAATATTCATGGATACTTCTTCTTCAATTATTGCACCATTCGGTATCAAACCAACTGTAGGATGATTTTTCTGCGAGCTTCCACCGCCTCCACCTGCAGCAAAACCGCCTATAGAAACAGGGCCTTGTGCAACAGCATAAACATTTCCGTCAGGTCCCTGAAGTGGTGTCAGAACAAGAGTACCGCCCTGAAGACTTTCACAATCTCCAATTGAAGAAAGAGTAATATCAATACGGCTTCCGGCTCTTACAAAAGGAGGAAGTTCTGCAGTTACTAAAACAGCTGCAACGTTTTCTACTTTTATTTTATCTGAAGGTGTTATATTCATCTTTTTTAACATTTCGGTTAAACTCTGCTGGGTAAAAATTGTTTGTTGCTTATCACCTGTTCCGTTAAGACCGACTACTATACCGTAACCATAGAGCTGATTTCCTCTTACACCTTCAATATTTGCAATATCTTTTATTCGCGTAGCACCAAATGCTGGAAAAGCTATCAAAATCAAGCAAAATAGAATTAAATATTTTTTCATTTTTTTTATTACCTCCCTCAATAGATCCCCAAAAATTCCCAGACTTTTGTAAGTACACCTTTTTTCTGAGAAATAGCAGCAGGCCCTTTTCCCTGTATTTTTATTTTTGCATCAGCAAGGTATTGAGATTCCACAGTATTTAGCGGAGTTATATCTTCTTTTCTTACAATACCTGATAAAATTATTATTTCCTCTTCCTCTCCCACCATAACGCTTCTTTTCCCTTCCAAAAGAAGATTCTCATTAGGCAAAACAGCTATCACGCGTGCCGCTATTCTTGCTTCAACTGTGCTTTCGTTCTTTGAGCTGCCATTACCTTTAAAGCTTTGGTCCCCGCTCCACTTTGAGGAAGGAAGTGTTCCATTATGCATACCTACGCGCGATCCTGTGTAGCGCTTACTATTATTAAGCTCATCAGAACTCGCTGGCGATGCAGCAGCAGGGAAAATAAGACTTGTAACAGTACTTAATACCGATGATTTCTTTTTATTTTCAGCTTCGTTTTTGTATTCTGATTTCGTTCCTTCTGAGATTAATATTGTTACTATATCTCCAATGTGTGAGGCTTTTGTATCTGTAAAAAGCATTCTACTTGTCTCTTTTTTTGATTTTTTCCATAAAGATTCAGCATTTGCTCGAGATGGATTTGATACAGAACATAAAGCAAGAAGGAGAACAACAAGAGAAAAATGAATTATTTTTATTAATATGTGTTCAAACATTATAAAACCTCCAATATTAAATACTCAGCCTTGCCGAACTTTTTCCAGCCACAACAGCATTTATGATCCGTTTGGTATCAATGTTCTTTATTCGTATCATATCTCCGTGTCTGCCATTATTAAGAGCAATTCCTTTGGTAGTAATCGTCAATGATCCGCTTTTAAGAATTATCTTTACAATTTCACCTTTTTTTATCAGGTCCGGATATTCAAACATATCAGCGGATATGATCTGCTGGGAGCGGATAGATCTTTTAGGTACCATTTTTGAAATATCATCAAAATTCTCTATGATCTCTTTGCGGCACCGTGTTATTTCTCTTCTACGCATTTCAAAATGTGACGATCTAATGGTTTGTCCTCTTGTTAAAGTCTTTCTTGATACAAGAACATCTTTAAAAGCCCTTACTTTTATAGTCACAGGTACAGTTTCAATAATTTTTTTATCTACTATTACATTTACTGATAAAAAAACATTACCCACCATAGCTGATGAAGATAATGGATATACTTCAAAATAAGTTCTTCCTTTCGGGACCAAAAGATCATGAGGATGATTTAGTATTTCAAAAATAATGTTTTCTTTATCATATCCGGATTCATTCAATATATATTCTTTTGCAGAGGCAATAATGTTTTCAGAAGATATCTCTTGAGAATTAAAACTGAACTTTGTCCGCACCTTACCTGTGAACTTAACATCCCATGCAGAAAACCCTGCTTTTTTTAGACTTGCAAGCACCTCAAATTTTGTTATGGTCTTCTCTTTTCCTGGCACAGGTGTACTCGTCACAGTTATAGACCTTAATACTTCAAGAAAATATGGATCTTCACTTTTCACTTCACATATTTCTCTCAGCTCTATGGTGTTGCCATTAATACATGGTGTATTTAAAAATTCAAGATGAGCCTGCCTTTCTTCCACAGCAAAAAGAGGTGAAGCAAAAATCCCAAAAATGATCACTAAAGAAAGTAAAACTATTTTTGTTCTCATATTATCACCTGATTATTATCTTATCCTGTTTGCGACCTGTAACATCTGATCTGATGCCTGAATAACTTTACTGTTAACTTCGTATGCACGCTGAGCTATGATAAGGTTTACAAGTTCTTCAACAAGCTGTATGTTAGAAAGTTCAATAAATCCCTGTGAAAGAGTTCCAAGACCGCCCTGCCCCGGTGTTCCTGTTGTAGCTGTTCCGGAAGCCACTGTTTCCTGATACAGGTTTTTACCTAGATTTGTTAGCCCCACCGGATTAAGGAATCTTGAAAGCGAAAGCTGTCCTGCATTTGTACCCAGACCATTTTGATCAACAGCAGTAACCGTTCCATCCTGACCAATAGTAAGTTCAACAGTTGTAGCCGGAACTGTTATAGTCGGCTGAAAAATAAGACCGTCTGCATTTACAAACGTTCCGTTTGCATCTAACTTTATTGCACCATCTCTTGTATACGCCGATGTCCCGTCAGGAAGAAGTACTTGCAAAAAACCATCGCCTTCTATGGATACATCTAAAGGATTGTCTGTTCTTACAAGAGCACCCTGAGTAAAGACCTTTGCAATTGATACTGGTTTTGCACCCAGACCTACTTCAATACCTGATGGGATCTGTGAACCAGCAACATTTTCAGCACCGGCCGAACGCATTTTTTGATAAAGAATGTCCTGAAAATCTACCCTGCTTTTTTTAAAGCCTGTTGTATTAGCATTAGATAAATTATTTGCTATGGTATCTACTAATAATTGCTGTGCATGCATTCCTGTAGAAGCGCTAAAAAGTGATCTTATCATACCATCCTCCTCATATTAACCAACAACACTAAAAAGTGATTTAAAAGATTGATCTATTGTTGAAATGACCTTTTGGCCTGTCTCATAATATCTATGATTTTTGAGCATTTCCACCATGCTCTGAACAATATCAAAATTTGGTTTTTCAAGTGTATTTTGGCGTATTAACCCTGTAGCCTGTATTGATCCGGCAGAACCGTTAAAATCTGCGTAAAATCCTGCTCCAAGCCTTTCAAGAGAATTTTCCTGTTCAAAAGCAACGATTTTTAGACGGCCTACAAGCTGTTTAACAGGCGGATCTCCTGCAAATGTATAAACTGACCCATCTTCTGATATACTTAAAGCTTTATCCAATGATGTCGTTGCTGTATCACCGGGTAATACTATCGGGCCGTCTGTACCTAAAACAGGCAAACCTTCTTTAGTTACCAATTGCCCATTGCTACCTATTTGAAATGAACCATCACGCGTATAATAAGGCTCATTATTAGGACCCTGTACAACAAAAAAACCTTTGCCATCAATTGAAAGGTCTAAAGGTCTTCCTGTCTCATGGATCTTTCCTTGTGAAAAATCAGTAACAATATCACTTATATACGTTCCTGATTTCATTCTTAATTCAGGATGGAGTGCACGTGTTTTTGTAAGTACATTTGCAAAATCAGCGTTAATAACTCTTTCCCGTTTGTATCCTGTAGTACTGGCATTGGCAATATTTCTTCCGACGACATCTTGAATAAGAGTCCTCGCGATCATGCCACTAGCTGCTGAAAAAAGGCCTGAATCCATTTTTCCTCCCGTTTAAAAATTCAGTTGTCATCGCTAAAGTGCAATGCCTATGCCACAAAATAATTTTAAATTTATCGTTTGTTTACTCATTGGATTTCAGAGATTTACAAAACAAGATTTTTTTAAAAGATCTTTGAGAATGAAAATAAAGAGGTAATTCTTTCCGCAAGACAAGGCATTTTTGTTCCTATTACACGTAATTAAAGTCCTTTATAAACTAGCTTGTGAAATATTCAGGTTAGGCCGCTTCCAGCAACTGACTTACACTTCACCATCCTCCTTCAGAAGACTTCCAGCACGAGCACGAAGGACACGAAGATTTTTGTAAAACATATCTTTTAAAATTTATTTTCAATGTAAACATCAACTCTATAAGCATAATCTAACTTCATTTATATATATTTAACAGAAAGAGGCTATTGCAAGTTAAAGGATACTCCTTTTTGTTTTAATTACTTGATTTGATAATATATCAAATCTCACTTCGTGCTCTTCGTGTCCTTCGTGGTGAAATTGTTGTTTTTTTAACTTCTATACATTAATAAACTTTAAATATTTATCTTGCTCTTTAAGACAAGCAAAGTTTATTATGTGAAAAGTTAAAGAACTTTATTATGGAAGAATCTATAAATAAAAATTTTATTGTTTTTTCGCTTTGCAATATTGAATATGCAGTTGATATCTCATATATTAAAGAAATAATTAAGTTAAGAGAGATTGTTCAAGTACCAAAGTCCCCTGATTTTGTTGAAGGTATCGTTCAGTTAAGAGATGAAATAGTAGCTATAATAGACCTTGCCAAACGCTTAAAGATCGACAACACATCTATTAATTTAAAAAAAAGAAAAATAATTATAGTAAACCTTAGCGAGCGAATATTAGGATTACAAGTTGATTCCGTAGGTGAGGTGCTTAAAGTATCTGATGATCAAATACATCCTGTTCCTCAAACAATAGCAACAGTTGATATTAATTATTTAAAAGGTGTTATAAAGATAGAGGATAGGGTAATTCTTTTAATGAATATTGATAAAATATTAAGCGTAGATGAACTTTGCGAGCTGGCAGCAAATTCTTAAAAGATGAATACTTTTATTAGTTTTCTAGGACTTATTATATTCTTAATACTTGCCTATGCATTTTCTGAGAACAGAAAAAGAATACAATCTAGCCGCTAAGATACGCGAAGTAAGAAAAAAACAGAATTAACCACTAATTACACGAAGGACACTAATTTAAAAACGTCCTAAACCACATAGAATTCATGCCCCATCTGTTATCCAAAGGCGAATCTTCGATGGTTTTATCTAGCCTCACCTTGTAGGTGGGCGCGCAGTCGCCTTCCTGCGAGGTGACAAAAGGTCTCAGGTATTTAAGCAAACCCCGTAACAAATAAAACGAAAAATATTTGCCACAGAGAACACAGAGAAAATAAAAAGAAAACGTATGTAGGGGCGGGCCTTGCGTCCGCCCGTGTAAACGTAAAAGAATATTTTATTTTTCGCTTTTTCGTCCTTCGTCCTAGCAAAGCGGTCATCCATCGCCTATCGGTTTCTTTACTATATTCTTTCTTTTATGTTTTTTTTCTTCGCGTATCTTCCCTGTCCTGAGCATAGTCGAAGGAGCGGCTTACTTGTCCGCCATCTTGTTGGGAGGAAACCCTCTTCCCCTTTTTCTTTCTTTTTGTTTCGTGTTTTTATTTTTACTTTCCCTTCGACTGTGCTCAGGACAGGCGTGGTTTCGTGTCCCTGCTTTTTCGCCCCCCCCCACCATCTGTGTTTATCTGTGTATATCTGTGGCTAAACTTTCTTTTATCTTTTTCTCTGTCCTCACTATATTTACACACAGTGTGTAAATATGATTTAATAAAAATTACTTTTCCCGTATAATAGTCACAATGAAAAAAACCATTTCAAACAATTCATATTCAAACCTTGTTTCAAAATTAAAGAAGGAAATGACCAAAGGTCTTTTGCAGGCTCAAAGAGCATACGACAAAGAAAAGATCATTACTTATTGGAATATAGGAAAAATGATCCACGATCATTTTCTTAAAAACAAAGTTCAAGCTGATTTCGGAAAACAAATATATAAGAATTTATCTACAGATCTAAACATTACAGAAACGCTTCTATATCAAATGACTGCTTTTTATAAAACTTATCCTGTATTAAAAGCATCCAACACTTTGAAATGGTCTCATTACAGACTTCTTGCATACGTAAAAGATAAAAAAACAAGAAAAGAACTTGAACAAAAAGTTTCCGCCGAAAAACTTTCCAACCGCAACCTTGCAGTACTTGTAAAAGATTTCAAAACATGGTTTCCGCCCGGGACCAAGAAAACTCAAATTAAAGGGTCCACAAAACTTAAAACCACACGTGGAAAACTTTATCATTATCAAATGTTCAAAACCCAATTTTCCAAAAATTACTTGATCGATTGCGGGTTTAATATATTTCGAGAAACAAATTTAAAAACTTTCAAAGGCATGTTTGCTGAATCAATTAAATCTGAGGAAACATATTCATACAAACCATCAAACGTTAAAAAACAATATATGTATGCTTATATTGCTTATGTAGACAAAATAATTGATGGTGACACGATCTGGTTTCAAATTGATCTTGGATTCAATACATGGACACGGCAAAATTTAAGATTTATGGGAATAGAAGCTGAACCACTCGGAACAACAAAAGGTAAAAATGCTTTTGAATATGTAAAGACTGTTTTAAAAGGTTTAAAATTTGTAATTATTAAAAGTTACTGGAAAGGAAAATTTGGGAGATATTTAACAGATATTTATTATTTGCCAAATGAAGATGACCCTAAAATAGTTATGGAAAAAGGATATTTCTTAAATCAAGAAATGCTTGATAAAGGGCTGGCAACACCATTAAGTTTTGATTGATAGAAAATAAATTGTATACATCTTAGAGGTACGGAGGCCAATATATGCCTTGGCATGAATATATATTACAATAAGTTAATTAGTTAACTCCGTCCCTCTTTTCCACTACCATATTTTTTTTGAAATTTATTTTTAACATCTTCATCCAAGTCACTGAAAATTTGATCAAACAATCTTGAACTGTTTTTAAAATCATAAAAATATAAATAATAGGCTGCTATGATTATATTATCTGCTATAGATTCTCCGTTTTTTAATACTTCTAGCAAAAAGTCACTATATTCTTCATTTTCTGTAAGTTCATATATAACTAACGCCGACAATGCTCTTTTATTTTTATCTTGAGTATCATCAAACGTTTTTTCTAAAGTATCTAAAACATTTTCAGTTTTCTCTATTTGACAAATAGTGTATGCTAATTCTATTAAATTTGCTTTTTTATTTTCATTCTTCCATCTATTTAATAACTCATTCAATAAGTATGGTTCATAATGAGCTTTTAAAACCTTAATTGCAAAAAATCTTATCTTCCAATTTTCATCATTCAAATATGCTAATAACTTATCAGATATTTTTACATTTACTCTTTTTTCTAATATTTGAAGAATATCAATTTTTGTTCTTTCTTTAACATGATTTTCATCTAAAGCTTTAATCATTAAAACTGTTGCCGATGGCTTTGCATTAATAAGATATGCTATAGAACGTCCTCTCTTATCATTTTGAGTACTAGATAAATCCTTTATTACTTCCTTTATACTTTTCCTATTCTCTTTTTTTTCTAAAACAAATGGAAGAAATATTAACAACAGCAATATAGTTAATGTCAGTTTATGTTTTCTTTTTATCTTCAAATATTCACTCCTTTTTTAATCACTACGATATTTCCACTAGTGGGACGGAGGTGACTTTACAACTTAAGTTTGTTTCCTCTTTTTTTCTTTTTGTTCCGTGATAAATTTTATAACTATTCGCTTTAAGCTTTTGCTTAAAGCTCCTTGAACACTTTAACTTCTCCAACCCCTCTGTGAACTCTGTGCTCTCTGTGGCAAATCTTTTACTTCTCCAGTTTTTACTTTTAAAAGTTGTTTTAATCTTTTAAGACAACGCTTAATATCATCGTGATTACCTAAACAAAAAAGCTTCACAACTCCCTTGTCTCTAAAAAAAGCAATACGAAGATGAATATTTATTCTTGCCTCAAATATTTTTGATGACAATTTTTTAATTCGAAGACCATATGGAGCTTTGTTATTTTCCAAATAGTTTTTTATATCTTCTATTTTAGAAATTATTGCTTCTTGTTCAGGTCTTTTATAAAAGTCAAATTTCTTCACAAAAGACTTAAGAAGAATATACTTCACTTTTTAACCTTTTTTTTAAGAAAATCTTTCATATCTTTCCCTGAATTAAAAGATATCTCTTCATCAGGAATTCCCATAGAAAGAGTATTTTCTGCACCTTTTAAATCAGACTGCGGATATTTATCCTCCAAAATCATCTCTTTAGGAACCATAACGATCTTATTCCCTTGTACTTTTATATCAAAAACGTCTCCTTTCCTTAAGCGAAAAGCCTCAGCAATCGACTTAGGAATAGTAATCTGATGTTTACTGCTAAGCTTAATGATCATATTTATCTCCTTACTGTAAGTTTTCTTACTATAGTATAACTTACTTTAAGGCTTTATGTCAAGCTACATAGGAATAAAACAGGGACACGAAACCACGCCTGTCCTGAGCACAGTCGAAGGGAAATTGGAGATGCAAAACACGAAAATAGGTTCTCTTCTACTTTTTAATAAACTCAATATTATCTATCATTTCATCAAAAAACACATTATCTAAACCAACATAATTTACCAGGATACTGTTTTCTTTAAAATAAACTATAATATGCATTACAATCTTTTCTTCTAATAAACATTTATCTATAGACATTTGTACTTTCTTCTTCTTCTTCTTCTTCTTTAGATACCCCTTTTCAAACACTATATTTTCAACAAATTTAATTTGTGTATCAATACTATCCGATTTAGGATTTTTTCTTAAAACAATATTTTCAGTTTTATTTATGATAAAAAATTGATTAACTTTATTTTTTTTATCATATTTACAAACATATAATTCTTTTTTACCTTCTCGTTCTCTTTTAAGTACTACTACTCGTTTAGGAATTTTTATTTTTAAATCATTAAATTCAATTTCATTTCCATAATATAATTGAGTTAAATTAGGCAACACCACTCCATATAAAAATGAATTTGAGAAATATATTAATAAAACGAAAACGGCCAATATTATAATAATCAGCCTATTTAACACCTTGTTTTTTTTCATGATCATCCTCTAAAATCATTATTATTTTAATCCCTAGTAGTGAAATTTTTTTGATTAAGTTTATCTTCTAACATTTTCATTATTTCAATATCCTGATATCTTCTCGCAAGAGTAAGTGCTGTTTCTCCTTTTTCATTCTCTGCAAAAATATCTGCTCCGCTTTCAATTAATAATCTGGCAATTTCAATTGAATAAATTTCTACTGCAGCCATCAAAGGAGTGATGCTATAAAACGAGCCATTTTCATCATACCTATTTTTTGTACTAACATTAACATCTGCGCCATTATCTATAAGCAATTTAACCATTTTAAAATAGTTCTTCTGAACAGCAATCATTAAAGCCGTGCTCCCATCTTTTATTCTAGCATTTACATCTGCACCCTTTTTAATAAACAGTTGCGCAACTTCAAAAGAATTATAAAAAGATGCTGCCATTAGAGCAGTCATGAAGTCTTCATCTTCCCTTAAATTTATATCTGCTCCATTTTTAATTAATAATCTTGCCATGTTTAAATAATTTGTTGCAGCCGGCCTCATCAAAACTGATTTATTATCTGCACCTTTTGCATTAACATCTGCACCATTATCTAATAAAAGCTTTGCTACTTTATACGAATTTAATTCAGAGGCCAGCATTAAAGAATCAACGTTTATTGGTCTAAATCCTTTATTTTTATTCACTTTATTATTAAAAAACTCTAAAGATGATTTACTTTTTATATTTTTCTTAATACTTCTTCCAAAATTTAAGCTATCAACTTTTGTTAAAAATCCGTAAATTTCATACTGGCTTTTCAAACTTATTATTGCTTTATTTTTAATTAAAAAATCAGCTAATTCATGATCATTATAAATAGCTGATATCATTAAAGGTGTAATTCCACCAAAATACCGGTTATTAACATTTGCACCTTTTTTAATTAATGAATTAATTTCATTAATATCACTTTTTAAAACTATCTCGAGTGGAATTATTGGTATATCTCTAGCACCTTTTGCTTTTAGAATATTAACAATTTCTTCATATCCTTTAATTTTTGCAATTGATAACGCTGTTCTTCCTTCATAATCTTCCAAATTAATATCTGCTCCATTTTCTAAAAATAATTTTACTAATTCCTCATTATTACAAAGAATTGAAGGGGTCAAAAAGGAGAAAGGGGTCAGGTCTCAAAAGGAGAAAGGGGTCAGGTCTCTAGTTAGATAGTTTTTCAAACCTTTTCAAATACTTTTTTATCTTTCTACTCTTGTTCTTCTGTTCGTTAAAGGACCTGTATAGCCAGTATACTCCTTTGTAGGAGATCCCAAACATTTCTCCGATTTTCTGAAGTTTCAGTCCTGTTGTTTTCCTTAATAAATATACCGCAAACTTCCGCGCTTCCAGAGTCCCCGGTTCTTTTGCTTTTATCTCTTCTATATCCCTATTATAGCATCTGCTTACAAAATCCAATATCTGCTCTCTTCTGATTTCGTTCTCTATTGTCCTCCTGGAGGATAATTCGTATGAGAGCTCTCCTTCATAAGCACTTTTCATTATTTCTTTAACAAATTTTACCCCTCCTAAAAAAACACCACTCAATATTTTATCCTTAGGATTGTATTCGTTCACACCTTTACCCTGATATACAAATTCTAAGTAATTCTTAGTCCCTTTTTCTTTTTTTGTTTGAAACATTTTTATAAGCATTTCTGTATCCGTCAGCTGCCTTTTCTTATTTTTGATAAAATCATTTAAACTGCTCCATCGATATTCTAAAGGATCATTAACCATCCCTGCTCTAACAGGATTTAAATGGATATATCGGCTTAACCCCAAAAGATGACTTTCAGCTTCCAGGATGATCGATTTATATCTCCCCTGAAAAAAGTGACCGCTTCTCTGGTGCTTTATGTTGAAATAGGTCGTGTACCAGCCATTTATGAGATGCATGATCTGGGTCAAATTAGGCAAAGGAGTCTCAATAAGTAAATGATAATGATTGCCCATCAAAACATAACTGTGAAGAAGAAAACCATACTTTCCCTTGGCACCAGTAATGATTTCTAGAAACTTTTCATAATCCCGAGCATTACGATATATCTTTTTTCGTTCATTACCCCTAGCTGTAATATGATAAAAGGCCCCTTCGAATTCAAAACGATACGGTCTTGCCATGACTTCCTCACGAAAATGCAATTAGCTTAACATCTCTTCATACTATAAACTGTGGAAAAGATCATAATATGAAAGATTGGTAATGGCAAGTAATAACTATCTAACTAGAGACCTGACCCCATTTTTTGACCCCATTTTTCTTAACAGCCCTCAAGGTATTATCCTTGAATTTATACTGCCAATATCTTAACTCAACCTCGTGATATCCTGTGACAGCACACATTATTCATTAATATGCCTCTATTCAGCTAAGCCTTAATAATCTTAAAAAAATACTATATATGCATATAAATATTATTGACGCACAAGATATGGTATGCTATAAATAGAGTAATTGCTCTTTGATACTTCCATCTTCCTGGTGCCTTTAAAAAGGCTTAAAAGGGAATTCCGTGTAAATCGGAAGCACTCCCGGTGCTGTGATGGGGAACGAAGGGTGCTTGAGTCTACTTAAGACTAACATGTCACTGTTTTCCAAGGAGAATGGGAAGACGCACTCAATAGGATGATCCCAGAGCCAGAATACCTGCCAGATAAGAAAACAAAAAGTTATCGAGGTCATAACATTTTTATTGTAATCGGGCAAAGAAAACAGGGTGCAACCCGACCATTTTATTGGTCGGGTTTTTTTGTTGAAAGGAGATTTTTTTATGCAAACATTGACAGCTTTTTCATCCATCAAAAAAAGAAACGGAAAGAACGAACAGTTCTACTCCAATAAAATCACACACGCTCTTATCCAGGCAGGAAAAACAACTGGAGAATTCGATGAAAATACAGCTAAAATGCTGACGATCCGGGTTCTTAACGTGGCTTATCAAATCATAGCAGATGAAACACCCTCTGTTGAGTTTATTCAGGATATTGTTGAAGAGGTGCTTCTTTCTTCTCCCTACAAAAAAACAGCTAAAGCTTATATTCTCTACCGTGACCAACATGCGCGTATACGAGAAATCGCTTCAGGTTTTAATGTGCAGCTCGTTGAACAATACCTCAAAAAACTGGATTGGCAAGTCAACGAAAACAGCAATATGAGTTTTTCTCTGCAGGGGCTCAATAACTATATTTCTTCTGAGATCAGTAAAGTATACTGGCTTAATCAGATCTACCCGCAGGAAATAAAAAAATCGCATCAAAGCGGTGATTTTCACATACACGATCTCGGGCTTCTCAGCGTTTACTGTGTCGGTTGGGATCTTCATGACCTTCTTTTGCAGGGATTCAAAGGAGCATCAGGTAAAGTTGAATCAAAACCGGCTAAACATCTTCGCACAGCTCTTGGACAGATCGTGAATTTTTTTTACACCCTGCAGGGGGAATCAGCCGGAGCGCAGGCTTTTTCCAATTTTGACACGCTTCTTGCCCCCTTCATACATTTCGACAATCTTGATTACCGCGCTGTCAAACAGGCTCTTCAGGAGTTTGTTTTCAATGTTAATGTCCCAACGCGTGTCGGTTTCCAAAGTCCTTTTACTAATGTAACCCTTGATCTCACGATACCGAAGTATTTTGTCAACCAGCCTGTTATTATAGGAGGTGAACCTCAGGAAAAAACATATAAAGAGTTTCAAAAAGAAATGGATCTTTTCAACAAAGCTTTTCTGGAAGTCCTTTTGCAGGGAGATGCCAAAGGCCGTGTATTTAGTTTCCCTATCCCTACTTATAATATCACTAAAGACTTTGACTGGAATAATCCTCAAATGGATATTTTATGGAAAGTTGCCGGGAAATACGGCATTCCGTATTTCAGCAATTTTATGAACTCCGACATGAGCCCTGAAGATGCACGCAGTATGTGCTGCCGCCTTAGAATAGATAATAGAGATTTAAAAAAACGCGGAGGAGGGCTTTTCGGCGCCAATCCTCTCACAGGTTCCATCGGAGTTGTGACGATCAACATGGCTAAGCTTGGATATCTGTCGCATAATGAAGAAGATTTTATTGAAAGGCTGGATACACTTATGATTCTTGCCCATGAAAGTCTTGAGATAAAAAGAAAAATACTGGAGAGATTTACAAACGATGATCTTTATCCTTATATGAAATATTATTTACGGGATATTAAAAAACATTTTGAAACTTACTGGAAAAATCATTTTTCCACGATTGGTATTGTCGGCATGAATGAAGCATGCCTGAATCTTTTCCACGAATCTATTGCTTCTTCCCGAGGACAGAAATTTACTCTTCGCATACTTGACCATATGCGCGATAAACTGAAAACTTTTCAAAAAGAGACAGAAAATAATTATAACCTGGAAGCAACGCCTGCCGAAGGAACGTCTTACAGACTGGCAAAGCTCGACAAAAAGAATTTTCCAGACATTATTTGCGCCAATCAGGAACAGTACAAACAGGGAGCAGAGCCGTTTTATACCAATTCGACACACCTTCCCGTGAATTATACAGATGATATTTTTGAGCTTCTTGATCTTCAGGATAAAACACAGACAAAATATACAGGAGGAACAGTCACACATATTTTTCTGGGTGAACAATTGAAGAATTACGAATCTGTGAAGAATCTGGTCCGAAAAATATGCTCAACTTATCATCTGCCATATTTTACAATTTCTCCGACATTCAGTGTTTGTCCTTCTCACGGATACTTAAACGGTGAGATCCAGCGATGCCCGCACTGTGAAAGAGCCTGCGAAGTCTATTCACGTATTGTCGGGTATCTGAGGCCTGTCAATCAGTGGAACAACGGAAAAAAACAGGAATTCAGTTTGAGAAACACATATGAGAAAAAATTATGATAGGCGGTTTGCAGAAAACCTCTCTTATTGATTATCCGGGGAAAATAGCTGCTATTATTTTTCTGCAGGGCTGCCCTTTCAGGTGTCCGTTTTGTCATAACCCGGATCTTGTTTTGCCTGAGCGTTTTAAAAAACCTGTATCTATGGAGGGAGTATTTGCTTTTCTTGATTCAAGAAAAGGCAAGCTGGATGGTGTCGTTATAAGCGGGGGTGAGCCGACAATTTATAATAAACTTATATCCCTTATTATAAATATAAAAAAGATGGGGTTTCTTGTAAAACTGGATACAAACGGGTGTTGTCCCGATGTTTTAAAAATAATTTTAAAAAATAACCTTGTTGATTATATTGCCATGGATATAAAAGCACCTTTTGAAAAATATAATATCCTGGCCGGGATCTCTGTCCATTTAGAAGATATAAAAGAAAGCATATCTCTTATCAGTAACTCAAAAATAGAACATGAATTCCGCACAACTTATGTGGAAACACTTCTCACAAGAAAAGACCTGCAGGATATTGAATCCTATGTTACAGGGGCTTCCTGCTATACCATACAAAAATACATACCAAGAGACAATATGGTCAATACCGATCTTCTCTTTTCTGCTGCTTTGTAAAACAATTGCCGCACACTTATTTTACTTTGGGTAAAACAATGCCTTTTTGTTTCTGGTATTTGCCTTTCCTGTCTCTGTAAGAAATTTTGCACGGTTCATCCGCTTCGAAAAAAATGACCTGAGCTAATCCCTCCTCTGCATAGATCTTTGCAGGTAAAGGTGTGGTGTTGGATATTTCCAAAGTGACATAGCCTTCCCATTCCGGCTCAAAAGGGGTAACGTTCACAATGATGCCGCACCGGGCATAAGTGGATTTGCCGATACAGATGGTCAAAACCGTTCTCGGGATCTTAAAATATTCCACACTTCTTGCAAGCGCAAAAGAATTTGGAGGAATAATGCAGATGTCTGATTGAAAATCCTGAAAGGATTTAGAATCAAATTTCTTTGGATCAACAACGGTGTTGTTAATATTCGTAAAAACCTTGAAATGACTGTCAACCCGGATATCATAACCGTATGATGACAGACCATAGGATATTTTACCTTTTGAGACAAGTTTATTGCAAAAAGGTTTGATCATGCTGTGCTTTTTTGCCATCTGAGCGATCCATCTATCATTCTTTATGCCCATAACATACTCCTTTTGGTTTTTTTATCAAAATGTCACAACGCCAGTTCTTCCTCACGAATCTTCTTAGCAGCAGAAACAAGATTTTTCAAAGAAAGTGTAACTTCTTCCCACCCTCTTGTCTTCAAGCCACAGTCAGGATTGATCCAGATATTCTCTTTTTGAAAAACTTTGCAGGCTTCTTTAATAACATTTTTCATAAATTCGATACTGGGTACAGCCGGTGAATGAATATCCCAAACGCCCAGGCCTATTTGTCTATTGAAACCTTCTTTTTGAATATTTTCCAGAATATCCAGCCGGCTTCTTGATGCTTCTATGGAGATCACATCAAAATCCATCTGCTTGATATAGGTCAAGATCTCTCCAAATTCTGAGTAACACATATGTGTATGTATTTGTATGGCCGGATCAACGTTTGATACCAGTTTAAACGCCTGTACAGCCCAGCAAAAATAGTCGTTCCATTTTCTTTTCTTTATGGGTGTTTTTTCCCTGATAGCCGGTTCATCGATCTGCACAATCTTTATGCCACCTTTGATATAATCCATGATTTCATCACGAAGGCAAAGAGCAAGCTGAAAGGCCACATCATAGGTAGGGATATCACGCCTTACAAAGCTCCAGGCAATAATCGTGACAGGTCCTGTGAGCATGCCTTTAACCGGTTTGTCTGTCAAAGACTGCGCATAAAATATTTCTTCTGTGGTCATGGGATCTATGCGGGAAACATCACCATATATGATTGGCGGCCTGTAACACCTTGTGCCGTAAGATATGATCCAGCCGTTTTTCGTTGTTAGAATCCCCTCGAGCTTTTCTGCAAAAAACTCGACCATATCTGTTCTTTCAAATTCACCATGAACAAGAACATCAAGACCTATATCTTCCTGAAAACGGATAAGCTTTTGTATTTCCGTTTTTACATATTCTCCGTACTCCTTTTCTGTGATATCTCCTTTTCGGAAATGGCTGCGCATTTTTCTTACTTCAGCTGTCTGCGGGTAACTGCCGATGGTCGTTGTCGGAAAAAGAGGAAGATCGAGCTCATTTCTTTGTAATGTGTTTCTTTCAAAATAAGAAAGCTCTTTTTGAAAATCTTTCTCATCGAGAGAAGCCACTCTCTTGTGAACATTTTTATTTATACCAAAATCCGTTATTTTACTATTCCAGCTTTCTTTGACATCTTCTCCTTCACACAGTTTTTTTATCAAAGAAAGCTCCTTTAACCTTTCTTCAGCAAATGAAAGTCTGCCGCGCATTTCAACGGGTATACTCTTCTCTTCGTCCAGAGAAACCGGAAGATGATATAAAGGCCCGGCATTGGAAATATGGATTTTTTTGACTTTTTGACTAAGTTTTTCCACAATATTCTTTGTCTCTTCCAAATGCGACCGCCAGACATTGCGTCCGTCCACAATGCCGGCTATCAAAGTCTTATCATCTGGAAAGCCTTTTTCCTGTATAATGTTCAGATTTTCTTTTCCGTTAACAAAATCAAGGCCAATAGCCTTAAACGGCAGATCATACAGCTTTTCGAGAAAATCTACAGAATCATAATATGTCATAAGGGTTACGTTTGTTTCTTCTGGGATAACTTCCCTGTAAAACTCTCGAAAAGCATCGATCTCTTCCATGTCAAGATCCATCACAAAAGCCGGCTCATCAATATGAACATTTTTAAACTGAGACAGTATTTCACGAAAACAGGGGGCAAAGCGAAGCAGAAGTTCACGAAATTTGTCACGTTCATATCCTTTGGAAAGCTTTAAAAAGGTGAAACAACCAATAAGATAAAGGGGACTTCCCGGTTCCTCCTTACCTCCAAGATGTTCTCTTTTCAACTGCGGGTTAAAATTATCAGTTAAAACCGGTACAAGATAATGATAATTGGTATTAAACCATTTCGTCATTTTGAGCGCATTTTTCCCTCTGCAAAGATCAAAATATTCAGCTGTATTCTCTACTGTATAAACACTGTATAAAAGAGCCGTATCAAGCATTTTATCGTATAAAGTAAATTCTGCTTGTGGATATGATTCGACATCTTTTTTATAAGTGTTTTCAATGCCACTCTCAAGAGCCTTTAAACCATCAAGCATATCTTTTTCTGACAAATCCTTCTTCCAGTACCCCTCTATAAGTTTTTTGAATTCTCTTTTTTTTCCAATACGCGGAAAACCATATGCATATGTTTTCATTTTGCCTCCTGTGTTTGTTTTTAAAAAAAAAGGCCCTCTACTCCCGAAGGAATAGAGGGCCTGCACCCGTCTTACTTGAACGCCTCTACAGCACTATAAAAAATGCCTTTAATAATCGAGACCCTTTCCGCGAGGCCTGATCATTATTCCATATGGCAGGTCTCCTGGCTCTCGGGCTAACTACTTCCTTTACCTTCCCATCAATGAATGACAGTGGCATAATTCAAAAGTTTCGCTCCCGATGACAGTGGCGGGTCCGCTCCGGATTCACACCGGATTCCCTATTAATCTCTTTAGAAAACCATACAGATTTTATTTTTAAAGAACATATATCAAACAGAAATATTATATTATAGAATTTTTCAAAACTTTGTCAATGTTTGATAAGAATAGAAGTGCAAAGACTCAGGTTTTAGATTATTTTTGCCACAATTCTACCACACTCGTTTGTAACTCATTGGCTTACAAAATGCGCGCCGGTTGGCAATTGGAATTGGTGGAATTGGTAATTGTGGAATTGGTGTAATGTGGAATTGGGGTGGCAATTGGTAATGTGGAATTGGGGTCAAATCTTTATTCTTGACTTTCTAGCATAGTAACTATTTTTCTATATAATGTTGCTATAGTTTTATCATTCTCAATCTTTTTCCGTAATCTTTTCCTGCTAACACTAACAGTACTGTAATCTCTATTTAAAAGCTTACCTATATCAACTTGGCTTATTCTGCCAAAACGATATAACATATCCATTAAAATCCACAAATATACACCCCTTAACTTTTTAATATTTTCAAACGTAATACCTATTGCCCGACAGGTTTCATCTATAATCTTATCTGGTAAAACCTCTCTGGCTATCAGTTTAGTCTGAGTAACTTCTCGTTCATTGACTTTATCAATTTTTTTTATTACTACTTTTGCAAATTCCTTGCTTGTTAAAAATGCCTGACCTATTGTTTCCTTTTTTATATCAAATACCTCTTTTCCTAATAAGCTGTATGTCATCTCTTTAAGAAATATCTGTATCCCTTTCTTATTTGTTCCACCATACATTTTCAGAACATAATCATAACTCACAAAATTACATCTTTTCTTCTTGTTTAGATATCCTGGTAGAGTACTCCATCTATAGCTTTTTATATATTGAAGCTTATCTTTACTATTTTGATTCCTTTTGTTTTTTATCATTACAGGATTTAAATGAATATAATGAATCAGTTTGTTCAAATATAAATCTTCCTCGACTAATAAGCTTTTATATCTTCCCTGATAAAGACTTCCACATCTCCTGTGTCGTCTATTAAAATAAGCTGTGTAGCTGATATTGAAATGACGCATGAATTCCGAAAGATTGGACTTTGGAGTCATTACAAGAAGATGAAAATGATTTGACATCAAAACAAATCCGTATATTTCAACACCATATATATCTTGGGAAAGCGCTAAATATTCAAGAAGCTTCTCTCTGTCCTGATCGGTATTAAATATATTTCTCCGAAGAAATAGCAGTATAGTTAATGGACTCTTGGCCTCCGTCTCTATATATTTCAGTAATAACTATCCAACTAGAGCCCTGACACCATTTTTACACAGACCCCATTTTTTTTCGCATTTCAAGGGCTACCCCCTCTATTGGACATCTACTGTCAATTCATATAGTATTTTACTCATTTCTTCAATTTTATATGGTTTAGCAATAATACCTTTAAATCCGTATTTCTTATAATTAGACATTATTGGATCATTGGAGTACCCACTTGATACAATAGCTTTAATCTCAGGATCAATTTTTATAAGCCTCTTTATCGCTTCCTTTCCACCCATTGCGCCAGGTATAGTCAAATCTATAATCACAGCATTAAATGGACGACCGATTTTTTTAGCTTTTTTATACAGTTTAATTGTTTCAGCGCCGTTTCTGCTTACTTCGACCTCATAGCCAAGATAATTGAGCATCTTGCCACAAACATCCCGAAGAAGAGCTTCATCATCCATAACAAGGATCTTCCCTTTTCCCTTTAGAACCTTATTAGAAGCTTTATCATAAGTTAAAATTTCTTTCTCAGACGCAGGTAAATATATATAAAAAATTGTTCCAACTCCCACTTCGGATTCAACATTAATTAACCCATCATGTTTTTTAATAATAGAATAGGAAGCAGCAAGTCCAAGTCCGCTTCCTTTTTGTTTAGTCGTGAAATACGGGTCAAATATTTTCTGAAGATGCTCCTCTGGTATGCCACCCCCCTGGTCATGTATGGATATCTTCACGTACTTTTCTTCTTCAGGATGTAAAATATCTTCTGATGTTACAGTTGCATTTTCAATACACACTTTGATTTTTCCGCCTTCAGGCATGGCCTGTTCAGCATTAAGGATAAGATTATTTATAACTTGACTTATTTGTCCTTCATCAATTTCAGCTGGCCAAAGATCATCAGAAACAGAAAACTCACACCGTATATTAGAACCTCTTAATGGCAAACATGCTGAATTTTTAACTACTTCCGCAAGAGAAGCTGTTTTTTTAACAGGTGTGCCACCTTTAGAAAAAGTGAGTAATTGCTGATTTAAACCTTTTGCCATAACGGATGCTTTTTCTGCATCTATCAATATTTCAAAAATATCTTCTTCAGGTTTAGTATACATCTTTGCAAGACTAATATTAGCTAAAACTGCTGTTAGAATATTATTAAAATCGTGGGCTATGCCACCAGCAAAAATTCCTATGGATTCAAGCTTTTGTGCCCTTATAGAAGCTTCTTCCATTTTTTTCTTTTCACTAATGTCTCGAAATACCAAAACCACACCAATAATTTTGCTATCCTTATCTCTGATAGGGGCTCCGCTATCAGCAATAATCCTCTCTGTGCCATCCCTGGCAACAAGGGCTGTATGATTGGCAAGTCCAACTATTCCACCAATTTTCAGGACTTTTTCAACAGGGTTTTCACATTTTTTACGGGTTTTTTCGTTAATAATATTGAACACTTCATGAAGATATTTCCCCATAGCCTCTTGTTGTGACCAACCGGTTAAATCTTCAGCAACTTTATTAACTAAAACAATTTTTCCTTCTGTGTTAGTAGTAATGACTCCATCTCCAATACTTCGAAGAGTAACATTAAGGCGTTCTTTTTCTGCAGCCAGAGCCTCTTCCGCCTGTTTTCTCTCGGTGATATTCCGCCATATTCCCAGCTTGGAAATCGTTCCGTCTTTATTTATGAGTGGTGAATCAATTATGTCAAAGGTGCCATTCAATTTTGATGAATAATGTTCCCACCTCACGATTTCTCCTTTCTGAACATTTGCTAATTTGGTCCAGGGACAGGGAGATTCTCTATCAAAAAAACTCTTATAACACATGTCGCCGGTTTTATCGCCAAACTTTTCAATTATTGCTTTATTCATAAATTCTATTTTAAAATCTTTAGAAACAATATAGCAATAATCAGTCATGCTATTAAGAATTGATCGAAATTTTTCTTCAGATTGCTTTAGTTCCTCTTCCGTCTGCTTTCGCTCCGTGATGTCCTGCCCTTGGGCTATGGTGGCTAAAAGAGTAGTGCCGTCTGCAGCATAGATATTCGCCGAGTTCCAGAGTGCTACCCGGACATTTCCATATTTACGGAGAATCGGGATTTCCACTGACTCCCAGTATTCACCACTCAGGGTACGTTTGATCTTGCTTAGTGACTCATCCCGGCTTTTTTCAGGAAAAAGCATGTCCAATTTTTGGCCAATGATTTCATCGGATGTATGGCCCGTAAGACGCTCAAAAGCATGGTTGAAACGGGTAATCTTAAACTCCGTGTCCCAGACAATAAAAGGAGCATTTGTATAATTAATCAGATTTTCCAGATAGTCACGCGTCTCCCAAAGTTCCTCTTCCGCCTGCTTTCGCTCAGTGATGTCCTGTCCCTGGGCTATGATGGCTAAAAGACTGACGCCGTCTCCAGCATAGATATTTGCTGAGTTCCAGAGTACCACCCGGACATCTCCATCCTGGCGAAGAATCGGGATTTCCTCTGACTCCCAGTATTCACCACTCAAGGTACGTTTGATCTTGCTTAGTGACTCATCCCGGCTTTTTTCAGAAAAAAGTATGTCCAATTTTTGACCAATGATTTCATCGGATGTATAGCCTGTAAGACGCTCAAAAGCATGGTTGAAACGGGTAATCTTAAACTCCGTGTCCCAGACAATAAAAGGAGCATTTGTATAGTTGATCAGATTTTCCAGATAGTCACGCGTCTCCCGAAGTTCCTCTTCCGCTTGTCTATGCCTAATTCTTGATGTTTCCAATTCAGAAAACTTTTGACGCATTTCTTCCAATTCATTTAAAAGTTGGTCTTTCATCTTGTATCGTCTCCTGGAATAAACTAAATACAAAGTTCTTATGGGCTTACCTTGATTTCTCTATAGAATCAAAGCAACAGAATAGTAAAAACCAGCCCTAAGTAATTTAATCCCCATTAATCATTTATAACTTATACAGCTGCAAAAAACAATATTTATGCAAATTTAGCCCAAAGATCTCCGAGCTTTATCCAGAGAGTGGATTCATAGCCCACAGCAAGCTATTATATTGTCCTTCACACTTCTTCTACTAAACTTGTTGTTGCACCAACGTCCCATACATAACATTACATCAGTACTGCCCAGCAAAAGTTGCTTTAAATAGATTTGAATTAATAAAATATTTCAAAGATATTTAATTGATTTATTTGTTAATCGTTATGCTTTCTTCGTTTTTTAAGAAATTCCCATAATGCTTTTTAGCACACTCAGGGCATAAACTATGAGAAAATTCTGACTCCGAATGTTCTCTTATATAATCTTCAATAGGAATCCATTCCTTTTCAAAACGAATTTTTTTGCAAAAAGAACAGACAAATAAAAAACGTTCCAAATATTTAATACGTTTTAAAGATTGCCATGAAAAAAAAGTTACAAATGCACAAAAAACAAGAACGATAACCGTTTCAAAAATACTTTCAACCCAGTTTATCGGTGTTGCTGTAGCACCCAATAAATTGTGAGGGATATCAAATATTTCATCCAGCCATAATAAAACTATAACAATTAAAAATCCCACTAACTCATAAACGATTATTGTTTTTTTTGTTGTCATGTTTTTAAACATTATACCGTTACCTCCATAAATATAAACTCCGTCATTAACAATTATATTATTATCAACGATATGAGTCGATAACATTTTCTAAGAGAAAACAGGGACACTCTTTTTGTCTTTATCTCTAATTTAATATATTACACTTTTTATCTTCTATCTTCTGCTTTTCATCTTCCGGGTTCTATTATCTGAAAATCCTCTAATCTTTTTCTGATCTCAACTTCAAGTCTGAAATGACCGGATTCTCTAACCAAACGAAGAGCTTCTTTCCCGACAAAAATGGAGAATGGTGGAGAATGGGGTCAGGTCTCTAGTTAGATAGTTTTTTAAACTGTTTCAAATATTTTTTTATCTTTCTACTCTTGTCCTTCTGTTCGTTAAAGGACATATATAGCCAGTATATTCCTTTGTAGGAAAGTATTAGGTTAAATCTGCTTCCTCTTTTTTGCTTTGTTCCATGCATATCCGTGCTTTTCTGCGAAGCCACGTTTAAGGTTTTTCACTTTCCAAAAACATCCAGCCCTTTTCTTTTTTTTTCATTTTTACATTAAAAGCGTTTGTTTCTCTTGCAATAAAAATAAGGTCTGTATCACCTTTTTTTGTGGGGACGATTACTGAAAGATCAAGCAGTATATGCGCTTTTTTTCCCTTAATAACAATTTTTTTTATATCGCATGTTACTTCAATTTTTTCATACATCTTAAAAATGCGAAGAGCTATTCCCTGAATATCACCCTTAGAAAGTGCTGAATCATCTTTATAATCATCATGAAAATGTTTCATAAAGCGGAAAATATCTTTTCCGGCAGTCCTTTCCGATGTCTCAGCAATTATTTTTCTTATTTTTGTTTCATCTGACAAAAAATAAGGATAAATAAAATGTATAGCCAACCAAATTACCAACACGCCTATTATTACTTTTATAATATTTTTCATACTATTTTTCCTTCTCACCATAATCACTTAAAGTCTCCTGCCACTTTAAAAGGATATCATGATCTTTTTTTATTTTTATCTGTTCAAAAATATGTATCTTTATACAAGACATATGAAGTCCAGGATTTTTTCTTGAATAAAGCTTTTCTGTTCCGCTTATGTAAACTGGTATTATAGGAGACATGGTAAGCTCAGCAACGTGTCCGATACCTTTTTTTGCTTTATCTACAACACCGTTTAAAGATCGCTTTCCTTCTGGAAAGACACACAATATCATTCCCTTTTTAAGCATTGCATAAGATATTTTTAGAGAATCAATTGTAGTATCATGTGTACCTGTAAGAACCACTCTAAATATCTTCCTGAAAAGTGATATAGGAAAAGAATCAAAATATTTTGGGAGAGAAATAAAAAAAGAATTACTGATAATACCAAAAGGCAGCATAGCATACATAACAAAACCATCGACAAAAGAATTATGGTTCGGAGCTATTATAAACGGACTTTTAAGACCTAAAAGATTTTCTTTTCCTGTTAATTTTATTCTAAATAAACATTTTAAAATAATTTTTGAAATAATATAAAAAATAAATCTTAAGATCGTAAATAACATATTTTTGTCAGCATATATCTGGTCTTTAAAAGGAACAACGGGGGCTGTTTTTAATGCATCACTTAAAGTTGTTTTTTTAAAGTCATCATTTGACTTAAGCTTAGAGGGAAGCAAAGACCTTATATCATTCAGAGTAAAAATATTTCCTACAATTCTATCATCTATTTTAAAATTAAATCTTTTTTCAAGAAGGGAATAAAATTCTAATTTTCCAAGAGAATCAAAACCAAGGTCTGTTTCAAGATTATCTGCATAATTTAATGGACCTTTAAATTTTAGGCAATTTCTTACAAAATGCAGAAAAGCATCTTCATCTTCTACAAAAACGCCTGCAACTTTTTCTACATTACGCATTTCCTTTTCTTTAATGATCTCTTCTATTTTATAACGTCTGAACTTACCAAGTGATGTTTTTGGAAGTTCATTCTCAACTATCTCTATCCTATTAACTCGCTTATGGGCAGGAAGTTTTTCTGACAAGTTTTCTATCTCAAATTTGATTTCCTGATAAACATCTACTATTTTATTTTTAACAATATACTCTTTATCGGGAAAAACGACTGCTGTAAGATAAGTATTCTTTTCACCATGGAAAAGCATAATACAAAGTTCCTTTATCTTTTCTGATTTAATATATTGTTTTTCAAGTTCTTCAGGATATATGTTCTTGCCATTCGAAAGGACTATGATCTCTTTTTTACGTCCTGTAATAAAAACATTTCCGCATTTATCAATATATCCAATATCCCCTGAATGGAACCATCCGTCAGTTATTGCTTTTCGGGTCTCCGCCTGCTTATTTAAATATCCCATCATCACATTAGGGCCTTTTATACATATTTCGCCATGATCCTTTAAAAGCCCTATCGGCAATATTTTTATTGAAACACCTTTGGCAGCTTTTCCGCAGGATCCTACCACAGGATTCTTAAAGGAATTGATCGCAGCAATAGGAGCTGTCTCTGTAAGGCCGTATGCTTCTACTATGTTAAATCCTAAGCAGTTAAGCTCTTTTTGAAGATCAGAATCAAGGCGCGCTCCGCCGCATGAAAAGAATCTAAAATCAGTAAAATTTTTATGGATCGTACTAAAAAGTATTTTTCCTGCATTTATACCATGCGAATTGAATATTTTTGATATTTTAAAAAACAAACCGAACATCTTTCTTTTTATCCAGCTGGATTCCTTCGCTTTCTTAAAGATAGAATTTGAAAAAAGCTCAAGAAGTCTTGGTACAGCAATCAAAATCGTACCTTTATACTTTTTTATAGCCCCAAAAACATCTTCACCTTTCATAGATTTTGGTAAAATAAGTGATGCTCCAAAATAAAGCGGTGCAAGAACAGTACATGCAAAAGGATACACATGGTGAAACGGTAGAACTGAAATTATTCTATCCCTTGATGTTATAAGCCCGTTCATTGATGATAAGGTATTTATGTTAGAAAGGAGATTCTCTTCACTCAACATCACTCCTTTCGGGTCCCCCGTTGTTCCGGAAGTAAAAATAATAGACATCGGCTGATCTTTGCGAAGTGGTATTATATCCGGATCCGGATCTTCTGACTCAATCTTAATATCTTCAAAATATATTTTTTTAATATCGCTGCTGAAAAATGATGAAAATGACCTTTCACAGATTATAAATGCTGGTTCTGTAAATTTTTCTATCACATCAAATTCTTGAGAAGTAAAAAAGACATCGCCATGAACAACACTAAACCCGTTTACATGGGCACTTAAATATGCAGCAGGCCAATAAGGAGAATTGTTTCCAACAATAATAACATTTTTTTTTGATTGTATTTCAAGGCCTTGTATTTTTTTAGAAAAAGCTTTTATAAGATTATTAAGATCATTATACGTAAAAACCTTTTCCATTTCGTTTTCATAGTAATAAAAAGCGGGTTTTTCTTTGAGGATGCTTGTATTATCAAGGATTTTTCGTATAATCTCGCTCATATTCATTTATACCATAAAGGAGCCTACGGCAGATAATAATAAATTAGCCACCCGCCTTCGTGTACTACTTCACAATTACGGTAACAAATCAGTTTTCCTTAAAAAAATCTTTTTTGACAGGATAATCGCGTGACCGCGTTGTCGCAGTACGCGACTCACGTGGCAGGATGAACTGGATAAATAAAAGCGTATCTTGTAGATCAAATTACATTTATCACTCTAGACAATATGTATGGGCTTAAAATCATCATATTCTGATAAACAATAATTATAATAAATTAAACATTAATAAATATCATGCGAAACATGCTTTAAATAAAATGTTTACAAAAAATTGATTTCAAAACAGCGATCTACGGAATAAGTGAATTATTGTTTTTGCATTTTACAAAAAGGGCATTCTGATAGTTAATAGACTTTTTGATTGTTAACCATTCTACAATAGCGTTTTTATTATAAAGTCCTCTGATCTCCAAAATCTGCGTTTATCTGCGTCCCATTTATCTTTTCTCTTCTGTTACCAAAATTGTGGAAAATTAAACTTCGCAAGCTATGGCGAGGCAAACAGAGACACAAATGGTTAAATTTCACTCACCATCTCACATCCCTCGCAAAGTCGAAGGAGACACAGAAAAAAGCTTGAACAGGACAACAAGATCAAAAAAAACTTGATTTATAATAATTTATTCTTACAATTGAGTATTCAATTGCTGACAAAGACGTCTTCCTTATACAAGAAAGGCGTTTTTTTGGTTTAAAAGGTAAAAAAATGAAAATAATAGAAAAAAAGACTTTATCAGATGTTTCAGGAATAAAATTAACACAAATAGAAGTAGCATCACCGAATATAGCTAAAAAAGCTCAGCCGGGACAATTTATTGTTCTGATGGCAACAGAAAAAGGAGAGCGAATCCCTCTTACTGTAGTCAAAAAAAATAAAGAAGCCGGGACAATAACTATTATTCTTCAGGAAGCCGGCTTCAGCACTAAATTAATTGGCAGCCTGAATGCCGGAGATTCTCTTTATGCATTAACAGGCCCTCTAGGCCACGCAACTGAGATCAAGAATTTCGGCAGGGTAATACTTGTTGGAGGCGGTGTAGGTATTGCTGAGATATATCCTGTAGCAAAATCACTTAAAGAGATTGGCAATCATGTTACAACGATTATCGGCGCACGCACAAAAGAAGTGCTTATACTTGAAGAAGAGCTAAAATCAACATCAGACGATTTTTTTATAACAACTGATGACGGCTCTTATGAAAGAAAAGGGTTTACAACAGATGTTTTAAAAGAGCTTCTCTCAAAGGATAAATATAATGTTGTCTATGCAGTAGGACCAATTCCTATGATGGAAAGGGTATCTTATGTTTCAAAAGAGTTTAATGTGCACACTCTGGCATCACTTAATGCTTTAATGGTTGACGGAACAGGCATGTGCGGATGCTGCAGAGTAACGGTTGATGGCAAAACAAAATTTGCATGTATAGACGGACCTGAATTTGATGCTCATCTGGTAGACTGGGACGAGTTAAAAAAGAGGAACAGTGTTTATACGGATAAAGAAAAACATATTTGCAAACTAGAGGAGGCTACTAAGAACGCTAAGAACAGCAAGGACAGTTAATTTTTTGTAGATTCCTGTTAATCCAGGAATAACAATTTTTGTTTTTCCTTCGTGTTTCTTCGCGTAACTTCGCGGCTAAAATAATTATGAGAAAAGAACCTGTACAAGTAAGTGAACTTAAAGCGGATATTAGAAATAAAACCTTTGACGAAGTTGTTTTAGGATATACAGAAGAAGAGGCATTGGAAGAAGCATCGAGATGTATTCAATGTAAAAATCCTGTCTGTATCTCCGGGTGTCCTGTTGGTATAGATATTAAAACCTTTATTAAACAGATAACTGAAAAAGATTATAAAGGCGCCTATTTTACAATAAGAGAAAAAAGCAATTTCCCTTCAATCTGCGGACGCGTTTGTCCTGCCGAATATCAGTGCCGCAAGACCTGTGTACTTACAAAAAAAGGAGAACCGTTTGCAAGTGAACGGGCTATTCAAATTCATTTTCTGGAGCGCTTTATAGGCGATTATGGTAAAAAACACCATCTTGATGTACCAAGTGAACCTGATAAAAACCTATCTTCTTTTAAAGTCGCTGTTGTTGGCAGCGGCCCTGCAGGACTTTGTTGTGCAGGTGAGCTTGCAAGAAAAGGCATAAAAGTTACAGTCTTTGAAAGCTTACATAAAACCGGAGGTGTTCTTCGCTACGGCATACCGCCATTTCGTCTTCCATGGGAAATAATGGACTTTGAAATAGAAAATGTTAAAAAACTGGGTGTTGAGATAATTCCTAATTTTGTTGTAGGAAAAACAAAAACAATTAATGAGCTTTTTGAAGAAGGATATTCAGCAATATTTTTAGGATTAGGAGCAGGAGTACCTTCATTTTTAAAAGTTCCGGGAATAAATTATTGCAACATTTATTCAGCAAATGAATTTTTAACACGTGTCAACCTCATGGGTGCTTATAAATTCCCTGAGTTCCACACTCCTGTAAATGTAGGGAAACACATGATAGTTATCGGTGGTGGCAACACAGCAATGGATGCAGCCCGCGTGGCTTTAAGATTACAAAAACTTAATGGAATAGAGCCAAATACGACAGTTATCTATCGTCGTACTGAAGTAGAGATGCCTGCAAGAAGACTCGAGATCCATCATGCAAAGGAAGAAGGAATAAAATTCGAGTTTCTTATTCAACCTGTCTCTTTTCCTGGTGATGAAAAGGGATATGTTAAAAAAATAAGATCTTTAAGATGTGAATTAGGAGAGCCTGATTCAAGCGGCAGAAGAAGGCCTGTTCCAATAGAGGGATCTGAGTTTGAAATGGATTGCGATGTAGCAGTCGTTGCTGTCGGCCTTGGCGCCAACGAAGTCCTAACGCGTGTTACGCCTGAGATTAAAACAGATAGATGGGGAGATATTACGGTTGATACTGATACTATGGAAACATCTGTTAAAAATGTATATGCAGGCGGAGATATTGTAGGTGGAGAAGGAACTGTTATAGAAGCAATGGGAATGGCAAAAAAAGCGGCTTACGCAATTTTAGAAAACTTATCGAATAAAAAATGATCTTTTTAAAAAATTGTTTATTCAATTGTATAAATTTTTCTTGAATATCTTTTTATAAGTAATAAAATAGTAATTCACTTTGGACAAAGACGTCTTTTTCTTTATGTATTAGCATAAGGACAAAGACGTCTTTTTTTTTAAATTATAACTAAAAAGGAGGCCAATATGGCAAGCACAGGTTATATCGAAAGAGTGATGGAAATCGTCACAAAAAGAAATGCAGGTCAGCCTGAATTTCTACAGGCTGTAGGTGAAGTACTGGATTCACTTAAACCTGTTATTAAAAAACATCCGGAATATGAAGAAGCAGGACTTCTGGAAAGGATAGTTGAACCGGAAAGACAAATTCTTTTTAGGATACCATGGCAGGATGATCAGAACAAAGTCCATGTAAACCGCGGAATGAGAATTCAGTTCAACTCTGCTCTCGGCCCATACAAAGGCGGCCTTCGTTTTCATCCGTCTGTTTATGTCGGGATCATAAAATTCTTAGGTTTTGAACAGGTCTTTAAAAACTCTCTTACAGGCCTTATGATGGGCGGCGGAAAAGGCGGTACAGACTTTGATCCTAAGGGAAAATCTGATTCTGAAGTAATGCGCTTTTGCCAAAGCTTTATGACTGAACTTTACCGTCATATCGGCGCAGATGCTGATGTTCCTGCAGGAGATATAGGTGTTGGCGGAAGAGAAATAGGCTATATGTTCGGACAATATAAAAGAATTACTAAACAGTTTGAAGGTATTCTTACAGGAAAAGGCCTGGATTGGGGTGGATCACTTGTTCGTACTGAAGCCACAGGTTATGGTTGTGTATATTTCTGCGATGAAATGCTTAAAGGTAAAAAAGATTCCTTTGAAGGAAAAACAGTTATTGCTTCCGGATCTGGAAACGTTGCTATTTATTCTCATGAAAAAGTAACTCAGTTAGGCGGAAAAGTTGTAGCTATGTCTGATTCTAACGGATATATATATGACAAAGACGGCATCAACCTTGATACCGTAAAACGCCTTAAAGAAATTGAACGTAAAAGAATCAAAGAATATGTAAATGAGCACAAATCCGCTGAATACACAGAAGGATGCTCTGGTATATGGAATGTAAAATGTGATGTAGCTTTACCAAGCGCAACACAGAATGAACTTGATGGCAAAGCAGCTGAGACTCTTGTTAAAAACGGCTGTATTGCTGTTGCAGAAGGAGCAAATATGCCTTGTACTCCTGAAGCAGTTAAAGTTTTCTTAAACAGCGGAACTCTTTATGGACCAGGAAAAGCTGCTAATGCAGGCGGAGTAGCAACATCAGGTCTTGAAATGGCACAGAATTCACAGCGTGAAGCTTGGACTTTTGAAGAAGTAGATGCAAAACTTAACAAAATAATGGTAAACATCTATAAGTCAGCTAGCGAAGCAGCTGAAGAGTACGGAACACCTGGAAACCTGGTAAATGGAGCTAATATTGCCGGATTTACAAAAGTTGCCAGTGCAATGATGGCACAGGGAGTTGTATAAATCATTTGACACGAAAATAGTCATGATTTATATTAATTAGCTCTATATTATAAATATAGAAGCTGGTTGAATAGACACAGGCGTCTGGTTTATAATACAAAAAATCAGACGCCTGTTTTTTCTATGTATAACTTTAAGTAGAAAAAATAGAGATTGAACAACAGATATGTTTAAGTGCAGGCAAAACAATGTTAGAAAAAAATAATACGTTACATTTTGATATGCAAAGTAAAGGGCTCTATGATCCGCAATTTGAGCATGATTCCTGTGGTATCGGTTTTGTCTGTAATATTAAGGGTGAAAAGTCTAATAGTATTGTTAAACAGGCCTTAGAAGTTTTAAACCGCCTTGAGCATCGTGGTGCAGTCGGCTCTGATCCAAATACAGGTGACGGCGCAGGTATTTTAATGCAGATACCTCATGAATTTTTTGTGAATGCTGCAAAAGAAAACAATATCGATCTTCCATCATTAGGTGAATACGGAACAGGTTTAGTCTTTCTTCCAACAGATACAAAAGAACGGAAAATCTGCAAAGAACTTTTTGAAAAAATAATAAAACAGGAAAAACAGATACATCTCGGATGGCGCAAAGTTCCTGTCGATAATACTGATATAGGCATATCTGCGAAAGGTTCTGAACCCGTTATTGAACAAATATTTATTAAAAAAAATAAAAATATTTTGAGCCAGCTTGATCTTGAAAGGAAACTCTATCTTATCCGTAAACAAGTCGAAAATGCTGTACGGGCATCTGATATCAAGCAAAAATCATTTTTTTATGTCCCAAATATCTCATGTATGACCTTTTGCTATAAAGGACTTCTCATGCCTGATCAAGTAGAGAATTTTTTTGTAGATCTAAAAGACAAAAATATTACGAGTGCCATAGCTCTTGTACATTCAAGGTACAGTACAAATACTTTTCCTACATGGGATCTGGCTCAGCCTTTCAGATTACTTGCACATAACGGAGAAATAAATACCCTTCGAGGAAACATTAACTGGACACGCGCAAAGGAAGGGCTTTTAAGCAGTATTTTTTTTAAAGATGACATTGAAAAAGTAAAACCGGTTGTTATTCCCGGCGGAAGTGATTCAGCCGGTATTGATAATATATTTGAACTTCTCCTTCTATCAGGCCGCTCTCTTCCTCATGCAATGATGATGTTAATACCTTCTGCATGGGAACAAAATAATCTCATGGATGCAAAACTAAAAAGTTTTTATCAATACCATGCATGTCTTATGGAGCCATGGGATGGCCCTGCAGCTATTGCATTTACAGACGGAACAAGAGTAGGCGCCATACTTGATAGAAACGGACTAAGACCCGGAAGATATATTGTTACAAAAAATGATCTTGTGGTAATGGCTTCAGAGGTAGGTGTACTTGATATAGATCCAAAAGATATTGCTTTATCAGGAAGACTGGAACCGGGAAAAATATTTTATATTGATACTGAAAAAGGACGTATCGTAAGTGATAGTGAAGTAAAAGAAACAGTTTCAGAAAGTAAACCTTATGATGAATGGCTTAAAGAAAACCTTCTGGAAATGGAAAACATTCCTGTTCCGGATGAAGAAAAAACTGAGCCTATTGATCTTATAACTGTTTTAAAATCTTTTGGTTATACACGTGAAGATATTAAGCTTATTTTAAAACCAATGGCTGAAACGGCACAAGAGCCAACAGGTTCTATGGGAAACGATACCCCGCATGCGGTCCTTTCCCAACGCCCCCAGCTTATATATAACTATTTTAAACAGCTCTTTGCGCAAGTAACGAATCCTCCAATTGACCCTATAAGAGAAAATCTTGTTATGAGCCTTGATTGCTACATGGGTCCAAGAAAAAATCTTCTCGACGAAACACCGGAGCACTGCCGTAAATTAAGGCTAAAAAATCCGATCCTAACAAATGATGAGTTAAACAAAATAAAACACGTTAATGAAAAAGGTTTTAAAACAAAAACCATCTCTATGCTGTTTTCCGTCAAAGACGAATCCGCATCTGGAGGAAAAACAAAAAATATAAAGAATTTTTCAGATACTCTCGATAGCATATGCAGTGAAGCAGAAAAAGCAATAAAAGAAGGATTCACTTATATAATTTTAAGCGATCGCGGTACAAGTAAAGATTTTTGTGCTATTCCTGCTCTTCTTGCAACAGGCGCAGTTCACCAGTATCTTGTTAAAAAGGCTTGCCGGTCTCAAATAGCTATAATAGTCGAAAGTGCTGAGCCACGTGAAGTACATCATTTTGCTGTACTTTGTGGATTTGGTGCAGGTTGTGTAAATCCTTATCTTGCATATGATGGGATCGATCACTTAATAGATGAAGAAGAAATCTCTCTTGATAAAAAAACAGCACATAAAAATTATATTTTGGCTTTGAATAAAGGAATTTTAAAGATCCTTTCAAAAATGGGCATTTCAACTCTTCAAAGTTATAGAGGAGCTCAGATATTTGAAGCACTTGGGCTTAATAATGATGTCATTGAAAAATGTTTCACAGGAGCGATCTCTCGTATTGGCGGCGCAACCTTGGAGATAATTGCGCAAGAGACCATAATAAGACACAAAGAAGCTTATCTGAAAAATGAAGTTGATGATCCTATGCTGGCTTCCGGCGGAGTTTACCAGTGGAAAAAAGACGGTGAGTTTCATCTTTGGAATCCGAATAGCATTGCTACGCTTCAGGATGCTTCAAAAAAAAATGATTATAATAAATATAAAGAATTCTCTTCACTTATTGATGACCAGTCATCTAATCCTACAACCTTAAGAAGCCTTTTAAAATTTAAAAAGACAAAAGCGATCCCTATTGAAGAAGTTGAACCATTAGAAAATATATTTAAACGGTTTGTAACCGGTGCTATGAGTTTTGGATCTATCAGCAGAGGTGCACATGAGACCCTTGCAGTTGCCATGAACCGTATTGGAGGAAAATCCAATACAGGCGAAGGCGGTGAAGATCCATCAAGATTCATTCCTCTTCCAATAGGAGATCTAAAAAGAAGCGCGATCAAACAGATCGCATCAGGAAGATTCGGAGTAAATGCAAATTATCTTGTAAATGCAGATGAGCTTCAGATAAAAATAGCTCAGGGCGCGAAACCTGGTGAGGGAGGACAGCTTCCCGGTCATAAAGTAAGTCTTACAATTGCAAGCACTCGCTTTACAACTCAAGGTGTAACACTTATTTCACCTCCCCCGCATCATGATATTTATTCTATTGAAGATCTTGCTCAGCTTATATTTGATCTAAAAAATGCAAATCCCGATGCAAGAATAAGCGTAAAACTTGTTTCCGAGATAGGTGTAGGCACGATTGCAGCAGGTGTAGCTAAAGGACATGCTGATATGATATTGATTTCAGGTGGTGATGGAGGAACAGGCGCATCTCCAAAAAGCTCATTAAGACATGCAGGCCTTCCATGGGAACTTGGACTTACCGAAACACACCAAACACTTGTTCTTAATGATCTTAGAAGCCGTGTACGCCTTCAGACAGATGGCCAGATGAGAACAGGACGCGATGTAGCGATCGCTGCACTTCTTGGAGCTGAAGAATACGGATTTTGTACAGCATGTTTGATCGTAATGGGATGCGTGATGCTGCGCCATTGTCACCTTAATAATTGCTCAGTAGGAGTTGCAACACAGGACGAGCTTCTTGCAAGAAGATTTACAGGACGAGCTGATCATGTTGTTAATTACCTTACTTTTATAGCAAGTGAATTAAGAGAGATCATGGCACAGCTTGGTGTAAAAAATATAGAAGAAATGGTTGGCAGAACAGATCTTTTGGAAGTAAATAAAGAGATCTTACCTTGGAAAGCAAAAAAATTAGATCTCTCGCGTATACTTTATAAGCCGGATGTTCCTGAAAATATTGGAACTCACTGTCAGATAGATCAGGAACATAATATTAAAAATATCCTGGACAAAAAACTAATTGAACTTGCAAAACCTGCTCTTGAAAAAGGTTCTACTATTAATGAGGTGCTGGAAATAAAAAATAATAACCGCACCACCGGCGGCATGCTTAGCGGAGAAGTTGTAAAAAGATATCGCGAAGGCGGATTGCCGGATAATACTATTAATTTTAAATTTAATGGATCTGCCGGACAGAGTTTTGGAGCATGGCTTGCTAAAGGTATCACCTTTGAACTTGCAGGCATGGCCAATGATTATATAGGAAAAGGACTGTCAGGCGGAAAAATAATTGTTTATCCTCCAAAGGGATCTGATTATGTACCCGAGGAAAATATTATAATAGGCAACACCAGTTTTTATGGCGCCATATCAGGAGAAGCTTATATCCGTGGTGTAGCAGGTGAAAGATTTTGTATACGCAACTCCGGACTTGAAGCTGTTGTAGAAGGAGTAGGTGATCATGGATGTGAATATATGACGGGCGGTAGAGTAGTCGTACTTGGAAAGACCGGACGTAATTTTGCAGCAGGCATGTCAGGAGGAATTGCTTACGTTTATTCTCATGTAAGTTCTTTCTGGGATTATTGCAACAGAGAAATGGTAGAACTTGAAAAAGTCGCTGATGAAGATTCTGCAATTATTTATACATTGTTAAATAATCATTACAAATATACCAAAAGCCCTATTGCAAGAAAAATACTGGATAATTACAAAATTGAGATGAATAATTTTGTAAAAGTTATGCCTATAGAATATAAAAGAGTTACATCAACAATGAAATAATAATAAAATTTAAAAGGTGCACGAAGAAAACAAAAAGTAAAACGTGTGTAGGGGCGGCGCTTGTTTTAATCATGAGCGCAGTCGAATGGCCTCCGCCCATGTAAAAATAAATATAAGTAGGGGCCGGTCTCCGTGTCGGCCCGCGTAACAATAAAGAGAAAAGGTAAAACATTGTCATCCCTGGATTAGCAGGGATCTATGTAAAACGTAGATATTCGGTTATTGTTTTTTGAGATTTATTTGAAATTTGTAACTTGGAATTTGTAATTTACATTTTTTTTGGAGAAAAAAAATGCCTAAGGATCCAAAAAGTTTTTTAAAAATACCGCGCACAAAAATGCAGTACCGGCCTGTTTGCGAACGTGTAAAAGATTATAGGCAAGTATTTGTCTTAAGAGATGATGAAAAATCCGTTGAGCAAGCACAGCGCTGCATGGATTGCGGAACACCTTTTTGCCATTGGGCTTGTCCTGTAGGAAATTATATTCCTGAATGGAATGAATTACTTATGGAAGGAAACTGGGAAAAAGCTTTTAAGTTGTTAAATGCAACAAACAATCTTCCTGAAATAACAGGACGTGTCTGTCCGGCTCCTTGTGAATATGCCTGTGTGCTTGGTATTAACGATGATCCTGTAACTATCCGTGAAAATGAACTTGCAATTATTGAACATGCTTTTAAGAATGATTTTATAAAACCTAATATACCTTCAAAACGCTTTGGTAAGAAGATCGCCGTTATAGGAAGCGGACCTGCAGGCATAGCAGCAGCTGACCAGCTAAATAAAGCAGGACACCTTGTGACTCTTTTTGAAAAAGATAAAAAATTAGGCGGGATCTTGCGTTATGGTATACCTGATTTTAAGTTAAAAAAATGGGTTATTGATAGAAGACTTGAGATTCTTGAGCAGGAAGGTATTATTCTCAAACCAAATGTAGATGTTGGAAAAGACATATCAAAAGATGCGCTTTTAAAAGAATTTGACGCAGTCGTTTTAACGGGTGGATCCCGGACTTCTCGAGATCTTAAAATAGAAGGAAGAGATCTAAAAGGAATCTATTTTGCTATGGATTATCTTACTCAATCTAATCGCATGGTCTCGAGTGAAGGCGTAAAAGGAAAAGATCTTATCGGTGCATGGGGTAAAAAAGTTCTTGTAATCGGCGGTGGCGATACCGGTTCAGATTGTGTAGGTACTGCACATAGACAAGAAGCAAGCTGTGTTGTGCAGATAGAACTTCTTCCTCAGCCAGAAAAAAGCCGAACAGAAGATTTTCCATGGCCTTATTATCCTATGATTTTAAAGACATCAACAAGCCATGAAGAAGGCGGTAAAAGAGAGTGGGCAGTTTTAACAAAAAAATTCATCGGTAATAAAAAAGGAAACGTTACAAAACTTGAATGTGTAAGGGTTGAATTTGATAACTCTACTTCTCCTCCAAAGATGAAAGAAATAAAAGGTTCTGAATTTGAAATAGAAGCAGATCTTGTGGTGCTTGCTATTGGTTTCCTACATCCTGATCATCCTGGTCTTTTGAAAGATCTTGGTGTTGAATTTGATAATAGAGGAAACGTAAAAACAGATGATAATTTTCTTTCCTCTGTAGAAAAAGTTTTTGCAGCAGGAGATCTAAGGCGCGGACAATCTTTGATCGTCTGGGCTATAAGCGAAGGACGCACCGCGGCTCATAATGTAGACAAATATTTAATGGGAAATTCAGATCTACCAACTATTTAAATATATATTTTCTTCTTAGTTTTCTAAAACACACAACTTTAAATCTTTATTTCAGCTTCTTTTAATTTACCCATTAAGTAGCTAAACTTATTTTTTATATAAAACTTACGCATTTCACTTTCAAGAATTGAACCAAGCTTAACTTTAAAGTCCACCTCTTTAAATCGATTTAATTTTTTTATCAGGACACCTGCTTCCTCCTTATTTATAAGGGGAAGCTTTATCCCTCTTCTAAGCAAAAATTCTATGTCAAAACAATCTCTGATCTCATTTCTATCAAAAAAAGCAGCTATTTTATTTTTCATTGCCTGCTCTAATGTGTGAGTTTTCAATATTACTTGTTTATTGCTATATTTTGAAAATGCTATCATTTCTTGAAAATCACATTCTTTTAATTCTTTTCTTATTTCAATTTTTAATCTTTTTGGATAATTTTGAGAACGAAGCTCAAACAAAATTGTATGATATTCAATCTTTGCATCTGTCACTTCATATTCTTTTTTAAGAATTTCAAAAAGATTATCAAAATATTTTTTTATCATTATATTTTTTGTTATCCAAAAATCAAGATCTACAGAATAACGATTAAGCTCATGACACAATCTCAACATAGTACCACCACCAAAAACAACAGCCTCCAACATTTTTGAAGTATTTAATTTTTCTAGAACTTCCATTTCAAACATTTCATGCTTTATTAAAATATCCATTTTTTTCTAATTCCTTTTGTATATTAACCGGAAATCTCTTGCTGAGTTTTTTCAATTTATTTATATTTATCTTATTGTAATCTATTGAATCCTCATCAAAATTATAATTACTAACATACTTTAAATATATTGCATCAAGTAAAGCTTTCTCCGGTTCAGCAACAAAATACCCATTTTGTCTTATAAAACCAAAATAAAGTTCTTTTTTAATTCTTGTGTATTTAAAAACAGTATTATCGACATCAACCTGCTTTGTTCTTTTTAACGCTACGGATTCAAAAAACTCTCTTTGAACCTGCGTAGTTATTTCATAATAATCAAGTGCTGTCATAAGTGATATGTATGATGGAACCTGAATTAGATTAGCTAATAAAAACTTATCTTCTTTTTGAGTGGTATCCCATTTCTCTTTTAGCATATATAAATTTCTTTTTAATCGTATTAAAAACCCGTTTTTAACATAACGGCTCGCAGTAACTCTTGCTGATGACAAATTGATATCGCAAGTTCTGGCGATCTCCTCATAACCAAAATACAATTTATTTATTTCTTTAAGTTTTAGAATATTCATAAGTATACTTAGTTAACATAATTGTTAACTAAGTATACTTTACTAATTACCTGTTGTCAAGTACAGGGCAAAAGAAAATGGAAGAAAGCATAAATGCTTTTTTTGAAGAAAATAATGCCTTTTTTATCATCTTGTATTATAATTCATAACTCTTGAGCTAACTTTAATTAAAACAACCAATTAATTTAATAATATTATGTCTAATACATCCTGGAAAAAAACTCTTAATGATGAACAGCTGATGGCTGTGGAGCATCTCTCCGGACCATCTCTTATTATTGCAGGTGCAGGAAGCGGTAAAACACGCACCCTTACTTACAAGGTCCTGAATCTTTTAGAAAACAATGTTGCGCCTGAGCGCATACTGCTTCTTACATTTACCAACAAAGCTGCTAATGAGATGACAGAACGCGTAGCAAGCCTTATCGGCACACAAAAAGCAAATCGTATCTATGCAGGTACATTTCACAAAATAGGAAATATCTTTTTAAGGAAATATGCCAAAGTCCTTAATATTGCTAACGATTATACTATTCTTGACAGGGAAGATTCAGTAAGCGTTATGCAGCAGGCTTTAAAAAGTACAAGCATGCCTTTAAATGAAAAAGAATTCCCTGGTAAAAAAATACTTATGGCCATTATGGGGCTTTCTAAAAACAAACACTGTTCTATTGAGGATGTTGTCTCAGAACATTTCAGCCAATTTACGGACTATGTACAGGAAATAGAAAAGGTAATTAATAAATATGAAAAGCTTAAACTCGAGATCAAAGGAATTGATTTTGATGATATGCTTGTGCTTTGGCTGCAGCTCTTAAAAGATGAAAATACCGCTCCCAAAATAATAAAGCAGTTTGATTATGTTCTTATTGATGAATATCAGGACACAAATAAAATACAGTCCGATCTAACTGACATTCTTGCAAGTGAAAAACAAAACCTTACAGTCGTAGGCGATGACAGCCAGAGCATTTATTCTTTCAGGGGAGCTGATTTTGGTAATATTATTACTTTTACTGAAAGATATGAAAATGCAAAAATATTTAAACTGGAAGTAAATTACCGTAGCACTAAATCCATACTTGAGCTTGCAAACTCATCTATTGCACATAACACTCTTCAATATGAAAAAAATCTGCGCTCTTTTGATGGAAGGAGAGGCACAAAGCCTATAATAAAAAATTTTAGAAATGTTTATGCTCAGGCAGAGGGTGTAACGGGTGAAGTCTCTCAGCTTTTGCGTAACGGCACCTCCCCATCTGAAATAGCAGTACTATACAGATCGCATTATCATTCAATGGAACTTCAGATGGAACTTACGAGAAATAGCATTCCTTTTACAATTCATTCCGGTTTAAAGTTTTTCGAGCTGGCTCATAATAAAACTCTCGTTGCATTTTTAAGAGCATCTGAGAACCTGAAAGATTTTGTATCGTGGAAAAGGCTTCTTAGTATATGTCAGGGCATAGGTCCTAAAACATCCGATAAAATAATGTCAGGCATCTCTAAATACGAAAATTTAAAGGATCTGGATACAAATAAAATTACTTCACTTGCTCCAAAAAAATCACAATCTACAATGAAAGAACTTATGGTAATTTTTGAGAACATCGCAAAATTGGATTTGAAAGAAGGTCCAGGAGAATCTGTAAGACATATTATTGAAAGCCCGTTCTTTAATAATTATCTGCTCAAAAACTTCCAGAATGTAGATGAACGCATGGATGATTGCTGGCAGTTTCTTTCTTTTGTAGAAAAATTTATATCAATATCAGAACTTCTTGACGAACTTTCTTTAGTATCATCCGGAGAAGATTATTATAACGGAAATCCAGGTATTGTTTTATCTTCTATTCATCAGGCTAAAGGCCTTGAGTGGAAAAACGTTTTTATAATATGGCTTTGCGAGGGAAAGTTTCCTGTATATAAAAGTATTAACATAAAGGAAAATCTGGAAGAAGAGAGAAGGCTTTTTTATGTTGCTGTTACCCGCGCAAAACAAAAACTCTATCTTAGTTTTCCTCGTGTAGATTCACGAAACCAGCACGGATATGAAAGACCAATTGAAGCATCCAGATTTTTAATGGAAATACCTCCGCATTTATATCAAGACAGTGATAACTATTATTATTAAAAATTAAAGCACTAAATAAGAAAGTAAAAAGTTTAAAGTGCCTAAAGTACTTAAAGTTATGGAACGCTCCGCTGATTATTAAAAATAACCACACTTGTCCTGAGCGTAGTCGAAGAAAACACACATCAAAAATCCGCCTCTGGAGAACAGATACACACAGATTAAAGAGAAACAAAGAAAGGCAAAAAGTATGTAGGGGCGCCGCTTGTTTTATCCTGAGCAAAGTCGAAGGGACTGCGCCCGTGTAGAAAAACATTAACACAGAGGGGAAAAAGAAGTAGGGATCAAACCTGTTTTAATCCTGAGCCATTCGACTCCGCTCATGATAAACTCTGTCGAAGGACCACAACTTCACATTTCAAATTTTAAACTTCTTTTCTGCTTTTTTCTTTTTACTTTTCCCACCCGTGAGTCTCCGTGCTTTTCCGTGGTTAAATAGGTTTTCTTTCTTGTTTTCTCTGTGTCCTCGGTCCTCCTAAAAGATTGGCGGATCTTCGATGTTCTCTGCCTGCCTCGCCGTAACTTTCCTGTCTAGACGGAGTCTTGTGCGTAGTCTGAAGTGAAGGCGGGTGGCAAATGTTTTGCTTTTATCTTTAATTATTTATCCTCGTTCATCCTGTAAATCCTGTCAGATTCTCTTAATAAAATGTTGTCAACAACTCTCTTTTTTAACATAATATAAGTCCCTAACCTGAATATTTTACACCGCTGTGAAATATTCACACTAAGCACCATGATATGTTAGCCCAATTAAGGAGGAATTTTTATGAGCAAAAAAACTGGTTTCAGCTCCGGCATGGACTCACTTGATGAAATATTAGATGGCATTATGCCGGGAGATAATATCGTATGGCAAGTAGATAATATTAATGATTTTATACCTACCCTTGATCCATATTTTGATTACATAAATAAAAACAAAGAAAAGCTTGTTTATTTTCGTTTTGCAAATCATGCCCCATTTGTTCCTGATCATATTCCTGCAATTCGTTATGAACTTAATCCTCATGAAGGATTTGAGCCTTTTATTTCAAAGATACTGAACGTTATTGAAGAACACGGCAAAGGTGTATATTATATTTTTGATTCTCTTTCTGATCTTGCTGTAGACTGGTACAGTGACCGCATGCTCGGTAATTTTTTTATGCTGACATGTCCCTATCTTTATATTTTTGATACCGTTACATATTTTGTCCTTTTAAAAGATTCACATACTTCATTAGCAGTAAATGCTATTCATAATACAGCTCAAGTTATCCTTGATGTCTTTCACAGTGGAAAAAACCTATATATTCTGCCAATAAAAGTCTGGAAGCGTTTTTCTCCTACAATGTATATGCTTCACAGCTGGGAAAAAGGAAATAAGTTTAAACCTGTAAAAAGCAGTGTTATTGTATCAGAAATCCTTTCAAACGTCCCGCAACCGTGGATAGATTACAGCATAAACCGTCAGGATACGTGGACAAGCACTTTTATTCAGGCACAAAAAATTGACGAAAATATGTGCGCTATAGGTAAAGATGTACCTAATGCTAAGTTAAAAAAACAGCTTATTAAAATGATAATAACAAGAGATGAAGCTTTGTTCCCACTATGTGAAAAATATTTTGATATATGCACTCTTATATCAATCGGAAAAAGGCTTATAGGAACAGGTTTAATCGGAGGAAAATCAGTAGGAATGCTTCTTGCCCGTGCTATCCTTCAAAAAGAGGATCCTAAATGGATAGGTCTTTTAGAAACACACGACTCATTTTTTATAGGTTCAGATGTATTTTATACATATGTCATCCAAAATAAATGCTGGTGGGAAAAACACCATCTAAAAACGTCCAAAGATTTTCTTGAAAAAGCAAAGTATATAAAAGAAAAACTGGCTAATGGAAAATTTCCACAAAGTATTATTAATCAGTTTAAAGAAATATTAAGTTATTTCGGTCAGGCTCCTATTATTGTAAGATCAAGTTCTCTTTTGGAAGATGCATATGGAAATGCTTTTTCAGGAAAATATGACAGTGTCTTTTGCGCTAATCAGGGAACTCCGGAAGAGCGTCTTGAACAGTTTATTGATGCAGTAAAAGTTGTTTATTCAAGCACGATGAGCGATGATGCTTTATCATACCGTTCACACAGAGGCCTTCTTGAAAGAGAAGAACAGATGGCCCTTTTAGTTCAAAGAGTTTCCGGAGCTTTTTACAGCAACATGTACTACCCGCAGATAGCAGGTGTCGGGTATTCTTTTAATCCTTTTGTATGGAACAGCAAGATAGACCCAAAAGAGGGTGTTATACGTCTTGTTCTCGGACTTGGCACCAGAGCAGTGGATCGCCATGATGATGACTATACAAGAATAATTGCACTAAATGCACCTATGATGCGTCCTGAAGGGACATTTGATGAAGTAAAAAAGTATACACAAAGAATAATGGACGTTCTTGATCTGGATAAAAACGCTCATGTATCTGCTTCTTTTGAACATGTTGCAAAAGTATCACCAGACCTTCCTCTGGATATCTTTGCAACTAAGGATAGGGAAGTTGAGAAGAAAGCAAAAGCACTAAAAATAAAAAATGTTTTCCCCTGGTTTTTAACTTTTGAAAAACTACTTACAAAAACATCTTTTATAAAAGATATGCAGCTTATGCTGCAGACTCTTGCAAAAGCATATGATCACCCTGTAGACATAGAATTTGCAGTTAATTTTTTAGAAAATGAAGAGTATCGTATAAACCTACTTCAATGCCGTCCCTTCCAGGTCGGTATGGAAGTTAAAAAAATAAAACCCCCAAAAAATTTAAAAGAGAATAATATCATCTTGAAAAGTAACGGACCGATAATAGGTGAAACAACTTCTAAAAAAATTCATAAGGTTATTTACGTAAAACCTTCAAAGTACGGCTATATGTCTGTTTCAGATAAATACAGCATTGCGCGTATTATTGGTGAACTGACAAATATGAAGAAAAAAGATGAAAATGTACTTTTAATTGGCCCTGGAAGATGGGGAACAAAAATGCCTTCACTTGGTATTCCTGTTTCATTTTCTGAAATAAGAAATGTCGCAGGACTATGTGAAGTAGTAGCAATGCATGAGGGCCTTACACCGGATATTTCTTTAGGAACACACTTTTTTAATGATCTTGTAGAAATGAACATTGTTTATATGGCACTATTCCCTGAAAAAAAAGAAACAATACTAAATGAAGAACTAATTACTTCTCAACCAAACATGCTTACAAAGATGATTCCTAATGCTAAAACATGGGAAGACTCAATATATGTTATTGATGCAAATAAAATAAACAAAAATTCTTTTATTTCTTTATATGTAAATGCTTTTAGCCAAGAAGCAGTACTCTTTTCAGCAAAGAAATAAAAAGCAGACTCAAGACTAAAAGAGTACCAACGCATAATATACTACAGATCAGCCACGGAGAGCACAGAGTAAGTATATAATATATATCATTGCAAGGAATGAAGAAATCTCCATTAAAATAAAGATATAATACAAAATATCTTCACTCGAACTTTGAATCTTTTTTAAACCAAATAGTAAATATATATAATAATACTTATAAGTGAAGCAAGAATAAGGAAAATAAGTGTTCTGTTGTATTTATCACTTTTACGTTTATGTCTTCTTGTATTTATTATAAGTCCGAGACCCGCTAAATAAAACATGGTAAGCGTTACATAAAAACTTACATCTAAAAGCACGAGATCCCAGTTTTTCCGTAAATCTACGTTTAATAACCTGTCAAAAAATGTCTCCATCCTTGGTTTTGATTTGTCTGCCAAAAAAACAGTTAAAATAAAAAGAAACCAACAGATAATACCGATATATTTTGTAATAAATATCCATTTATCAGGCCCATGCCTTCTCTCTTTTTTATTTTTATCGTTCATATCTTAATATTAATATATATTTTGTATTATTCGATTTTATATTATCGGTCGACTTTTGATAATTTTGAACATATAATTTTAAGGTAGCATTTAAAGGAATTTTTTTATGGCAAATTCAGAAAACGGAAAAAAACACACAAAAAGCGGTATTATGCGTCTTTGGAACGCTTTATTTTATTCTTATGATGGTTTAAGAGAAGCTTTTAAAAATGAGGAAGCTTTCCGGCAAGAGCTTCTTTTATCCGTTGTTCTTATTCCTATTGCTATAATTTTACCTATTAGTTTTATAAGTAAAGCATTGATGATCTCAAGTGTTATTTTTTTACTGATCGTCGAATTACTTAATTCTGCAATTGAAGCAATTGTAGATCGTATCTCAACTGAAAAACATCCTCTTGCTAAACGTGCTAAGGATATGGGAAGCGCCGCTGTGCTTCTTAGCATAATCAATCTTACGGTTATCTGGGTGTTTTGCCTTTTGCAACACTTTTGTTATTAATATGTTATGTTATTCTCCCATTTTCTTGGAACAAAAAAGCCTTTTTGCTTTACTAATAATATTAATATTTTTATGAATTCTGTTAAAAAAGGAGTAAAAGATGAAAAAAGTACTTTGTTTTGTAACTGTTTTTATATTTCTTTCCATATCAATCTTCAGCTCACTTTCCTTTGCTAATGATAGTGCTAAAAAAGAAGCTGTTTTATCTGCGATAAATTGGATAAAACTTGTTGATGCAGGGAAATACGGCAAAAGCTGGGATACAGCTTCAACTATTTTTAAAAATGAAATATCAAAAAATGAGTGGAATAAAGCTTTAAAAAAAGTCCTTTCTCCTCTTGGCAAAGTAATTTCAAGAAAAGTTGCAACCACTCATTATACTAAAACTCTTCCGGGTGCTCCTGATGGACAGTATGTAGTAATACAGTTTAAAACATCTTTTGAAAACAAGAAATCAGCAATAGAGACAATTACGCCTATGATTGATAAAGATGGAAAATGGAGAGTTTCCGGATATTACATCAAATAAATGAGAAAGTAACTTATGGAATGAAGGAACATAAGTTGCATTGCAAATTTATCCTGAGCGACTGAAAGAAGCCGAAGGATCTCAGCGAGTAATCATGAGGACCGATACCGTATAATTAGTAAAAACTATTTATTCTGTAGCTTCTCAAGAATTCTCTTCAAAGAATTAATTTCTTTTGAAAGCTTTAGTATTGATATTGATCTGCGAATATCAACATCAATCCCTAAAAGTATTACTACTAATAAAAACATAAGCGAAAAATAAACAGACCCATTAAATTCTGTTAAAATATATCCTCTAAAAATAATGGAAAGTATAATTACAAGAAAAACCAGCCATTT
>JAGLFH010000051.1 GCA_023144635.1 Candidatus Auribacterota bacterium | reverse complement strand
CCTTCACCTGTTCTTTTTCCACCAGCAGAAGGTGCATTTTTAAGAATGCGGTCAGCAAGGCGTGAAAACGGTAGGCTTTGAAGATAAACAGTGCCTGTTCCCCGAAGTGTTGCAAGAAAAAAACCTTCTCCTCCGAAAAACATAGATTTAAGTCCTCCTGCCTTTTCAATTGAATATTCGACAGATGGAGAAAAAGCAACAATGCATCCTGTATCTACTCTTATAATTTCATTATTAAGTTCTTTTTTTACAATGGTTCCGCCTGCATGCAGAAAAGCCATTCCATCACCTTTTAAGCGCTGCAAAATAAACCCTTCACCACCAAATAAACCCGCTCCAAAACGTTTTGTAAAAGTAATAGTAACTTCTGTACCTTTTGCCGCACATAAAAAAGCATCTTTTTGGCAAATAATATCTTCTCCGACCTCTTTCATATTTAAAGGAACTATTTTTCCAGGATAAGGAGCGCCAAATGCAACACGTTTTTTTCCACTGCCGCCATTTGTAAAATGTGTCATAAAAATTGATTCACCTGTTAATTTTCTTTTTGCAGCATCAAAAATTTTTCCCATCAAACCTTGATCTGCTTTTGAACCGTCACCCATACGTGCTTCAAAACTAATACCATCATCCATCCAGTTCATAGCACCGGCCTCTGCAACAACAGTTTCACCAGGATCAAGTTCAACTTCAACAACCTGTAGGTCATTACCCATAATTTCATAATCAACTTCATGACAACGCATAACTTTCCCCCTTTATAAAATTAAATTTTTTATAAATAATCTATTAGATAATATAGTAAAGATAAAAGGAAGTTTAAAGTGGAAAATAATCTAAAATGCCTACAGAATTGCTTAAGCACTTAGACATTTTCTTTTTACACGGGCGCAGCACGCTGTGCTGTATCCTATCGAAGATCCGCCAAGCTTTTTGGAGGACGTACATTTTTACTCCTTTATTTTTTTCTTCTTACTTATACACGGTTCAGGCAGGTTTGAACCCTACTCACATTTAATTTTTTACTTCTCACATAGGCTAGCAGATATAACCTTACAATTTTTCATTATACCTTTCATTTTTTATAAATAAAGTGTGCTGCAGATAACGTGAACCACGTCATGGTAACGTCACACAGTGCGAGGCAACGTGAAATGTCGTCATCCCGGACTCTGATCCGGGATCCAAGTCAAACGTAACGAATATTTGATAACGAAGCAGATACGGTGTAATCTGTTTTTGAAAAATGAAAATTTAGCCTTCATAGGCGATATCAGGAACAGCTTCTTCCTGTATCTCTTCTTCGCTTTGAGCAAGTATGGATCGGGATGGGACTGATGAACTTACCTTAATATTTGAGGGATCAAATGCTTGAGAACTTAATGAGCTGTTTGATCCGTAAGCTGCATTTACACGGGATGCTGATATAAAAGATTTTGATTTAGTGTTTATTTTTATTGAGTTGTTATTGCTTGCATCGTCATTAGAATTTAATTTAACTCCAAATAT
>JAGLFH010000050.1 GCA_023144635.1 Candidatus Auribacterota bacterium | reverse complement strand
TCAGCCATATTGGATTTCATCTCTTGCGCTCTTTCATTAGAAATATCTCTCCGTGCTTTTGCAGACATTGCTTGAGCTTTTGCAGCAACACGTCTATCTGCAGGAGATGGGTCAGAGGGTGCAAGAGCAGCACGTCTTATAGTAGCTGCTTTAGCAAGTGTTTTCTCTGGCGTTGCAGCTTCACTTGTATCTATTGAAACACGACCTCCTTTAACATATCTTTTTCCATCCGGCCCTGTTGTGTACTCATACACAACTTGCCCTGTATACATGCCACCTGCCATTTTATGAGCCATCTCATGACTTCTAACTTTTTTATCCCTTCTTCTTAGTTCTGCTACTCTTTTTCTTTCCGAAGCTGAAGCATCATTTGGAGCATTTGCCTTTTTTTCATCTTTATCAAGCCCTAGCATCTTATTTAAGATCTTTTTAGCTTCGTCAGAAAGGGTGAAGGAATCTTGTAACTCTTTGCTGTTCTTGGAGTTATCATCTTTACGAAGTTTCTTTTTATCTCCGGACGCAGAGGTTACATGACCATGTAATGGCCTAATAGAATAACTATTAGTATGTAGTACTTTAGCAATCATAACCCCAAAACTTTGATACTCTCCTTCATCTCAATTATCGGCCATATTAATGAAAACTTTAGTACTTTTTTTAAAAAAATAAAAATAGGAGCTAAATATGTAGCTTAAAATGATTAATGTTAACGACAATTATAACATCATCAAGAATATAGACATTCTTATAAAACAATAAACCGTCTAAAATAACATCTTTTACATAATAATATGCAATAAGTTTTGCAACATAAAGTAAGAAATCTCAAAAATACTAAATTTAGCCCATATTTTATAAACACAGCAAAGTTAGGTTATTATTTATTTGCAGCAATACAATTAAGTTATAATAAAAGTTCCTAGTATAAGCAGGGGGGGATTTTTATCCCCCCCCTGCTTATACTATATGTTAAAAACTTGCTTTAATCCCAACATAGAAAGATTTTCCTAATGATGTAAAACCATGAACATCATGATGTTCTTCATCAAAAAGATTTTCTATTCTTCCAAAAACTTTAAAATTTTCTGTAAGCTTATAAAGAGCAGCAATATCAACTGTTGTATAAGAATCCATTCTTTGTGTATTGGCATTGTCACTCCAACTGTCGCCAACATAAATTATACCCAAATCAGTATTACATTTGTCAGAGAACCAATAATTAACTGAAAAATTGATCTTGTTTTCAGGACGTCGTGCTAATTCCATACTCGTTGATTTGTTCTCAGTATCTAAAGATGTATAGTTAGCACTTATTGTTAACTTCTTAACGGGTTTAATAGCAAGTTCCAGCTCTATACCTTTAGTTTCTGACTCATCAATATTAGCATATTTATAACTGTTCCAATCACCTGGAACCATGAAAGTGCCGCCAATCATCTGTTTAAAATCATTATGAAAATAGGTTAAACCAAAAGACACCGCATCTTCACATATGATCTGCTCAAATCCAAAATCATAGCTTTCGCTTTTTTCAGGATCCAGCTCAAGGTCTCCATAAAATGAATAAAGCTGATATATGGACGGTGCCCTGAATCCTGTTCCCCAATTAGCTTTTAGCCTAGTTCCTGTGTGTTTGAAGATATAGGCTGTTGATAACTTATAAGTAGTTTCTGTGCCAAAAAGCTCATGATCATCAATTCTAAAACCAATAGTCGTAAAAAGATTTTCAGGAAGATTAAGCTGATTCTGGAAATAATATGCTTTGTTATCAACACTTTTATTTTCATCTTCGCTTATCGATGTTCCTGAACGATAGTATGATGACCCATTGTCTTTTTTGTAATCAAAACCGCATGTGATAATATCATTATCAAAAGGATAGATATTATGCTGCCATTCAAATCTCTTGCTGTCTCCTTTATACCAGCTATCAACATCTTCTGTTGTATCAACACTATCTGCAGGATCATTGTAATTTCTTTTTGCATCCATATATGAAAAAGACATTTTATATTCCCATTTTTCGGTTAACGTCTGGTCAAATTGGATTTTGGAGCTGAACATCTTCTTTTCAGAAACATAATTAGGATCGTCTTCGTTGGAACCATCATCTATATCAGTTTCTGCATCTGTATATCGAAAAATCAGATTTAATTCACTCTCTTCAAATAACTTAAAGCCTAAGCGCCCCAAAATAGTATTAATCCGGCACCCGTCTTTTTCCGATCCTCCGGATGCACTGGATATTCCATCAGAACTCAATCTTGAAGCTGAGAACGAATAATTTACATTTTCTGTACTTCCATTTAAACCAAAGATTCCTTTAAGAGTATTATGAGAACCTCCTTCGAAAGATGCATCAAACTTAAGTTTTCCATCACCCTTTTTGGTAATAATATTTATTACACCTGTCATTGCAGATGATCCATAAAGAGTGCTTTGCGGCCCTCTAATGATCTCAATCCTTTCAATATTTTCTATTGTTAAATGGGCAAAATCAAAAAAGCCGCCGTCATGCTCCATCAAATATTTGACCTCAATTCCATCAATCATTATCATAGCGTAACCCGGCGCCCCTCCTCTGAGATAAAGCTGTGAAAAACTTCCCGTTCCTCCACTCTTGGTAACATTGATGCCAGGAACATTCTGCAATAATTGTTCAACAAACATCTTGCCATTTGATTCTATTTTCTCAGACGTAATTACAGTTGTAGAACTTCCAATCTCAGATTGATACTGTTCTGTCTTTGTTGCTGTAACAACAATCTCACCAATCTTATAGTTCGTTTTTCCATAAATGTTTTCCTCGTCTGTATAAGCATCAAATAAAGAGATAAACACAAATACTACTAATAAAAGTAACTTTTTCTTTTTCATTTTTCTCCTCCCTCGAGAATATTTTCCGAACTAAACAATCGACCGGGCTAAGTCACAGATTATTGTTAAATCAGGTTTACTCTGTGCTAATACCGTTGCGGGGCAGCGCCCTGAATTTCACAGGGACTTCCTTTGCTTATTCAGCTGGTTATTAAATTTTTTCCTGCCATAATTCTTTCGAATAGACAACATATACGGATCCAAAAATAAATTTCTACATATACCTCATTTTATTCTGTTCTCATTCGCGTTTACCTGCTTTTTCACCACCTTTCCTGCTATAATTTCGCAGCATTATAATTAATATTCAATTCCCTTTCTTCTTTGTATTCCTGAATCATAGGGATGTTTTATTTTTTCAATCCGGCTTACTAAATCTACTTTTTTAATAATTGCATCTGTTGCTCCACGGCCAGTAAGAATAAGCTCCAAATTCTCAGGCTTGGAATCTAAAATATCCATAACCTCTTTTTCTGTTAAAAAACCATCTCGTAAAGATATTATAATTTCATCCAGGATGAGAATGTCATATTTATTTTCCTGATAAATCTTTTTCACAAACTCCAATCCTTTTAAACATTCCCTGCGTATTTCATCGTTACTGATATTCTTATAAAAATGGGGATGCTTTTCAGCAAAACCAAAAACAGCAACTTCAAGTTTTTCTAAAATTCTATGCTCTCCATAATCCCATTTTTTCGGATCTTTATGAAAATAGATATAGCAGACTTTTAGCCCATGTCCAATTGCCCTTATTGCAAGCCCGACAGCAGAAGTTGTTTTTCCTTTACCCTGTCCTGTATAAATATGAATTAACCCTTTTGTTTGCATTTGTTTTCTCTTTTTTGTCTCTCTTCTTCAGGAACCAGCAAAACATAAGGTTTTAAAGAAATAGGATTGTTTTGTATTACTACAACTGTTTTATAAACTTCTTCAATAATCTGATAAGTTAATACATCTTCAGGAAAACCGGTTTTATAGATTCTTCCGTTATCAAGAAGAAGCAATCTGTCGCAATACTGGCTGGCTAAATTTAGATCATGCAAAATTATAATTACTGTAAGTCCTTCTTTTTTATTCAGCCTTTTTACAAGATCCAAAATCCTGACCTGATGAGCAATATCTAAATGGCTGGTTGGTTCATCTAAAAGAAGCAGTTTAGGCCTCTGGCATAAAGCACGGGCCACAAAAGCAAGTTGTCTTTCTCCACCGCTTATTTCACACATAAGCTGATCTTTTAATTTAAGAGTAGAAGTTATTTCCATACAATTTCGGGCAAATTCCATGTCTTTTCCAGTTTCTAAAAACTGATACCTCATAAAATGGGGAATTCTTCCTAAAAGGATAAACTCCTCTACAGTCATAGAATTTACTGCTGAACCTTGAGAAACAACAGCTATTTTTTTAGCCAGATTTTTATATCCCATCTGTCTGATATTTTTTCCGTCAAACAATATTTCACCTTTTATTGGATTTATCACTCTGGTTATAGCCCGGAGCAAAGTGGTTTTTCCCGATCCATTTGGGCCAATTATTCCTATAAATTCTTTACTATTTGCCACAAAATTAATATCTTTCAAAAAGAATTTTGAATCATATCCGCAGGTTAGGTTTCTTATTTCAAGCACTATTTCCTCCTAAAACAATTTGTTTTTTACTCATCGCATAAACAAAAAGGCTTCCGCCTAATATGCCGGTAATTACACCAACAGGCAATTCTAACGGAGAAATGATTGTTCTTGCCAGAGTATCACAAAGAATAAGAAATGCACCGCCTGTCAAAAAGGAAGCAATTAGAAGTATGCGATGATCTCTCCCTACAAACATACGTACAAAATGAGGAACAATTAATCCTACAAATCCAATTATTCCGGCTACAGACACACTACAGCCTGTAAGTAAAGAAGCCGTAATAAAAAGAAAACGTTTGGATCTTTCTGTATTTATACCCAGATGCAATGCCTCTTCCTCCCCTAAAGATAAAGCATTGAGATCAAAACAAAAAAGATAAGAAGTAATTAATCCTGAAACAGCTATTATAACTGCTAATTTTATAAGAGCCCAATTGGGCTCCTCCAATGAACCCATTATCCAGAAAACAATGCCGTGAATATCTTCAGTGCGTGAAATAGCCATAATAAGCATAATTAAGGATGATGAAATAAAACTGATCATTACTCCTGTCAAAAGAAGGCCCTGAATTTTTAATATACCTTTTTTTTTGCTTAATGAATAAATCAGAAAAATAACTAAAACAGCACCTGTAAATCCTGACAACGGGAAACTGAATATGCCGGCTGTTTCATTTAATTTGAAAACAATATTTATACATACGCCTAAAGCTGCCCCTCCGGAAATCCCAAGTGTGTATGGCTCAACTAGAGGATTCCTAAACATTCCCTGCAAAAGAACACCAGCCAGACTCAAAGCCCCGCCTATAGCAAACCCCAATATAATGCGCGGCAAACGAATATCAATAAGAATGCTGTATCCTGTGCTTCCCTTACCATCAAGGATTAAATTAAATATTTCACTTACAGGTATTCCTGCCGAACCAACACATAAAGAAAAAACGCTTATACCTAATAGAATTCCTCCAAGGAGCAATACCCAAAGGATCCATCTAATTACTTTATTTTGCAATTTATTCTCCTATATCTTCCGGATGTAAAATATTGGCAATTTCCTCTAAAGCTTCGACAAAACTCTGTGGCGTAGGGCTGCAGAGTTTATAAGAATCAATAATAAATATATTATCATTCTTGACAGCTTTAAGTGTTGTGTACTTTCCCCAGATTTTCTTTTCTTTTTCCCCTTTAATACCCATTGTTACAATGATTAAAATATCAGGGTCTGCCTTGAGGACTTCTTCTCTTGAAAAAAATCCGCTTTTCAAATTTTCGGCGATATTTATTCCTCCGGCATATTCAATAAAATCATTAATAAAAGAATCTCCGGTTATTGTAAACAAAGGTTTTGCTCCCACTTGAAAAAAAACTTCTGGTCTCTGTAAATCTTTAACTTTATTCCTTATAAGATCCACTTTGTTTTTGGCAATATTTATAATTTCAGCAGCTTCTTTTTGCTTTCCTGTAATTTTGCCTAACTTTAAGAACTGATCGTTAATTTGAGAAAAACTCTCTGGCAAAGGAAAGTCTACAACTTTTATTTCTAAATCTTTCAACTTTTGAACTGACTTAATATCCGTTAAAGATGTTGCTAATACTATATCCGGCTTAAGGCTGATCACTTTTTCTAAATTAACTTCTATTACTGTTGCCACTTTTTCTTTAGCTTTTGCTTCTTCAGGCTTTTTGCAATACATCGTGCAGCCTATTAATTTATCCTGCACTCCTAATAAATAAAGTTCTTCTGTTATAGATGGGCCGAGAGAAATAATCCTTTCAGGATAAACAACGAATTTGTCCGGATAAAGGTAAGATGCAATTTTCTCTATAGTTTCAGCTATGCGGGGCCCCGGACGGCAGACAAGGTCACAGGAGATGACAAAAATTCTATCTTTTTTGACTGCTTCTAAAGTTTTCCACTTTTTCTGATCCTTCAGCTTCTGTTTTACTTTTTCGCTATCTTCACCACAAACAATAACAACATCGGGATTGTGTTCATTAATAGCATCAATATTGATCTGAAAAAAATCTTTCCTAATATCTGCAAAAATATTTTTTCCTCCTGCATGATAAAAGACATCGGTCTGAAAAGATCTGCTTCCGATTGTTCCGATAGGTTCTAATCCCATAACTCTAAAAACAGCAGGCCTTTTATTGTTATGAATTTGCCCTATTTTATTCTGAATACATTTAATCTGTTCACTTACTTCATTTTTCAACTGTTCTGCATTTACCTTAGCACCTGTAATATTTCCAATCCTTTCGAATAAATCCAGTGTATCTTTTACAGAACGCGGATAGACATAAAATACTTTCTGGCCTCTTTTTTCAAGTATTTCAACAAAGGGCTGCTGCAATGTTCCGAAAGCTAAAATGAGATCAGGTTTAAGAGCTATAATGCTTTCTATATCCGGAGTAATATATCCGCCTATTTTTTGTTTTTCTTCTGCCTCCCCGGGATAATTGCAAAAGTCTGTAACTCCGACAACTTTTTCTCCAAGCCCAAGAGCAAAAAGTATTTCTGTATGTGTTGGTGCCAGAGAGACTATCCTTTCAGGTTTTTTAAGAAATTCTATTTCTCTGCCCATATCATCTTTTGCTTTTAAAGGAAAGCTAAAGGCTTCACCACAGAATGCAAGCAAAGAAACTATTAAAAATGTCCATAATATAGCGCTTTTTTTCATTGTTAGTATCCTGTTTATGTGTTTCATTTAAGGTTCAGGAACCAGTGTTTGTCTTTCAATATTTTTTTACCCGGGATAAATTCTACTGGTTTTTTAAAAATAGGCCCGTCGTAGACAAAAGTATGATACTCTCCCTTTTCCCCGCAAATGTCAATGTTTCCTAAGGCTTTAAGTTCTTCTACAAATTCATTATCAATATTTCGTCCCAGCCACTTTTCATCTAAAAAAGATGCATCAGTTGCCACAATAATTGCTTTAAAACCAGCCTGAATAAATTCTTCCATCAATTTCTTTCTTTTAAACTTCCACAATGGCAGCATCGATTTTATACCTGTTTTATTGCATACATTTTCAACCCAGTCTCTATGTTCTTGAAGATCAATATCTCCAAATATACCGGCCTTTATTTCTCTTTTTTTTAAAACAGAGATACTCTTTATAAATATATCCTCGTAAGTTTCCCAAGAGGTTTTTTTTTGAACAATACGAACTCCTATTGATTTTGCCTGCTGTTTCAATAGATCCGGAATAATCCCATGAGAGCGGGAACGTTTGCCGTCTTCTGAGATCATATTTAAAAAACATGTTACTTTTATGTTTTGTTCCTTCATTGCTTTATAACAAGAAAAAGCGCTTTCTTTACCGCCGCTCCATGAAACAAAAGCCTTCATCCTTTCCTCCAATCCAAAACAAATCCACAGACCCTGCAATGAAAGGACTTTTGTTCCATTCCAGCTCCGCAACCGGGACATATTTTTTCATTACCTGTAGGTATTGGTATTTCACCCACTTCGTTTTTGTAGATTTCATAATAATAAAGATGTTCTTTATTAAAAAATTTAATCCGATAGAGTTTTGATTTTTTATTAAATTCATCATCTGAAACCATTGATGTAATAATTTGTCTAAGATTGCTCATTCCTGAACCATATTCAAGCGGTCTTTTACTCTGCCAGGCAATTTCTCCGCCTAAAACATCTTCAAAGGCTTTTCGTAATATCCATTTACCCCGCAAATTTCCCTTTTCTTTTTTGATCTTAAACTTTACAGGTATTTTAAGGGTAAAATCCAATAACTCTTTTTCAAGATAGGGCTGCTTAATTTTTATACCAAATAAATTTCCCAATCTGTTGGAATTGAAAAACATAGATGAAGTCATTCTATTAATATATTTCTCAACATCTTTCATGTTCCTCATAAAATCATAACCTGCAAATATTTCATCAGCACCATCGCCGGTCATTATTTCTTTTACACCTGATTCTTTTGCAAACTTCAAGCCGAAATAAACCACTAAATCGTTAGGAATGGCAGGATCAAAACTTTTAAGAGATCTAATTACTGTTGGAATAGCATTCAAAGCTTCATCAATATCTACAACTCTATGGCTCCATTCCAAATGAAATCTATCTGCCATCAACTTAGAATAGTAGATATCTTCTCCCGAAGATTCTAAACTGACACTTATGGCTTTTATTTGAGAATTTAAGCTGACTAAAATGCTTGTATCCAGCCCTCCGGAAAAAAGCATGTAATAGGCCTTATTCTTTTGAACTGCTTTTTTAAATTTTTCTTTCAGGTTTAATATTAATTTTTGCATATTTCTTTCAGTAATTTTATTAGCATTGTGTTTTCCTTGTGACTACGCACAGCTATTCGGATAAATCTATCATTTAAACCTCGAAAATTGGTGCAATCTCTAATAAGAATGCCTTTTTGAAGAAGTTTTCTTGTTAAAAATGACGAGTTAATTTTTTTATTCATTATCTTTAAAAGAAGAAAATTTGTTACAGATGAATAACAAAATAAACTTTTCAATGTTGATAATTCGCTACAAAGGTAATCTTTTTCTACTTTGATCATTTTTCGTGTTTTTTCTTTATAGTTTTTATCATTTATAATTATCGGTGCAACAATTTGAGCAATACTGTTCACATTCCACGGCGAACAAAATGGTTTAAGTTTTTGAATAATATTTTTGTGTGCAACTAAATAGCCTATTCTCAAGCCGGGAAGTGCAAAAAACTTAGTAAGACTTCTTAAGACAATGATCTTTTCAGATACCACTGCTTTTTGTATAAAGCTATATTTTCTTTCATCAGGTAAGAAATCCAAAAAAGCTTCATCAATGACAACCAATCTGCCTGCTAACTTTTCTACAGCTTGATAATCTTCCAAAATAATATTGCCGGTTGGGTTATTAGGATTGCAAAAAAAATAAATATCAGCGTCTTTAACCCCGGCGATATTAAGCTTAAAATTATCTTTTTCTCTCAATTTTAAAAAATGCATTTTACTGTTTATCATTCTTGCAGCGCGTTCATACTCGGAAAACGTCGGCACAGGTATAAGCGTCGATGATGGTTTAAAAGCATTCATTATCAGATAAATTAATTCAACAGAACCATTACCTATTAAAATATTTTCTTTTTTAATATTCCAGTGCTTTGCGATGGCGCGTCTTGGCGCTTCATATTCAGCATCCGGATAATGCAGCAATGAACTAATCTTTTTATGCAAAGCATCTTTTACTGCTGATGAAAATCCAAGGGGATTAATATTGGCACTAAAATCAATAATTGTTTTTTTGTGTGAGCGTTTAATCTTATAAATATTGCCGCCATGAATAGAATTTACAATGCCCATTGTACCAATATTCCTGTTGTAATCATTAATAAAGAGGTCAATACGCTTATAACCAAAGATTCCTGTATCATCTCCGGTTCGACAGTTTTTAAAGCATCACCAAGATAAGGATATTCGAACAGCTTTCCCTGATAATTGCAGGGCCCTGCAATCTGAATTCCAAGCGCGCCGGCCATAGCGGCTTCTGAAATTGCACTATTGGGAGAAGAATGTTTTTTTCCATCTCTTAACATAATACGAAAAGAGTTTTTTGTGTTTTTTCCAGTTATAAAGGCAACACTCAGTATTAATATTCCTGTGATCCTGGCAGGTATATAATTCATAACGTCATCCATCTTTGCTGAAAACCAGCCAAAATGAATATATTTTTCATTTTTATATCCAACCATTGAATCAAGGGTATTAACAGCTTTATAGATCATTGCAAGCACAGGGCCGCCTAAAAACAAATAAAACATAGGAGCAATGATTCCATCAGCCGTGTTTTCAGAAATACTTTCAATAGTTGCGGTAATAATTTTATTTTTTGATAACATTTTGGTGTCTCTACCCACGATTAATGAAAGCTTCTCCCGGGCGCCTTTAAGGTCATTGTGATTTAATTTATTTAATACGGCTTTGCCATGTTTGTATAAATCCCTTGTCGCAAGAGTTGTGTATGCCAAAAAAACCCAAACAGTTTTCCCTAATAAAACATGTAATCGTCCGGCATATTCAATAAGTGCTGATACACACCACCAAGCCATACCTACAACAATAAAAAACATCAGCATTCCTTTTATCCGTTCAATCCATTTTTTCTGCTTCCTTCGCAACAGATTATCCAAAAGATTGATTATTTTCCCAATTATTCTTACAGGATGAGGAAACCAGCAAGGATCACCCAATAGCAAATCAAGAATGTAAGAATATAAAATTAACATCTTTATATTTCCAAAATAATAAGCGTAAAAAACAAACAGCTTACTTCTGCAATTTCATTGACAGCACCAATTGTATCGCCGGTCATTCCTCCCAGACGCTTTCGAATAAATCCTGCAAAAGCAATAACAGCAATACATGACAGAAAAAATATATACACTCCCTTTACTTGCACTAATAATAGGAATATTGTCAAAACAAACAGAGCGCCAACAATAACGTGCTTTAAACGCGTACCGTCAATAAACTGTTTTGCTGTTCCTTTTTCCCGAAGGTATTTTGTTGAATAACAGGAACAGACTTGAGTCCAGCGGGAAAATATTCCCATCATTATCAGCGCTTTCCAAAGAACTTTATATGATATATTTGAGATTAAAGAAAATTTTAAAAGCAGCAAACATATCAAGCCGATCGCCCCCATGGCTCCTATATGGCTGTCTTTCATGTTTGCCAGTCTTTTTTGTTGCGAAAATTGGCCATAGAGCCCGTCGCAAGAATCTGCAAAACCATCCAGATGCAGTCCGCCTGTAAACCATGCGGAAAGAATAAGGATCAAAGCGGCCACAACGGAAGCGGGCAAAAAAGAGAAAACAGAGGCAAAAGCTGCCAGAATACTTCCTATGCACAAGCCCACCAGAGGAAATGTGAGCAGGGAACGGGCCACATCTTCGTCTTTTATGCGGCCTGTGAGACGCACAGGAAGGATCGTCAGAAATTGTAAGGCCAGAAGGAAATATTTCATAAAGTTTCCTTCTGCGAAACACCGGCATTTTCAAATGTCGCCATTTCATGAAATATTTTCGCACCTGCTTCAACGATATTCATGGCAAGAGCAGCACCTGTCCCTTCTCCGAGACGCAGGTCCAAGTCCAGAAGAGGTTTGAGCCCCATATGACGGAGAATGATAGTATGGCCTTTTTCCACAGAACAATGAGCAGCAATCATATATTCTTTGACTTTCGGCTGAAGCTGACTAGCAATCAGGGCCGCAGTCCCGGAAATAAAACCGTCAATGATCACAGGGATCTTATGATGAGCTGCTGCCAGCATGATGCCTGCCATTCCTCCAATTTCAAAGCCGCCCACTTTTGATAAAACATCAATTGCATCCAAAGGGTCAGGCTTGTGTTTGGTAAGTGCTTTTTCTATAAGCTGTTTTTTGTATTCCAATCTTTTTTCATCAATCCCTGTTCCAAGTCCTGTGACATCTTTTACATTATGGCCTGTGATGCAGGCCGTGATTGCACTTGCAGATGTTGTATTACCTATGCCCATTTCTCCTGTACCAATAATATCCACACCTTTTTCCAGCTCTTCTTCCAAAACATCCATGCCAGCTTCCAGGGATCTGACAGCTTCATCCCGCGTCATGGCCGGTTCTTTTATGAAGTTCATGGTACCGGAACGTATTTTTTTATTTTTAAAAGATCCCATTTCTGTTTTAGGATGATCTACGTGATGCGCTACCCCCATATCCACAATTACCACCCGGGCTCCGGCCATGCGGGCTAAAACATTAATGCCTGCCCCATCGTTTAAGAAATTATAAACCATCTGAATAGTCACTTCCTGTGGATAAGCGCTGATGCCTTCTTCTGCAATACCATGGTCTGCTGCCAGCGTAAAAATGACTTTGTTTTTTAAAGAAAACCGTTTCTGTCGTGTGATTCCCGCAAGCTGTTTGGCCAGTTCTTCTAATCTACCTAAGCTTCCCCGTGGCTTTGTAAGAGAATCTAACTGTGTCTGAGCCATTTTTATTGAAACTTGGTCCAGTCCTTGAATATTATTAATAATATGGTCCATTTTTCTCATGTAAGTTCTCTCCTTTGATTGTCATGGGAATACCGGAAACGACCAGATAAACCTCATCACTCACACAGCCAATTCTTTGATGCAGCCGCCCCATGATATCGCGAAACATACGCGCAATCTTGTTTTCCGGAACAATTCCCCATCCCACTTCATTTGAAACAAGGATTGTAGTTGAATAAGTCTTTTGAAGGGCATCAATAAGCTCACCAATTTTTTCTTTTATTTCCTGCTCGGTCAAGCCTGACATCAGCAGATTGGATATCCAAAGCGTAAGACAATCAATAATGATCGTCTGATCCGCTTTGCTGTTTGCGATAACAGAAGCAATCTCTTTTTCTTCTTCAATCGTACCCCAGTCTTTAGGACGTTCTTTTTTGTGTTTGTCAACTCGCTCGCGCATTTCATCATCAGCTGGCTTACAGGTAGCCAGGAACACCACTTTTTTACTTCTTTCTTTAGCCAAGCGAACAGCCAGATCACTTTTTCCGCTGCGCACAGACCCTGTTATAAAAATAATTCTTTTCATGTTTTGTTCAAATAATGAGACACTATATGCTGTCCCGACAGTTGAAAATAACTGATAGATGCCGGATCTATTGATACGCTCCAAAAATCCCTGAATTCTTTTTTTAAAAGATAACATGCCATGACCCTGATCGGGCCGCCATGAGTTACACATACAACTTTTTGTTCCGGATGTGCTTTAAAAATGTTGTTCAAAAAAACAATGACACGTTTTTCCATGTCGGATAATTTTTCTCCACCAGGAGGGGTGTACTGATAAGGATATTGCATCCAATTCGCATAAAGACCGCTGCATGACTTTGAAATATCCTGATATGTCATACCCTCCCATGATCCAAAATTTATTTCACATAAATCTGAAGTAATAACCATGCCCATACCGGGAAAAAGAATTTGCGCTGTCTGACAAGCCCTCCGGCGATCACTGCAATAGATGATATCAGGAATAATCTGATTATCACTTTTTTTAAGATCAAAAACCTGTAAAAAGCCCTCCTGATTCAAAATGGGATCTGCAACGCCGCAGTATGCTCCCTTTTTATTTGCATCAGTTATTCCGTGACGGATTAAAAAAAGTTTCATATTCTTAAAACCCCAAGCTCATAAAAACTTTGCGTTATGGACGGAGCAAGTGAAATAATCCGTTTATATTGATCCGCCCACAATATTGAGGACAGAATCATAATAAAAACAAATATTAAAATCTTTTTCATTCTATTTTCTCTTTTTACATGGGCAAGCAATAAACTCGCTCCTACAGTTTTTTACTTTTCATTTTCATATTCACACGGACAGGGATAAGCCCTGTCCCTACTTTTTATCACGTTATGTTTTTATTAACATATTGAAACAACATCAATAATCAAATGTCATCCTTACTCTACTCTTATCACGTGATGTCTTGTGAAAAACACAAAACAAACGTGGTTATTTTATGACACACCTTAGATGTGTCATAAAATAAAAAATCCCCGGAACTTATTAGGTTTCCGGGGATATGCGTTTTTTATCACCAATTTATTTTTTCACTTTGCTGCCGAAAGAAAAAATAAAACCATGAGCAGGTCTTCTGACTTCCGGATCGTTCTTAATTATGCGCCTTCCCATCTTTTTTAACAAAAAACAGTGACTTATTTGGCTAATTAAATAACCAAATTCAAGCATAACTTTGTCCCCGGTTACAGCGGCGGGCCCGTTCCTGACTTTCACAGGATTCCCTTCAAGTTCATCATAGACGAACTTTTTACTCATAAAAGATTCAAAGAACTGATTTGCAATAGAACTGTAATCTTATTTTTAACTTTGTTCAATAAATATTTTTCAAGAAAAAAAGGATTGATGAAATAGGAATGAAAACAAAAAATATTTTTCTCTTATTTCCATGTTCTTGGTGGCTAAATTGCTTTTCTTATTTTACAAGGGCAGATTTAGAATCCGCCAATCTTTGTGGAGGACTTACTTTTTAATTTCCTTTTTTCTCTTTTACAGCGGTACGGGCAGGCCCGTACCCTATCGCAGATCCGCCATCTTGTTGGGAGGACACACCTTTTATTTTTACGTTTTTTTCTTTGTGTCTTTTTTTTTCTTTTATCGTGTATCTTTTATTCTTTTTCTTCCCTCACCCCCTCCGTGAACTCTGTGTTCTCTGTGGCTATCTTTTTTTTGCTTTTGCTTCTGGTTTAAGCAAGGAGATTTAGTGACTTAGAAGCATTGATCTTCATCGTAGTACTGAGGTTTTTTATGGCAATTTGCTGAAGAATACTTTTATTTGTAAAACCTATCATTTCTTCCGCTAAATCTGTATCACGCATAGTTGAAAGAGAACTTTTTAAATTCATCTCGTTTCGTGCTTCCTGATTTTTTTTGATCTTAGTAAGTTTTATATCTATACCAGTTTGCTGGTTTTCACCAATTATACTTTCTACACCTGATTTAATATTAGCCTTTGCTAAAGCTATATCTTCTTCTGAGCCTACTTGTAAACTTGCTGCATCAAGATTAAACTGGCTTGCTGAATAGCTTGAGCCTTCAATGGAACTAAGCGTATTTTCTAATTGCCCGCTTAACTGATTGATCTCATTTTGAATGGCACTTCTTTCATCTGCGCTGATCGTTGAATTTGAAGCTGTATCAATGAGGCTATCTATTCTTAGGCCTACATCTGCCGCATTATCTAGTTTTGAACTTATTGTAGATGAGCTGTTTATTTCTCTTTCATAATTATTCTGGAGCGTTTGAGCCTTTGCAATATCTCGCTGAAACATTTTTGATGCCGCATAACCGGCAGGGTCGTCTGAGGCTTTACTTATTTTTAAACCGCTTGATATCCTTTGCAGCCCCAGCATAAGTTCGCTGTTAATCTTGTTGAGCTGACTTAGGCCCACAGATTCTAACATGCACACACCTCCATATTAATTATAACATATTTTGATTGAAAAAACTATTACTTAGCTCTTTTAATATAAATCAAAACATATGTTTGAGATCTGACCCTTATAATCTTAATATGTTGTAAATAAGAATATTATAAATATTTGAATAGCTATATAAAGTTCTATATTAATTGCAATAAAGAGAAAATATTTACTTATATAAATAACTTAAAAAACATTGCCTCTTTTCATTTCATTTAGCATTTAAAAAATGCTCTACCATGTTTTTTATTGATACCAGATCACTAATTCTATAAGATAATTTAATATCTCATGAAAATAACCCTTGCACAATTAAATCCTGTTATAGGTGATCTTTCAGGAAACATAAAAAAGATCCTTCTTGCTGCAGAAAAAGCAAAAAAAGATTGTTCTGATTTAATTGTTTTTCCTGAGTTATTTCTTTGCGGGTATCCTCCAAGAGATCTTCTTAAATTAGATTTCTTTATTACTCAGATAGAAACATCACTAAAAAAAATAAAAAGAATCACCAAGCAGTTTCCTAATATCGGTTTTCTAGTTGGAGCACCTTCCAAAACAGGACTTACCAATGGCAAACCTCTTTATAATAGCGCTTATCTTTTTCTTAACGGCAAAATTCTATTTAAAAAAAATAAATCCCTTCTTCCCACTTATGATGTTTTTGATGAAGCCCGTTATTTTGAGCCTGATTATAAAAACGATATAGTTATCTTTAAAGGTAAAAAACTCGGCATTTCAATATGTGAAGATATTTGGATAGTACCCGGCGTTCTTTCTAAAAAATATTACAGCATAGACCCTATTGAACTTCAGGCAAAAAAAGGCGCAGACATACTTATAAACATATCAGCCTCACCATTTCATATAGCTAAAGATAAAGAACGTTTTAAATGTATTTCATACCATGCAAAAAAGCACCGCCTTCCTTTTATACTTGTAAATCAGGTGGGAGCCAACGATGAGCTTATTTTTGATGGACACAGCATGGTCGTAAATAGTAAAGGTGAACTGACAGAGCTTTTTCCATCATTCAAAGAGCAGGTGACAACTCTTAATTTTCCAACAAAAAAAAGAGGTTTACTTTATAAATCCGAGAATATGATATCTTCTGTTCATGATGCATTAGTTATAGGAATTCATGATTATGTGAAAAAATGTGGTTTTAAAAAAGTACTTCTTGGACTTTCAGGAGGCATTGATTCCGCGCTCACTGCATATCTTGCAGTAAAAGCACTTGGATGTAAAAATGTATCAGGCGTATCCATGCCGTCACCTTATTCATCAAAGGGGAGCATTGAAGATTCAGAAAAATTAGCTGAAAACCTCGGCATATCTTTTAAAGTTATTCCAATAAGTAATATTTTTAAATCTTATACTGATACACTGAAAAGTGATTTTACCGGTCTTGCGCCTAATATTGCCGAAGAAAATATTCAGCCCAGAATAAGAGGAAATATCCTTATGGCACTTTCAAATAAATTTGGATATCTCGTTCTTTCTACAGGCAATAAGAGCGAACTAGCCGTAGGTTACTGTACTTTGTATGGGGACATGAGCGGAGGCTTAAGCGTAATATCCGATGTACCTAAAACACTTGTATATAAATTATCACTTTTTATTAATAAAGATAAAGAGATCATACCGAACAGCATTATTAAAAAAGCTCCTTCTGCTGAACTAAAACCTGGGCAATGTGATCAGGATACTCTTCCTCCTTACGATATACTCGATAAAATACTATTTGAATACATAGATAACGGAAAATCTATGAAAGATATTATAAGCCAGGGAATGGATTCAAAAACAGTAGATTGGGTTTTAAAAGCTGTAATTAGAAACGAATACAAAAGACGCCAGGCCGCACCCGGTTTAAAAATATCATCAAAAGCTTTTGGTGTAGGAAGACGAATGCCAGTAGCGGCTAAGTTTTATCTGTAAATTTAGCCGTAAATTACAAATATCAAATTACAAATAAAACCTTACAAATTTTTTTCAATAAACAAAAAAGTCACAAGCAATATCTTTCTTTTTTATTACATTTTATACCTAAAAATCAATGTAATACATAAACGTCGTCATTGCTAGGAGAGCTAACTAAACCCCATTTGGTTTAGTACGACGCAGCAGCCCCGGTAAAAAAATATAAATGTCAATAAAACAGGCGTGGACCCTACATACTTCTTACTTCATACTTTTTACTCTTATTTTTTATTTGACTCATTTTTAAGCTCATGATTTAATAAAGCAGATCTTTTAAAAACGGGGTGGTCGTGAATCGGCCTGAGATTACTGTAAATTAGCAGGGGACCCAATGGACCTGATCTGGGTAATGCCAGCGTTGCTTGTATTTTTGTAAATACAAGCGTAGGGAAAATAGTAAAAAAATTTATGAAGGCCCTATACTCTGGTATAGGGCCTTTTTTGTTAATAATTAAAAGGAGAAACATATGAACAAAACATGTGAAAGACCAGCACTGGATGACATTGTTATTTCTAGGGCTATTATCGAATCTTACAATAAAAAGCTAATTGATGCACTTGAAGCAGATGTAGCTATTGTAGGGGGCGGACCAGCTGGAATGATCTGCGGTTATTACCTTTCTAAAGCCGGAAAAAAAACTGTTCTTTTTGAAAGAAAACTCTCCATAGGAGGCGGAATGTGGGGAGGAGGTATTATGTTCAATGAAATAGTTATTCAAGATAAAGCTAAAGAGATCTTTGATGAACTCGGCGTTACAACTCGGCTCTATCAGCCCAACTATCATCTTGCTGATTCCATTGAATCTGTATCTACTATATGCTCTAAAGCCGTTAAAGCAGGGTTAAAAATATTCAATCTTATAAGCGCAGAAGATGTTTTTGTTGAGAACAACCGTATATCAGGCCTTGTTCTTAACTGGACATCTGTTGAAATGGCCGGCCTACATGTCGACCCTATTACAATGCGTTCGAAATATGTTGTAGATGCTACCGGACATCCTTCAGAAGTTGTTCACATTGCAGAAAAAAAATCAGGGATCTCCCTTAATACAGAAACTGGAAAGATAATGGGAGAAAACTCCATGTGGGCTGAAGTTGGTGAAAAAGCAATACTTAAAAATTCACGAGAAGTTGCACCGGGGCTATATACTTGCGGCATGTGTGCCAATGCAGTTTATGGAGGAAACCGAATGGGACCTATTTTTGGCGGAATGCTTCTTTCCGGAAAACAAGTAGCTCTGGAACTCATACAAAAAATAGACAAAGGAGATTAATATGGAAATTTACAAAATGCTTGAAAAAGTACGGACACAAAAACCTATCATCCATCATCTCACAAACTGGGTAACTATTTATGATTGTGCAAATATTGTAAAAGTACTTGGAGGATCTCCAGTCATGGCTCATGCTAAAGAAGAAGTGGAAAGCATGGCGGCAATAGCATCTGCACTCGTACTCAATATTGGAACATTAACTCCTGAATTTGTGGAATCAATGAAATTAGCTGCTAAAAGTGCCAACAAAAAAGGAATTCCAGTAGTTTTAGATGTTTGCGGTGCCGGAGCTACTGCTCTAAGAGACAACAAGTGCTTTGAGCTCCTTGACAGTGCAAAAATAGATATAATTAAAGGAAATTCATCAGAAATAGCACGTATAGCAGGAGAAAATGTAAGTACAAAAGGTGTTGATGCAACTGATGTCGGAAAAGATCTAATGAAAATCGCTTTTTCTCTTGCATCAAAAAGAAGCTGTACTGTTGTAATTACCGGAAAAGAAGATATTGTTACAGATAAAGAAAAAACTTATATTATAAAGAACGGAACTGATATGATGGCAAATATTGTTGGTACAGGGTGCATGGCAACTTCTGTAATAGGCACTTTTTCTGCAGTTCATGAAAATCTTGCACAAGCTGCTGCTGCCGGTTTAAGTCTTTTTGAAATAGCCGCCGAACAAGCTCATACTGAATCAACAGGCCCGGGATCTTTTAAGGAAAAACTCTTTGATAAGGTATTCCTTCTTGATGAAAAATCAGAAAAAATGCAGAAAATAGAACGAACTGTGAAATAATAAATATTGCGCGCGCTCCTTAACTTCCACGTGAGTCACGTTCCACGTGCCAACGTGGTCACGTAATAGGCACTTACAAAAATAAGTGTGAAGTTAAGGTCCTTCGACAGGCTCAGGATAGATAATGTTATTGAAAAATTATAAACGTTATCTTTTATAATCAGCGAAGCGTTCATTTAACTTTAGGCACTTTTTATATTATGAATATAAACGGATATTACTTTATAACAGACTCTGATTTAAGCATTGCCGGCAATTTACACGATGTTCGTTGCGCAGTTGAATGTGATGTAAAAATAGTTCAATACAGGAGTAAAAAATCAACCGGTAGTGAATTATACAAAGAAGCATTAAAATTAAAATCCATTTGTAAAAACAAAACTTATTTTCTTATAAATGATTCCTTAGATATTGCTCAAGCGGTAGATGCTGACGGTGTACATCTTGGACAGGATGACATTCCCTTAAAAACAGCAAGAAAAATTTTAGGTAAAGATAAGATAATAGGGATCACCGTTTATAACGAAGAGGATGCTAAAACAGCAATAGAAGAAAGTGCTGACTACATTGCACTTGCACCTATTTTTAAAACAACCACCAAATTGGATGTAAAAGCTCCAATTGGTATCACTTTGATTAAAAAAATTAAATCATTCAGCAAAATACCGCTTATAGCAATAGGCGGTATTACAATTGATAATTCAAAATCAGTAATAGAAGCAGGAGCTGACGGTATCTGTGCTATTTCGGCAATTATAACAAAAGATGATGTTAAGTCAGAAATAATGAAGTTTCAGGATCTTTTTTTATAACAAAGCTATCACTTGGATTTTATAATTTTTATTGATATAATATAGTATTTAAAACATAATAAATGTTAACAAAATTTAGTGGGGAATACGTGGTAGAAAAAAAAGAGCTGTCAATTGATGTTACTCCTGAACAAGTTGATATATTGACAGAACTTATCAATATAGGCATGGGGAGAGCTGCATCATCCCTTAATAACCTGCTGGATTCTTTTATTACGCTTCAAATACCTAAGATATGGGTTTTCTCTACTGCCTCTGCTCCTGAAGAACTGCAAAAATTCGGCAATACTCCTCTTTTTGTTGTAAAACAATTTTTTAACGGTGCATTTTCCGGTAAAGTAGCTCTTCTTTTTCCACCCGAAAGCGCAGAAACTTTAGTATGTTCTGTAACAGATGAAGACAAGAATTCTCCTAATTTCAAAGAGCTTAAGTTTGCAACATTATGTGAGATAGGAAATATACTTATAAACGGAGTTATCGGCTCTATATGTAATGTTCTTGAAGAACAGGTCGAGTTTACTCTTCCCGAGCACCAAGAATGTCCTTTCCCTATTCTTTTCAGTCAGTTCGTGCTTGGTTCGACAACAAATGTCATCCTTATGGCAAAAACATGTTTCATAATAGAAGAGTTAAAAATCGAGGGGCATCTTCTTCTTGCTCTTGATAATAAAACTTTTTGTAACCTTATGTCTGGAATAGATGCTTTAGAAAAAAAAGAAAACGGCGGAATCTAAATATGGCAAAGATACTGATAGTAGATGATTCTTTGTGGTGGCGCAAAAGAATGTCAAAACTTGTAGAATCCATGGGACATGAAATAATGACATTAGGCTGTGTCGAAAATACGCTTAATGCACTTAATTTAAGTCTACCTGATTGTATAATAACAGATCTGATCATGCCCGACGGAGAAGGCTTTCAAATTGTAGAAGCTGTTAATAAAAAAAATCCTCAAATACCGGTAATAGTACTCACAGCAGATTTCCAGGAAGAAACCATCAAAAGATGCAAAGAGCTTGGCGCATTTGAAGTAATACAAAAAGAGCTTGTAAAAAAGTCTTTGGCTGATATTGTTACACGTGCTTTAGAAAAAAGCTAATTATTGATAGAAGTTAAAATAACTTATAAATAATAATCATTTTAAACCACAAAAACAGGTTGTAATATGAAAATCCTTATTATTGATGACTCCACTTTTCAGCGTAACTTGATCAAAAACTGTATTAATAAATCCGAAAACGAAATCATCGAAGCAGGTGATGGTGAAGAAGGACTTGAAATGATAGAAAAGCATAATCCGGATTGTGTTATAAGTGATATACTTATGCCTAAAATCGATGGTTTTGCTTTTCTTAAGATCTTACACGAAAAAAATCATCCGGTTCCTGTAATAATAGTATCTTCCAATATTCAATCACCCGCAAAAAATCTATGCATGATGTATGGAGCCAAATTTTTTCTAAATAAGCCAATAGATAAAGAAAAATTAGTCGAAGCACTTAATAACATTTCAAAAAAAGAAGGTTAATGATGGCAAAGATACTTACAATAGATGACTCTTTGCTTACCCGCAACATGATGAGACGCTTTCTAGAAAGCAATGGACATGATGTTGTCGAGGCAAGTGACGGCAAAATGGGACTAATGATGCTTGAAAAACATAATCCTGAGTGTATTGTCTGTGATCTTTTAATGCCTAACATGGACGGTTTTCAGTTTCTTAAAGAGATTAAAACCATAAACAGTACAGTTCCTGTCATCATCTTTTCTGCAAACATTCAAAAAAAAGTCGCGGAAGAATGCAAAAAGCTTGGTGCATTTGAGTTCTTTTATAAACCCCCAAAGCTTGATAAATCAGAAGAAAAAGACAGATTTCTTGAGGTACTTAATCAAGCACTTGGAATGCAAAGTACAAGCTCAATTGAAATTCGCCCTGAACAAATAGATATACTTGCAGAACTTATCAATATTGGAATGGGGCGCGCAGCATCTTCTTTAAACGATCTTCTTGATTCCTTTATAAAGTTGCAGATACCGCGCGTCTGGGTATTTAAGATAGACGATGTTCCTGAAGAACTTGCAAAGTTTGGCAATGATACACTTTTTATAGTAAGACAAGATTTTAAAGGACCGTTTGCAGGTAAAGTAGCTCTAATCTTTCCTCCTGAAAGTGTTGCTTCACTTGTCTCAGTCCTTACAGGAGAAGATAAAGGTTCATCAGACCTTGATTCCGTAAGAGCAGGAACTCTTTGTGAAATAGGTAATATCCTTATAAACGGTGTACTGGGTTCAATTTGTAATGTACTTGAACATACAGTTGATTTTTCATTGCCTAACTACATTGAAAGCAATGTAAAAAGTTTATTAGATCAGGTGATTTCCCGCTCAGAAGAAAAAATAATTCTTATGGCAAAGACTTGTTTTTCAGTAGAAGCTTTAAATATAGAAGGACATTTCCTTTTGCTGCTTGACACAGAATCTTTTGATAAACTACTCATCGCTGTTAATGACTTAGAAAATAGAGAAAAATGACTCCAATAGATGACGTTAAGCTCGCCAATCAGAAGTTTAATATTCTGGACCATATGCCTCTTGGAATATGTGTGCTTCGTAAAGATCTTACAGTCCTTTTCTGGAATCAGATCCTGGAAGATTGGACAAGCATACCTAAAAACGATCTTGAAGGAAAATTAATTACAGAACCATATCCCCGGTTAAAAGAAGATAAGTATAGTAGTAGATTTAATCAGGTTTTTAAAACAAGATCTCCTATAATACTATCGTATCAGCTTCATAAATATATAATTCCCGCTCCATTACCTGGAGGAAGAATGCGCTTTCAGCAAACAACATTAAGCCCTGTTGATTCTCCAGATGGAAAAGATACTTGGCTTCTCATGAGTATAGAAGATGTAACAGACAACGTTGCACGAATTGAGCAGCATAAAGATGCACATAATCTTGCACTAAAAGAAATAGAAGAGCGTACAATTGCAGAAGAAAAACTTTTTCAGAAAACTGCTGAGCTTCAGGCAGTTTTTCTTGCTTTTCCTGATCTTTATTTTAGGTTAGATTCAGATGGACAGATCTTAGATCACCATACAGGTGAAGTCTCTCAAATGTATATACTTACCGATGCTTTTAAAGGAAAAAACATACGTGATATATTTCCTCCAAACGTCGGACAGCAGTTTAACTATTCTCTAAAGGAAGTGTTACGAAAAGATGCTCCCGTGGGCATTGAATATTCTCTTCCTATGAAAAACGGGGAACGCAATTATGAAGCACGGATTTTGCCTCTGCATAAAAGACAATTAATTGTCATAATAAGAGATATCACTGAACGGAAGATCGCTGAAGATGCTCTTAGAAACTCAGAAGAACGCTATAGAATACTCGTAGAATCCGCAACAGATGCAATCTTTACTTTGAACAGAACAGGATTATTTCTTTCAGCTAATCAGGCAACATCCAGAGCAATAGGTAAAACTCCACAAGAAATGATAGATAAAAACATTTATGACCTCTTTGAACATGATACAGCTTTCCTTCTTATGGAATCTCTTGAATCAGTCTTTTTAACAGGAAATCCGGCCTATACTCTAAAGCTTCCTATTCAAACAACATCAAGAAAGCGATGGTATAATATAATCATCTCACCTATTAGAAATAAAAACAGAGAAATAATTTATACTCTTGGTATTGCAAGAAATGTTACTGAACACAAGAAAGCAGAAGAAGCTCTTCAGGAAAGCGAGGAACGCTTCAGGATTCTTGTAGAACATGCTTGGGATGCTTTTTATCTTCATGATCTTACCGGAAAAATCATTGATATTAACCAGCATGCATATGAATCTTTAGGTTTTACAAAAGATGAACTTCTAGATATGAATTTTCAGGATATTGAAATGAACTCTGAACCATTAAATATAAAAGATATGTGGCAATGCCTAATACCAGGCTCAGTGCAAAATATAGAAGGTATACAAAAAAGAAAAGACGGGACAACATTTCCGGTTGAAATCCGTTTTGGACTTATAGAACATAATGAAAATAATTTTGTACTTGCCCTAGTCCGTGAAAAGAATATTGAGCCGACTTCGCCGGCATGAATCACATGGACACCGAGAACACAGAGAAAAGAAAGAAGGTTGGACAGAATTAACAGGATAAAAAAAATATACGTCATCCCGTAGCTTACTTGTCCGCCATCTTGTTGGGAAGAACCGCGGAGATCTAGATAAAAGAATAAAAATAGTAGAGACGCGATTTATCGCGTCTGAATAAAAGTAAAACGTCGTCATTGCGGGAAGCGAAAGCTTTGACGCCAACCAGAGGTTGGTCCGCCTTTGGAGGAAAGCAACCTAAGCAAAAAGGAAAAATAACATTCAAGATTGCTTTTAAAAACATCCCTTCTTTCCTTTTACGTATTTCAGATACGCGATAAATAGCGTATCTACGACCTTTTCTTTTTTTTTGTGGCTAATTTGTTTTTTTTGGGGGTGGGTTGCTTTGAAAAACATCGCACGACTTGTCTTGCCGAAGCCTTAGCGAAGGCTGAAGTGCACCATTAACTCACAACTCATCACGCAAAACGCACAACTTTTTTTAAAGCTCTTCCAAAAAGACTTTCATCCGGGACATTGCTTCTTTTATATTATCAAATGAAGATGCATAGGAAATACGTATATAATCTTTGCCTTTTTCGCTAAAGGCTGTTCCGGGAACTACAGCAACATTTTTTTTCATAAGAAGTTTTTTTGCAAATACATTTGAATCCATATTTGTCTTTTTTATTTGCGAATATGTGTAAAAAGCTCCTTGGGGCATAAATGTAGTAAGCTCCATTTCATTGAGTTTGTTTACAACATAATTTCTCCGTCTTTTATATTCCTTTTTCATCTCTTGTACTTCTGGTTGACCGTTTTTGAGAGCTTCTATAGCTGCAAATTGTCCCATAATAGGAGCACAAAGTATTGTGTATTGATGTATTTTATTCGCAAGTCCTACAATTTCTTTTGGAGCAGCAATATATCCGATCCTCCATCCAGTCATAGCGTAACCTTTGGAAAATCCATTAAGATATATAACTCTTTCCTTCATGTCAGGAAAAGAAATAAGAGGTGTATGCTCAAAATCATATGTCAAGCTATCATAGATCTCATCAGAGAGAACAAGAATATCATATTCTTTTACGATTCTTACAATTTCACCCAGTTCATCTTTTGTATAAGAAACTCCCGTTGGATTACAAGGATAATTAAAAAGCAATGCTTTAATTCCCTGCTTACATGCTTTTTCAAGATCCTCAGGATCAAGCTTGAAATTATTTTCTTCTCTGCATTCTAATTCTATCGCTTCTCCTCCAGCCATTATTACACAAGGTGAATAAGATACATATGAAGGTTTTATAACAGCTACCTTATCACCGGGATTAAGAATTGCACGAAAAACAATATCCATGCCCTCACTTACACCCACAGTTATAAGTATTTCCTCCTCAGGATCATATTTTACTCCGGAATCCTCGAATATTTTTTGTGAGATATTGCATCTAAGCTCCAGCATGCCTTTATTAGAGGTATAGCTCGTAAATCCTTTTTCAAGCTTACTTATAGCTGATTCGCATATGTGCCACGGTGTTGAAAAATCAGGTTCACCTACACCAAGAGAGACAACATCATCCATAGAAAGCACAAGATCAAAAAATTCCCTGATCCCTGATGAAGGCATAGAATTAATTATTCTGCTAAATTCATGTTTACTCTTTTTCATCTTGTCATCCTTTGCTAATCAGTTAAGTCCGTTGTTCGTTTAATCCGTAAAGTCTGTTAGCTGCAGTATTATGTTAACATCAAAAAATCTCAACAGGTCAACAGGCAAAACATATACAGATCATGCTGAAATAATCGGTCTTGATTCTTCCTTTTGTTGAGTTACTAGAACATCTCCATCATCTTTATACTTTTTAAGAATAAAATGTGTTTCTGTTCCTATTATGTTTTCCATCGGCGCAAGTTTTTCTGAGACAAAGTTAGAGATCGTATTATGATCACGACCTTTTACTATTACAAAAAGATCATATCCTCCGGATAATAAAAAACATGAAACTACCTCAGGAAAGTTATAAACTCTTTTGGCAATAGAATCAAAACCTTTGTTTTTCTGAGGTGTAACCTTGACTTCGATAAGCGCTGTAACATCCTGGGAAACATTATTTATAAGTTCTTGATTGATAACTGCTTTGTATTTAATAATGATTCCCTTCTTCTTATATTCTGAAATCTTTTTTCTGACATCTTCTTCGGGAATATTAATCTGTGCTGAAATTTCACTTATATCAGCATTGGCATCCTTCTGTAAAATTTCAAGAATCTCGTCCATATTTTCCTCCATGTTTTTCATAAAACATCTTTTAAATAAAAAGATTAAATACTTATTTCAAAAAAATGTCAATCAATCCCAACTGCAAGACGAACTTCTTTTATTGTTTGCGATGCAGCTTTTCTTGCTTTCTCAGCCCCAGCTTCAAGTACTTCTTTTATATATTGTTTATCTTCCGCCAACTCCTTCCTCTTTAATTTGAACGGGAAGAAATAATGCGACGCAGCCTCAATAAGCCATCCTTTCATATCTTTATAACTAAGTCCGCCATCTCTATATAAAGATTCTACATATTTAATATCCTTTTCAACTGCAAAAAGCTTGTATAACGTAAATAAAATACATTTTTCTGGGTCTTTCGGCTCTTTTACAGGCTTTGAGTCTGTAACAATACTCATAACAGCTTTTTGTATATCTTCTTTTTCAGCAAATATTTCAATAATATTATTATACGTTTTACTCATTTTTTTTCCGTCAAGACCCGGAACAACTGCCGTAGAGTCTACAATATGTTCATTCGGAATAACAAATATTTCGCCATATGTATTATTAAATTTCTGGGCAATATCACGTGTGACTTCAACATGTTGTTTTTGATCTTTACCTACAGGTACCATTTCAGATTTATATATTAATATATCAGCAGCCATTAGGACAGGATATGCAAAAAGCCCGTGGCTCGGTGTAATTCCCTGGCTGATCTTATCTTTATATGAATGACATCTTTCCAGAAGGCCCATAGGGGTTATAGTACTAAGTATCCATGCTAGTTCCTGTACTTCTGGAATATCAGATTGTCTAAAAAGCGCTGCCTTTTCCGGATCCAGACCAAGAGCAAGATAATCTAGAGCTACATCTTCTACATATTTTCTTAATTTATCAGCATCTTTTACGGATGTAAGAGCATGATAGTCTGCTATAAAATAAAAAGCTTCATTTTCCTCCTGCAATTTTAAGTACTGCTTGATAGCTCCAAAATAATTGCCTACATGCAATTTTCCTGAAGGCTGTATTCCTGATAGAATTCTCATTGATGCCTCCCTTTCACAAGACTACTAAAAGTTATTATCTTTATGATTGTACATCAGAACCAAATGATATTCAAAAAAAATGATGTAATTACTTATCAAATGTTTTCGTTTCATGCTTAAAATATAATTTAACTTGTACAACTTTTAGCAGATTGACTTATCTTTCATCATCCTCATCTGGCGGACTTCCAGCACGAGCACGTCATGCGGTATCCCCTTCGTGGTAAAATTTTATATTTTAAACGTCCTATACGGTAAAATATCATTACTAATAATTATTCTTTTTGTTTATACTATTTTGATTCAAAAAAATAAGAGGAGCTTTATGTTGAATGATTTTATAAAAGATGTTAAAAAAATAATCCGCACGGACAAAAGGTTTCAAGTTGAAGCTTATACCTTTGTTATGGAATGCCTGCATTTTTATACACAAAATAAAAAACTCCCAACTGGGAAACATATAACAGGAAGGGAGTTGCTCCTTGGCTTTAGAGATTATGCTCAAAAAAGTTTTGGACCTATGGCAAAATTCACTTTAAATCTTTGGGGTATTCACACAACACAAGATGTAGGAGATATTGTTTATAATATGATAGATAAAGGATTAATGGGAAGGGAAGAGGCTGATTCACTTGATGATTTTAAAGATGTATACAATTTTGATGATATTTTTAAAGAAGATTACTTTTCTGAAGAAGCTATAAATAATAGCTGAAAAACTTTTAAATATAAGAGGTGTTTTTTATGGCCAAATTAAAAAATATCGTGAAATTCCTTGATACTTTGCTTGAATCAAATGACTATGATGACTATTGTCCAAATGGACTTCAAGTAGAAGGAGAAGATGCAGTTTCTACAATTGCGCTCGGGGTAAGCGCCTCATTAAATATTTTTAAAGAAGCACAAAAAAAAGGTGCTCAAGCAATTCTTGTACATCACGGCCTTATTTGGGGCGAAAAAAAGTTTAACAGAATAACAGGTATTTTTAAAGAGAGAGTCCGGTTCTTACTTAAAAACGATATCTCTCTTATTGGATATCATCTTCCGCTTGACGGACACAAAAAATACGGTAATAACATCTTGATCGCTAAAAAAATAGGATTAAAAAAAATCTCTTTTTTTGCAAAGCATGGTAATCACAATATAGGAGTAAAAGGCTTTCTTTCAAAACCTGTATCTTTTAGGGAAATACATAAAAAACTTAATACTGTTTTCGGGCAGGTAAATGCAAGCTATTCTTTTAACGACTCTTCGATCCGACAGGTCGCTATTGTAAGCGGCGGTGCTTCAAAAGATTTTTTAGAAGCAGCAGAAAATAATATAGACCTTTTCATTACTGGAGAAAATGGTGAGCCAATCCAGGAAATTGCCAGAGAAACACAAAAAAGTTTTATTTCCTGTGGTCATTATGCAACTGAACGTTTCGGATTAATCGAATTAGGAAAAATATTACAAAAAAAGTTTAAAGTTAAAACCTTTTTTATAGATATTCCTAATAAAGCATAGAAGCGACTTTGTCTATTAGTTGTTAGTCGAAGAATCTTTAGTTCAAGACCCTTTGACTCTGCTCATGGTCACTCCCTTCGACAAGCTCAGGGCAGGCAGGGATTTAAAAACGCTTCTGCTTATAATCAAGATAACAGGATACAAAAAAACAAATCTTGTAATCAAAAGAGATATTTTACATATCAAATATTACTCGCAGGATAATATTATTCTTTAATTCAGGACAGCAAATATTTAACTAAAATAAAGAAAAAGCCAGTTAATTCCGTCTGCATCATTCAAGGATAAAAACAGCGCAAGCAACTACTGTTGTCCAAAGCCCGTCCTTATCTCCCCTTGCTGACTGGCAAACATTGTCTGTTCGGAATATATGGCCGCTTGATTTATAGAACTGTTTTCTTTCATCCCATGCTTTATCAGGATCAAGGTCAATTCCTAAAGTAGAAGCAAGAAGAGTAGCCGCAATGTCTTCTGCATAGTCTCCTGATTTTTTAGCAGATTCTCCGAAACTATGATGCTCGGAAAGATATCCATAGGATGCCTTTTCTGCCGGAACAGCAATACCAACAGCAGAAGATAAAAGACGATGAGGTTCATTAGTTTCATTTCGCGCCATAACATTAAATGTTATCTGACCCGGCCTAAGAAGTTTAATACCTTTACTTTTACTGATAATTTTTACATGAGGAGGAAGAATGCTGGAAACACTAACAAGATTACATTTTTCAATACCACCTTGACGAAGAGCCGTTTCGAAAGAAGCCAGTTTTTCTCTATGAACACCAACACCTTTTGTAAAAAAAACCTTTTTTGGTATCATTTAGTCCCTCCAATTATAATTGTATTAAAAAATAATATTTAATGAAAAAATACATTTTAATCAAATATCATTATTATGCAAAGTTTTTTTATACGTTACATACGTTATCAACTGATAAAGCAGCTTTGCTGCAATAAAATCAGGACCTTTATTATTATTCATTGGACAAAGTTCCATAATATCCATTCCTACAATATTTTTTTTCATCACCAGTTTTTTCAAAAAGCTTAAAACTTCATACCATCCTAAGCCTCCCGGCTCTGGCGTGCCTGTTGAAGGCATAAAGGAAGGATCAAAAACATCAATATCAAATGTTAAATAAACATTATCTTTTAAACCACTAAGTGCTCTTTCATGCCAGCTATTGTTATTAACAATAGCTTTTGCAAAAAAAACATCATAATCATTCTCTTTTATGATCTTAGCTTCTTCCTCATCAATTGCTCTGATCCCTATTTGACAGATATGAGCATCTTCAGCAATTCGTCTCATTACGCAAGCATGATTATAATTCGACCCCTCATAGGCATCCCTTAAGTCAGCATGAGCATCTAATTGCACTACAGATATATCCTTATAATGATTATTCACTCCTCTAAAACTGCCAATAGTTATAGAATGCTCTCCTCCAAGAACAATCGGAAGCTTGTTATCTTTAACAATATTCTCTACAGCTTCTGCCACATTTTTTACCATATCTTCAGGATCATTTTTTAATAAAAGAGGAGGCAAAGTTGCTATTTTTGCATGGTTTAGGGCAACAAAATCAAGATCACAATCATAAAATTCAAGATTCGGAGATGCATTAAGTATAGCAAAAGGCCCGTGTTCTGTCCCTTTAATATATGTAGTTGTCTTCTCATAGGGAACAGGAAGTAAAACTATTTCGGAAGAAGGATAACTCTTTTCATCCTCTTCTAAGCCGGCAAAAGTTTTTATTTTATTCTCCATTTTTTAAATAATATATAACAATTATTATTTTACAACACTTTTAATTCTTTTATTTGAATTTATCTCTGCTCATTTTTTATATTCCAGTTATCTGCCATTATAGATAGTGTAAAAGATACAAATAAAAACAAAGGTGAGCGGATCTTCGACAATCCTTATCACCTTTGGAAAATACTGCCGAAAAAAATATTCTGTTTCCTTATAAAAAAGCATGCGATAAAATGTCATTTGCCCTATTAACTCTTATTTTGTTTCATTTCTATTGCTGCGAGTAATTTATAAATTCTCTTTGGATGTATTTATGAAATATCTAATTGTCAAAAATACTTTTAAATTAGTTTCCCTCAGAGTTGTTTATCAGATTGCTTAAGGGTTCAAAGCGCTGCAAAATATGCGTGTAAAAGCTATTATTCCAAAGGCTAAAGTCTTCATAAATATTGACGATTTTCATATTATATTTATTAACAACTAGTTACTGCTATATTGTTTATAATAGAGACCTGACTTTATTAGGTCATTTTATTACTTTTTTTAAAAATATCTTTGAATAATTAAATATTTAATAATGAGCTTTGACCCTATCTATATCCCTTTTTTCGATTATTTAATAATCTTATTTTGTTAAATATAGAGACTTGACCTTTTTTAGTATATCTATACTAAAATTATATAAAAAACCATAAAGCTTCTGAACCTTTAGAAAAACAGTTTAACGTTTTTCTAAAGATAGCAATTCTTATATCTTTAATTTATCTACCCTCAATAAAAACAGCCCAAAATAATATCTTGATAGATGATACAAACAAATTAGACAACAAAAGTAAATTATTGGACTTACAAAAGCGTATACGCCAATTCACGCTACGGCGCGAAAGACTCCCTCCTAGCTTCATCTCACACGGTCACTAGCCTCTACTGACACACAAGCCCATGGCTTTTACGGAGGAAGGTAAAAACTTATGATGCTGTATTTATTTTATTAATAAATTTCAACAAATCTAAAAGAAAACTATTTAAAAATTTCATATATTTATATTAATTAATTTAAAAAAAGTAAAAGTAAGTCATTAAGGTATTGAATAACATTATAATATTACCTATAATTTTTTTATGTATATATATAATATTATTTTGATTTCGACATTTTCCGTTTTTATATTTGTAATGTTTCTCCTCTTAAGATATTCAATCTATAAACTTAAAATACCAAATCTTTTTAAAGATCTTAATGATTATTATAATACTGATTTTAGCTATGAAAGCTCTATATTCAATAAATCAGTTTCATTCTCAACAGATATCATGAATGTTAAAGCATCTTTATTTGCAAAAAACATTTTTTTACGGTCATCAACTGAAATTGTAATTAGCAGCTTTAAAACAAAATCTCCCTACGAATTTCAAATAACTACTTATTCACCAGACAAAAAGAATTTTATAGCTATCGGACAGGGTGATGCAAATAAAAAGATTTATGCCATGAGCGATACCATAACAAAAGAAGAATTACAAAAAGCAGTTACACCATCAGTTTTAGACCTTTTTGCAGAACTTATAATGGTTGCTGATATTATGAAAAAACCCTTTAAATTTCAAATAGACGTTAAAGAAAATTGTTTATTTTTTACAGCGTTGGGACTTCCGGAAAGTCCTGTTGATTTTCAGATGATAGTAAAAAACTGTCAGGGACTTGCAAAAGAACTTTGTACTCAAGAATTCGAATCTTCTCAATTAAACTTAAATAGTGTTAATACCAATGTTACTACTAAATTATATTTAAATAAAAGTCTTTATTTTTTAATTGCTTTTTCAATCTTTATATTTATTCTGCTGGGTTCCTTTTTTTACAAATCAAGATTCCATTATTCTCCAAAAAGTTCTTTTTCGGGAACAGTATATAATAAACAGCATCTAACAAATAATGAATTGTACATTTTTATTCCTCAAAAGGTACGTGTTTCAAATAAAGATTTTGTTTTGATAAAAGAAGGGGATTATGTTGAAAAAAAAACAGGGGAAAAACATCTAATAATTAAAGATCAGCAAGAACCTCAAGATGATAAAAAAGATGATTTTCTTGATCTTTTATAGAATTTTTTAGGGCATATTGGGTATGAGCAAAATTCTTATAATTGAACCTGAACTTGAACTTTGCCATGAAAATCTGCGTCAATTACTTCAGGCAGGTTTTAAGCAGGTTTATTACAAGGTTACAGGTGAAGAAGGTCTGGATTTTTGTAAAAAAGAAAAACCTGATCTAATCATACTGAACATGTCGCTTCCTGATTACTTTGGCATGGAGATTCCTGAGATAATAATCTCAGACAGTAATACATACGGAACCCCTTTATTTATTTTGCTTTGGGATTCTTTTTTTGTTCTAGAAGAACCCAGTGTTTTAAAACGAAAATATCGGGTTATGCAAACAATAAAAAAACCGTATACTCCGATAAACATTATTAAACCTGTTCAGCAAGCTCTAAAACCAAATGTAAGTTCTTCTGCCACAACTCTTTCGCACGACTTACCTATTGAGTACATACAGCTTTTTATTGAAAATGTTGAAATGTTTTTTCGAAACATGACTGAGATCACACCTAAAACAGGTCAAATATTCTTTGATAATGATCCTTTTTCGCATAAGGATATCTCAGCAAAAATGGACATAACCGGCGATATGGAAGGAACTATAGCTTTAAGTTTTGATAAGGCAATGGCATATGAAGTTGTTTATGACATGTTAAAAGAGGAAGCAGCTTTTGAAGAAAATTTTAAAGTAACTGATACAGATATAAAGGACGGAATTGGTGAAATAGTCAATATAATTACCGGAAACACAAAAAAAGCTTTTAGTGAAAAGGGGTATTCATTTAACATCGGACTGCCTAAAGTATTTAGCGGAAAGCAATTCACTCACCGCCTTGCACCGCGCGTACCATGTATTCTTGTACCTTTCATGACTCAAGCAGGCACATTATTCATAGAGGTCTGTTTGCAGGTAAATGAAAATCCGATAATAGAATCTGCTGCAGAACCATCAATTAATGAAAAACCTGTCCCTCAACCTGATATCAACGAGATCAAAGCTGATATAAAAAAGGAGCCTCCTCACCCAATACCTGCCAAGGAACACACTATAGGACATGACCTTACTCAATATGATGTTGAAAAAATAAAACTTGAAATAGATAATAAGAAAGCTGAAGAGAAACAGGCTCCAAACAAGCAGGCACTTACTCCGGGATCTACTTTTTCACAGGCTGATATTGAAAAACTTAAAGCTGAAGTAAATAAAAAAGATACTGACCAAAAACAATTGGTAAATAAGCAGGCACATATTGCAACAACCATCCAACCTGACATCAATGAGATCAGAGCTATTATAGATGAGCAGACACCTCTTCCGGAATCTACTCTTACTCAAGATGATATGAAAAAACCTAAAATCGATGCAAATAAAATAGAGCCTACTGAAAAGCAAACTCCAAACAAGCAGGCACTTACTCCGGGATCTACTTTTTCACAGGCTGATATTGAAAAACTTAAAGCTGAAGTGAATAAAAAAGATACTGACCAAAAACAATTGGTGAATGAGCAGGCTTATAATGATGAAAAACCTAAGATCATCTTATCAAAAGCACCTCTATTAAAAAATACATCTGATGTGAATATTAAAGAAAACAATACCCCTAAAATCAATACATTAACAAAACCTGTTATTAATATTGAACCAATAAAGAAAGAAGAAATGAGGGATTAACAGTAAAAGTAAAGTAAACTGAATTAATTAATACTACTTTGTTCTATTTCACGTTTCTCATCTATAGTATAACGAGCATACGGTACTGCCAAAAGCCTTTTTTCACCAATAAACTCACCACTTAACTCTGAAAAACCATAAGTGCCATTCTCAATTCTTTCTAAAGCTGAATCTATTTCATAAAGGATCTCATATGAATCACTACCTAAACTTAAATTAAAATCCATATCATAAGTATCTGTTGCAACATCTGCCATATGAAGGTTATGTCCGGTGAGCTCACCGGAAGCTTCTCTTGACTGCTTATGTAAGTTTTCCTGCTCTATATGATCTATCCTGCCAAGGATCTTTTCTCTAAACTCTATGATTAGGTTTGTATAAAACTTCATTTTTTCTTTAGAAAGTTTTTTTATAGTCCTTTGCTTTTTCATATAGATGCTCCTTCCTTTAATTAAGTAAGTGAGAGACTTTTTACCCAAATGGGTTATAAAAATAAAAACGTGTAAAAATACCTTAAAATAGAGTCGCTGTCAACAATAAAATTCTATACTTGTCGCTATAATAAAGGAATAGATTTTTAATCAAAAGGAATATACAATTTAAAAAATGAATTTTTAACAAAATAGATAACATGCGATTTATAGCTGATTTACATATACATTCATATCTTTCAAGAGCAACATCACCCAAATGTGATCTTGAAAATCTTGCTGCATGGGCAAAGATCAAGGGTATACATGTTGTTGGAACAGGGGATTTTACACATCCTAAATGGCTTGATCTTATAGAATCTACGTTAACACCTGCAGAACCAGGCTTTATGAAAATAAAAAAACCTGGTAAAATTAAATTATTTGATTCAATAATAGTAAATACAGATAAAACGCGTTTTGTCCTTTCTGCTGAAATTAGCAGTATTTATAAAAAAAATGGCAAAACCCGTAAAAATCACAATCTTATTTATGCTCCTGATATAAAAACAGCAAAAAAAATATCAAGAACCCTTGGCAAAATAGGAAATATCACATCTGATGGCAGGCCAATACTTGGACTTGATGCAAAAAATCTACTTGAGATAGTCTTAGGTTCTTCTGATAACGCACATCTTATACCTGCACATATCTGGACACCATGGTTTTCCCTTTTTGGTTCTAAATCAGGATTTGATAGCATTGAGGAATGTTTTGAGGATCTATCACCACATATTTTTGCTCTTGAAACCGGGCTTTCCTCAGACCCTTCCATGAACTGGATGTTGTCAAAATTAGATAGATTTGCTCTAATATCAAACTCTGATGCTCACTCACCTCAAAAATTGGGACGAGAGGCTAATATCTTTGATTGCAGCTTTGACTATTTCTCAATGTTTAAAGCATTAAAAGAAAAAAAAGGATTTATCGGAACTATCGAGTTTTATCCTGAAGAAGGAAAATATCACTTAGATGGACATAGAAAATGTAATGTTGCTTTCTCTCCTGAAGAAACCTTTAAAAATAATGGAATATGCCCAAAATGTAAAAAGCCATTAACCGTTGGTGTGCTTAATAGGGTAAGTTCACTTGCAGATAGAAAACATCCTGTAAAACCAAAAGATTCTAAAGATTTTTTTAGCCTTATTCCTCTTATTGAAATACTTTCTGAAATCTTTTCTACAGGCGTACAATCTAAAAAAATAATCAAAGAATATATGCGTCTTTTACATTTATTTCCATCTGAATTCGATATCCTGCTTAACATGCCGCTTGATGAGCTTAAAAGAGATTCAAATCCACTTCTTAGAGAATCTATTTTAAGAATGCGAATCGGTAATGTATATAGATCTCCGGGATATGACGGAGAATTTGGAAGGATCAAAGTATTTACTGATAAAGAAAGAAAAAAATTATTTAAAAAATATTTTTGATTTTATCTATATAATCCATATTAAACTTGATATTAATATATTATAATTAAGTAATAACATAAGACTTGGAGCATATTATGAAAAAATTCTTTTTTATCTTACTGATAGTTATTAGCATCAGCAGTTATTACTTGTATAATAAAAAACCTAACGATACATCTAAAGAATCAGAAAAGCAAAGCCAAGAAACATCATCAGATGTTGATGTTGTTGTTGATTATATTACAGGGCATACTGCAACAAAGGCATATCACAAGACAAAGAAAAAACTAGATATTATAAAAAAGAAACACGAAAAAGAGATGAACGAAGCTATGTAGGCTTTAATTATATACGAATATATCCTCAGATTCCCTTGTAACTACTCAATCCATCAAACAGTGGAAAATCAAATAATATAACGGTTGTGTATTCTTCAAAGTGCGTCGAGAGACAATAGTCGATGGACCATAGTCAGAATAGAAAACAAATTAGACCCAAGAGAACAGTAAACCACTACCCCTTGAACCTTGTAACCACATGTTAATTTTCTTTACTTGCTTATAGCGTTATCTGACTGTATACTATTTAATCCATATAACTTAATACATAATAAGTTTATGTTATTGTTGATTATTATAATGTAAAATTTGAAACTTTTTAAGGAGGAAAAAATGATAGGATGTCATTTTGGAAAAATATTTCAAGTAACAGTTTCAGGTGGCTCGTATCAGGATGGTTTATCTGCAACTCTTCAGGGTATACCAGCAGGAATGCTTCTTACCGAACAAGAAATATACGGCGATCTTTTGCTAAGAAAACCTGGCGCAGATGAGCTTTCATCGCCAAGAAAGGAGCCAGATCTTCCTATAATATATTGCGGTTTAAACGCAGAAGATACTATAGAAAACGCTAATAATAAAAATCATACAAATGGAACTCCGCTTACTATACTTATTCCAAATCTTGATAGACATTTTATACATATAAAACAATATCAGGACACAAACCGCACACCTCGCCCCGGACATGCATCTTATGCTTCTTTTATGAAATATGGTTTGGATGACGATGCGATTGGTGCAGGAATTTTCAGCGGCAGATATACTAATACAATCGTTGCTGCAGGTTATGTTGCAAAAAAAATACTAAAAAAATGCGGTGTGGAAGTTTTTTCATATGTAAAAGAGTGCGCTGGAGTAAAATGTGATAGCAATGATATTGACACAATCAAAAAGACTTCTGATGCTTTTAAGAAAATGAGAAGGGATTATGATCCTTTTTATCAAGAAGTATATGTAAAGAACAGAATAACTCCCGATATGCGTTTTCTTGAAAAAGCAAAAATATTTGCTGAAATAGAACAGGAAATTGACGATATCCGATCAAAAGCACCTGAATTTAAAAACAAAGAGATCATTGAAAAATACGGTATTCATCCTGTAATCAACTGCCCTGATGTTGATATTTCTCAAAAAATGGTAGATGCAGTGAACAAAATATCTGCAACCGGTGATTCTGCTGGAGGAGTTGTAGAAGTTATTGCAACAGGCGTACCTGCAGGACTGGGTGAACCTGTTTTTAATAAACTTGATGCTGAACTTGGACGCATGCTTGGCATAGGTGCTGTAAAAGGAGTAGAGATCGGTGCAGGATTTAAAGTAAAAGATATGACCGGATACGATTGTAATGATATTATTTATTCTAAAGAAGGCAAAGTTCTTTTCGAAACAAATAATGCCGGAGGAATCACTGGCGGCCTTGCAACAGGACAGCCTATTACCGTAAGCCTTGCAGTAAAGCCAACACCTACTATTGATAAGAAACAGGAAACTATAGATAAATACACTCTGGAAAATAAAACACTTGCCGCTATAACACGACGTGACCCGACGATCGTAGCACGTATCTGGCCTGTCGCTGAAAACTATACTGCAATGGTATTGCTTGATAACCTTATAGCTCACTATGGATATCAAACAATAAAAAAAATGATCTGAGTCTTTTATGGTTACAAAGAAAAAAAATATTAATGAAAAAAAGAAGATAAAGCAGGATTTATTTATTGAGTCTATTCTTAAAATAACCGAAGCAATAACTTCTGACCTTTACATAGAAGACATTTTAAAGCTTATTGTTACAGTAACAGCTGAGGTCTTAAATTCTCCTATTTGCTCTCTTCTTCTACTTGAAGAAAGAAAAAAAGAGCTTTGCGTAAGAGCAACGCAATCAATTAGCGAACATTATAATAAAAAACCAAATATCAAGCTTGGTGAAGGCATTGCCGGAATGGTTGCTAAAACCGGAAAAGCTATGACAAGCAATGATGTACGTAAAGATAATAATTATCTTAATCGCGATATTGCTATAAAAGAACATCTTTGCTCTCTTCTTTGTGTTCCTCTTATTTTTAAAGGAAATATCATCGGTGTACTTAACATGTATACATCAAAGCCTAGAGATTTTTCTTCTGATGAAATAAATATACTTAAATCCGTAGCTAGCCAGGCAGCTATTGTTATTGAAAATTTTCGTCTTGTTGTGGAATCACAGGTTATTAAAGAAGAGCTGGAAACTAGAAAAGCCATCGAAAGAGCAAAAGGTATTTTGATGAAAAAACAAAAACTCTCTGAAGATGATTCATACACTCTTTTAAGGAAATTCAGCATGGATCACCGCAAAAGCATGCGTGAAGTAAGCGAAGCAATTATTTTAAGTGAAGATATGAGAGAATTCGCTACAAGATAATTATTTTTTAAATCAAAAAAAAATAAACAAATATCAAATCCCAAATAACGAAAAAAATTAATGAGTTTTCTAATACGCCTCCAATTTTGCAGTATACTTGGTAAGACAATTCGATAATATTATAAATTTTCACTACAGAATTTAACGGAAACAAGATCACCAATTTAGCAAGATGAGACAAAGCCGTTTCAAACGGCTTTGTCTCATCTTGCTAAGTCATTGCAGGCGGCTCAGCAAGTGATAACGTACAATAAGTTTCGCACATTTAGAAATAAAGAGGTCCTCACATTGTGTCGATAGAAATTATTTGGTAAATAGCCTAACACACAAGGAGGACCATAATGGTAGTAAAGAAGACATCGGAAGTAACGGACAAGAACTTGAATAATATTATTAAGATCGATGAAAAAGTCATACAGGATCATCTTTGCAAAGGACCCGTTATGAGCGAACTCCTAAACGGAAAGATAAGAGAGCTGGCTACTACCAGAGGGATCTGGAGACCCATGCCGGCAAAGTCAAACTGAAAGTACCGAAGCTTCGCACTATTCCTTTTGACAGTGGTATTATCCAGCGTTACCAAAGACGCGAGATCAGCATAGAAGAAGCCCTTGTAGAGATGGGCGTATCTGTCCGCAGGGTTGAAGATATTACGCAGGCTCTTTGGGGCACAAGAGAAATCCTTTGTATTTCTGAAGGGTATAAAGAAGACAAAGCCGGCTGGCTTCAATTTTTGAGGCATTTGAAATCCCGTGGGTTGAAAGAGCCGCGTCTTATTATCTCGGATAAATGTCTGGGGCTTGTAGAAGCTTTGGGAGAGATTTATCCAAATAGTGACTGGCAAAGATGCATGGTACATTTTTACCGGAACGTTTTGGGAACTGTACGATATCTGAATATGGATCATCTGAAAAAAATGGATAAAGAAAATGCGATTATGGCTGTAACTGCCGGCTGACCGGCGCCGACCCCATGGGGTCGTGGGAGGAAAGCATAGACCATTGACACAACTGAGGATCATTCAAATGTGCGAAAGATTATTGACACTACCAAATATTATGATCTATTCAATGGAATAGCTATGTGGAAAAGAAATTTCTTTATGTAAAAAACGTTTTTTCAAAAAAGAAGTTTTATGTTTTGTATCTTTCAAAATTTTATTTAATGTACGATCAGATACTATTCCTTTTGTTTTCAAAAAATATCTGATTCCGGATTTCCCGGAATGTTTGCCAATGACCATGCGACTTTTTTTTCCAAGTACTGAAGGGTTAAAAGGTTCATACGTAACTGGGTTTTTCAAAATCCCGTCCTGATGTATACCAGATTCGTGTAAAAAACAATTCTTGCCTATTATAGGTTTGCTTTCAGGAATGACTCTGCCTGCGGCTTTACTGACAAATTCAGCCAATCGCGATATTTTTTTCATTTCTATTCCCGTGTTTAAACCATAAATATAGATTAAGGCTAAAACAACTTGTTCTAATGCCGCATTTCCTGCTCGTTCCCCGATACCTGTTACTGTTGTATCAACAAAACCGGCACCGGCAAGAACGCCAGCAAGAGCATTTGCTGTGGCTAAACCAAAATCATTATGGGTATGAACTTCTATATCTATATTTACCTTTTTGCAGAGATATTGAATAAGGCTAAACATACTCAATGGTTCTAATACACCCACTGTATCACAAAATTTAAACCGATCCGCGCCTTCTTTTTTGATTGTTCTGACATATTCAAGCAAAAAATTCAAATCAGCCCTTGAGGCATCTTCAGCTCCAACAATTAAATACAATTTATTTTTTTTTGCATAATATATTACCTTTTTCAACTGTTCCAACACCCATTTTCTTGTTTTATTCAGCTTATAATGGATTTGAATATCTGAAACAGGCAGGGAAATACTTACTGAATTAAGTCCACAACTTATGGATTCATCTATATCTGCGAAAAGAGCCCTGTTCCAGCCAATTATTCGCGCCTTTAAATTTTTATTCAGGATTTTCTTTATCGCTTTTTTTTCCATATCCCCCATTACCGGTATACCGGCTTCTATTTCTTTTACACCCATATTATCGAGCATGACAGCTATTTTGACTTTTTCCGCTATCGTAAAAGCAACACCGGCAGATTGTTCTCCATCTCTTAAAGTTGTGTCAGCAATAATTATCTTATGCATTTTTACCCCATAGAACCCATTGTTGCAAAACTGAATATTTCATTGAAATGAATTTTGGGTAATTTCCCGCGGCACATAAATATTGTTGAACCAACAATTCTGAAATTGTATTTAGCCAGAATTCTTTCGGCTTCTTTATTTACTGCTGGAACATCTAAAGCAATTTTACTTTTTGCCTGAATATTGGAAAAAGCGGAAACGAACAACTCTTCAGCCGCATTTTTGTTGTCTCCTCGAAACTCCCATGGGCCGATAGTAGTAATATTGCCAATATAACCGTACATTAAAATCCCCTGCGATCGAATAGATGACCGGACATGACGTAAAAAAGAAAGTTGTGAAATTAAAGAAAAACGTTCATCTTTCCATAAGAAGCTATCCAGTTTAATAAAACTAAGAATATCCGGGATGCTTTTCTGCAACCTACAAACATCCTGCATGGATTTTACTGCTTTGCCCTGCCAGCGGTTTACAGAAATAACATCTGCAAAGCCAAATTTTGCGTATAATCCTTTTGCCTTATAAGCAGCATTCAAATAAATCTGCTTTTTCTTCTTTTTATCCAGATATTCAATTGCCCGCAAAAAAAGTTTTTTTCCAATGCCCTGTCCGCGATATTTCTCAGCTACAATAAAATTTCCAATCCAGGCGCTTTTATTATGGCAAAAAGTCGTAATTGCGCCAATAACCTGCCGAGCATTTGTACAAACAAAACAACCCAGAGGATTGAATTCGATAAACATCCGGAACTCAATTAAATCTGATTTCCATCCTTCCTGAAGAGCCATTTGCAAAATTGCCGGTAAATCTTTTTCTGTCATATAACGAATACTCAATTCCATTTCCCTCGTCCTCAAGGCTCACAATAACCTTTTCCCCTTTATCCATTTTTAGAATGGCACAAAACACCGGTATGTTTTAATTCAAGATCAGTACTTTTGTTTTTCTCTTCACTATGACAATCGCAATATCCCTTTTCTGAAACTGCCCGGCAGTTGTTTTCCTGAAATATATTTACAGGACAGTCCACCTGAATAATCTCACCATTATTCAATACAGCGATCCTGTCAGCCAATGCAAAGACTTCCTCAAAACAATGCGTAACATAAACAACAGTAATACCTGATTTCTTCTGCAATCTGTAAATTTCTTTACGTATAAACCTGGCTGTATGAAAATCCAGGCTGTTTAAGGGCTCATCAAAAAGCATAATTTTAAAACACGGGGCCATTGCCCGTGCCAAAGCGACCCTTTGTTTTTCCCCTCCGCTTAATTTTTGCGGATAACAACCTGCAAGGTGTTCTATATCCGTCAAATCTAACATTTCATCAACCCTCGAATGTATTGCTTTTTTAGATTCACCCCGCATCCAAAGTCCGTAACCGATATTTTCCCGGACATTTAAATGCGGAAAAAGATTTAAATTCTGAAAAAGATAACTTATTTTTCTTTGGCGCACAGAAAGCTCATCTACAGCAATGCCATCAAACAACACCGAACCTTTATATTCGGCAAGTCCTGCGACAACATTCAGCAAAGTCGTTTTTCCGGCTCCGGTTTTTCCCCAAAGCACTAAAAATTCTTTATCACGAATTTGAAGATTTGCGTTTTTAAGGATAAAATTGTTGATACTTTTTAATCTGATTTCAGGCATGTTGTCTCCATTTATGCGTAAGTTTATATTCCAGGAAAATAAAAAAATTTTCAAATATAAGGCACATTACTGCCAAAACTATCAGACACACTATGATTATGTCTACCCGGAGCAAGCTTTCCGCCCTCATCAAGAGAGCCCCAATACCAGTGGGGATAGCAACCATCTCAGCGGCAATTATTACCCTCCAGGCCATCCCTGCTTCTAATCTTAAACCCGTAAATATATTGGGCAATGCCAGTGGTATAACCACTGTGGTTAAAACTTTCCATTCAGATGCGCCAAGGCTCCTGGCAGTTTTAATAAAATCTTTATTTACACTCTTAATTCCGGTAACCGTGTTATAAAGCACGGGAAAAAATGAGCATATAAATATAATCATAATTGGCAGTATCTCACCTATTCCAAACCAGAGCATTAAAATCGGCAGCCAACCCAGAGCAGGAATGGGATAGAATAAACTAAATATTGGATGAGCCACTTTATGTATTTTTTCTTCATACCCCATCAGGATTCCAACTGCTATGCCAGCTGTAGAACCTGCAAAAAGGCCGATTAAAACTCTTATCAGGCTGCTCAAAAAATTATCTATCAACACACCATTAGCTGTTAAATGATAAAATTCCTGAATCACAACAGTAAAAGGAGGGAAAAAGAAATTTCCTGGAATAAGTCCCAACCGGACAACAATCTCCCAGATTAATAAAAAACCTAATACCGGAATTAAGCTATGAGCAGCTTTTATCTTTTTCATCTGAAAAACCTCAAGTCAATAAAATCTTCTGCTTTAAATGATTCCTTTATATATCCTAGCTCCATGCAAACATCTATCGCTTCCTGAATTTCCTGTGGATTAATATCAGTAGTATTAACTAACCTTGTAGTCAAAGATTTGAATATCGGTGAAGGTGTAATCGTAAGTTCGGAAGCCACGCCTATTGCTTTAATTGGAAATACCTTTTCTCCGGTAACCTGCAATCCTCCAGCAACAATTTCCGCGGCTTCTTCGGGGTGCTCATTGATAAATTGCGTTGCCCGTTCGGTAACCTTTACCAATTTTTCAACTATATCAGGATGCTCTTTCAAAAGTTCTTCTCTTACAACCAAAACACTGCCATGCATATCAGGCCAGAGATCTTCTGCTGTTAAAAACACTTTAAGCCCTAATTTTTCTGCCATACTTGGAAATTGTTCACAGATAAAAGCCGCGTCTAATTGACCCATTTTGAGAGCAAGAAGCAGTTTTGGCGAATTCATCCTTCTGACTTTTTTTAGTATTTGTTTTTTATCTAAGTGGTGTTTTTCAAACATTTTATGCAAAAGAGCATCCACCGGACTACCTTCACGGGTGCATCCAATACGAATTTCAGGTTTTTTCAGGTCATCAATGGTTTTAATTTTATTGGGGTTAACAACAAAACCATAGCCATATTTGTGAATCCCACAAACAACCTTTATGGGCACCTTAGCATTAGCATAAGCGTTTATGGCTGGGATTAAACAAATATAAGCGGCATCAATGTCCCCTTTTGACAGAGCCGCGGCCAAAGTCATGCCGGTTATATAATTTTCATAACTGGCAACAATCAGGCCTTCTTCTTCATACCAACCCTTTTGATTGGCTATATGAGCGCAGGCGGAATGGGTGGTAAATTCCACAGCTATCCGAATAGACTGTTCAGCTGTCTCTTGCTTTTTACTGCAACCCGCTATTCCAAAAAGCATAATGCTTGAAATTACTAATAAAATGAGTTTTTTCATTTGTTTGCCCTTTGTTACTCAAATTCCTTCCGGACAGTATCTTTTTAAATTCAAAAGATACGTTGCTCCAGCACAGGTTACACCATAAAATACTGTTGGTTTGCTATCCATCATTAATTGCTCATAAGTTTCATTAACAAAAGTTGACCCTGTCGCGAATACCACATCACACCATTCTATGTTTTTTTCTGTATCACCGGCCGGCCCAATTGTTACTCCATTGATCTTTTTCCCAATGTTATCTTTGTCCATATCAGTCACGCGAAATTCAAATTCCTTACTCAATACTTCTACAAAACGGGGCTGAAGACCTGCCTGAAATATCTTTGGATTCCCAAAGTTATCTCTCATAAATTCAACTATTCTTTTCCGGCAGTTAACAGGCCCCTCATTCCTGCAGTGGCTCGTTTTATCAACCAAACCAAAACAGCTTAAAACTGCATTGATAGTTGAAATAAAAATTGCGCGTCTAAAATTATTTTTCAGTTCCATATTTACTATTTCATAAAGAGAGCCATTATAGTCGCCAAACATATCCGTAAAAGCCACACCATAAGCGCCGTTAAAATCAGCCTGCATCAATCTTTCCCGGCCTTTTTGAATGGGATAGTCATTATGCTCCGGGTTTCCTATCGCTTCTTCAGCCGATAGCACTTTTGTTTTTATTCGCACAATTCCATCCTGTATCTTATAATCCTTAATAATTTTCTTTATTTGTTTCTTAAGCTTTTCCATTTCAAACCTCTTTCAAACCCGCATTGGAAACCTTATTCCAATGCGGGTTTGGAATAAGGTCAACTGTTATGCAATTAAGTAATCTTCCACGGCTTTGTTGTCCTCAAGAGCATCAAGAATTTTATCAACGGCTTCTTCGGTCACCTCGCCGTACCAATAATTATTCGGATAAATTATCATGACAGGACCTTTTTCGCACAGCTTAAGGCATCCGGTACTGGACACCATTGCATCCAAGCCTCTGTCAATTATTTCTTCCTCAATATACTGAAGAAGAGCCGGAGCTCCTTTTTTATTGCATACACCCTGAGGTGCTCCCGTAAGTCTGAATGAGTTACATACAAAAATGTGGTATTCGGGTTTCTTCATAACTTCTCTCCTTTTTTTGACAACTTGTTAAAAACTCAGAATATCCCATACCTTCTTTCCCTAACAAACCTACCGCATCCGCCCTGCACCTAACGCAATGACGCATCTGGGTAAGGTACTTTTCTGCATCGTTCCTGATCTTTTGAACAAGTTTGGCGGAAGGTTCTTCAATATCCTCAAAAATAGTTCCCTTAGTTTGGTAGTAACCGATACAATTGTGAATATCCACCCCCAGCTCTGACATTTTTCTGGCAACAGCTTCAACGTGAGAATCGTTTATGCCCGGTATTATTACTGTATTAACCTTTACTGTAACGTTTTTTTCTTTAAGGGTTTTAATGGCCTTGAGCTGCTTATCCAGCAATATCCTGAACCCCTCGCCGGCATTGTACAGGTTTTTTTTGTACCGCACCCAGGAGTATATCCTGGCGCCAATTTCCGGCTCAATAGCATTTACGGTAATAGTTACATGACTTACGTTAAGCTTTGCAATTTTTTCTATACAAGGAGCAATGTTAAGCCCGTTTGTAGCCAGACACAAAATTATATCCGGATACTTCTCTCTGGCCATCGTCAAAGTTTGCATTGTTTCTTCGCTATTGGCAAAAGGGTCTCCCGGGCCGGCAATTCCCACAACAGAAATATTAGGATTTTTTTTCAAAACATAGTCAAGATAATGAAGAGCCTGATCCGGAGTCAACACAGCGCTTGTTACGCCCGGACGGCTTTCATTAACACAATCATATTTTCTATTACAAAAATTACATTGGATATTGCACTTTGGCGCTACCGCAAGATGAACCCTTCCGAAAGTATGACGTATTTTATCGTTAAAACATGGATGATTTGATATATTTATACTCATTTTGACTTCTCCTTATTATATATATGAATATCCAACAGATGATGCCTCTTGTCTCTTCTCAATAACCGTATTTACTATTCTGTCAAACAACTGCTGTGTTCCTCTGTATCCCAAATGCAGGATTCTCTGCGCGCCTATCCTGTCGTGTATCGGAAAACCAATCCTTATCAGTGGTATGCCCCGTTTTCTTGCGATATAATAACCTTTGCTGTTGCCTATCATAAAATCAGCATCCAGATTTTCAGTCTTTTCGTATATCTGTTCAAAATCAATGCCCTCACAAACTGTTATTTTTTTATCATAAGCAGACGCAATTTCAGGCAAAACGCGTTTGATAGTACCTGTACGCGCACCGGTAGCACAAAGCACGGGAACAACTCCAATTTCAAATAGAAACGAAGCAACAGCAATAACAATGTCCTCGTCACCATACACAACAGCCTTTTTTTCAAATAAATGCTTATGCCCGTCCACGTACGAATCGACAAGCCTGGAGCGTGCAAGGCGATATTTTGACGGTATTTCTCTGCCGCTCATTTTTTCTAACAGCTTAAAGAATAAATCGGTTAACTTAATACCAATCGGTAATCCGGAAGCAAATCGCGGTACGGAAAAATGTTTTTCCAGAAATGTTCCTGCTGTTTCTTTCATTTTCAGGCTATCGCCAAATTCAATTATGCCTGATGAATGCCCTAAAGACGCGATCTGGCCAACTGATGTTCCCCCTTGCTGTATTTTTTGGTACTCTGTCCAGGGCCCGCCGTCCAATGTCTCGGAATAGTCGGGTAAAATTACATGATCAAGCCCGAAATCGCCCATCACTTCTTTCAAATATCGAATGTCCGCAGAAGATACCAGCCCGGGGAAAATCCCGATTTGCCGAAGCTTATTTCCTCTTGCAGCTATGGCTGAAACAACAGAAAGTACGGCATTATGAAACCCATCCATATGGGTTCCTGAGTAACTTGGTGTTGAAACAGACACAATTTTGGGTAAGATTTCAGATGTACTTTTAAGAAAGAATTCGCGCAATATCATCGGAACATCATCACCGATCGTTTCACTTAAGCAGGTACTTGCTACTCCGATAATTTCCGGTTGATACTGCCTGCAAATATTTTTTAGCCCATCCAGTAAATTTTGTTTTCCCCCGAATATCGTCGTTTCTTCAGAAAAATTTGACGAGGCAATATCAACCGGTTCTCTAAAGTGGTTGATAAGGTACCGGCGGATATATGTTGAACATCCTTGAGAACCATGCAAAAACGGCAAAGCGCCGCGAATTCCTCTGAATACAATGCTTGCGCCGAGCGGTGCGCACAATTTGCACGGGTTTTGGGTAGCTGCATCCAATTTTTCTCTTGTTTTCATTCCTCACCTCACACTTTCTTCCTACGCGGGCAAAACTGCCACACAGGACTCATCACTGATGAATAAACCTCACGGGCAAAATTGAGCATACCGTCAAAACCCGCAAGTGCAAGTTTACGTTGGTGGTTGTGATCACAATATCCAATACCAAGCTTATAAGCCAGATAACGTTCTTTGACTCCGCCGATAAAAATATCGGCATCTTTCTCAAGTATAAACCGGGACAACTCCAGCGGATTGGCATCATCAACGATTATCGTTCCATTCGGGCACATTTCTTTCAATCGTTTATAATCATCTTTATTGCCGGTTTGCGAACCTACTACAACCGTTTTCATTTCCAGATAATCAAGCGCTTTTATAAGAGAGAAGGCTTTAAAGGCACCGCCAACGTAGATAGCGGCTTTTTTTTCCTTAAGTTTTCTTTTATATTGATCAAGATCCGGTATTATGCGCCGGACTTCACTCTTAACCAATTCGTCTGTCTGCCGGAGTATTTTTTTATTCTTAAAAAAACGAGCAACTTCATATAGAGCTTCTGCCGTATCTTCAATTCCAAAATAGGAAACACGTATAAAGGGTATCCCATAGCGTTCTTTCATCGTTTTCGCCAGAGGCATCATTGAGCCCGAACATTGCACAACATTAAGTTTGGCATTATGTGCTCTCTGAATATCCGCAATTCTTCCATCACCGGTTATAGTGGAAATAACTTCAACTCCCATGCGGCGGTAATACTCTTTAATCATCCACGTCTCTCCGGCAATATTGAAATCACCGAGAATATTTATGCTGCATTGGCCAATGTTATTAGTCCTCGGCCCTGTTCCGACAAGACGGGCCAGGGCATCACACGCAGCACGATATCCATCTTTCTTTGTCCCCTTAAACCCCTCGGAATGGACAGAAAGAACAGGAATCCTCTTCTCCTCACTAACCCGCCTGCAAACCGAATCCATATCATCTCCGATAATTCCAACAATACACGTTGCATATACAAAGGCCGCCCTGGGTTGATGTTTATCTATAAGTTCACACAATGCCTTATAAAGCTTTTTCTCACCGCCAAAAATGATATTTTTTTCCTGAAGATCCGTAGAAAAACTCAAACGATGCAGTTCCGGCCCCGATGATAATGCACCTCTGATATCCCAGGTATACGCGGCACAGCCGATGGGGCCGTGAACCAGATGCAGCGCATCAGCAATTGGATACAATACTACGCGTGAACCACAGAAAACACATGCCCGCTGACTCACCGAACCCGCGAGACTACCTCTTTCACATCTCATATCAAAGGATTCTTCACCCTTGTAGTATATTTGTTTTTTTCTCTCTTCTAATATTGCTATCTTATTCATAAAAGATCCTTCGACTCACTTCGTTTGCTCAGGATAAATTCGGCCTTATAACTTATCTCGTCCTTCTGACTTCATAAGTTGTGGCCTCATTTACCCCGTTAGAGAATTTTCTTCTCTAACGGGGTTTACATAACCAATTCAAAACTCTCCTCTGAGGAATCTCTGTCCTGTCTGTCCATCAACAAATTAAGTATCTTCTCCAATACCCTCATTGCGCCGGCATATCCTACTGTTGGAAAATAACTATGCCCTACTCTATCTAATATCGGAAAACCCATTCTTAAAAACGGAATGTCCTCATCTCTCGCGATATATTTTCCATAAGTATTACCAATAATTAAATCAACAGGATCATTTTTAATCCATTGATGCAGTAAAAATAAATCCGCGTTAGCCCCATTCTTAACCTTTGCATTTGGCACACTTTCAGCAAGAATCTCTTTTATCCTGCGAACAAATACTTTTCCAGAAGTTCCGCTGAGAATATAAACAGGCTTCATATCTAAATCAACAAGCAGTTCGGTAAGAGGTATTAACTGATCAGGATCGCCAAATAAAGCCACTCTTTTATTGTAAAAATACTGCTGCATATCTGTAATAATATCTACAAGCCGGCCTCTTTCTTCTGTAATACATTCAGGAACATCAACATCCGCGGCATTACTTAAAGCAACGATAAACCTGTCAGTAGCAGATAACCCTATAGGCAGATCGATTGTTTTAAATTTAACCTTGCACTTACTATTCAGATCTTTTGCCGGGGCATCAGTCGCGAATTCACCAAGCGCGAGACTGAACTTACTGTCTCCTGTACTTATTAATTCAGGTATTGTTGTACCGCCTTTCGGATAAAATGCATGGACGCCTGTTTGCGGCGCGTCAAGAATATCGGAAGTATCAGGGAATAAAACTATTTTTATTCCCATTTCTTTCGCAATTTTTTTTATCTCTTTCATATCAGAAGGTTCTACCCAGCCTGAAATAATATTCATCTGATCCTTTTTTATGCCTGTTGATTTTGAGAAATACTTAATAATTCCTTTAAGCATATTTGAATAACCTGTAATATGCGAACCAACATAACTGGGAGTATTGCAATGTATCACGTGTTTTCCTTCCGGAACCTTTCCGTCATCCCTTGCCTTTTGGCAAATCTGGTTAACATCATCGCCTATGGTCTCAGACAAACATGTCGTATGAACCGCGATTATGTCCGGGTTATAAATTGTAAACATATTATTTATAGCCTGTACCAAATTTGCCTGGCCGCCGAAGACTGATGAACCCTCTGTAAAAGAACTCGTAGCTGCCATTATGGGTTCTTTGTAATGCCGCGTAAGAGTACTTCTATGATACGCGCAACAGCCTTGTGAACCATGGCTGTGCGGCATACACCCATGTATTCCCAGCGCCGCGTACATCGCGCCAATCGGCTGACACATCTTAGCAGGATTTACCGTCAAAGCCTTCCTCTCTTTTATTTCTTCAGGCGTATGTCGTAAAAGCATATTATTCCTCCATTTATCTTTTTATTCTGAACCAAACGTTGCTGTTATTTCAGGGCTGCTATCCCACGGAGGTTTGATTAATCCCCAGACTTTTGAATTGATTGTCCTGTCCATCTCCCTGTAAAAATTAACCGCTCCTTTAAAAACTGCGAAAGGCCCGCCATAATCATAACTATGCAATTGTTTCATAGGCACACCTCTTTTTTGCACTGTATATTTTTCTTTAATACCAGCGCAAAAAACCGCTGGCTTGTATTTAGCAATCAACATCTCTGTTTCATGCTGGCTGATGTCATCAATGACAAAAGAATTCTTCACCATATCAGGCATCATTCCGTCATACTCCTTCATCCTGACGCCTGCTTTCTTCAGCTTGTTTAACTCTTCCTGGCTTTTTCGCGGCTTATATCTTTCAGGATCTTTCTCCACCACAAGCTCCTCAATATTTCTGCTGTCAGCATCCACTTTCAGATCAGGCAATACCTTTCTTCCTTCATAATCATCTTTATGCGCGAATTCATATCCCGCGGCAATAGTACTCATACCTATCTCGGCAAACAATCCCTGATAATGATGGGCGCGTGAACCTCCTACAAAAATCATTGCCAGTTTACCTTTTGTATGCGGCATTACTTCTTTACGCGCTTCCTCAACCGCGGGCATCTCCTCTGCAATAACCTTTTCTATGCGCCTGGAAAGTTCCTTATCGTTAAAATACTTACCTATCTGCCTTAAAGACACAGCAGAGGCATTTGCCCCAATAAAATTAATCTTCATCCATGGAATACCAAACTTTTTTTCCAGCATGTCAGCAACATAATTAATTGAACGATGACACATGACAAGATTAAGGTCCGCGGTATGACAATTCGCAAATTGTTCAATACTTGAATTACCGCTAAAAGTTGATATCAGAGTAAGTCCGCATCGTTCAAACAAATCCTCGATCAAAAAGGCATCTCCTCCGATATTGTATTCACCAAGCAAATTGATTAAAAATTTTCCTTTTTTTCTCTTATCATCTAAGCCCACAACATGCTTAAATATTTGATTATTCGCAATATGATGCCCCGCGGACTGGCTCACACCTTTGTATCCTTCACAAGAAAAACCAAAAATATTAATCCCAAGCTTTTCCTTCATTTCTCTGGCTACTGCATGAATGTCGTCACCTATCAGGCCAACCGGACAGGTGGCAAAAATTCCAATCGCCTTAGGATGAAAAATATCATATGCTTCCTGTATTGCCTCTTTTAATTTTTTCTCGCCGCCAAAAACAATGTTGTCATCCTGCATGTCTGTTGAAAAACAATACGGCATATAATTATCCCCTTCAGGGCCGGGCCTTGTCTGATTTCTACGAGTAAGCCAACTGAAAAATCCACACCCGATAGGCCCATGAGTAAGATTAATTATGTCCCTTGTAGGGCCCAGAACAACGCCTTTACATCCAGCGTAACAACAACCACGTTGAGTAATGATTCCTGGAACAGTCCTGACATTTGACTGTATCGACTGCTCTCTGGAAGAATCATTAGGTACTATTGATTTACTTCTTTTTTTTGCGACCTTTGGCGGATACTTTGCCAGAATATCTTCCATTACCATCTCGCCATCAGGCAATACTTCTTTTTTTATATTTTCCATAATTAAGCTCCTGACGAATCAAGGACACTGCTTCCAAACGCCCCTTTAACTGTTTCACCCGTCCTTACTCTTGTTGCCTCAAGAATAGGCATTACAAAAATTTTACCGTCTCCTGCCTGCCCTGTCTGATTTACATCAATAATTGCCTTTATTGTCCTATCAAGAAAATCATCTGAAACAACTATGATAAGAAGTCTTTTAGGAACAAGGCGAGGCCCGCTCCCCAGCAAAGAAATCGCCTCAGGACTTCCCTCCTTTGCCCCCTCAAGCACTCGATAATCAACAATCCCCTTGCCTCTGCCTAAAACCCTGTTAGTCGCGGTGAATGACGTGATCCCTGCCGCGTTTAATGCCCGCTTTGTAGCATTTACCTTATTAATACGAATTACCGCCATTACCTCTTTCATTCTTCGCTCCTTATTTTTCTTTAACACCTGAGCTTATTGTGTAACACTCATCTACCTGTGAAACAAATATTTTACCGTCACCAAACGCGCCGGCATCACCTGTCCTTGCTTTTTCAATTACCGTCTTTATCACAAACTCCTTATCTTTATCCTGAATAACCGTAATGAGTAACTCCTTTGGAAGCTCGTCATAAGTAACATTTCCCACTTTTAAACCTCTCTGTTTTCCCCTGCCAAAAACATCCACCTTTGTAACCGCCGGATACCCTGCTTCAAGCAAGCCGGCAAGCACTGCGTCAGCTTTTTCGCGTCTTACAACTGAACGAATCATCAACATTTTTTTCTCCTTTCCGGTAACCGCGGAAACTTTCTTCCGCATTCTCTTTTTTTCTATTGCCTCTATGATTTCAAACAATCCCGAATTCCACAAGCAGATGCTCTAAAACATCCATCTCCATTGGTTTTGGTATTACAAGCAGCTCATTAGCATCCATCTTTTTAGCAAGTGTTCTGTATTCATCTGCCTGCGGATGCTGAGGATTAAATTCAATTACAGTTTTTCTATTGATTTCCGCTTTTTGCACCATTTTATCTCTTGGAACAAAATGTATCATTTGTGTGCCTAATTTTTTGGCAAACTCCCCAATCATTTCTTTCTCATTGTCCACTTGCCTGCTATTACAAATAAGACCTGCCAACCTTACCCCTCCTGAATCAGCAAATTTAACAATACCTTTACAAATATTATTTGCCGCGTACATAGCCATCATCTCCCCTGAAACCACAATATAAATTTCTTTCGCCTTTCCCTCTCTCATAGGCATAGCAAAACCGCCGCAAACAACATCCCCTAAAACATCGTAAAAAGCATATTCCAATTCATGCTCATCGTTATATGCCCCTAACTGCTCCAAAAGATTTATTGAAGTAATAATCCCCCTGCCCGCGCAACCAACGCCCGGCTCCGGACCTCCGGATTCTACACACCGTGTCGGGCCAAAGCCTTCCTTAATGATGTCGTCAAGATCAATATCCTCGCCTTCCTCCCT
>JAGLFH010000005.1 GCA_023144635.1 Candidatus Auribacterota bacterium | reverse complement strand
CTGCTTGAATCGTCCAATAAATCATTAGTAATTGATGCTGATGCTTTGAATATAATTTCCGAGAATACTTATATGATGGGTTTAATACCAGAGAATAGTATTTTAACACCTCATCCAAAAGAATTTAGCAGAATATCAGGAATAAGCACAAAAAGCATATTAAACAACAGGTTTAAATATGCTAGCATTACGTCTTCGAAATACGGTGTTTACATAATACTAAAAGGGTACTCAAGCATAATTGCTGCACCTAGCGGTGAATTGTTTGTAAACTCAACCGGAAACGCATCCATGGCAACAGCAGGGTCAGGCGATATTTTAACCGGCATTCTTGCATCATTTACCGGATTTAAGAATAAAGATCTTTTAAATGCTATAATATCATCTGTTTATATTCACGGATTAGCAGGAGATATCTGTTCAAAAGAGATCGGAGAATATGGCATAACAGCAACTGATATATTAGAAAGAATACCACAGGCAATAAATTCATTTATAAATTAAAGAAAAAGGGATTCAACAGAAAAAGCGCTTTATAGCGTCAAGTTAACATAACATGTATTATACGACGCTTTAAATAAGTCTTTTTTCGGAGGGTTTTTATAATTATGACATCTCAAAGCACCTTATATCTATTTTTTAGCGAGCTTTCAACTCTTTTGAAATCAGGTATTCCAATTGTCAAATCATTGAAAAGCCTGAGCTCATCAAATGCTTTTAACAAAAACTTCCGGAATAATTTGGATGCAATTGTTAGAGATCTGGAAAAAGGAGATACTTTTTCAGATTCAATACAAACTAAAGAGATATTTTCGCTTCTTACCATCAACATGATAACTGCTGGAGAAAAAAGCGGCAACCTACCGCAAATATGTAAAAAAATAAGCGAACTTACTCAAAGAAACATAATCTTTAAAAAACGTATTTTTACAGCACTTATTTATCCTTTTATTTTACTTCATCTTGCCATACTGGGCCCAAATGCAGGGATTGTGGTAACCTGCGGCCTCAAAGCATTCATTGCAGTTGTAGCAAAAGAGCTTATTTTTATCTATCTTTCCGTTATTTTCATCTTTTTTATCTATAAATTACTTAATGCTATTGATATAACATCCTTTATAATGGATATTTTTATACTGAAAATACCTGTATTGGGAAGTTTTATTAAAAACTATACTCTCTACCAATTTTATTTAAGCTTCTATTATCTTTACGCATCCGGATCCAACATGAGTTATTCTTTCAAAAAAACCGCTATTTTCATATTAAGACCAAGGATAAAAGCTCTGATCGCTCCAGTTTTAGAAAAAATAATTATTGATGAACCTCTTGAAGATGCCCTAAAAGGCAATAAAATATTTCCTGTAACAGACACAAACCTTTTAATAACTGGTGAAAAGACAGGTACTTTAGATGAAAAGCTAAAGGAATTAATAACAATTTATGAAGAAAGGATAGAGCATCAATTAAAGATATTAGAGAAATTTCTTCCCTTTCTAATATATTTTCTTGTACTAATTTTTGCTGCTTATAAAATTATCAGTTTTTACATCTCTTATTTCAGCAAAATATCCGATCTTATTGGTTAATTTCGTAATGCGTTGTGAGTAGTGCGTTATGCGCTCAGAGCTTCCTTCAGCCTTCGTCCCCCTTTGGTGGACTAGCGCGACCAGCAGCCGGGGAAGCTGATTTATTATAAATTTGCCACAGAGAACACCGAGAGCACAGAGGGAATACACACCAGCCAAAGGCTGGTTCGCCGCGGAAAAACACGAAAAAAATAAAATAGGTTAGGTGATAGGTAAAGGAGCACTTCCGCCTACGTTAAAACTATGGCGAGACAGGCGTGCGATATTATAAAATTGGATGCAGATTTAAAAAAAATAAAAGTTTTTTGCTAATTACTAACAATTAATAACTAATTACGTATGTCCTCCTAAAAGATTGACGGATTTACACAAGAAGTCCCCCTACCCTCTGATCTTTTTCATCTGCGTTCAACTTTTTATTAATAATCCGCCGAAGGCACCTTAATTTTTCTTTTTTAATTTTAAATTTCTAATTTACTCAATAGCTTCTATTTTTTTTATCTCATCATCAGCATATTTTTTTATATTTACAGAAAGAGATGAGGCTTTTTTAAAAAGATCAACAGATAAAATTACTTCGCCTTTAAATTTTTTAATCTTAGCAGTAAAATAGTGTTTCCAGGCAGTTATTTCCTTTTGTGATGTTGTGCCCATTATATCTGTTGGCTGATCCCCTTTTGCTATAGTTTCTATTATGGCTTGCATCCTTTTTTCATAAGTATGATAGCTTGCTACCCTTTTTCTGGCTCTTTTTGCTATCAATTTTCTCAAATCAGGTTTATTTTTGTAAAACTCAATAAGATTTAATAGCTCTTCAACACTTCTGTAAAAGACTATTTCATCTTTTTCAAAAAGATCTTCTATTTCCTTTTTATAATCTGTTATAAGAAACCCCCCGCATGCAGGTACATCAAATATTCTCTGGTTTGTACCTCTTCTTTGCTGGAAACGCGAAATATCAATATTCATCTCTGTTGCACAGTAAATTCGTGGAAGATCTCTTACATATAATGCTGGTCCATTATAATACTCTGGAGGAATTGATTCCTGCCATTCCCTGTTACCCCAAACAGCTATTTTATTAGGAAAAAGCTGATTTATAACAGATATCCTTAATATAGTTGACATCATTGCTTCAAATATCTTTCTTGCAGAAAATAATTTATTCTCATCATCAACATCCAATTTTAATATTTTGCTACGTTTGTTCATCTCATATAGTATTTCTTTTACATCAATAAGTTTTTTTTCTATTGCGAGTTGTGCTGCCTCCATGAGCCACTTTTCTACATTTGTATCCTCATTACAATATGATTTTTTAAAAGATTCAACGATCCCGGCTAGATATGTTGTTCCAAGGTTCCCGACAAAACTTAATTTTGACCCAAATTTTTTTACTTCTTCGCTCGATAACTCTCTAGGATAAAAATTATCTAAGCTTGCCGCCTGAGGTAAATGGTATATTTTATGGTGATATGCATCCATCTCCAACATATAATGCTCATCCCACAAAAAGAAATAGCAATTGTCATCATCACGAAGTACTTTCCATATATCATAAGAATAAAAAGGATTATCAATAAACCAACTGGCAATTTTTATATTCTTCTCTCTGCAAATATCTTTTATACCACCAAAAGCATCCAGCCCATTAACATTTACCACAAATAAAATATCAGGAAGAAAAGTAAGAAGCTTTTCTATAAAATCGCCATAGTTAAATAAAGTGCCTCCCTCTGTCATGACATTGCTTTTTATCTTATAGCTCTCTACAATACAATCTAACTTTTCAAAAGCACTAAAACTTTGTAATGACATCGAGCTTTGCTCTAAAATAAGACAAAGTATTTTAGGTTTTTTTCGCATCTGTTCTCCGTATTATAACCACAGATACACACAGATGAACACAGATATTCCGCTTCGCGGAATCTTTCTTTTATTCATTTTTCCTTTGTGCACTTCGTGATTAAATTTTTGCATTTTTCTTTTCTTGCGTCTTGTGTCTTGAGTCCTGCGTCTTTTTTCTAATATTTATCATATGAAGCAAGAGCACCGGCACCATTTAAAAAAATAGCTATTGCACATATTATTAAGAGAAGAGAAAACTCCATTCCACCTTTTGAGGTCATAAAAAAACCGTTTAATGAATCAACTTTCCAAAACATTAATGATAAATAAATTATCTGTAAAAAAGAAACTGTCCTCGGGAAAAGTCCAAACACAAGAAAGATCCCTCCTATCAATTCTACTAAACAATAGGTCCATCCTAAAAATCCTGGAAAAGAAAATCCTATTTTTTCCATATTTGAGATAACAGAATCTACACCTGATCCTCCGAACGCACCAAATTTTTGTAAGCCATGAGTAAAAAAAATTATTCCTAACATCAATCTTATAATAAAAAACGCATAACCGTTATATTTTGAAAAACCTCCCGACATACTTATCTCCTTTATTCATTACTTAAATATTAAAACTGCTGTTTATTATTATAAGATGCTGTTATTTTTTTACAATTGAAATATAAATTTTATTTTTCACCTTATTTTTACACTCTCATAATTATAGCTTTTATTATCATAAATTCATCTAAATGATAACTCTATAAAATGTAATTATAAAGGAATAAAAGAGTCTTTCTCATTACAGCTTTAGCATATTAAGCTAATACATGACTATACGTTATGTGCTTGTTATCAACCTGTTATGCATTAATTCCATAAATATAGCTTTAGCTCTTTCAATAAAAAAACCATCGAAGCTTTTCTCCTTTATCAGGATAGGTCTTCGATGGTCTTTTTTATAATACTATTTTTTTACTTCTTTCTAAACGTTACTTATTTTTTTTTCTTTTTTGCAACTTTTTTCTTTACAACTTTCTTCTTTACAACTTTCTTCTTTACTACTTTCTTCTTTACTACTTTCTTCTTTACTACTTTCTTCTTTACTACTTTTTTCTTTACTACTTTTTTCTTTACAACTTTCTTCTTTACAACTTTCTTCTTTACTACTTTTTTCTTTGCCGCCATATTTCACCTCCTTTAAAGGGTTAAGGCGATTAATACTTAATTAAATTTTACAAAACAAAACAAAAAAAATCAAGATAAAAGTGATAAAAAACCTATTTTTTTCTCACTTTTTATTTTTTTGTTTTTTTTATGTATTTTTAATACTTTAATGCAAAATTAAAAAAACTAAATTAATTTAATTTATTTTCAAATTAATAAAACAAATTTAGTTTTAAGTTTATTAATTTGAAAATAAAAAACTAAATAAAAAAAAGGATAAACTTGTAAAAGTTTATCCTTTTTCAGAGGGAAAACATGTTCAATCTATTTTATCTGTTCAATTACTCAGAAAATTCTTTTAGCTTATCATTTATGATCGTTTCAATATCCTTCATTCCTTTTTTGTAGATATACTCAATTCTTGAGTTATCAGAATCACCAAAACCAAGTATTCTATAAATATCATTCTTTGACTTTTTTATCTGTCCTTCAACAAAATCTAAATTTAGTTTCATTGATTTCGGCCACATTTGCATAGCATCCTCAAGCGGCCTTCCCTTTATATGCATGAAATATATTTTGTGAAGGCTCTGAATCCAAAAATAATAAGCATCTACTAAATATGCATATGCTTCTTTTTGTTTAGCATCTATCACATAAGGATTCATTTTTTTTAATATCTCTTCTGTTTCAGTTATTAAAATTTGGGTCTTACTAACCTCTTTGCTCCATTTTTCTTCATCAAAAGGAATTTTATATATATCCTTTTTATTTATCTCTAAAGCATGAAGTTTTTTTACATCCATATAGACATCTGTAAGCTTTGAAAGAACATTTATAATATAATTGTTATATTTCTTCCTGCTAGCTTCAATTTCGTCTTTTCCACCTATTTCAAACTGCTTATCATATATAGCTGTATAGTACTGTTCCCTTTTCTGTCTCTCCATCCCCTTTATTTTACCTAAAGTTGATGCTTTTATACCCCCAAAACCGTCTAAAACACTTTGATCTAATTGCTGTTCCAAGCTGAAAATTATATTTACTGAATAATTTGCAGGTACAAGACCTTTAGTAAAATAAAACCTGAAAATCCCCTTATTAACATTTCTTAAAGCGGTTTCATTTATCACTCCTCCTTTATATAATATACCGTGTAATACTGTAGCATCAGGTAGATCTGTTGTACCTTCCACAATAACTTCTTTTTCCGTTGTCACCATATTTTCGATAGAAAAATAATAATCCTTTGCAACCGCTTCTCCTACATTAATAAATACTAAAAATAAAACTGAAAACAAAAAAACTAATCTTAAAAAATCACTTCTTATCATCCATCATCTCCTTAGTTTAATCTGTTATTTCTTTATAATTTCTAAAACTAGGACGAATCAAATAAGTTACTCTGATATCATCAAAAACTATTGTATCAACAAGCGGAGCACCTCTATTAGGAAATACTACCCTGTAAAATAAATCATTTCCAAGCCCTAATCCTGATATTGCTTCCCCGTTATTATTAACAAGTACACCTGCCCATGCAACGCGGTCACTACTTAACTTTATTGCAGGCGCTGCTACAAAATCAGGGATATACTGCGTCCAAAAGACACATCCCCACTGATCATTTGCATTTTTTCTTACAAAAAGAGGTGAAGAAAAAGAAATACCCATACTACTACTGTAACGCCCCTGTTTAGCATCAGCATCTATCTGAGCTGCGCTACGTTTTGAATCCCATATCCTAATACCTGATATTACACCCTCTGCATATGCTTTTCGTCTAACGGCAGTTGGATGTCCATATGGATATGTTTCAAACTGCGCACCAAAAACAAGATGCGGGTCACTATTTTGAGCAGGAGTATTTTCTGTAAACTCTGCAAACTGCATTATTCCTCGTCCTACAAACCCCCAGTTACAAGTTGTTCTCTCCACACCGTCAATATATATATTTTTCTCCCAATTGGCCTGCGCAGGATGAGAATCTCCATTAAATGAAGGAATATTATGCCCGTTTATAGCTGCTTCAGGACTCGGTCCTGTATGTACCCAATCTGTACGAGCAACAGCTTCATCAGGATTACCCATACCATCGCCATCAGGGTCACTTAGAGGATACTGCGTAAAATTCCAGCCAAGATCTTCATAAGCTGTCGCAACATGAGTCCATTCACCTCTATACCTCATTCCTGCTGAATTTTGATTGTGAGAAAAACCATTACTCGTTAGCCTCATCCATTCCCAAAGTCCTCCGGTACCACCACCCTGTGTACCGCATCCCATAGTATTTATACCCAGTACTTGTGAATTAGAAATATTATAATTCCATACGTGATACATATTTCTTCCAGTCTTCCATAAAGTAGAATTCCATGGATTAATTATAGGCGGATCATCAGGCCTCCCCAGTGCCTTGTCACACCAATACCAATATACATCACTACCGTCTGAAGCCCAATCACCATTAGTGCCAAAAAGAGGCAGGTATCTTTGTGCATCAAATTGTTCAGTTACCCATAATAAAGTCTTTTCTACAACTGCTGTATTTCTATTGGTACTTGTATTATGCCAACCATAATTATGGTTATCTTGTCTATTAAAAAGATTTTTATACCACATCTCAATAGTTGCTTCTTTATGATTAAGATTTTCCCTTGCACGATAGGCAAGAAGCTGTTTTTCTCTTTTTGTAATAAGAATACCTTCTCTTAAGACATCTCCAGGATTAGCCGGATTGGCAAGTGGTCCTTCCGTTATATTTTCTGCTTTTATCGGAAAAATATGGCTATTTCCACATGAATTCGGCACCAAATTATCATGATCAAACTGCATAAGAAAATGATCCCCCGTATTGGGTAGAAAATTTCTCACAAAATCTCTCATTATATATCCATCATAAGTTCCCGGAAAAACATTAGCAAATCCTGTTGTAAAACCTGTAACTGTCGTCCTTGTAGGTTCAGGATAATCAAGAGTAGATGTAAAAACTCCGGAGCGTACTCCCGCATCTATAGGATTAGGATCATGAAATTGTTTTTGAGTTGTGTGTGTTTTTTTTTCAAAGATCTTAACATATGTTTCCAGTCTTTTCTTTGCAAGGCTGAGCCCTTGTTGATTAAATACTTCACCTGTAGATTCTATTAAATAATACCCACCGGAATTAAAACAAAACTCTGTTGTTGACCGTGAAAGACCGGGAGTAGTCTGATCTCCAGTAGTAAATGTACCAAGTGTACCAGGTCTTATATCTCGGCATTTACTAACATAACCCGCAACTTTTCCCCATGCTCTATCACGGCTTCCAGGACTGAAACCCGGATTAGAATTAAAATTTGCAAGAATAAGATCAGCATCACATTGACCAACAGGCCTGTTTTTATTAGTACCATTTGGGCTTCCAAAATTAGAATCTGTTTTTAATCTTTTATAAAAATCTGTATATGAATTAAACGGCCTCTTCTCTTCAATCCACTCTGCAAGCCAGCCGGCCTCAGAATTTGAAATAACCAAATCTCCTGTAGCGCTGCATGCATTACAAACATCATGACGAATATTTGGCCAGAACTGATATGATATTTTTCCGTCTCCTCCGCAATTGGGACAACAATTATCTGCTCTTAACCCTCTGCAAACTGCTTCCAACACAACTATATTTGCAGTATTTATATTTATTGGGGCACGAGGGTCTTTTTGATACGCAGTACCTGTTAGGTCATTTCCATCAATTACATCAGGATCACGGTATGAGTGAAAAGTAATACAATCAATAAGTTCTATTGGATCGCCAACAGTACCGTTCCAATAATCACCCTTATCATCTTCAACAAGAGTAGTTCTTGCAATTAGATCTGACCAATCACTATAAGGGCCATTGTTTTCCATTTCATTATAAACATCATCTCCACTTTCAGTGACAATCCCTAATAAATTAAATAAATTATTAAATATTCTCCTTCTAGCTGCACCGGTAAGTGTTGATGTAAACGAAGCCTTATCATTAATGTAGATCATGCTCGCACAGTCAATTACTCTTAATGTTGTCTGTGAAATATAATTGTCACCCTTTATTTCAAAACTTATACTATTATTTGCCGGATCACCCCATAAAGTATCAAAAGAAGGTATAGTATCTCTTGTATGATACCAGCTCTCAGCAGTCGTATCCATATAGTTTGTAAACGCGTCATTCCTAAGCTCTATGACAGCACGACTGATACCAGCCTCAGCGGCATAACCTGCAAGCATTCCATGATGGAATGTTACAGAGCCTTTTTCCTCATACATCATATTTGTTGCTACTCCTAGCGCCATAATAATAAGAAGCGTTAGAACAGAAAGCGTTATAATAAGCGCTGCTCCCCTTTTTTTTACAAGATAAAGAATCTTTATCCCTTTTATTTTTTCTATTGCATTCATACCATCCTCCTTAAATATTATCCTATAATTTAATATGTCGAATTATACAGGGATATAACCGTTTCATAATCCATCTTATCATCACTACTTTGTAGAGTTTGTAAAGTAAGTTTTATTCTTATAGCTTTAGGTATATTATTTCTTAATGCAGCATTCGTTGACGGATTGAATGCGCCAAAATTCCAGGCAGTTCCATCATGCCATTCTACAGTAAAATTTGTAATCCAAAAACCCTGTTCATCATAATTATTACCCATTGGCCATGAGGAAATTGCATTATAATTATAAGTTGCTGCTGGAGGTTTATCTGTAGCAATACCTCTTCTTATAACATCATCATCAGTTGTTCCTGTTCCTCTTCCATCAAGATAATAACCAAGCTCTACAATATCAGTTACCTGTCCTGTATTTGTATTCCATGAAGTAATAAAATGAAGCTCATCACCAATACTGTTGGGGCACCAACCGCTTGAACCTTTAAAAATATAAAAGGCAAAGAGAGGGTCTCTTACAGCACCTTTTATTTCACGAGATATTTGATCAAGTACAGCCCTAGCATTTTGAAAAACATCTGTTTTTCTATTCGCCATATCATATGATACACTTACTGAGTTAAAGACACTGAAAAGTGTATAAATAAGAAGTGAAAGCATTGTAAAAGCCACCATCATTTCTATAAGAGTAAAACCTTTTCTACTTAATATTTTTCTTAAATATTTTTTCATATATCACAGCCCCTTGATTATTGATCTAATATAAAAACATCTGCACTGATCCTCTGCCACTTATCAGTTCCGCTTGAAGTATATCTTTTCCATGCTACTGTTATCCTTTTTTGTACCCATTTATCACCTACAGCACTCCCCGCTATAACATCCACCTGATACCAAAACTGCATATTTGTAGCTGGAACTATTCCAAGACCAGTAGGATTCATATCATATCCTGCAAGTTTTTCTAATTCGACCATTCTTTGCAAAATTATCCCGGCTTCCGTGTTTCTTCCTGAACGCAAAGTTGATTTCATGCTAAGTGAAAAAGCAGCCAGAACACTTAATACCCCTACTGCAAGAAGACCGAGAGACGCAACGATCTCAATGAGAGTGAATCCTCTCTTTCTTTTATATAGACTTCTTCTCATTTTGCCTCCTTAATTTGTATCTTTAGTGATTTTTACCTGACCTGTTGAAGCTATTAACTCGATCCTGTCAAATACTCCTGGATTACCGACATGATCAATATCTATGTTACTTACAGCACTGATTATATTACCTCTTGGCGAAAACTTAATTTCTAAAGGATTTTTATCAAAACGTAATTTTTTTGGCAAAAAATACGATCTTCCAATCTGAGTCTTAGTACTGTCTGAAATTACAGCTGCTGTTGAGACAGGTGGATCTGGAAAAAACTGTATAAAATGGATCTCATTCTTTGAAATTGCAAGCTGTCTTGCCTGCTTGATCATACTTGCAACTGTATTAATTGCACCGTGCCTTTCCACACCAGTATTCATTTTGCCGAAGTAAGGAGCTGTAAGACCAAAAAACAATAAAATAAGACCGATTACTGCTATAAGCTCTATCAAACTAAAACCTGACATAAAATTCTTTTTATTTTTCATAGTACCACCTATTTAATGTTACCAATTATAAATATCATCTCCACCGCCAACAGCACCATCTTTACCTAATGATAAAAGATCAAATGAATCCGTATTATTAACACCGGGAAAAACATATTGGTAATTATTAAACCATGGGTCCTGTCCAGTAACAGCAGCCTCAATAAAAGGTCCGTTCTTTGCATTATTTTTTAGATCTGCAAGCCAAGCGGCAGGAAGCGGGTAATCACCGTTATCTGTACGATAAGCCTTTAAAGCAAGCCCAAATGAATATATCTCTGCTTGAGCAGCACGCCTTTTGCTAAAATCCTGCGCTTTAGTTACGCCCACTGTTGCCATTCCTGCTAATATCAGCATTATTGCTATTACCGCAAGTAGTTCAACTATAGTAAAACCTTTTTCAAATATTTTTTTTTGTTTCATTTAAGACCTCTTTTCTTATTGTCTTGTCCAGTTATTGATATCATCTCCAGCTCCGTTATTATTTACTTCATCTTCACCAAATGAATAAATATCACAAAAAGTCGAGTTATTCCCTCCAGTTCTATACTGATATGGATTCTTCCACCCATCAACGAACTGCCCACCTACAATATCGTTTTCATCAAATTGAAGATAAGGCCCCTGCCATCTCGGGTTATTTATAAATACAGCCGTATTGGTAAGAAGGTTTACTAATTGAGCGTTAGTTATATTAGGCGGATAAGCGTTAAAATCATTGGCATATGACTGTACAGCCATCTCTAAGCGAGCTATGTCTGAGCGTGAGTTACTTTTTTTTCCTCTAGTTGTAACGGAAGAAGCTATTGACAAACCAACAGAACTAAGAATTAGAATTATACCTACAACAACAAGGATCTCTATCAGAGTAAAACCATTCTTTTTTGATTCTTTCATAATTCAACAATCTCCTTATTCTTTTTTGCAATCATTAAAAGCAAATACAATACCATATTAAAATATAACATCCCCCATGCAACTAAAATATGCGCAACATGCTTAATATTAGATAATTAAAATTATTTTATATTAATTGAATAGGTTTACAAGTTGACAATTAAAGGAAATATCTGTTACTTTTATGAAACAATGGCCGGCAAACATGTTACAAATTAGTAACATCATCTATATTATGATATTTTATCTTTTCCCATAATGTTTTTCTATTAATACCAAGGATATCAGCCGTTTTATTCCGTTCACCGTTTGTTTTCTTTAGTACTTTTCTAATATGACTTTTTTCATATAGATTTAAAACATCCTTTAAAAGCAGTGATTTATTATTAGGTATTTCCTCTTCCGTATCCGGTAAATATAGGTCTTTTAAAAAGATCTTTTCCTTATCTTTTGCAAAAACAAGTGCTCTTTCAATTGTATTTTCCAGCTCCCTGATATTACCTGGCCAGTCATATTCCATAAAAATAACTTCTACCTCATGGGAAAGATCGATCTTTTTTCCCTTACCATACTTCATAATAAAATGATTCGTAAGCAAAGCAATATCTTCCTTATGTTTTCTAAGTGGAGGTAAAAGTAGAGGGACAACATTAAGCCTGTAATACAGGTCTTCACGGAATAAACCTTTACTGACAAGTTCCAAAAGGTCTCTTTTAGTCGCAGCTATAACTCTTACATCAACTTTAATGGTCTTTGTGCTTCCAAGCATTTCAAATTCTTTTTCCTGAAGAACACGTAAGAGCTTTACCTGAGTATGCAAACTCATATCATCTATATCATCAAGAAAGACACTTCCTTTATCCGCTAAATAGAATCGCCCTTTTTTTGCCTGCTTTGCATCAGTAAACGCTCCTTTGACATGCCCGAAAAGTTCATCCTCAAGCAAGCCTTCCGGAAAAACAGCACAACTTAACTTTATAAAACTATTGTTCTTTCTACTGCTATTGTGATGTATAGCATTAGCAACAAGCTCTTTTCCTGTTCCGCTTTCTCCAGTAATAAGTACACTTGACTCTGTTTTTGCTATAACACGTATAAGTTCAAAGACTTCCTGCATCTTTTTACTTTTTCCAACAAGCTTATCCAGAGTGAACTTTTCATTAAGCTTTTCCTTTAAATTACTATTCTCATGCTTTAAAGTCTTTATCTCTTCTATTTTTTTAAGCAGCATTATAACTTCATCGTTCATAAACGGTTTAGTTATATAATCAAAAGCCCCAATTTTAATAGTTTCAACAGCTTGCTCTACTGTAGCATAAGCTGTTATTAAAATGACTTCCGTGTCATTTTGTTTTTCTTTCACTTGTTTTAATATTTCTATTCCATTAAGACCCGGCATTCGTATATCAGATATTACGCAGTCAAACAATTCTTCTGATATTAGTTTTGATGCGTCATCCCCATTATAGGCACATGTTACATCATGACCGTTCTCTTCCAGAGAATCGCCAAGTGTACGCGTTACTGTTCTCTCATCATCCACAAGTAAAACTCTCATACATAATCCTTTTTCCAGATCTTAATTTATTTTAAATACGTTACTTTTTATTATTGGAAATATCAGCCTTACCTTTGTACCTTCGCCTTTAACTGATCCTATCTCTATTTCCCCTCCATGATTTTTTATTACATTATAAACTATCGAAAGCCCAAGCCCTGTTCCCTCGCCTGCCGCTTTTGTAGTATAAAAAAGATCAAATATTTGACCAAGCTCTTCATCTTTCATCCCGCATCCATTATCATTTATCTCAATGATAATTTTTTTATCAATAACTTCCCAGCATATTATTATTTTTCCTTTATTTTCTACAGCATCAACAGAATTCATAAATATATTTAAGAAGACCTGCTGAAGCTCCATCCGATTTCCTGCTATGGATGGCATATCTTCAAAAGAAGGAAAAACAACTTCTACATTTTTTTCATTTATTCTGTGTGAAATAAAATCAATAGCTTTTTTAATAGGTACTGCAAGTACGACATCCTGTGGAGTTAAAGATTTATCACTCTGCTGGAATAAAAGTATTTTTCTTACTGTTGCTCTTATTCTTGTAAGCCCGTCTTCTACAAGCTCAATGTAATCCTGTGTCTTCTTCTTTTCTCCTGTTGACTCTTCTCTAAGGACCTTGACGGCATTAAGCATACCTCCAAGAGGATTATTTATCTCGTGTGCAATTCCTGCAGCAAGTTTACCTGTTGCAGCAAGCCTTTGAGCTAAAATAAGATTCTTTTTCTGTCTGAGGTTATCTTCATATACTTTGTTTATTTTCCCCTGCATCTCATCATGATACTCTTTTAGCTGAACCATCATATCATTTACAGATTCAGCCAGTCTTTGTCCTTCATCAAAAGTCTCTTTTACATTTATCTCATGCTCGTAATCTCCGCAAGATATCCTATATGCTGCATCTGAAATACGCTCCATAGGCCTTATAACAAATTTTGATGCAGTTATATAAATTATAAAGCCTACTCCTGCCGCCCCTATTAAAAATATAGCTGTAAGCCCTCTGAAAAGTCCCTTAAAATCCTCTGCACCTAAAAGTGAAAAAGGTAAAATCCCCATAAAAGAAATACCTGATTCTTCATCTAAAACTATGATCACCTTTCCCTTACCTGTAAGCGAATCAGCATCATAAGAAATTTCTTTTCTTTTAAAAACGGTTTTTATATTTTCTAAAAGCTTTAATGCATTTATATTTTTTTCAACAATTATAATGTTATCTTTATTTATAACAGCCCAGCCTTTTGGAAATAATATATCAAGAGTCCTCTTTATTTTTGAATCAACCACACCATCCGCAGTAAGATTATCAAAAGATCTTCCAAGCTGCTTCATTACCTTTAAATACGTACTGCTAAGATCAGCTATACTCTGCTTTTTTTGATATGTTGCCTGACTTACGAAAACGAATAAGTAAGTATAAAAGATAAAAAGCATAAAAAGAATTGAAGTAGCAGCGGCAAGTATTAGTTTTCCTCTTATTTTCATATAATCATTATAAAAGAGGAATCATTGTTAGACAAATGATAATTTATTATTTATCTTCTGAATAGTCGTGTGGCGGGCAATCTCTGATTTTGAAGGAAAATCTTCCATATAATGACACCCCCTGCTTTCTTTTCTTGAAAGAGCAGACCTTATTATCAATTTTGACACTAAAATACTGTTTGAAAGATTCCATACATCTATGTTGAATCCACTTTTTGTATAGCCATCCAGTACTTTTTCAAGGCTATTTATTTCCTGAAGACCATCCTGTAAGGCCTCGAAAGTACGGACGATTCCAACCTTTTTCCACATTATTTCCTTTATTCTTTTTTCTATTTTTTTAAAAACACTTTTTTTGTAATCCAGAGAATAGACAGAAAACTTCTTTTTTATTTTACTTTTTATCCTATTCTTTCTAAGTGATAAAAACTTTAACGCTTTTCTGGCCGCATTCCGGCTTATAACAACACCTTCAAGAAGTGAATTCGAAGCTAATCTGTTCGCACCGTGAAGACCTGTTGATGATACCTCGCCAATAGCAAAAAGGCCGGAAATATTTGTTTCACCACATGTGTTTGTCTTTATTCCGCCGCAAGTATAATGAGCTGCAGGAATTATCGGTATTAATTCTTTGCTTATGTCTATTCCCCAAAGACTACATTCTTCAAATATCCCTGAAAAACGTTTTTTGATCCAGTTTTTTTCCTTGCGTGTAAAATCAATATAAATATTTTCATATTTCATTAATTCAAATATACGTCTGGATACAACATCTCTTGCTTCAAGGTCTCTTCTTTTAAAACCACGCATTACAGGTATTTTCTTCTCTGTAACGATATAAGCACCTTCACCTCTTACAGCTTCTGAAATTAAAAAGAAAGGGCTTTTTCCTTTATAAAGAGCTGTTGGGTGAAACTGGAGAAATTCAAGATCTCTTAAAACACACCCTGCTCTATATGCAATAGCTATTCCATCACCTTTTGAAATATCAGGATTAACTGTATATTGATATAAAGCACTTAAGCCTCCAGTCGCAATAGCAACACAAGCTGCAGAACAGTAAAATATATTTTCATCCTTAACAGTTATAGTATGTTTTAGTTTTATCTTTTTCTTTTTAGGTTCTTTTTGTTTATAAAAATAAGCTCCGCAAATTTCTTTCTTTCCACTTTTATTGCTGGTATCAACATCAATACAAAAGCCATTTTCAATAATTTTAATATTAGGGTTTTCGTTTATTTTTTTGATAAGAGCATTCTCTATGGCCTCACCGGTTTTATCCTGAACATGCACTATTCGTCTATAAGAGTGGCTTCCTTCACGCCCAAGTTCAAGAGCACCATTTTTCATTTTATCAAAGTTTACACCAATTTCTTCCAGTTCACTTATTGATTGAGAAGAACGCTTGATAATATGTTCCACTACTTTTTTATTGCTTAGCCCTTTACCTGTTCTTAGAGTATCTTCTATGTGCGATTTAACGGAATCCGGTTTCCTTCTTGCTGCAGCAACCCCCCCTTGCGCCAGCGCTGTTGCCGTTTCATTTACGAGGCACTTTGTGACAACAACGACATTCACACCCTTTTTTGCGCATTGCAAAGAAAAGAAAAGTCCGGAAAGCCCGCTTCCGATTACCAATATGTCAGTTTCAATATTTTTCATAATTTTAGTGTAATCAAAATAAATGTTACATTTTAAAATAATATAGGTAAAAAAGCAAAAGGCATTTAAAAATAATTTAGATCTTTTTTTATTCGGCATAAGCTTATGAAGCCGATTAAGAGCTCTTGATCTTTCGCATCGTCAGGTTTTATTTTCTTTACTGCTCTTTTAAGAACATCGATGGTTTTTATATATGTTTGATCAACCGGATAAGGTGTCACATCTTTTCCTCCATGTAGCAAAACGATATCGGGCAGGATATCAAAAAACAACCTTTTTACCATATATGATCTTGCTAACAAGAACCAGTGCTTTCAATGGTTTAGGCCCTAATCTTTTTACAATCAAAAGAGTCAGATAGGAATTTTTTGCCTCCTGCCCAAGCCAAAAGCGAAAGCTAATTGTTAAATAATTAACGCAAACTGCTACACATTAGCAGCTTCTATCATTCTTTAATTAATTTCGATATTTATGACCTATGGTATATTTAATGCTTTTTGTATTTTTATCTAAATAAAAACATTAATTTTTCCGATTTTATTAGTGGTGAATACAATGAACATAAAAAATATAGAAAATTTTAAAAGAATCAATGCTGTCCTCCTAAAGCGAGGTAAGTGTCCCAAAAGGTGGAGGTCTTATCTGGCCGAGTATTACATGCTCTTTGAGTCCAACAAAGAGAGAAGCAAATAACTTCTTTTTAGTAAAGCTCATTCATTACATCATTAAGATACTGATAGTGTTTATATAGTGTAACTGTAATATAACTGCCTGCAGCTATAACAAGGACTGTTAAAGTTACAACTATAAGAGTATAGATATATTTTTCTTTTTTGGTGAATTCTCTACTCTTCCACAATAAAGGAAAAGCTAAAGGACCTAAAACAAAAAAAAGGTTTACAAAGATAAAACCTTTCTTTAAATACCAAGGAGATTTATAAGCATCTGTATTATCTTTATTTTGAGTCAAAAAGATGTCACCTCATATCTGTTATTTTTTTTATCTCTTTTTTATAAAATTTAGTAGGTATTTCATCATCTCCATATAAAACTATCACATCTACGACAAAATCATTCTGATACACAATTTTACAATCAACTTTATTTCCATTTTTAAGATGTAATATTGAATCTGGCTTAAAATCAGACTTTTTCTTTTCCATTTTCTTAAAATAAACTTTTCTTTTTGAAAGAAGATCATCCAATTCCTCAAAAAAATTATCTGAAGATATTATTTTATAGACTTCTTCGTCTTCAAAAAATCTTTTAAATATATCTTCAGAAATAAAAGAAGTCATATCATCTGGAGAAACTCCGTTTTCCTGCTTTTCTGATATTTTTTCAATCATCTCTTGAAATGCATCTGTGCTTTTAAGCCGCTTAAATGAAGAACACTCAACTATCTTTTTATTGACATCACTGTTTATTAAAGAAGCTAAAATAGTATTTACCCTCTTAAATTTTTGCGAATATTCTTTTGGGATATAATCAACCAGTTTTATGCCGTATTTCAATGCATATGAGTTTTTAATCCAGTGGTCAGATAGTTTACTTTCAACACCATAATATTGAAGCCCTAAGATCATCATAAGAACGAGTACAAGAGAAACAGTTGTACCATGCAAAAAAGAAAAGAAAACACTTATTAACCTGCTTAGTAGTTTAGATGAGCGGCTCATCTTATCTTTTTTTGATTTATAGAATAAGGAAGATATAAGTGATCCAGTAAGCGCTAGAAGAAAATATCCTGCCAGATAAATCATAGAAACAGCAAAAACGGATTTTAAAAAATCCAAAAGAGAAACATAATGATTCTGATATTGTTGTAATGATTCCGGAAAAAAAACTATAGCTAAAAGATATATAATAAAAAAAATAAAACTTAAAAAACTTCTAAGCGCATATCTCATAAGGCCTATCAGGACATATAATAATATAAAGCCTAGTAATATTCCGTCAAAATACACTTTTTAGCACCTTCAATAAAACTTTAAAATTGGATCTTGGTATTGATTCTTTTCAACATTTTTATTTGTTCTTCTTGATTCTTTTCAAGCTTATAAAGTTTCTTTAAAATCATTTCATATTTTTTATCATCATCTTTTTTTTCTGCAAATAGGTCCATGTTAAAAGCTGTTCCAATTATAAATGCAAATATTGCAATAATTAAATATAATCCTGTTTTTCTCCACATACAAACCCTCCTTTAAATAGTGTTTTTTCTTATTCTATATTATATTTTCCTATTTCAATAATAAAAAATATATATTACATGATAAAACGCTGTTTTTTACCTTTGCCCGAATATAGCAACTATTAAAATAGCGCATAAAACGTTACCTCCTGAATTTTAGAAAATATTGAGATTGCTTAATTTCCGCAATGATACTAAAATAATTATAAAAACACAAAAACATGATACCTGTCAAAACATAAACAATGCGGAGCCATTCATATGAAAAGCTGCATAACTGATAGTTCTATTCTCATAATCGATGACGATAAACATGTACGTGATCTTCTTAGTGAAGTATTCAACAATGAAAAAGCTAAGATCACCCTGACTAATACCGGATATGACGGATTTCAAGCACTTATGAACTCACACTTTGATCTTGTACTCATGGATCTTCATATGCCTGAAATGGACGGATTCGAAGCAATTAAGGCAATTAGGCAAATAGATCCTATCATTCCTATTATTGTCATATCGGGATATGCCTCTGATGAAAACATTGAAAATTGCCGAATGCTTGGAGCAAACGATTTTATAGCAAAACCATTCGATCTAAAATACCTTGTTAAAAGAACAAATGAACTTATTAAAGAAAAGCTGGATACTGATAAATCTTGAGTTAAATTTATAATGAAAAAAAATCTACAAACTTTAATTTTTTTAGAAGACAGTTATCATAACACTGAGATCATTCAGGGGATAACAAAAACCACAAAAAATTTTATAATAATAGGACATGCCCACAGCGAGCTAAAGCTTATACGTATGCTGAAAGAATTCCTTCCGGACATACTTATAATCAAAACAGATATGATCTCTTATGAATTTCTTTTAAAACTGCATCCTCTTTTAAATAATTCTCCAGTAAAACTTCTTGTTTATTCTACTAAGTTCAAGGATGAAATAGGAATAAATGAACTTATAAAAAAGGTCAAACTTGGAGTTCTTTTTTCATTTTTTAAACTTGGAGAACATGATACAAGCGAAATTCTTGCTGAAAAAATAAACTACCAGATAAAAAACATCGAATCCAAGGTACCTAAAGAAGAAAAACAGGTTGTTTTAGAAACTCCTGGATTGAAAAAAGCGGAAAAGCTGGTAATAATAGGTTCTTCTGCTGGAGGTCCCAGGATTTTAAAAAATATTCTTTTGCAGATGCTGGATGAAGTTCCCGCGGCAATTATAATAGTCCAGCATATACCATTTCTTTTTTCACGTACACTAGTTCAGACGCTTTCTACAAATACCTCCAAAAGCATGAAAGAAGCAGAAGAAGGAGATATTTTATATGATAATCATATTTATGTCGCTAAAGGAGACTATCATCTTGAAGTAGTAAAAAACGGTAATGATAACGCTTTACATCTTAACCAAAGAGCCAAGTTATGGAGCGTAAGACCTGCAATAGACATAACTATGTTCTCTGCTATAAAAATTTTTGGAAAACGTATTGTTGCTGCAATACTTACAGGTATAGGGCATGATGGTACTGAAGGTATAATGGCTGTTAAAAAAGCTGGTGGCACAGTTATAGCTCAAAATGAGGAGACGTCCATGATTTTCGGAATGCCTAAAAGCGCTATTGAATCAGGATGTGTTGACTATATACTTCCATATTATAAAATAGCTGATGTCTGCGTTCAGCTGATAAAAGAAAAATGAACACTTCTCACCATTTCGATTCATATATTGAATTCCTTAAAATTGAAAAAGGTCTCTCAAATAATACTATTCAGGCATATTCCAGCGATCTTTTAAAATTTCTTTCTTTTCTTAAAAAGAAAAGAGTATCTGATTATAACATGATAAATAGAAAGCATATTGTAGATTTCACTATTGCCCGATCTGAAAAAAAAGAAAATTACAGTACTATTGCAAGAGCAATAGTATCAATTAAAGGTTTTATGAAATTTTTATTCAATGAAGGGTTTATAGTAGAAGATCCTTCTGAATTTATTGATAGCCCTAAAATATGGAGTACTCTTCCAAATATATTAAGTCCTCAGGAGATTGCAAATATGATCGACTCCGTAGACAAAATAAAACCTAATTACTGGAGAAATACCTCGATCATTGAACTTCTCTATGCATCCGGACTTCGTGTAAGTGAGCTTTCATCACTTACAATATGTAATATAAACCTATCTTCCGGATTTTTGAAATGCATAGGTAAAGGAGGTAAAGAAAGAATTATACCTATGGGTAAAAAAGCAATTTTATCTATTAATAATTATATAAATAAAGAAAGGGATAATAATGCAAAAAAGGCAGAAATTCTTTTTTTATCAAAATTCAAAAAAAGGCTAAGCAGGCAAAGTATATGGAAAATAATAAAGCACTATGCTTTGAAAGCCGGCATAACAAAAGATGTTTATCCTCATACTCTCCGGCATTCATTTGCAACGCATCTTTTGACCTATGGGGCAGATCTAAGAATAGTCCAGGAACTGCTCGGACATGCTGATATTTCCACTACACAAATATATACGCACATTGATAGAAGCCATCTAAAAAAGATACATAAGAAATTCCATCCTTTAGGTGGATAATTCTTAAATTATTAGAATATTTAAGAGGAGAATTAAATGAATAAAATGTTCTTTCTTTTGTTTTTGCTATTAATATTTGCTCCATGTTCATTGATATACGGCCTAGAAATAAAGCCACCCTCTATTGATCTTGGAATTATTAAAGACTGTACAGAAGTATTAGAATATAAGTTCTTGATAAGAAATAACGAAAAACAAAATATATACCTTGAAAACATTGATAGCACATGCAAAAGCATAACTATTCAAAACAGCACAGAAGTATTTCTTGAATCAGGTGATATACATGAAGTAATTTTTCGAATAGATCTTAATCTTGTCAGCAAAGGGACTTTCAGTAAAAAGATCATTCTATATTTCAAAGATTCAAAGAAAAAAACATACAATTTTGAGATTACAGGAAATATCTCACTTGAAGAAAAAGAAATAGAAATTAAAAAATAAAAGTGAAAAATTAAAAGTTAAGGAGTTTCCTTCGGAAACAAATAATAATAAATTTGCCACAGAGGACACAGAGAGAATAGTCAGTTTCCTTATCTTCGATAAGGAAAGAGATAAAAAGTAAAATGGATTTAGTTTTTTTTGTTTTACTAATTACTAACAACTGAAAACTAAATACTAAAAGGTTGTCATCCCTGTCCCATATTAGCTACGGGATAAACTCCAACAGAGATCCATATAAAACAGTGAGAATAAAACGTGTGTAGGGGCGCCGCTTGACTGCGCCCGTATAAAAAGAAGAAAATATTTTTCGTTTCTCCCTTAAGTCTAATAAGACTTTTTTCTTCCGTTTCCGTTATTACCATTTACAAGCTTTAGCCAGACAGTATCTTCACCAAGAAGATTTTCAAAGGCATTAATAGTCTTTTCTTCTGCTTGCACTGTTTTTACATCTCCTGCTTTCAGAAGTACTCTTGCACTATCAGGAAATGTCATATCAAGATAAACTGGAGAATTGCCTTTGTGTTCTTTAATTATATTATCAATGTTGTTTAGCATAGCTCTATCCGGATTATTCACATTAATATAAAATGCCGCCTTAATATCCGTTAACATAGTTTCCAGCAAATATACGCTCTGAGCACTTATTTTGGGAGTATCATCGCGCATACTTATTCTGCCGAAAATGAAAAGAAGCGCCCCTTCATGTAAAAGCTCCTGATATTTTTTATAAGCTGAAGGAAATGCTATTACCTCTATATTATTCTGGAGGTTTTCAAATCTTATAATAGCCATTTTCTCGCCCTTAGAACGTGTTGTAGCTATTTTTATCGAAGCAACTATTCCACCTATTTTTATTTCATCTCCGTCTTTTTTATCGCTTAAGGATCCTGCATCATCTGCACTGCACCTTCTTAGAAGCTTTTCATAGCGTGAAAGAGGATGACCTGTTACATAAAAACCAAGCAGTTCTTTTTCATATTTCAGACGTTCGTTTTTTGACCATTCAGGACATGATTTAAAATCAAAGATATCAGCCTCGTTTTTTTGCTCATCCATAAGAGAAAATAATGATTCCTGACCTTTCTGACGATCACGATGAGATGCAGTTACATAACTTAAAAGAGCATCCAGGTTAAAGAATATTTCAGATCTGTTCTCATTAAGAGAATGAAAAGCTCCGCATTTTATAAGGCTTTCTACTACCTTTTTGTTTACAACACGAGGGTCTATGCGCTTAAAAAAATCAAGTATCGATTTAAATTTACCTTCTTCTTTCCTGGCCTTAATGATCGATCTTACTGCTGTTTCACCAACATTTTTTATAGCAGCAAGACCAAAACGGATATTGTCATTAACAACGGTAAAATTATTGAAACTTTCATTAACATCCGGAGGAAGAACATTGATGCCCATATTTTTACTTTCATCTATGTAACGTGTGATCTTGTCGGTATTCCTAAGCTCTGATGAAAGTAAAGATGCCATGAATTCCACTGGATAATTTGCTTTCAAAAATGCTGTTTGAAAAGCAATCACGGCATAAGCAGCACTGTGCGATTTATTAAATCCGTACCCTGCAAAATAAGCCATTGCTTCAAACACTTTTTCAGCAACATTCCTTTTTATTTTTTTCTTAACAGCACCTGTTATGAATATTTCTTCCTGCTCTCTCATTTTTTCTGTTATCTTCTTGCCCATGATCCTTCTAAGCGTATCAGCTTGGGCTAGAGAAAATCCTGCCAAAACACTCGCTGTCTGCATAACTTGCTCCTGATAAAGCATGATGCCATAAGTATTCTCAAGGATAGGTTTCAAAGAATTATGATAATATGTCACATTAATCTTACCATGCTTTCGTTGAACATAATCATCAAGCATATTCATCGGTCCAGGCCTGTAAAGCGCTATCATAGCAATGATCTCTTCTATCTGCGAAAGACCGATCCTCCTGCAAAGCTCGCGCATACCTGAACTTTCCAGCTGGAATACTCCTATAGTGTTAGCTTTATTTAAAAGCTCATATGTTTTTTTATCACTAATATCAATCTTGTCGAGGTCAATATCCTCATTTTTTGTCTTTTTTATTGTACTCAATGTCTCTTGAATTACTGTGAGTGTTTTAAGACCAAGTATATCCATTTTTAGAAGACCTAGTTTTTCCAGCGGCTTCATTGAATATTGGGTTACCATTTCACTATTCTGGCCACGGCAAACCGGAACATATTCCCAGATCTTTTCATTTGAGATTATCACTCCTGCAGCATGTGTAGAAGCATTTCGGGGAATACCTTCTAACCTAAAAGCAATATCAAAAAGTCTTTTCACATCCTTGTCATCATTATAAAGAGTCTTTAAGCTATCTTCCGTCTCTAATGCTTTTAAAAGCGTCATATTAAGTTCTGTTGGGATCATCTTTGCTATAGTATCTGCTCTTTGATAACTAAATCCAAGCACTCTAGCAACATCACGAATAACAGCTTTTGCACTCAAAGTTCCAAACGTTATTATCTGTGAGACATTTTCTTTACCGTATTTTTCTGATATATAATTGATAACTTCAGAACGTCTGTTATCAGCAAAATCAACATCTATATCCGGCATGCTTATACGGTCAGGATTTAAAAATCTTTCAAAAAGCAGATTATATTTAAGAGGATCTATATTAGTTATTCCCAAAACATATGAAACGAGGCTTCCGGCAGCAGAGCCTCTACCAGGACCAACAAAAATACCATTTTCTTTTGCAAAGTGAACAATATCTCTTACCATAAGAAAATAACTGCTAAATCCCATCTGCTTTATAATCCCGAGCTCATGCTTAAGGCGTTCATCAACTTCTTTGCTCTTTTCATTATATTTTTTACTTAAAGACTGCCTGCAAAGTTCTTCTAAATATTCGACTGGTTTTTTATTGTCAGGCGGGTTGAACTTTGGTAGATGGAATTTCGAAAAATCAAGTTCTAGATTGCATTTTTCCTGTATTGCAATCGTGTTTTTCAGCGCATCAGGAACTGATTTAAATATATTTTTCATTTCTTCAGGAGACTTAAAGTAAAACTCATTATTTGAAAAACGCATATGATTTGGATCGTCTATTGTGGTACCGGTCTGTATACACAAGAGTACTTCATGAGCAAAAGCATCAGCTTTATCAAGATAATGAGAATCATTTGTAGCAACGGTTTGAAGATTGAATTTTTTTCCTAATCTTAAAAGCTCTTTATTTACTATCTTCTGCTCTTTTATACCGTGGTCCATCAATTCAAGATAGAAATCCTCTTTCCCAAAAATATCTACGTATTGCTTAATAGCCTGCTCGGCTTCTTCATGCATCTCATGGGATAAAAGATACGGGATCTCTCCTTTTAAACAAGCTGACATTCCTATGAGTCCTTCGGAATGTTTAGATAAAATATCCTTATCTATTCTGGGTTTATAATAAAAACCTTCTATCTGCGCCATACTCATTAATTTCATAAGATTCTTGTATCCATTTTCATCCTTCACAAGAAGAACAATATGAAAAGCGGCATCTCTAACTCCATGTGTCTTTTTATTTTTTCTTGACCCGGGAGCAATGTAAGCCTCACACCCGATAATAGGTTTTATACCTTTTGATTTTGCTTTCTGATAAAAATCTATCACTCCATGCATTGTGCCATGATCAGTAATAGCAAGAGCAGGCATTTTATATTCTATAGCCCTATCAAGTAGGTCATTTAATTTACATGCACCGTCAAGAAGGCTGTATTCAGTATGTTGATGAAGGTGGACAAAATCCGTATGATACATAATTTACTCCGTAACAAATTTAAAAATCCAAATTCTAAATAAACTACAAGATAAGTTCAAATTAACAATTCAATAACTGTAGCATTTCGCTATTGTCTTATCAATCTTCAGTAATCGATAGATACACTCTTTCCACTTCATGCAGACTCAGAAGTGAATATAGATAAGTAAAAGTTTAAATGATTTTTTTAGTTTAATATTTAGTAATCTTTAAATTTATAATTATTATTTGTTTGTTTCCTAGAAATTTCTAGGACTTAGTCCCGGAAAATCTTTAATTTTCACGGGGGATGTTTGTTACTTGGAATTTCTTATTTATTCCCACTCGATAGTTCCGGGAGGTTTAGAAGAAATATCATAGACAACACGGTTTATACCAGAGACTTCATTTATTATTCTGTTTGACATTTTTCCAAGTATCTCATATGGGATCTTTGCCCAATCTGCAGTCATACCATCTGTGCTGTTGACAATACGCACAGCTATTACATTTTCATATGTCCTTTCATCTCCCATAACTCCCACTGTCTTAACAGGCAAAAATACAGCAAATGCCTGCCAGACTTTTTTATACCACTTGGAAAGCTTTATCTCATCTATTATTATCCAGTCAGCCTCTCTCAGGACATCTAGTTTCTTTTTTGTAATATCTCCAATCATACGTACAGCAAGCCCGGGCCCGGGAAAAGGATGTCTCCCTACTAAATCTTCAGGAAGACCTAAGCTTCTTCCAACAACTCTTACCTCATCTTTAAAAAGTTCCTTCAAAGGCTCAATAAGTTTAAGCTTCATGTTCTTGGGAAGACCTCCAACATTGTGATGACTTTTTATTTTTGCTGTTGGCCCTCCTTTTGCTGAAACAGATTCAATTATATCCGGATAAAGTGTACCTTGCGCAAGAAAAGAAGCATTTTTATATTTTTTCGATGCCTCTTCAAATATTTTTATAAATTCTCTTCCTATTATTTTTCTCTTTCTTTCAGGATCTGTTACACCTTTTAGCTTCAAAAGAAAGCGGGACCCTGCATTTATGACTTTTAGATCTATTCCTAGATGCTGTTCAAATTCACGCCTTACTTTTTCCTTTTCAGCTTTTCTTAAGAGTCCATTATCAACAAAAATACAGTGCAGCTGTTTACCTACGGCTTTATGAAGAATAGCAGCAGTAACCGAAGAATCCACACCACCACTCAGACCGCATATTATATGTCCGCTGCCTACTTCTTTTCGAATATCATGAATCTTTTTCTCAACAAAATTCTCCATAGTCCAATCAGGTTTTAAAGAACATACTTTTGTAATAAAATTTTCAATTATAATATCACCGTTATGAGTATGTGTTACTTCAGGATGAAATTGCGTTCCATATATTTTCAGCTTTTTATTTTCAAAAGATGCTACTTTGGTGTTTTCGGTATGCCCGCTGCAAATAAAGCCCTTCGGCATTTTTATTATTTTGTCACCATGACTCATCCAAGTAGTAAAGGTTTTATCTAAAAGATCTGCAAATAAAAGAGATTTTGAAGTAGCAGTAAAAGGAGTAAAACCATATTCTCTTTTTTTTGTAGGCTCAACTTTTCCTTTAAAATGATTAGCGATTAACTGCATTCCGTAACATATACCCAATATCGGAATATTCATTTCAAAAACTCTTTTATCACATTTTGGAGCACCTTTTTCATGAACGCTGGAAGGTCCTCCTGAAAGGATAATACCACTGGGGTCAAGTTTTTTTATTTTATTAAAAGAAACATTACATGGTTTTATTACACTAAAAACGTTTTTTTCCCTTACACGGCGTGCAATTAACTGGTTGTATTGTGATCCAAAATCAAGTATAAGAATTTTTTGTGTCATAATCTTTTCCTGGAAATAGATGTTTTATTATTTTATACATTTTTAAAATGTACTTCAGCACTTATACAGAAATATTATTTTCCCATTCCAACTCTCTGAGCTTTCTGGAAAACTTTTCCTTCTGTCTGAATAGAAGGAGCAATGATTATCTCTGTAAGCTGCATTTCTTTAATATTTTTTGCGCCTAGATTTCCCATGGAAGTTTGTAAAGCTCCTACAAGATTTTGAGAACCATCATCCATATTTGCCGGGCCAAAAAGGATCTGCTCTACTGTTCCTGTAGTACCTACATATATTCTGGTACCTCTCGGAAGATTGGCATGAGGAGTCGCCATACCCCAATGATAACCACGCCCTGGAGCTTCCTCAGCACGGGCAAAAGCAGAACCCACCATAACAGCATCAGCACCGCTTGCAAAAGCCTTGCATATTTCTCCTCCGGTACTCATACCTCCATCTGTTATTATCGGAACATACCTGCCAGTTGTTTTGTAATAATAATCCCTAGCTGCAGCTGCATCACAAGTTGCTGTAACCTGAGGCACTCCAATCCCGAGTACTCCTCTTGTAGTACATGCCGCACCTGGACCAACGCCTATTAAGACACCAGCAACACCGGTCTGCATCATTTCAAGTGTTATCTTATATGTGACACAGTTTCCTACGATTACAGGTATTTTTAAATTTTTGCAAAGATTTACAAAATCAAGGCTTTTGTATTCGCTTGATATATGCTTTACAGTTGTAACAGTAGATTGGACTACAAAAAAATCAGCTCCAGCATCCTGTGCTATTTTTCCGAATTTTTCTGCATTTTGAGGTATACATGATACTATTGCAGGAACCCCTGCTTTTTTTATTTCTTCAACTCTTTTACCTATCAGCTCTTCTTTTATTGGCTGTAGATACATGCTCTGTACAAGCTTTGTAGCTTCTTCAGGATTTATTTTTGAGATATTTTTTAACACTTCATCAGGATTATCGTAACGTGTCTGAATACCATCAAGATTAAGTACAGCAAGTCCACCTAAACGTCCCATTTCTATAGCAAAGTTTGTGTCTACAACTCCATCCATTGCTGCTGCTAAAATAGGTACCTTGATCTTTCTTCCTGCCAATTCCCATGTTGTATCAACTTCTGCAGGATTAATTGTTATAGCACCCGGAACCAGAGCGATCTCATCAAAGCCATAACACCGCCTAGCTTTACGATTGTTTCCTATCCACATACCCATATTGAACTCCTTTCATAAACGCCCATACACAAACAGGTAACAGGCATTATTAAATGTAATACTTTACATATGTGTTAAATTCTATAAATAAGTATAAATAAAGGTATATTTTTAATGAAATTTCGAAAAAAAGTCAATTGTTATTTGTAAAAATTAAAATGAAATAAATATATTTCAAATAGGATTATTTAAATTCAAGGTAACTTCCGCAACGGGGACATTTCGATATTTCATCATCCTTATCATGCAGAAATGGAAACTGACATATTTCACAGCGTGTGATTATTTGACTCTCTGGTTTAGTCTGTTTTGTCTTATGAGTATATTCAACATAAAGCCAGCTAAAAAATATAACAATAACAGGCAAAGCAACTATTATAAAAAAAAATGTAGTAACACCAACAGATATCATCTTTCTCTCCAAACATAAATGTTTCCAGTAACCTTTTTTGGTATAAAGCGCTTTCTCAGTAATGCTTTGTTAAAGACAATAAAAAGTTCTTTTGATGGTATTCCTTTTTCCTTATCAAGCATGACAGAAAACGAATTTTTATTAAAAAAGATAACCTGTATATTCATTTTAGATCCGGGTTCAAGATAGTTATCCTTAAGCTCATTGTTAATAATATCCTCATTAAAGAACTTCAAAAGGCTCTTTGAAAGCCTTATGCTGATGCTGCCCCCTCCCTTATTTGTAAGAGATTCCAATAATTCCTTTTCACCACTTGTAATTATAGTATGTACTTTTGAAGAGACTCTATTAATAACCGGTGAAAAATCCATTGAATGTGAAATTATCTTTTTATCCTGCTTAAACGGATCATATCCGCTTATATCTGTTTCTTCACGCAAAGTACTTATTGAATGCTTCATATCACTTGAATATATCTTCTGATAAACTCCAGGAAGCGAAAAAAAAGGTGCTACTTTAGAACTTTTTTCTGTTACTTTTAATACAGGTGTATCTTCGGCAGCAGAAAAATCATCTATCAGATAAACTTCACTCTCAGTAATTGCTATCACTCCCGGACTTTCTATACGTAATACATGAAAAAAAAGCAGATGTAGAACTACAGCTATAATAAAAGATATCAGGAAAATTTTATTCTTCATTGCTTCCTTCTACAGGAGTCGTAGCTATTGCTAATTTTTTAATACCATTCATCTTTGCAATGCTCATAACCCTTACAACATATTTGTGGCGGGCACTTTCATCAGCTCTTATTATAAGTACAGCTTCAGGTGCTGTTTTTCCTATTATCTTCATTTTTCGCTTAAGACCTTCAACTGAGATCCTTTCTCCATTGAAAAACATAAGATTTTCCTGAGTAAGTATAACCTCATAACTTTTTTCTTTTTTTGTTTCTGAAATACTAGATTCCGGCAGTTTCACCCTGATACCTGGCTGAAATATAAATGAAGATGATAGCATAAAAAATATAAGCAATAGAAAGACCACATCAATAAGTGGTGTAAGGTCAAGACGCCCCTCTTCAATTTTCAGTCTTCTCTTAAATCTCATATTCATCTTCCTGTTCATCTAGAATATTTACGATCTCACTCGAAGCTCTTTCCATATCTGATGTAAAAGTACTCACTCTGCTTACCAGATAGTTATATGCCATATATGTAGGAATTGCTATTGAAAGCCCGAATGCTGTAGTAATAAGGGCTTCCCATATTCCCTGAGCAAGATCAGCAGGGTTTACAAGGCCTGCTTTTTGATGAATGACCATAAAAGCTTTGATCATACCAAGAACCGTCCCAAGAAGCCCCAAAAGCGGTGTAATATGAGCGATCGTAGCAAGAATAACAAGATTCTTTTCCATACGTGGAATCTCATGAGTAGCTGAATCTTCAATTGCTTCCTTTATTATCTCTCTATTTTTCCCGTGCTTTAATATTCCGGATTTAAGTACGGCTGCAACAGGACCTGGGGTTTCTGAACAAATAGTTACTGCTTCTACCATATTGCGCTTCTTTAAAATATTTCTTAAGCCTGAAAGGAATTTATCCGTATCGATCTGCGATCTGTGGTAATGAGCAAGCCTTTCAAAAAAAACTGTTATTGCAAAAATAGAGCACCCAAGGATCAAATACATCATAGGTCCGCCCTTTTCTAATATATTGAATAGCACCATAATCTTTATTTCCTTTCTTTTATCTTTGAACTCAATTTTCGTATATCTCTTCTAATTAATATTTTATTTATTCTTTTACCTTCTTTTAAAAGCTTATTCAGTAAAATGATCGCATCTTCATACCTTTTCTGAGTAACAAATATATCCTTTGCCAGTAGAATAGATTTTTTAAATATCTCATTATCATAATTGCCATATATAAGCGTCATTAATTTTTCAACAGCCTGTTCGTCCATACCTGTTTTGTGATATAACTCAGCTGATTGCCATATCCATTCCGGATCTATCGAGCGTTTTTCTTGGCTCATCCTAATAAATACATCTTCATATACCTTCAGGCTATACTGGTACTTTCCTGTTTCATTTAAAATAATTCCCTTTTTTATAAGAGCATCATGAATAAGATAACTATTAGGATATTTTTTTATTACTGTTTCTAAATTTGACAAAGCAAAGTCGTACTTTTTCTGAGCAAAAAGGATCGATGCTTTTTCAATAAAAGCATCTGGGATAAGGTCACTTTTAATATATTCTTTAATAAGTTTTTCCAATAAAAATAACGATGCTTCCTCATCACCAAGTTCTAAAGAAGCCTTTGATCCCCAAAAAAGGGCATCATCAACAAGCGAGCAATCAGGATAACGTTCAAAAAGCTCTTTATATGATTTCAAAGATTCCTGATAACGCTTCTTATTATAATAATGTTCACCAAGCCAAAACTGTATATCAGGACTTAAACTTGATTGTGGAAAATCTTTTAAAAACGATTGAAAGACTAGAACAGATTCTGATTCTTTACCCATAAGATAATAACACCAGCCAATAAAATAAGTTGCTTTTGTCTTATAATATGTATTTTTTGCATTCTCTATCACATATTGATAAGTATCAAGAGCTTCCTTGTAACGGAACATATTATAATATGAATGTCCCACATCAAGATAAGCGCTCAAAAGCATATTACTCTTTGGATATTCAGCTATAAGCTTTTTACTGTAATTAATGCTTTGTTCAAACTCCCTCTGATAAAAATATGCTTTTGATATCTGATAAATAGCTTTCTCACGAAGGATCGTAGAATCTTTTTTATCTATTATTTTATTAAAAGATCCTATTGCCAGCTCATATTTTCTTAATGTTAGATAGCTTACTCCCAAGCGGTAAAGAATTTTATCATTTCCTTTATTACTCTCTTTTTTCAGTAATTCCAGAAGAGCTTTATTGCATGCTTCATAATCAGTTAAAAAATAATAAATATTTGCAAGAACAAGACGGGTACTTAATTCCATTTTTGCTGATTGATCTTTATTAAGCAGCTCTTCAAAACCATTTTTTGCATTTTCATACTCGTGAAGCATGTAAAAGCTCCATGATTTCCCGTATAAAGCAATAACACTAGTCTCTTCATCATTTGATTCCATCATATTTTCAAAAATATCAATAGCTTCTTTAAATTGATTTTGACCATAATGAGCTTCTGCTAACCAGTAAAGAGCACGATAATAATCTTTATCTTTTAATTCTGGGTCAATATAAGCGCTTAGCAAATCTTGTGCTTTTTCATAATCTTTGAGTTCAATATATATTTGCGAAACTATATTTAAAGCTGATGCATAATCTTTTTGGTTATCATGTTCTTGAAGATATTCATTAAGATACTTCAAACTATTATTAAGATCTTTCTTTTTCCACAAAGAAACTCCCATTTTATAAATCAATGTCCCTTTATCAATATAAGGATCATCTTCAAAAGCAAGTCCCTGCTTATAAAATTCAACTGCTTTACCATATTCTCCTGTCTGATAAAAAGCGTCAGCATTTAAAAAAATGTAAAACGAATAAAGTGAAGGTATTTTTTTTATAACTTCAAATTCTTTTTCTATTTTTTCACTTAACAGACTTAATGCAACATGCCCCTTTTTATTTCTTAAAAGCTGCTCTACTTTCATTAGATAAAGCAATGCCTCTGTCTTCTCCTCAAACTTACCCTGGTATTTAAGAAGGGCTTCGTCAATGACCTCTTCACCTTTTAAGTTTGCCAGAAACTTTATTATTCCAAGTTTAATATCCCAGGATTCTTTATTCTTTGCTTTTAACCTTTTTTTTCCAATATAGGCAAACGAATCATCTATACCAGAGAAAAATGCTATAGACTGAGCTTTCATTATTAAAACAGCATCATAAAGTCCGTTCTTAACAAGAACCTTTTTTTTCTTAACAATAATATCTATTATCTGAGTTGCTTCTCGGATATTTCCTCCCATCATGTGTATTTTTGCAATATAAAATTGAGAAAGTATCTTTTTTTCAATATCACGTGATTGTGTCTCTTCCAAAAACTTATTGAAATACTTTAATGATATTACATATATTCTATCTTTATAGGCTTTAATCCCCAGATCAAAATCATCAGAAAAGGCTAAGCTTGAACAAGACAATAAAAAGGCTAAAAAGATAATAAAAATCATTACCTCTGAACTAAAAGAAAATCTATTGATTATAATTTTTAACTTTTTCATAATTTATTTACTACCCAATAACTATATGATTTAGAACTTTTGGAGTAAAGAATAGCAAAAATATTTTAAGTTTTAAAGCTTTAACAAGTTTTTTACTTCTAACTTAATATACTTTTTCTTAAGTTATTTATATCACGCATGTTCAGTTATGTATATTCAAGACTTAAATTATAATTGATAAGAATTTCAGAGTGCTTTTGGATCAGGAAAAAAATAAATAATTAATATATAAATAAGAGGTCAGTTTCTTTTATTTACCTTAGATTCAAGGAATTTCATTTTGTATTCACGAAGAGGAAGTTTTATTTGGAATGTTGCTCCTTTACCAGGAGAACTTTTTACTGATATTTCACCATCATGCTCCCTGATAATACGATAAGAAATAACAAGACCAAGACCTACACCTGTATCTTTAGTTGTAAAAAAAGGATCAAATATCTGGGATATTTTTTCCTCATCTATTCCAGGACCATCGTCAGTTATTCTGATAATAATGAATCCTGCTTGCTCATCACATGAGATTGTTATGTTCCCCTTACTTTTTATAGCTTCTATTGCATTTAGAATAATATTGATTAAAGCTTGATGTATTTTCTGTGCATCTGCGAATAAGTACTTTTTCTCTATTTCCGTATTAAAAAGAATATTTACACCATGCTTTTCAGCAACTTTTACAACGCTATCAACTGCATTTTTGACTGTCCGTATTATATCTATTTCTTTATAAAGCACTTTCTCCGGGCGTATTGCCTTTAAAAAGCTGGATATTACATGATCCATTCTTTTTGTCTCATCCTCTATAATATCCAATTGCTTTTTTAAATTTGACAGTTTTACTTCACTTTTTTTATTTCCTTTTAAGGACTTTTTTATTATTTGAAGATGTATACTTAACGAATTAAGTGGATTTCCTAGTTCATGAGCTATTCCAGCACCAAGAGTAAGTACAGCGCCTATCTTTTCCTTATTAAAAGCTTCTTCCTGCTTATGCTTTGTTACTGTAGTGTCATGAACAATATATATTACTGATTTTTCAGAATCTTTTCCATCTAGACAAATAGCCTGCACACTTAAATATTTCTTTTGTGGTGAAAATATTTCTACATCTCTTACATAATGAACAAAATCCATTTCTTTAGTTTCCATCAAAATATTTTTAAACATTAGATGATTATACAAATCCTTTATTGTCATAGATGCACTTTTGCTCTTTATATTCAGGTGTTTAATAAATGAGCTATTATAAAAAAGGATCTCCTGATTCTTGTTAATTACCAATATACCATCCTGAAGTGAATTCATGATAGTTTGATATAAGTTCCTGCTTTCAGACAAGATCTTTATATGTTTTTTTAATTCTTCTACTTTATTATCCATTTATTTTTCCTGATCATTTTATTAATAAACCGGGGAGATTTTTTATCGATTGCTCTTACTTTACTGCTCATGTAAAAGCAATTAATCAAGTAGGCTTTTGATCCTGCTCAAAAGCTCTTCTTTTGACACAGGTTTAGTCAAAAGAGCATTAGCCTGTGTTTTTTCAAGCCAATCGCTCTTGAATTTATCAAGAACTGGCGTCAGAGCTGTTATTATAATGACTTTTGGATTCCAATTACTTCTAGCTTTATTAACTTTTTGGCATATTTGAAAACCATCTATCTCCGGCAATATAAGATCCAGTATGATAAGGTCCGGTTTTTCCATTTCCATGTAATCAAGAGCATCTTCACCGTTTCTTTCTGTTATAATCTCATAATTTTCATCACTTAAATGCTCCACAACAATCTGAAGATCTTTTTCATTATCTTCTACAATAAGTATTTTCTTTTTTCTATCCATATTTTTTCTCTTAGGTTAAATGTCTACACTATTAACTCATATTTCTTCATGAAATACTCAAAATCCTGTTCCATAATAAGCTGACTCAATACCTTCTTACAATCTGTCAAATGGTAAATAAGCTTTATAGCCTGAACATCAAAAGGATTCACCATAGCCAGTTGACATATTCCCTCATCTAATTTAACTGGAATTGCCTTATATTTTATAATAAATTCTTTTGGTATTTTTTCAAACAGTTTTTTTTCTATTTTTACATCATCTTCTCTTTTTATTAAAGGAATCCTGAGCTGCTCATTCAAAAGCTTAGCCACATCGTCGATTTTCACTATTTTTGAATCAATTAAGATCTTTCCTATTAAATGACCTGTTCGATCCTGATAGCCAAGTGCTTTTTTAAGGGCTTTTTCATCTACAAGGCCTTTTTCTAACAGCATTTCTCCAAGTCTTTTAGACTTTCTTCTTAATGGCTCAAGATATGTAAATAACTTTCCCGCTGTGCTTAGCAGTGATTTTAGATCACGTCCGTCTTCTGGATAAGAAACAGAAAGGATGTTAACAAGAAAGTTATTCTTCATGTTTTTACTTTCAAGATAATCATTTACTATCCTGTTTAGCTGTTCAACAATAATTTCTGCTCCATTTGTATCTGTAAAAAGAAAAGCATATATCTCATCCATATTTTTAAGAGGAATAATCTCTTCATAATCAAAAATGTTATTAAATGAAATATTTACAAGATGTGAAAAAAGCTTTCTTTTTTTAGCAGGATCAACATAGACCTTTTTATACTCGTTTACTCTCAGCACAATAACAGAAAGCTCGATCTGCCTTCCTTCTGCTTCTCTTATTTTCTCATTAAAATACTCCTTGAAATATTTACTTGCAGTATACTTATTAAAAATCACATGAAAAGAGCTCCCTTTATTCTCTTCACTTTTAGCCCAGATCTTTCCTTTATGTAACAATACAAACTCTTTTGCTATAGCAAGCCCCAATCCCGTGCTTCCTGATCCTGCAAGCGGAATATTATTGAGTCGTTCAAACTTATCAAACATCTTCTGCTGAAATTCTATAGGGATCCCCTTTCCTGTATCACTTACAATTATCTCTATTTCATTTACATTATCTATCACATCAAGTCGAATAGTTCCTTCTTTAGGTGTAAATTTAATTGCGTTACTGATAAGATTATCAATGATAATTTTTATTTTCTCTTCATCACAATAAAGAGTTAAAGCATCATTAGGTATAGATGAAAGAAACTTAATACTTCTTTTTTCCGCCCTGAATCTATACATATCTATTTCATCGCGAAGGGTACGTGCAATATCTATTTTTTTTCTCCTTATTACTATCTTCCCTGCTTCTATACGTGATATGTTCAAAAGATCTGCAATTATCTTATTAAGTCTCAAAATATTTCTTTTGGTCATGTATAGGTATTCTCTTTGGGACTCATTTATTGAACCTTTTATTCCGTCAAGCACCTGAGAAACAGATTCCTGAATTATCATTAGAGGTGTTCTCAGTTCATGGGATATTAAAGATAAAAAATTGGATTTTATGTCATTTAGACGCTTTAGTTCATGTGTCTGATCTTCCATTTTATCCTTTGAAACCATCAATCGCTGTCCCATTTCATTAAAAGCATTTGCCAGTTCCTCGATTTCATCTCCAGTATGAATAGAAAGTCTGTGATCAAGGAATCCTTTTCCTATCATTTTCGCACCTTCTTTAAGGTCTCTTATAGGTCGTATTATTTTATTTACATCATAAAGAGCTGCAAAAAGTATCAGAATAATGATCAAAGCAATGATCAAAAAGAACTGTAAATAGTTCTGAAGAACAGGAAGGAGAGCATCTTTTTCGTCTAAAGAAAGCAAAACATAATAGTTTTCATTTGATAAAAGTAGTTTGTTCATTGTTTCAAGATGAGCATATCCAATAATATAATTATCTTTTTTTTGACGCGCAAGTCCTTTCCTCCACCCAAATTTATTTAAAGTAGATTCCAGCAACATCTCTCGTGAGAGGATTAACGGATAAAAAATATTGCCCGTATCTAATACGACAAAACCGTCATCCCGAAAAATTGTGATAAAGGGATCATCTATTTTCAAAAAACTTGTAAGATATATTATTTCCCTAAGGCTTACATTAAAAATAGCAAACCCTTTAACAATCCCTTGATTTTCTTTTATAGGAACAACTATATTTGCAGTCATTATCAACTTTGAAGGTTTGTATTTAAAATTGCATAAAAAGGTCCTGTATTCTTTCGAATCCTTTATTATACCGTTACATAACTTTCTGTTTTCATTTTTAAACAATTCATCCTTAATATCCTGATATATAATATTATTATTAAGGTCTATTATGGTGATGTGTTTTATTTCCTTATTCAGCTTAATGATAATCTCAATATCTTTGGCAGTTTCCTCATCAATTGCTCCTGAATCTTTAGATTTTGAATTTAAGTCATTACCAAAAAACCTGCTGCTAAACAAAGCATCATTAACAATGTTTTCCACTATTCTTATTTTATCTTCTATAACTATGTCTATCCTTGCAGCCTTTTCAGTAGCAATTTTTTGTAGTGAAAGCCCAGTTTTTTCTATAATTATCTTTTCTGCTTCATTAAAAGAAAAAAATATAAAGATCACCAGAGGAAGGATCCCCATAAGAAGCAAAAGCCTGATAAGCTTAGATTGCAATTTTATTTTTTTACTCATAATCATTTATTATTGTTTCGTTTTTTTTAATACTTTTGAAATTTTACCTTTTCCGTTTTTTTCGAACAAAACATCTACAAGCGCTGACTGCACATCGTAAGTAAAACAATAGGTAGCTATCAACACAGCACATTTTTTCAAAAGATATCTCTTATCTACCGGGTTTTTTACAATAACACCCGTTACTTTATTAAATTTTAATGAAATGTAATCAAAAGCATCCTTTTGAAGCTTGTCATTAAAAAGATCATTAGTAAGCAATAAAATAAGATTATTCTTATCTGATTTTTCGATCTTACGTTTCAGCTGACCAATACTTTTATATAAAATAAATCTGATCCTTTTATTATATCCTTTTTTTTCAAGAAGCTTTTTAAAATCTATCAATTCGTTTTTTCTGTCCTCTACAAGTATTCTTGGATGCTTAAACGGTATCACAGCTAATATTTTTTCTTCTTTCTTAAAAGGTATATTATTTCTCCCTTTAATCACAGTAATAACCTTGTGGCTCTCTTTTTTCTGGATATCTATAGATCTTTTTCTTTCTCTTTTAAACAGATCATCATCAATAGTCTTTTTCATCATCCTGAGGATCCTGTTTCTAATGATATTTTTCCGCTTCATACTTTTTTCGATGAGATCTAAACAGATTTCTCCATTCACAATAGATTTATAAATAGCATCAAAGACATTATGTATATTTTTCTTACTCTTGCATACAAGGACTGCATCTGCGCCGCTTTTTATAGCTTTTACAGCAGCTTCTCCTACACTATAATTTTTTCCTATTGCTTGCATCTCAATGTCATCAGTTAAAAGCAACCCTTTAAATTTCATTATTTTACGTAGCAGATCTGTGTTTATTTTTTTTGAAAGAGTCGCTGGCTTTTTTCTTTTTTCAAAACACGTGTACCAGGCATGACTTGTCATCACCATATCTATTCCATTTTTTACCGCATCTTTAAAAGGTATAAGATCATAGTTTAAAATATTTTTTTTAATCGCTTTTACCTTAGGAAGATCCAGATGAGAATCCTTTTTCGACCTGCCCTTTCCCGGAAAATGTTTTGCGGTCAGCAGCATACCTGTTTTTTTTGCCCCTTTTATCCACTCCCTGCTTGATTTAACTACAGATGCGGGATCACCTGCAAACGATCTCGGCCCCAAGGAAGGATTTAATGGATTTGTATATACATCAAGTACCGGACCCAAGTTTGTATTAAATCCCATCCATCTCAAAAACAAATTCGGGAAATAGCCTGCTGAATGTAAATATTTTTTTGAGTTGGATGCATTAAGAGCCATCGGAGACGGGTACAATATCTCACGTTTTCTAAACCTTCCTACGTATCCGCCTTCCTGATCAACACATATAATGAGAGGCATACCTATATTTTTTAAAGATATCCTCTGTGCCTTTTCACAAAGGGTCCTAACTTGTGAAAAACTTTCTATATTTCTGTAAAAGAAAATGATTCCCAAAAAATTATATCGGCAGACAAATTCTTCAAACTTTTTATCAGCTTTTTTTGAATGAAAACCGGAGATAATAAAAGAACCTGTAATACGGGCAATATTTTTATCGTATTTTTTTATCATATTCTTATTATATTATTTTTATTATATTATTTTTTAATATAAAATATTTTTTTAAAAACTTAACTAATAAAAATTGTTTTCTTAGTCTTCAAAAATAGCACTTCCTATTCTCACAAATGTAGCACCCTCTTCAATAGCAACTACGTAATCATCGCTCATTCCCATAGAAAGATGTCTTATAATATCTTTTCCGTAACTTTTGTTAAGCTCTAACTGCAATTCTTTCATCTTTATAAAAATAGGTCTTCCTTCTTCAGGATCATCAAAATACGGAGGAATGGTCATAAGGCCTTCTATCTTCAGATTTTGACATTTAACGGATCTTTCAAAAAGGTGATAAACATCATTCGGCAAAACTCCGGATTTAGTCTTTTCACCTTCCAGATTCACCTGTAGCATTATTGGAATGCATTTATTCATTTCAACAGCCGCATTTTCCAACCTCTCAAGTATCTTTATTCTGTCAACTGTTTGAATTTGATCAAAAGTTTGAATTGCTTTTCTGCTTTTATTTGACTGGATATTACCTATCATGTGCCATACAAGATCACTATACCTATTTGAAAAATAAGCTTTTTTCTTTTCTGCATCCTGCAATTTGTTCTCTCCAAAATGACGGTGTCCTATATCTATCAGGGCCTGCATCTTTTCAATCGAAGCATATTTGCTTGCAAGTATCAATGTACATTCATCAGATGATCTATTTTTTGACTTCAATGTGTCTGTAATATTTCTTACAACACTTTTATATTTTTCCGTTATATCTGTCATATTTCCTAATACATCCTAAAATTAATAGTTATATCAAATAACATCTTTATGGCTACTAACCTGTATATTTCATGAAAAATGCAGGTTAAATATTGTATTTTCATCTGCATGTGCAATTTTATACTGTAGCTCAAAACTTTTCAAGCTTCCGAATTTCATGCTCACGGTTTTAAAAGATGATATCTCTTTTTTTATTAAGTTCATAAGCTTTTTAAGCTTTGTTTTATTCATCATTTCCTTCATTTCAAATGGAGTTCCGGGTTTAGGAACAAAAGGATTAAATGATAATTTGATTTTCATATGAACAGGGATGGCATTTAAAAATCTTTTCAGTTCCAAAACATCATTTTTATTATCCATACCCTTTATACCAATTAGAAAATACATTTTCACTTCTCTAAATCCTGCAGAAAAGGCATTCGTAAGGCACTCATAGATATGCTCTGTCTTTAATCTTTTCCCTATTGCTTCTCTTTCGTCTTCTCCCGGCACTTCCGGAGCAATTGTAAAAGTCCTTTGACCGCATTTTTTAAATATCTCAAAAAATTCCTTATCAGTATTGCCTACACGAAGAGAAGAAAGAGATACTTTAAAGCCAATGGATGACAAGGTCTTTAATATTGATTTTATCTGTGGATGAAAATTAGGAACAGGAGCAATAAGACCTATATTATTAAGTCTCTCTTTCGATGTTCTATGCGCCTTTCTACATATTTTTATTATTTCCTCTTCGTCTCTCCATAAAACTTTCTTGTAAATATGACCTAAAGAACAAAAACAGCAGGAAAAAGGGCAGCCCCTTCCAATCTCTAAAAGTAACATATTGCTAAATTGGGTTTCTTCTGCAATGTAAACACTTTCTTCAAACTCTGCACTTTCAGGATAATTTATTGTATTTACAGTATTATAATCAGGAACATACGCTCCCTTTATTTTAGAAAATTCTTTTAATAATGTGCTTTTTTCTTGGAAATCTTTTTGTAATATATTTGAAAATTTCTTTTTCTGATGGCTACCAAGATATCCAGTATAAATAACATCGGCAATATTTTTAAAAACTTGGGGAGCAATGGTCACAAATGCTCCACCTGCTATTATTATAGGAAATACTCTCTTTCTTCTATCTCTTTCAATGCCTGCACGTTTAAGCATACCTAGCATTAATAAGACATCTTCTTCAAAGCTAACTGATGCTAAAAAAATCTTCAACCGTCCAAGGTCTATTCCATTTTCATATGAAAGTAGTCTTTTATTTTTCTCACTCTCTAAAAAATATCTCTCCAGTGTAATGCTTTTCATCTCACCTATAAGGCGGCAGATGCTCTGAAAGCCAAGATTACTCATACCACAATAATAGCTGTTTGGATAGAGAGAACCAACAGGTAGTCCTCCGTGTGAAAAGTTATTAAGACATATCTCTTGAAAAGGATTATTTTTTTTGTTTCTAAAGAAAGCGTCTCTCAACGAAGAATTCCCTTTGAATCGTCAAGGAAGATACCTTTCAAATTCATGCGCAGGGCTTCAGGATTAGATGCTTTTGAAAGACCATCTTCTTCAGAGATCTTATTTTCCTGTATCAGTTTCAGAATACTCTGATTAAAAGTCTGCATCCCGTCCTCTTTACCTGTTTCAATAGCTTTGTAGATCTTATCAAATTTATTTTCTCGAATGAATTTTTTAACTATGGGAGTTCCCCGTAAAATTTCAACAGCAGGAACAAGACCCTGTTTATCAATATTTGGTATTAGCCTCTGGCATATTATAGCGGCAATATTAGTTGAAAGCTGAAGCCTAGCCTGTTCTCTTTGCTCAGGACTTGAGAAAAAGTCTAAAATCCTTTCTATGGATTGTACCGAAGAATCAGCATGCACAGTTGTTAAAACAACATGACCTGTTTCTGAAGCGCTCAAAGACGCAGTAAAGCTCTGCTGATCTCTCATTTCTCCAATAAGCATAACATCTGGATCCTGCCTTAAAACATGCTTAAGAGCTGTCTGAAAAGTCATAGTGTCTATACCTACTTCACGCTGGTTTACAATGCTGCTTAAATCTTGATGTAAAAATTCTATAGGGTCTTCTATCGTGATAATATGCCTGCGGCGTGTCCTGTTTATATGATCTATCATAGCAGCCAGAGTTGTAGACTTTCCGCTTCCAGTAGCACCGGAAAGTATTATTATACCCCTTTCTACCAGACTTACTTCCTTAAGGATAGTAGGAAGACCAAGCTGTTCAAAATTAAGTATCGTTGTTTTAACAGAACGCATAACAAGACCAATAGAACCTCTTTGTATAAAAACATTTGTCCTGAACCGGCCTACACCCGCCAAAGTATATGCAAAATCTATTTCTTTGTTATACTCAAAGGTCTGCCACTGGCCGGAAGTCATTATATTTCTTGCTATTGCTTCTGTTTCTTCTGAATTAAGTTTTTTATCACCCCAGTTAACAAGATCTTTATTTATGCGCATTATAGGAGTATTCCCTACTTTAAAATGTATATCTGAGGCGTTCTTTTCAACCATAGCTTTTAAAATTTCATCTATATTCATTTTTTTATCCTCAGTTTTTCAATGTATTGTTCTATTTTCTTTATTTCACTCTTTTTTAGATCATGAAAAAAGAGTGTAACCTGATATCCTTTTGCATTCTTGCATTTTTCACAGCGAATTACAGTTGCCCTGAAAGAAAGCTCATTTTTCTTTTTTTCATCTGTAGATAGATCCATTGAAAAATCCAACTGATCAAAAAGAGGAACCTTCTTATTAGTCCGGAACCTTATCCCCATTGAGCTAAGGTCTATTGAACCCAGATTACGGATCTTTGCATCCTTTTTTACTTCTATTTTGATCTTTTTATAGATCCTTGCAGTTTTTCTTTTTTCTATCATTCCCATATCGTTCCTAAAATTATATATTCAATATGATCACTTCTTTTTATTCAAAAGAAGCAACCTTTCTTTAACTATCTTAAAATCTTTTACACCTTGTTCATCATAAATCTTTTCGCCATCAATATCAGTTACTTCAATCCACCAAACATCAGGATATCCAACATCTGTTATTTCATCGCTGTTTATTTTTAATTTTAGATATGATTTGTTTTTTTCCGGAGATTCAACAATTATTACTTTCGTACTAATCTCTTTTTGTTCAGAACTTTTATAAAAAAGACGAAGAGCAAAAGGCAGAAGCTGTTCGTTTTTTATACTTACAGCAAATAGAATAGTCTCCAGATCATCTTCATCACTGTAAAATCTTGTATTATAACGTTTTCCAATAAGCTCTTCATGCTCATTCAAAACATATCTCTTTTTTGGAAGCCTCTTTACACTTTTAATTACGATCTCATCTTCTGCAAGACATTCATATGAATAAATAAACAAGCTTAAAAATACAAACGAAAATATAAAAAATAAGGAAAGTCCCTTTTTCATTCTTCATCAACTCCTTTGAATATCACATTAAATATTGTAGAACATGTATTTAAAATACAAAATTAAAGCGGCATAATCAAGTTCAATTTAATTAAAAGATCATGTACTTTACGTACATTGTAGACATAGTCCTTTGTTTCTTTAAAACCTTGAGAGGCAAGAACTTTATCAAATTCTAACTCATTGCTTTGATTTTTCCATCTTGTCACATTTGCAAATCCTGCATTATAAGCAGCTAGAGCTGTTGAAATATCACTATCATATTTGTTTAAAAGATAATGTAAATATCTGCACCCTGTCTTAATATTTAATTCAGGATCTTTCAATTCTTCTTTTGTTACAGGGTGTAATTTTTCTTTTTTCCTGATTCCTCCTGCTGTAGAAGGAAGTATTTGCATAAGCCCTATTGCACCTTTTGGTGAAACAACAGAAGGGTCATAATGACTTTCCGTATATATAACAGCACTGACAAGTAAAGGATCTATTTCGTATTCGGCAGAATATTTTTTTACAATTGCCCTATATTCTTCTGGAAAAAAAAGATTGGAAGCTATTTTATGGAAAACATAAGCTGAAAATAGAATTAAAATAAAAAAAACAACTATTCCCCACAAAATATATTTTTTCTTTAAAAAAGATCTTTTTTCTTTTGTAGGCTCAGAATTTTCTTTCACGTATTCTATTCTTCTCCAACTACCTGTATTATAACAATACGATTTCTGGAACGATTATCAAAATCGATAAATACAATTTGCTGCCATGTCCCAAGAGTCATATTTCCTTTTACAATTGGTACACTTAAAGACGGCCCTATCAGGCTTGCCCGCACATGAGAATGCCCGTTGCCATCATCCCATGCAAGATTATGTTTATAAGAGATCCCACTAGGGATAAGTCTTTCAAGAGCCCCATTAAGATCACTTACAACTCCACGCTCATACTCTATAGTACTAAGCGCTGCAGTAGAACCGGGAACAAACATAGTAACGACACCATTTCTTATTTTGCAAGTCTCCAGTTCCGTTGCGATCTTGTCAGTTATGTCAACAATATCCGAATTTCCCTTTGTTCTAAAATTTATCTCTCGAGTTTCTACAGACATTCTCGTCTCCGTTAAAAATTAAATAATTTTGATAGATCTTATTCTTTTTCTAAAAGCTCCCACACTTGTTCTAATGCCTGCGGAATAACTTTAGTATCAGTTATTACCGGCATAAAATTTGTATCACCGTTCCATCTGGGTACGAGATGAAAATGAACATGGTCTTCTACACCAGCACCAGCTGTCTTTCCAATATTAACGCCAACATTAAATCCATCACAATTCATCCTATCAGACATTCGTTTTTTAAAAAGATTAATAAAAGAAAATATTTCTAATATCTGTTCCTTATTAAAATCAGATATATCTGCAATATGATCATACGGGGCAAAAAGGAGATGCCCGTTATTATACGGGTAGATATTTAGAATAACAAAAGAATGCTGCCCTCTTTTTAAAACAAAATCCTGATGATCTTCTTTATCTTGTTTTCCACAAAAGATGCATCCTTTTTCTTGCAAGTCTTCATTAACCATTGTCTCAATATATTTGATCCGCCATGGAGCCCAAATATTATTCATTTTCTTCATTCTTTTTATTCTCCGGCATTTTAGCTTCATCGACAAGCATAACAGGAATATCATCTACTACAGGATATTGCCTTCCACATTCTTTGCATTCAATAGAACCTTTATCTTCAAAGACATCTCCTTTGCATGCTGGGCATGCAAGAATATCAATTAGTTTTTTATCAACCATAATATCAAACTCCTTAAAATAATAAAAAAGTGACTAAAGTTTAAAGTACTTAAAATGCCTAAAGTTATGGTGTGCCTTATGGCACTATATTATACAAAAAGCAAATTAAAAAAACATCCAAAACAACAATTAACAACTAAAATAAGACTCAAGTTTACTTTTACCTAGATCCCTGTTTTCACAGGGATGACAACATCTTGTGTTTTTATTCCATCATGCCCACGTGGTTCATGAACTAAATCCTACATGGTTTACGACTATTGCACCACCTATTTTTGGACACACGTCTTGCTTTTCTCCGTGATCTCTGTGGCTAAATTATAATCATCTGCGCTTTAGCGCTCATTTATTTTATATCCATTCTATAGCCGTAATTCTTTTTATAATACTCTTTAAACTCCTCATCTTTCAGTCTTTTCCACCAGTTTTCGTTGTTTTTGTACCATAATACAGTTTCTTCTAATGCAGAATGAAACTGTTTTTTAGGCTTCCAACCAAGCAATGACAGTTTATCTGCATTTAATGAATACCTTCTGTCATGTCCGGGCCTGTCTTCAATAAAGCTCATCAAATCTTTTTCGAGGCCAAGAATTTCAAGTATCTTTTCTGTCACATCAATATTCATCTTTTCACAATTACCAGCAATATTATAAGTTTCCCCAGGCACCCCATTTTCAATGATAAATCTTATGGCATCACAGTGATCAATTACATTTAGCCAATCCCTCATCTGTTTTCCATCACCATATACAGGAAGCTTTTGCCCTTCTAAAGCATTAGTTATAAAAAGAGGTATCATTTTTTCAGGATATTGATAGCAGCCGTAATTATTTGAAGCCCGTGTAACAATAACAGGAATTTTGTGAGTTACAAAATATGAGTAAGCAAGACGGTCTCCCCCTGCTTTGGAAGCAGAATAAGGATTGGATGGAAGAAGCGGATATGACTCATCTGACGAACCTTTAGCTATTGTTCCATAGACTTCATCAGTAGATATCTGAATAAACCTCTCAACACCGTATTTTTTAGATTTTTCCAATAGATTCCATACACCTTCAATATCTGTTTTGATAAAACCTGCTGCATCTTCTATTGAGCGGTCGACATGAGATTCAGCAGCAAAATTTATTACAACATCTATCTTTTGATCAGAAAATATTTTCTCAACTAGATCTCTATCGCAAATATCGCCTTTTACAAAACTGTAATTCTCATTATGCTCTATATCTTTAAGGTTTTCAGGATTGCCAGCGTATGTCATTTTATCAAGATTTATAACTTTTACTGTTTCATCTTCGGTAAGAATATATCTTACAAAATTTGAACCAATAAAACCAAGACCACCGGTGACAAGATAATTCTTCACACATCTATCCTTTCATTTAATTTTTAGTTTCTTCTCTTTTATTAATTTTTTTCTAATTAATTCATTCGATTTATAAAGGGATTCAAAAGTTCCTGCATCTGACCAGAAGCCCTTTAATATTTCATAGGACATTGTTCCGTCTTTTATATAACGGTTATTTACATCAGTTATTTCCAACTCACCTCTTGCACTCGGCTTCAATGTTTTCACTATATTAAAAACTTCAGGATCATACATATACAGACCTGTGACAGCATACTGTGATTTTGGATTGTTTGGTTTTTCATCTATTGATACTATTTTTTTATCTTTAAATCTAGGCACACCAAAACGCCCTGGATGTTCTACTTTTTTAAGAAATATTTTTGCACCTTTATCTTGTTTCTTGAATTTATTTACATAAGGAGTTATATCATTTTCTATAATATTATCTCCAAGGATCACGGCAACCTTTTCTCCTTCAGAAAAATGTTCTGCAAGTCCAAGAGCCTCGGCAATACCGCCTTGACCTTCCTGATATGTATAGTTTATATGTTTAAGGCCGAATTCCTTTCCATTTCCAAGAAGCATCAGGAAATCTCCTGCAAATGTTCCTCCGCTAACTATAAGTATATCTTTGATTCCAGCCTGTACCAGCTTTTCAATAGGATAATAGATCATAGGTTTATTATAAATTGGGAGAAGATGCTTATTTGTTATACATGTCAACGGTTTGAGACGTGAACCAAGTCCACCGGCCAAAATGATTCCTTTCATCTTTTACTCCTTTTTCTTTTAATTATGTTTTTAAATGTAATAAGTATATTAAAACCCTATTAAAAATATAACTAAAAATATTAAAAAAAACAGTTAATCAAGATCATCTTTCTCATCAATACCTTCAATTCCTTCAGCAATAGCCTGTGCAGCTATATGCCGTGTACCAGGCATTATATAAATAACAGCACCGATAGCACCCAGCAGGACCAAAAGAAAATGACTCATAAGACCTATTGAAAGAGAGACCTCTTCTGCATAACCGATTAAGCCAAAACAAAATACAAATCCCATTTCATAAACACCCCACCCACCTATTGAGACAGGAAGAGCACTTCCAATATACACAACAGGCATGAGAAGAAAAAAATGGCGCAAAGGAACACAACTTATGTTTGCCATTGAAAAAGCTACCAAATAAGTCGTAAAGATAGCAATGCTTTGCACCACCAATGCAAGAAAGAACGCTACAGCTATTTTCCTTTTATGATTCTTCATAAAATTCATAGTCTCATATATTTTTGTAATTGTGTTTTTAAAAAACAACTTTTGTGCCAGATATTTTGCAGCAGGAATTTTCATAGCAATATTCTTGTTAAGTATTAGTACAAAAAATAGAACAGCACCTACAAACAAGATAATAACGGTAATAGCAAGACTTCTTAATTGCGGATTATCAAGATTGAACATAAGTGAAACAAGAGCAATGCACATCATAGTAGTAAGACCAATAATTCGGTCAAAAAAGACAAGAGTTATTATCTCTGTTTTTTTGTGTGTCTCTCTGGCAATATAATATGACCTTATTGCGTCACCCCCGGTTGATCCTAAAAGAAAAAGATTAAACAGATATCCTAAATAAATATTTTTAACAATATTTGTAAAACGTACTTTTATATTATGAGCCATAAGAAGGACATGAAGTCTATAAGAGCCAAGTATTGAAACAATAATATAAAGAAAAACAGCTAAAGAAAAATATTGCCATCTTGTAGAAAGGACATTCACTTTTACTTTACTAAGATCACCTCTCATTCCGTACAGAATAAATCCTATAATAAAGATACTGAATAAAATACGTGTGACCAGTTTTATATTTTTATTTAATTTTTTCATTTTTCCTGTTAAACATCAATATCATCAATAATATCTTTTATGGTATCCTCTATAGAATATCTTGGTTTCCAGCCAAGTGCTTTTAGCTTTAAATTCTCAAGCACAACTATATCTGGATCATGTGGTCTCAATCTTGAAGGATCTTGCTTGAGCTCAAAATTAAAAGATAATACCCGCTTGATCTTTTCTACTATTTCACGAAGTGTTATTTTAACTCCAGTTGATATATTATATATTTCTCCTGCTTTTGAACATTCCATTATTTTTATATAAGCATCTACGACATCCCTTACATCACAATAATCTTTTGCTACATCAATGTTCCCTACATTTATTGCAGGGGAAGATAAACCATCTTTTTTAAGTTTCACTGCCTGAGAACAAAAATCCATTACTGCAAAACTTGTACTTTGTCCGGGACCTGTATGAGGAACAGGACGTGCAATGTATACCGGAATATCATAGGCCTTTCCATATGTTGTAACAAGATTTTCTGCTGCTAGTTTGCTTATTGCATAAGGACTTTCCGGGTTCAAACTGGCAGATTCATCTAAAATACTGCTCGATTTTTCATTATATATATCAGATGATGAAACAAACAGGAACTTAGCTTTTTCTTTTGTTTTACGTATTTCTTCTAGAAAATGAAGTGTACCAAGTATGTTTACTTCCATAACTTCTTCAGGGTGTTTCCATGAATAACCTACATTTGCTAATCCGGCCAGATGAAATATAGCATCAAACGATTTTTCTTTACGGAACAGTTCACTTATTTCCTCTTTTGATTTTATATCTACTTTAATGAAGTTGACGTTTTTAAGCTTTTCCCTATCAGGTTCAAGTAAATAAGTACCGGTAATGGAAATATCTTTTATTTTCCCCAAAAGCGTTAAAGCAAGGTGGCTGCCTACAAATCCCTCTATTCCTGTTATTAGTACATTCTTCATAAAATTTAAGTTTGTTCAGGCATGATCAAGAGAATATATCTTTTAGTCTTTTTAAAACTTTTTCTTCATCAAGGCCGTATTTGTTTTTAAGCTCGGATATTGTCCCATGCTCTATAAACTGATCCGGCAACCCAATAGGAAAAATATCTACATCCCTTATTTCATTGAGAGCACAAAATTCAAGTAAAGCACTTGCAAATCCGCCTGCTATTACATTGTTTTCCAGTGTGACTATTTTTTTATTATCATTAAATAACTGTAAAAGCATATTCTTATCAAGTGGTTTAATAAACCTGACATCAACAACAGTTAAAGATTTTCCAGTTTCTTTATGCAGCTTTTTAGCAGCACTTAAAGCTGTAAGCACTTCTTCTCCAAGGGCAAGAATAACACCATCACTGCCTTTGCTTACAACAACAGATTTACCCAACTTTACTGCCGCTTTAGGTAAAGCAGATTTTTTAGGTACATATCCTCTCGGGTACCGAACAGCAAAAGGTTTATTTAAAGAAAGCCCCAGTTCTAACATCTGCTTTAAGGATGAAGCATCAGCAGGCTGGCATAATATCATATTAGGTATATGCCTTAAGAATGAAATATCGAATGTTCCCTGATGTGTTTGACCGTCATCACCGACTATACCTGCACGATCTATACAAAAAATGACAGGTAATTCTTGAAGAGCGACATCGTGTATTATCTGGTCATACCCTCGCTGCAGAAAAGTAGAATATATTGCCATGACCGGCTTATATCCTCCGGCAGCCATACCTGCAGCAAAAGTAACCCCATGTTCTTCAGCAATACCACAATCAAAAAAACGGTTCGGATATTTTTCATGAAACTTTTTCAAACCCGTACCTGTTTCCATTGCTGCCGTTATAGCAACAATCTTATCATCCTTTTCAGCAAGCTCTATTAACGTCTGTCCAAATACTTCTGAATATGTTTTTCCATTACACATGTTAGAGCTTAATCCGCATGAAACATTAAACGGTTTAATTCCGTGATAACCTTCAGGCTGTTCTTCAGCAAATTTATATCCTTTTCCTTTTTTTGTTAGAACATGAAAAAGAAGTGGCTGTCTGTCTATCTTTTTTAAATTTTCAAGAGTCCTTACAAGAGTGATAACATCCTGACCATTGCTTGGGCCATAATAATTGAATCCAAATTCTTCAAAAATAACTCCCGGCACAATTATATTTTTAATACTTTCCTCTAATTTTCTAACGGCCTTAAACACATTTTCTCCAATAGTAGGTATCTTTTTGATAAGATCCTCAACTTCAAACTTGTACTTATTATAAGTAGGTGATGTTATTATTTTGTTAAGATATTCGGATATTGCACCCACATTCTTTGATATGGACATCTTATTATCATTAAGTATTACTATAAGTTTTTTTGTTACCTGTGAAGCATTGTTTAAAGCTTCCAATGCCATTCCTCCGGTAAGAGAGGCATCTCCTATAACAGCAATGACATGACTATCCTTTTTATCTCTGTCGCGTGCTGCAGCAAAACCAAGGGCAGCAGAAAGAGAAGTACTTGCATGACCGGCACCAAAACAGTCATGAGGACTTTCTTCCCTTTTAAGAAATCCGCTAAGCCCACCGAATTTTCTTAAAGATTCCAATTCTTTATTCCTACCTGTCAGTATTTTATGGACATAACTTTGATGACCGACATCCCATACAATTTTATCTTCAGGTGAATTGAAAACATAATGTAAAGCTACAGTCAACTCTACAACACCTAACGACGAGGCAAGATGTCCGCCTGTTTTAGAAACGACATCTATAACTCTTTTGCGTATTTCTTCACAAAGTCTAGGAAGTTCAGAAACTTCAAGTTTTTTTAAATCTTCAGGATTCTCTATGTTTTTTAATAATTTCTTCAAGATTCTTGTCCTTTACCTGAATATTTCACAAAATTCTGTGAAATATTAACACGTTGTGCCGTGATGTGACTGCAGTGCAGCCACAAACGTGGTTTATCACGTTCGTTTTAATACATTTTTTTCGTAACAAAACGTCATGTCTTTTTCTGAAAAAAATATAATACCATCTCTTTTAGAAAAAGCGGATATTTCATTTATCTTAATGAAATATCCGAATTAAATGATCCAGCAGTTAAAACAAAAATTCATCATCAACTTCATCATCAATTTCATCAGATTCTTCATTAAGCTCTTTGACAGGTTCTTTTACTTTCTTTTCTCTTTTAGAAAAAGGAATATCCTTAGGGGCTTTATCTCCAAAAGGTTCTTTATGAAAAGAACCTTTTTTTTCCTGCACGATTATTTCTATTTTCTTTTCTACCTCTTCAAGCTTTCCGCTGCAGAATTTAACAAGTTGCATCCCTTTTTCAAATTTATTTATAGATTTTTCTAAAGTAACATCACCTGTTTCCAAATCTTCTACAATAACTTCCAGTTCTTTTAGAGCATCCTCAAATTTAACTTCTTTTTTCATAATAATATCCTCGACTATTAAATCCTTTCAACTTCTTCTACTGTTGAGACAACTACTCCATTATATATTTTGGTTGCCAGCAACATGTTCTTTTTGAGTAATTTTACATCCTTAATTATATTTTTTGTATTAAAATCCTGAGTTATAGAATATCCTCTCTTTAAAATATTAAGCGGACTAAGTGTTTTAAGTTTTTCTTTTTCCTTAATTATGTTATTTTTACATCTTGATACTATCCGTTCAATAATACTTTTAATTTTCCATTCCATATCATCCACATTCTGCCTGAACTGTGATATCATGTGTTCGGGGGTCTTTAAAGCATAGTGGTCCCTGCAACGTTCAACCCTGGCTCTAAATCCTGAGACTTTAAACGTTAAAGACTGTATAAGCTTTTCCTTGTTGCGATTAATTATATCAAATAAATCCTGTTTTCTTTTTAAAACAAGTTCAGCTGCGGCAGTTGGTGTTTCTGCCCTCAAATCAGAAGTAAAATCAGATATAGTATAGTCTATTTCATGTCCCACTGCAGAAATAACAGGTATCACAGACCGGAAAACGGCACGGGCTACGATCTCTTCATTAAAAGCCCAAAGATCTTCAAGACTTCCTCCTCCTCTACCAATTATTATCACATCTGCTTCTTTCATACGGTTTAAGGCATCCAGCGCCGATGCTATTTCGGCAGCTGCCCCCACTCCTTGTACTTTAACAGGAAAAAGTATCACGTGAACATTTGAAAATCTCCGGTCAAGAACATTAAGCATATCTTTTATAGCAGCACCTGTAGGGCTTGTTATAATACCTATCGTCCTTGGCAGAACAGGAATAGCTTTTTTATATTTATTCTCAAACAATCCTTCTTTTTTCAACTTTTCTTTTAACTCTTCAAACCTTTTTTGTAGATCACCTATCCCTACTTTCTCCACCTTTTTTATATAGATCTGATATTGGCCTGATCGTTCATATACACCTACACTGCCAAAAACTTTTACTTTATCTCCATCTTTAAGCTTTTCACACAAAGGATCATTATTTGATCTAAACCTGACAGCTTGGATTTGTGAAAACTCGTCCTTTAAGGTCAAATACATGTGACCAGATTTCGGCCTTTTGAGATTAGATATTTCTCCCTCAATCCAAACGTCATAGAATTGGCTTTCAAGTGAAGCCTTTATAAGCCGGGTTAATTCTATTACCTTAAATATTTTTTTATCATCATTCATCTTCAAAACTCATATCATTACACGGGATACTTACTCTTTGTATAGAAACTGTTTTCCCTGATTTTTTGTCTATTTCAGCTATTATTCCCTGTAAAGCCAGATCTTCCTGTGCAATTTTGAAACGAACAGGAATCTGTTTAGTAAAGCGTTTTATTACAGGTTTTATTTCTCTTCCTAAAACAGATTTAAGTGGTCCTGTCATTCCTATATCTGTAATATAACCTGTACCATTAGGCAGGATCTTTTCATCTGCAGTAGGTATATGTGTATGCGTCCCAAATAAAAAACTGATCCTGCCATCCAAAAACCATCCCATAGCTACTTTTTCTGAAGTCGCTTCTGCATGAAAATCAACTATTATGCATTTAATATCTTTAGGAAGTTTCTCAAGTACCTTGTTAACTGCTTCAAAGGGACAGTTACCTATATTTATAAATGTCCTTCCCAAAAGATTAATAACGGCAATAGGTGTATTATCTTTTCCGTAAACACAAAAGCCTTTACCCTGTATCCCTTCAGGAAAGTTAAGAGGTCTTAATAAATACTCAAAGCGATCAATGTCTTCCAGAATCTTCTGATTTTTAAAAAAGTGATCTCCTGTTGTTATTACATCTGCGCCATAAGTAAAGATCTTGTCGGCAATCTGCGGAGTGATACCGGATCCTCCGGCTGCATTTTCTCCATTTACAATTATCAGATCAAATCCCTTCTTTTTTAGAGAAGGGATGACCTCTGATAAAATACGTCGCCCAGGTTTTCCTACTACGTCTCCTGCCGCAAAAACCTTCAAGCTGTCTTCATATTTAAAACAAATATCATTTTGCATATTCAACAGCTCTTGTCTCCCTAACTACAGTTACCTTTATCTGTCCGGGATAATCCATTTCTGACTCAATACGCTTAGAAATATTTCTTGAAAGCTGTACAGATTCATTATCATCGACTTTTTCAGGCTGAACAATTACTCTGATTTCTCTTCCTGCCTGCATTGCATATGCTTGCTCAACTCCCTTGAACGATCTTGATATCGTTTCCAAGCCTTCCAGTCTTTTTATGTACATGTTCAGTGTTTCACTGCGTGCTCCCGGACGTGCACCTGACATAGCATCTGCTGCAATAAGAAGTACAGCTTGCACTGTCTTAGGCTCTTCGTCTTCGTGATGAGCCCGTATTGCATGGACGATTTCCGGAGTCTCCTTATATTTTTTTGCAAGGTCTGCACCTATAACACCATGAGGTCCTTCTATTTCATGATCTACCGCTTTACCTATATCATGTAATAGTCCGGCTCTTTTAGCCATTTTCTCATCAATACCAAGCTCTGCAGCCATTACTCCCATAATATAACATGCTTCCATTGAGTGCTGCAGAACGTTCTGCCCATAGCTTGTCCTAAAATGAAGCCTTCCAAGCAGTTTTACTATTTCAGGATGGACAGGATGTATCCCTGCATCGAAAACAGCCTGTTCTCCATACTCTTTAATTATCTGGTTCATTTCTTTCCTGCATTTTTCAACAACTTCTTCAATTCTTGCAGGATGAATACGACCGTCAAGAATAAGTTTTTCAAGTGCCATTTTTGCTATTTCTTTTCTAACATTATCAAACCCCGAAACCATTACAGCTTCAGGAGTATCATCAATTATAATATTTATACCTGTAGCCGCTTCAAGAGCCCGTATATTTCTTCCCTCACGTCCTATAATACGGCCCTTCATCTCATCAGTTGGAAGCTGGACAGAAGATACGACAGAATCACTGATATGATCAACCGCACATCTTTGTATAGCAAGGCTTATTATATTTCTCGCCTTTTTCTCAGATGTATCCTTTGCATCCTGCTCTGCTCTGTTAATAATAGCTGCAGCCTCCATTTTCACATCAGATTCGATCATATGAAGAAGTTCTTTTTTTGCTTCTTCCTTGTTGAGGCCGGATATTCTGTGAAGATTGTTTTTTTCCTCCACAATTATCATTTCAGCTTCCTTTTTCTTTTCCACCAACTCCTTTTCCTTTAAAGCAACACTTTCTTCTTTTTTAATGATTTCCATCTCTTTTCTTTCATAATTAGTTGCTTTCCTATCAAGGTTCTCTTCTTTTTGAATTACTCTTTTTTCAAGGGTATAAAGCTCATGACGTCTTTCTTTTGTATCCTTCTCAAAATCTGTCCGTGCCTGATGTATGTAGTCCCTTGCTTCTAATCTTCCCTCTTTTATTGTTGTCTGTGATTCTTTTTTTGCTTCTTCTAAAATAGCTTCGGATCTTTTTTTTGCCTTACCTATTTTTGATTCATAGAATATTTTATTTAAAATATATCCGAGAACAACACTTATAAAAGATACTAAAAAAAATACAATTGTAATGTGTTCCTTTATCATATCTAACATTCTAAACCTCCTTATCTATATAAATATATGTCAATATATGTTAAACAATCTCCAACAAAGTCCTTTTTTCCGTTATTAAACCTGTCATTTTTATATCCCAGCTATCAAACGGAATCAATTTTAAAATTTGAAAATCAAAACATATTCCCCAAACAGGGCATTTCTTTTTTTGTCTCGCAAGATACCTGTCATAACATCCTTTTCCCCGTCCTATTCTGTGGCCTTTTTCGTCAAAAACTATTCCGGGTACAAGAATTATTGATTCACTATCACAATGAAAAAGCTCAGTTAAATCCGGCTTTGGTTCCGCAATACCGTATTTCCCTTTGCTAAGGTCTTTAAAACTTCTTATTCTTATTGCAGTAATATTGTCGTTATCAAGACATCTTGGAACATATACTTCTTTTTTGTTTAAAATTTCTTTCAATAAGAAAAGAGTATTGGGTTCACCTTTTGTCGCAATATAAGTAAAAACCTTTTTAGCCTTTTGAAATCTTTTCAGATCCAATATTTTTTTCATTATGATACTACCAGTCTCTACCACCTCCTTGTTATCCAGACAAAATAATTTATTCTTTATATCCTGTCTGAACTGTTTCTTGCTTTTATTTTTTTCCATAGTCCTATTCTTTTACGTATAACAGATTCATAACCGGTATCTTTAGGGTTATAATATAACTTCTTCTCGGATCTGTAATCCTGTCCTGTTATACCTTCTTTATAATTATGAGAATATAAATATTTCTCATTATTTTTATTTGGCGTTTTTCTTATAAAATCAGGGATATCTTCGACACCATTTGATTCAATATCGCTTAAAACAGCATTGATCGCTGAAAAGGAAGCATTACTCTTAAGTGCTGTTGACATATAAATAACAGCATGAGACAGAATTATTCTTGCTTCCGGCATCCCAATTTCAGCTACAAGCCTCATTGAGCTATCTGCTATCAATAATGCTTGAGGATCAGCCATTCCAATATCTTCTGATGCAAATATTGCAATTCTGCGGGCAATAAATAAAGGATCTTCTCCAGAGGCAAGCATTTTCCCCAGCCAAAAAACAGCAGCATCAGGGTCCGATCCTCTCATACTTTTAATAAAAATCGAAATAGTATCATAATGTTCTGACTCATCTTTATCATATTTTACAACAGCATGAGGCAAACATTCATCTATAACATCAACAGTTATGGGAGCAGTCTTATGATAAGTTTGTAAAGACAACTCTAACGTATTAAGCGCAATACGTGCATCTCCACCGCATCTATCTGCAATTCTATCAATAACATCATCACTAACAGTTACTTTATCTTTTTTGTCTTTATTTATAGATTGTAATGCATTTATCAATATAATCCTTATATCGCTTTTTCTTAACGGTTTGAGCTCAAATATATGAGATCTTGACCTTAAGGCTGTAATAAGAGAAAAAACAGGATTATGGGTGGTTGCACCTATAAGTGTAAGATCACCCTCTTCGACATAAGGAAGGAGAAGATCTTGCTGTGCTTTATTAAACCTGTGAATCTCATCAATAAAAAGCAGAGTTCGTTTGTTTAAATGATTAAGATTATAACGTGCATTTTGTGCTGTTTTTCTTAAAGCATTTGTATTTGATTCTACTGCATTTATTGATACAAATTCTCTCTTTGTAAGAAAAGCCATTAAAGATGCCAGAGAATTTTTTCCGCTTCCCGGAGGCCCCCATAGTATAACTGATTGCAGACAATCGTTTAAGATCATCCGACGAAGCAGTTTATCCTTACCCAGTATGTTTTCCTGCCCTATAAAATCATCAAAAGAGCATGGCCGCATCCGATAAGCCAAAGGTCTTGACAAAGAGCTTTTCTTGTTATCAATTTCTGAAAAAAGTGAAATATCATCCATAAAATATATCCTAAAATATCATAAAATAAAAAAACCCTGCTTTTGCCGTTGAATCAATATCTCTTGAACCCGGTAACTACAGGTGGGTGCTTCACCAATCCGTTCATGGAACCGTACTTAAGATGGTTCTCATCCCGGGTGGTCTATTAGCTCCCATTAAAAATATGTTGGTTCAAAGATGTAATTGAGCTCTGACGAACAAAGCAGGGATTATTAACAAAATCAATTTTCAAATATCAAGTATTTTATATATATTAATTATATCATTTTAATACTTGAAAATCAATGTTTTTTTATCATTTCCCCTTATTGATCTTGTCGAGAAGGGCATCGCAGCGGACCATTATTTCCTGGAGTTCTTTTTGCTGTTTTTTCTTATATTTCATATACCTGTCCATGATATTAAGACAAGTCAGGACTGCTATTCTGCTTGCTGGCAGCATAGGAGCCGCATCAGAGTTTTTTTTCATCTCACCATCAACAGCCTGAGCCAATTCATTTATGTATGACTCATCCTCATCACCAACTATTGGATACTCCTGACCGAAAATATTGACCTTTATTGTGCCTTTTTTCATCTTTTACCAACTCTTCTATGTCAAACATCCTTATAATGTTCTAAGTTCAATCTCAAAATCTTTCTTAAGCCTTGAGATTATTTTTTCTACTTTCAATCTTACTTCTTCTCCTTTAAGTGTCCTTTTCCCAGAACGAAAGCGCAAACGGTAAGCCATGCTTTTCTTACCTTTGGGTATGCTTTTCCCTTCAAAAATATCATATATCTCAATATTTTCAAGTTCTTTTATATTAAGCAGCTTTATTGATCTCTCAATATCTTTATGTTCGATTTTATTCTTAACAAGAAATGAAATGTCATTGATAACTGAAGGAAATCGCTTCAATGGTTTGCATTTATTATCAAATGTATTGAAAACAGGGATGTTATCTATATTTATCTGGCAATAGAAAACATCCCTATCAATATCATAATGGTCACTAAGGATCTTATTATTTATCTTGGATAAAAGACCAATAACTTCCTCACCAAGCTTTATTTGAAGACATTGTTCATCTAAGTAAGCGGCTTTAGTTGATTCAGAAAACTCAATAGCAAGCCCTAGATCGTCCCTTAAACACTCAACAACTCCTTTAAGATCATAAAAATCATAAGGTCTATTATCTGCAAATGGATTATGACTTTCAAGGATGCCTGTAATAGCAAAGACAAGAAATGTCTTTTCTAAATGCATATCATTATTTCGTGCATGATATGTTTTACCTATTTCAAAAATCTTTATATTTTGAGAACCATAGTGGACATTTGTAGCCACTATTTTACATATAGATGGAATAAGACTGGTTCTCATATAGCCGAGATCTTCACTTAAGGGATTCTTTAACTTAAGGACTTCATCCATTTTTTCAGTAAATAGCTCAGATTCCTTTTTTGAAACAAAACAGTAGCTGATGACTTCATCAAAACCTTGAAAAGTCATCACATCCATTATCTGACTTCTTATGGACTCTGCTTTTAGCGGATTTTTGTAAGCCAAATTACTTATTTCTTCTTTTTCATTTATATTTTCATATCCATAAACTCTTGCTAATTCTTCGATTATGTCTATTTCCCTTTCAACATCCATAGTCCTAAAGGGAGGAACAGTACATAAAAAATTTCCTTTATTGTCATTTTTCGGTAAAAAACCAAGACCGTTTAAAATATCATTTATTTTTTCATCAGTTATTTTTATACCCAAAAGCCTTTCACATCTTACCGGCCTCAAAACAATATTTTTTTGTTTTTCTACATTACCCTTTTCTTCCATTATAGATGAAAATGTTGCATTTTTATTTGAAGATGATTCAAACAAAAGTTCACAGGCTTTTATGCTAGATTCAGCAATATCTGAATAGTCTATACCTCTTTCAAACCGGTAAGAAGATTCAGAAGAAAGATTAAGTGCTTTTGATGTTTTTCTAACTGATGCAGGATCAAAAGAAGCACACTCAAATAAAATATTTTTAGTATCATCTGTTACTTGCGTATTCTCTCCACCCATAACTCCTGCTATGGCGATTGCACCTGAATCATCAGCAATTAACAAATGTTCATCATGCAATATATGTTCATTACCATCAAGAGAACGCAACTTCTCTCCTTTTTTGCTCTTTCTTACAATAATATTTTTGCCTCTTAATTTATCCAGATCAAAAGCATGCATTGGATGTCCAAGTTCAAGCATTACATAATTTGTAATATCAACTATATTATTAATAGGCCTAATCCCGCAATTGTTAAGCCGGTATCTTATATTAAATGGTGAAGGACCTATTGATATACCCTTAACGATACTATAGCCATAATTAGAACAAAGATCTTTATCCTCAATATTAATTTTATATTCATCATCAAGTTTTGCAGTAAAAGGGATAGAAATACCTCTAAGGAATTTTGCAGTATTGAAAGGTATTCCTTTTAGAGTATATAATTCACGGACAAGACCTTTAACTGAAAGACAATCCCCCCTATTAGGAGTTACAGATATTTCTAAAACAGTGTCATTAAGATCAAGTATATCTTTAAGAGGTTTTCCTATTTCTGCGTCTTTGGCAAGGATAAATATTCCGCTTTTGTCTGAACCAAGTGCAAGTTCGACTTCTGAACAAAGCATACCAATAGATGTTTCTCCTCTTATTTTTGTTTTTTTGATTTTAATTCCGTTTGGCAGCTGCGCACCTATCTTGGCAAGCGGCACAATATCTTTTTCACTAATATTTTTGGCACCGCATACTATATCAAAGACATCTTGTCCATCAAAAACCTTGCATAAACTTAATTTATCGGCATTTGGATGTCTTGAAATTTCATCTATTCTTGCAGTAACAATATTATCCATGATCGGAGAAATATTTATTATATTCTCCACTTCTATACCAAGCATAGTAAGATCACGGGCAACCCCCTCAGCATCAACAGGTTCTTTAAAAAATTCCTGTAACCATTTTAAACTCAAACGCATAAAACACGACCTCTTATGAAAACTGCTTTGTAAACTCCAGGTTATTTTCAAAAAATAATCTAATATCATCTATACTGTAGACAAGCATAGCAATTCTTTCAACTCCCATACCAAAAGCATATCCAGTATATTTTTCAGGATCTATTCCAACAGATTTAAAGACATTCGGATCGACCATACCTGCACCAAGTATTTCTATCCATCCTGTATTTTTACATACCCTGCATCCTTTCCCTTTACAAATAACACATGTAATATCAACTTCTGCACTGGGTTCTGTAAAAGGAAAATAACTTGGCCTAAACCTTACTTCAGCATCTTTATGGAATATTGCTCTTGCAAACTCATGAAGTACATATTTAAGATGCGAAAAATTAACGTTTTCTCCTATCACTAGTCCTTCTACTTGATTGAACATCAAAGAATGTGAAACATCAGAATCACATCTATATACTTTACCTGGCATTATATATCTAAGCGGAGGTTTTTTCTTTTCCATCAAGCGTATCTGAACCGGAGAAGTATGTGTTCTTAAAAGCTTACCATCCTCAAGATAAAAAGTATCATGCATATCTTTTGCCGGGTGGTTTTGTGGAAAGTTAAGGGAATCAAAGTTATAATACTCTGTTTCTATATCAGGCCCTTCTGCTATTGAAAACCCCATATCAACGAATATTTCTTTGATACGGTTCATAGTTAAAGTAAGGGGGTGCAGCTTTCCGATAAAAGATCTTCTTCCAGGAAGAGTAAGATCCAAATCTACTTTTGAGCTACCTATTTCAGAAGAAAAAGCATCTTTTTTTTCTTTTAGAAGTAATTCCAACTTTTTTTTCAGCTTATTTGCAAGACCGCCTATCACAGGGCGATCATCTTTTGAAAGCTGTGATAGATTCTTAAGGATCTCACTATTCAATATGCCATTTCTGGAAAGATAATGAATCCTGATATTTTCTAAATCACTGGAATTTTCACAAGAGGATATTCTTTCTAAAAACTCTTTTTCTATATTTTCTATTCTTTCTTGAAGATCAGACACAATTAAACTCCTGTTATTATTGCTCCTTTTTGGGCATCATACAGGAGACAGAAAAAAAAGAATAAAAAGAATTATTCTATGCGCTTTCTTTTGCTGCTTCTATCAGTTTTTTAAATGTTTCTTTATCTTTAACGGCTAAATCGGCCAGAATCTTTCTATTTAATCTGATGTCTGATTTTAAAAGGCCATTCATTAACTGAGAATAATTCAAACCATTTTCTTTTGAAGCGATGGATATTCTTGTTATCCATAACCCACGCATATTTCTTTTTTTTACTTTTCTGTCCCGGTAATTAAAAACCATTGCACGCTGAAGTGTTTCTTTAGCGTTCTTAAAAAGAGTTTTTCTGCCTCCGGTAAAACCTTTTGCCAGTTTTAAAACTTTTTTTCTTCTTGCTCTTGTTTGTACTGATACTGTTACGCGACCCATTATTTCCTCCAAATTTTAATATGGCAAAAGAGTTGCAATTCTTTTCATATCCGAAGCACTTACCAGTGTCCTTTTACGTAAGTTCCTTTTTCTCTTTTGACTCTTTCCTGATAATAAATGGCTTGTAAAAGCCTGATTTCTCTTTACTTTACCCTTGGCTGTTTTTTTAAAACGCTTAGCAGCACTTTTACATGTTTTCATCTTTGGCATTGTATCTGTTCCTTTCTATTTCGGCGTGCTCTTAGGGCTTATAACTGCTGACATTTGTCTTCCTGCCATTTTTGCGCCGCTCTCGAGAGCCCCATGTTCTTCTACCGCTTTAATAAGGTTATCTATAACCTGTTTTCCAAATTCTTTATGAAGCATCTCCCTGCCTCTAAACCTGATAGTGACTTTTACCTTGTTTCCTTCCTCTAAAAACTCTAGAGCCTTTCTAGCTTTTATTTCAAAATCATGTATATCGATTCTGGGAGTCATTTTTATTTCTTTAACTTTAATAAAATGCTGTTTTTTCTTTGCCAGTTTTTCTTTTTTTGACTGCTCATACCTGTATTTACCATAATCCATAATCCGGCAAACTGGCGGGTCAGCCTGTGCTGCAATCTCTACAAGGTCAAGACCTCTTTCTTTGGCAAGATCCAAGGCTTCTCTTATATTTTTTACTCCAAGCTGTGTACTGTTTTCATCAATAAGCCTTAGATTACTGCATCTTATGTTTTCATTTATCCTTGTTCTATTTGATCTATCATTCTTTGAAATACCTATCACCTCCTGAAATATTATTATTGTAGTGTTTTATGTGAAACACTAAACAATTTTGTCAGATTATATTAATAAAAATAGTTTTGTCAATCAATCTTTTTTTATTATTTCTTCTTTTATATTACAAATAAAGGTCTTTAGATCAAATTGACCGGTATCTCCGACCTTGTGAACCCGAACAGATACCCTGTCCTCTTCTTTTTCCTTTTCTCCTACAACAAGCATATATTTTATCTTTCTTTTCTCAGCATTGCGTATTTTCTTTGATAATGATTCGTTCCTAATATCACACTCAACCCTAATTTCTTCACTAAAAAGCTTATTATAAACATGTTGTGCATAATCATTAAAGTCCTGTGATACAGGTATAACAACCACTTGAACCGGCTGAAGCCATAGTGGGAAGTAACCAGCAAAATGCTCTATCAACACTCCCAAGAATCTTTCCATGCTTCCAAGAACAGTTCTATGGATCATGACAACACGTTCTTCATTGCCATCCTTATTAATAAAATTAACATCAAACCTTTCAGGAATATTGAAATCCACCTGAATAGTAGGCCCCTGCCACCCTCGTCCAAGAGCATCAATCAGACAAACATCGATTTTAGGACCATAAAAGACACCTTCTCCTTCATCTATCTCATACTCAAGACCTCTTTGCTCAACAGCTTGCCTCAACGCTTTCTCAGCATTAGCCCAGATATCATCTGAGCCAACAGATTTTTCCGGACGAGTACTTAGATATATTTTGTACTTAAAGTTGAAAGTCTTCATCATAAAGTCAACAAGATCAAGTACACTAGTTACCTCATCCTGAACCTGATCCGAAGTACAGAATATGTGAGCATCATCCTGAGTAAATCCTCTTACGCGAAGAGTCCCATGGAGGACTCCACTTCTTTCGTATCGATAAACTGTACCCAGTTCACCCCACCTAAGCGGAAGATCACGGTAGCTGTGTACTTTACTTTTGTAAATAAGTATATGACCCGGACAATTCATCGGTTTTATCACATATTCAGTATCATCTATTGTCATTGGCGAATACATGTTCTCACGATAAAAGTCCCAGTGTCCTGACTGCTTCCATAGATCTAAATTTGCAATATGAGGAGTATAAAGAAGCTGATACCCTCTTTTCAGGTGTTCTTTTTTCCAAAATTCTTCAATTATGTTCCTTATGCAAGCACCAAAGGGATGCCACAAAACAAGACCGCTTCCCCACTTTTCATTTATAGAAAAGAGGTCAAGTTCTTTACCAAGTTTCCGATGATCTCTTTTTTCAGCTTCCCGAAGGTTAAAAAGATGTGTTTTAAGTTCATCTTTAGTTTCAAACGCCGTACCATAAATCCGCTGAAGCATCTTTTTCTTTTCGTCCCCTCTCCAGTAAGCGCCTGCAACTGAAAGCAGTTTGAAAAACTTCACTTTGGAAGTATCCTCCACATGAGGGCCCTTACAAAGATCAACAAAGTTTCCACTTTTATATATAGAGATTTCCTCAAGATCAAGGTCATCTATCAGTTCATTTTTATATATCTCATTCTTTTCACCAAAAAACTTCAGTGCTTCATTTTTTTGCATACTACTTTTCGCAAAAGCATTTTTTTCTTTAACGATCTTCATCATTTCTTTTTCTATTCTCGGAAGATCTTTTTCAGTTATTTTGTCTTCAAGATCAAAATCATAATAAAAACCTTTATCTATAGAAGGACCTATCGCAAGCTTTACATCTTTATACAATCTTTTTACAGCATCAGCCATTATATGAGATGCACTGTGCCTGAGAGTAGAAAGTCTTTCTTTTTTTTCTCTTTCTTTCAATTTCTTTACTCCAATTAATCCGTTAATTTAAATGGGCGGTACTGGAGTCGAACCAGTGACCTCTAGCGTGTCGAGCTAGCGCTCTAACCAGCTGAGCTAACCGCCCTTTATTTAAATAAAATATTAAACATTGTAATCAATATAAAGTCAAGTTCAATTAAAAATTTAAAAGGAAAAGTTAAGGAGCACTTAGTGCAACAATAGTACTAACAGGACGCAGACTATTGTCCCCGCATCTTTGTTTTGCGAAGCAAAACAGCAGGGGATTTGCGCAGATAAAAAGGATCAGAGAAAACATTGTAGATACGCGATTTATCGCATCTTTGTTAATCGTTGAAAAAAATAGTCACAAATTAATGCAAAATACAGGAGGAAAAACCCGGAACCAAAGCAAGATGGACAAGATACCCATGATCCGACTTTGACGAAAACGCGGCAAAACAAAACTTGCTTTTTTCTGACTATGAATCGTCGACTTTAGGCTCTTTTGCTGTTTTTTACTAATAACTAAAAAAGCGGAGAATTGCTCTCCGCTTTTAGTCTATACAATTTAACATTTATATTTAATATTCGTACCTTATAATATCACCCCTGCCAAAACCTGTTCCTGATATTTTTGTAGCTTTTGAAAATTTATCAAGCACTTGTGTTACTTCTATTTTCCCTATCAATTGTTCTTCACTTCCAAGATTCATACCTGTATCAGGATCAATAAGTGCTTCACCAGGCTTATATACTTCAAACTTATCTCCTGCTTGTATATTGGACTGTTTTCCATGATTTATATAAAGCACATTATTGTTGACTTTTATTATTTTTCCCTGCCATTTTACACTTTCCATTTTCATCGCAATAAACCGAACAGCTTTTTCAATAGCTTGTCTGGTTGCCTGTCCAAGGGGAGTTTTCTGAAAGTTTGATGTTCCTATTCCCCAATCAGATTCTGTATAACCTATTGTCATACCACCTGATTTTGCAAGACCTACACAGGTTTGTGAATCAAGCACCTGACTCGTTGTTGTATCATATATCCTTATATCAACTGCTACATGAGCTTGTGATTTCGCTCCTCCAAGAGTAAATCCCTTTATCCTTAAACCACCGGCATTTTTCTTTGTTCCTGTTTCAAATTCAGTAATAGCGCCTCTAATAAGAATCTGAGCTCTATTTATCTGTCCCGTTTTTGCTCCGCCCACTTTTGTCGTTCTCCCGCTATTAGCAAAATCCTGTTCAGCTATAACACCTTTTATATCTTCACGCTCCAGAACAATAAAACGGTTAGTATTAATAAGTGCTGTTATAAGCTGATTAGACATGCCTGTTCCTAATGACCACTGTCCTCTCCAATTTGTCTTATTTTCAAACTCGGACACTGCAACAACTTTTTTAGGACCCTTTGGTTGAGGTAAAGTAGGTTTTAATACTTTCCCGCTGGCAGGACCACTAACAAGCTTTCCTTTTAACACTTCTGCAAAGACTTCACCTGTCAGCAGCATACTTGTAATCAAAATCATTGCTAATATAAAAAAGTTTTTGTTTTTCACGTTTGACTCATCCTCCTGTGTTTCAGGTTCATCAGTTTTTTAATGACTTTCAGCTTCTTCAGTCTTTACTACACTTGTCTGAACAGCTTTTATAACTGAATCATTTGTTTTGGTTCTACTTGCTTTACCGGGTACCTTTGAAACCTCAAAATCAAGTCTGTTAGGTGTTTTGTTTTTAAGCTTCAAATAGTTTAACTTTTCCATTATTTTTTTATCTATTACTTTTGCAGCAGCACCTTCTATTGTAAGATCAATCTCTATAAGATTGTTTGTATAGCTTTTTTCATTTACTTCTTTTATCCCTCTAATACCTTTGAGTTCTTTCAATATTACTGTTCTTTCATCAGAGCCAGCATTTGATATAAAAAGAGCTATTTCCATATCGTTATAAATTTCAGAACGCCATTTTTCAATTATTTCTTTTATAAGTTTATCGCTTACCCTCTTACCACACTCTGTGAGAGCTTCATTTGCTGATATTTTTCTTCCTCCTGCTCTTTTTACAGAATCAGCAGAGACAACGCTCATAACTTCAGCAGTATCTGTTTTTACTGCCTTTACATTTGCCTGGGCACTGTAAGCAAAAACAGAGACACCATAAGGTTTACTTTTTTCCATGAACTCTGCATTTGCTGTACCGGTTATGACCACTTCTGCGCCAAGTCTTGCTCCAAGCGCCGCTGCTTTTTCAGGATCTTCATAGCTTACACTTACATCCCTGTTCTTTATTGCAGTTAACTGTGTCTTGTCTATTAGCTTAAAACTCTTCCCTAAAAACTCTTTTTCCATAGTAGATCTTACATTATCAATAGTAGATTCATCACCGTCTATATATTCATTTATAAGCACCAGAACTCTTGGATTCCCCTTAGAGCTCTTGATCACCCGAATGCCTGCCAGATCATCTTCCAGAATGTCTGCAGAAACAACAGCCCTTATTTTAACTTCATATGTACCATTATCTCCTTTGTTCTCGGATATTATTTCATAACTTTTGACATATCCTTTTACCCTTGAGTATATTTTATCTTCCAGAAGCTTATAGTTCTTTACCATCGTATCTGCCTCTACCATAACACCAACAGCTTTTTCAACTGCATCGCGAAGTGCACGTGAAACAGCTTCATCCTTAGCTTTTTCATCAGTACCTGCCGAAAGACCTGTTGCCAAAACAACACGTTCTTCAGCTAGTACATTGGTAGCAAAAACAAATGAGAATATCAATAAAGCTACTATTATAATTTTTTTCATATGCGCTCTCCGTTTAAACTGGTTTAAATGTTACGATTAAAATATTAATAATCCTCTGCTTTTATTTCACTTATAATAATATCCCCATCCTTTATTTTTTCATCTGCTTCATCTACTTCTAATATTCTGATTCCTTTTAAAGCAGGTGAACTTTTTCCTGTCAATTTCCCAATGATATTATTATCTTTCACTATAGAATCATCATAAACTTTTACCAAAACCATCATATCAACTTCAACTGTCCCGTCTATAAAATAACGAGTCTCTAATATTTCAACATCTTTCAGATACCCTTCAACAGAAAAAATACTTATCCCCTCTTTTACAATATATTGTTCAGCTCCTTGAAAAGTTGCGATCAGGTTTCTGTATCCATCTACAACAGCGGCTCTTCTCCCCATTTCCTTTTTTTGATTATCAGTAAGATAGTGATTATCAGGAGCCTTACCAATACCTGTAGTATATACTGTTGCTGTTATGGGGGACCCGCCTGTATCGCTTACTATTATTCTCGGAGTTTCATTTGCATAGAGAATGCCTGATGACCATCCTGAGATCAGGAATATAAAGAGAACTAATAAAATATAATTAGAGAATTTTTTCATATTTAAGGTAATTTTATTATCTCTGAAACCTTTTTCGATTATTTTACATTTCATAAGATATGTCAAGAACATTGTAACTCCTTTTATATTAATTATTAGTCGAATACTTAACCTTTTAAAGCGTCTAAAGTATAAAATTATTTTTTATAAAATATTAGTTTAATTTATGTACTCTTTTTTGTTATAATTTTTTGATTCCCTGCAAAGGGCTTATATATGATTGGACGACTATTACAATGAAAAATTCAAAAAAGTTTTTAATTTATTTATTAATTATCATTATATCATTCGTATCTGCAGATAGATTGATACAGTGCTCAGATGCAGAAGTTATTAATAAAGTCATTGCTATAATAAATGATAAGATCATCACTTATTCAGACCTTATGCGCATGCTATATCCTCTCTACATGAAGCTTCAAAAAGTCTATACAAGAGAGGAACTTAAAGAAAAGATAAGCGAGGCAAGAGAAGATGTCCTGAATCAGCTTATTGAAAATGAGCTTATCCTTCAGGAAGCAAGAAAGATCGAAGACCTCGAAATTTCTGAAAAAAGCGTGAAAGAATATGTTGGAGGTATTATAAAGAATTTTCCTTCAAAAGAAGTTTTTGTTCAGAATCTAGAACAGGAACACATGACCATGGAAGAATTTGAAGATAGCATAAGAGACCAGCTTCTAGTCAAAAAACTTACAGAAAAAGAGGTCGCAGGCCGTATACTTATAACTCCAAAAGAGATTCAGGAAAAGTATGAAAAAGATAAAGAAAAATACAAACAAGCAGAGGAATCCCATGTTTTTCATATTTTGATAAAGAAGACAGGAGACATTGATAAAGACAGTGATCAGAAAAAGCTTCTCGATGATTTCTCAGCTTTAATAAAAGATGAGAATGATTTTACGTCATATGCGAGAAAATATTCAGAGGGTCCCAATAAAGACAAAGGCGGAGATATGGGTTTTTTGAAAAGAGGGACTCTTCTTAAAGAGCTTGATACTGCTATTGCGGATTTAAGAGCTGGCGAAATAAGTGAAGTAGTAGAAACAGATGTTGGTTACCACCTTTTGTTTCTTAAAGCCAGAAAAAAAAGTGAATATATACCTATTTCACAAATATGGGACAGGATAAAAAATAACCTTTTTCAGGAAAAAGCAACGGCAATAAGACAAACTTGGATACAAGAGCTCAGAAATAAAGCTTATATAAAAATCATTGATGATTGATGACCTTCCTTTTAAATTCCCCTTGATACTCATTACAATGGGTGATCCTGCTGGTGTAGGCCCAGAAATAATACTAAAAACTCTTCGAAATTCACGAAAACTTGAAAGATACATAATTTTCGGTGATCATAAAACCTTAAAAAAAGCTTGTAAAAGTATAAATTTCCCATCAGAAAAACTTATCCAAGATCATTTTGCCAAAAATCATATTAGAGTTTCCGGATCCCAGCTTACCCAGAATTTTTTAATTAAAGATGCTGGCAGACCAAATGCGATCTTTGGGAAAGCTTCTGTTAAATGGATTGAAGAAGCTGTTTTATTTTCAAAAAGATTAAAAAAGAAAAATATTCCACATGCACTTGTAACTGCTCCAATTAATAAGGAAGCCGCACATATGGGAGGCTTTCGCTATAACGGTCACACAGATTATCTTTCACATTTATACAAAAGTCCTGATACTTCCATGATGTTTTATGATAAGAAGCTTAATGTCATACTTACGACCATACACTGCTCTCTAGAACAAGCTATTAAAAAAATAAATAGAAAGCTTATTTTTCAAAAGATAATTCATGCTGACTCAGCTTTAAAAAAATGGGGTATTTCAAAACCTGTAATACTTGTCGCAGGCCTTAATCCTCATGCAGGAGAAGCTGGTGCTTTTGGAAATGAGGAAATAAAGCATATTATACCTGCCATAGAAAAAGCTGTTTCAATTGGCATAAATGTAAAAGGGCCTTTTCCGCCTGATACAGTTTTTTTAAAAGCTCTTTTTGATCCGTCAAAATGTGTTGTTTCTATGTATCATGATCAGGGATTGATAGCTTTTAAACTGTTTGCTTTTTCAACCGGAGTAAATGTGACTTTTGGTCTTCCAACCTTAAGGACATCTCCAGATCACGGTACAGCCTATGACATTGCATGGAAGAATACAGCTGATCCAAAAAGCTTCCACCAAGCATTAAAATTATCATTAAAATCAATATCACCAAAATCATCTTTATGAAACATTCTAAAAAGTCTTTAATACATACTCTTAATGATATAGACCTACGCCCTTCAAAATCTTATGGACAGAATTTTCTTATAGATGAAAACCTGACTAATAAAATAATAAGAAAATGCAATGTTTCACCTGTTGACAATATTCTTGAGATTGGACCAGGGCTAGGTGCATTAACATATGAGTTTCTTAAGAAAGGAGCTCGCGTTACTGCTATAGAAAAAGATCCAAGGCTCTTTTCATATTTAAAAGAGCACCTCTCCGGTTATGAAAATTTTACTATACACCTTGGAGATGTACTAAAAACACCTTTTACAAAAAACAACCTTCCTTCCCCTCCCTATAAAATAGTAGCTAACATACCATACAACATATCTTCACAGATCATATTAAAGATAATCATGCATTCTCACCTTTTTCCTGAAGTATATCTTGGGATGCAGCTAGAAGTTGCAATGAGACTCGCTGCATCAGAAGGATCAAAGACATATGGTCTTTTATCACCACTTCTTCAACTTGAATACAAAAGTAAAATAATTCTCTCTTTATCCCCTGCTTGCTTTCACCCTAGTCCTAAAGTCACTTCCGCTTTTCTATATATCAAAAGAGCTCACATTTTTCCTCAAAAAGAAAAAGAAAATTATTTTCAGTTTTTAAAGCTTAGTTTCTCGCAGCGAAGAAAAATGCTTATTAAAATGCTGAAAAAAAGATATGCCGTAGATCTTATAATAAGATCTTTTGACAAGCTAAAAATACAGGATAAAGCACGCGCTGAAAGTATCAGTCCGGAAAAGTTTTATAAGCTCTTTAAACTTCTTGAGAAAGAAGATTAGCCACAGAGGTCATCCTCCAGAGGCGGACTTTCAGCACGAACACAGAGGGTTAGAAGAAAATTAATACAAAGAAAAATCAAAAACGTTGAGCGAAATGCGTTGTGCGTCCATGGAGCTTCCGAAGGTAGCAAATATTCATATTTCACCGCAAAACTAAAATAAATAGATGGATGACAGACGATCGCTCACTTTTGTTCGCTAGGACGATGGACGGAAAAGCAAAGGACAGAAAAAGAGAAAAGAGACTCACCACGAAGAACACGAAGAAAGAAAAATAAAAAAAAGGGTTTTTGTTTACAACTTATAGCTTAAAACGGTTTTATTTCCATCTATGGTCTATTGACTTTTATTTATTTTTTATCTATCCATTTTTCCTGATCGCTAAAAAGAGTTTTTACTGTTTCAGCATCCTCTGCCTGAATCAACTTATGACGGAACATCGGATCCCTTAAAATACGGCTAAGCCTAGCCATGATCTTCAGATGTATGTCGTTTCTGGGTGCACAGAGAAAAAAGAATAGTTTTGATTTTTCACCATCATCAGCTTCAAAATCAATACCTATCTTAGAAATGGCTAGTACAATATAAGCTTCATCTACAATATCCGGCATAGAATTTCTTGGATGCGGAATAGCAATACCATCAGAAATAGCAGTAGAACAAAGGCGCTCTCTTTGAATAACAGCACTTACAAGCTTTTCTTTCTTATCTGTTGAGAGTTTCTTTATATCAGCAAGACGGCCTATCAGTTCACTTATGATCTGTGTTTTTGAATAACTGTTCGGTTTGAAAATTATATTATCTTTGTTTAAAAGAGGTGTTATCTTTATACTTTTATTCTTTTCATCTACTTCGATATTCTCTAATTTGTCATTTGACATTGATTTTATGTTTTTAGCAAGCCATGAATTTAAGTAACTTTTTGCTATTTTCCATTGTTTGCCGACCTTCTTAGCTGGAATCTTATGTTCTTCTATGAGCTTTTTTACATTAATTTCCTTCATCTTATAAAGCTTTGCAAACTCTCTTATTGTAAGTTCTTCTTTCTGTTCCATCAACAACTCCTTTGATTCTCTGTCAGGCTTTTTCATTTGCTTAAACCTAATAAAAATTTAATTTGGAATTATACTATTTAAATTGTATTATATGCAGTTAGTAATTTATTATATATTTAAATACACAAAATGGTATAGATTTTTATGAAAAAAATTCTTATCTTTTCTTTCCTTTATTTCTTAGTGTTTCAAGTACATATTTATAGTGATGTAATACAGCTTTCCGATGGAAAGATCATGTACGGTAAAATAATCGATAAAACACCGACAAAATATATAATTGAGATAAAAAATGAGACCAGTAATATATCAGAACTCATTGAAATTGATATAAACCGCGTAGTTCTTATAACTCATGAAAAGACAGGTGAAACAGAATTCGCAACAGATGAAGATAATGTTGATTCTTTAGTAATAGATGAGAAACCTTCTAAAGAAGAATCAGAAGAAGTTCCTGTCATCCCCCTAATGGACAAAATAAACAATGCCCGTTTTGAGTTAAACAGCCTATTATTCCCATATATAGATAAAGTTCTGGGAGATAAAGAAAACCGTTTATTTGATATACTAAGGACATATCCAGCAGAGATACTGCTTGTAATAGTTGTTATAATCTTTATCTTCTTTTTATCTTCAATCCTCTCAAAAAAGAAAAAAAGAAAAAAGATAAAAGAGCGCTATATGAAAGAAAGCATGCCAAACTTCGATTATAAGCCGATGAAAGAAAAAAAGCTCTTTACTAACATAAGCCTTCCATGTGTTACTGTCTTTTACAAAGTATCAGAAAGGCCTTCTCGATATAAAGAATGTGTATGCAAAACGGTTGATACTGAAGGAATATCAATGATAATTGATGAAGAATTTGCACTCTCGACAACATTGAAGCTTGTTATAATAAGAGAAAAAAGAATAGGAAGAAATACTATTGAAGAAAACATAGGTCTTAATGCAGATGTCATGGAAATAAAAGACGCTCCCGTGGATAAATATTATACTGTATTTGCCAAATTCCAACATATGTTTTTAAGCCAGAGGGCATTTATCAGTAAGATCGTAGAAGATAAACCTGCCAAATAGATGCCGGGGAATAAAATGTTCACAGGACTTATCAATTCAACCGTAAAAATACTTTCCCTTTCTTTAAAAGGACAGGGCATCCATATCTGCATCGAAAAACCTAAAAATGATTTGGACTGGAAAAAAGGTGAAAGTATATCTATAAATGGGATATGCCTTTCTCTTGAAAAAGAAAACACATCTTACCTTTCCTTTTTTGCTCAAAATGAGACAATAAAAAATACGACATGCAAGCGGCTTAAAGTAAAAGAAAAAGTAAATCTTGAACGTGCTGTAAAGCTTGGGAGCAGAATAGGAGGACACATCGTTCAGGGACATGTTGATGGCTTAGGAAAAGTAATAAAAAAAATTAAAAAAGGTAATTCTTTCCAATATAAATTTAATTGTCCAAAAACATTGATGCCTTACATAATCCTAAAAGGTTCTGTTGCTATTGACGGAATAAGCCTTACTGTTTCAAGCGTACAAAGCAATACTTTTACAGTTGATATAATACCGCTTACTTTATCAAATACGAATATAGCGAGTTCATGGAAAATAAGCCATTATGTAAACATTGAAACAGATATAATGAACCGACAAATACACCATTCAGTTGAATTAATCCTCAAAAACAAGAAATTTTAATGAAACCGGCTCCAAAGCAAAAGATTAATATGGATAAAACCGCTCTTGCTGTTATTTCAGGAGGTCTTGATTCAACGGTTGCTCTTTATCTTGCGCTTAAAAAACATAAAGTCAAGTCTGCTGTTTTCTTTAACTACGGTCAAAAAGCTTTTTCATTAGAATTAAGGTCTTGCAAAAAACTTACAAAGCGCCTTGGCATTAAACTATTTATAATAGATCTTACATGGATACGTAATATATCAAAAAGCGCTATAACAGGTTGTATTAAAAAAACACCAAAGATAAATAAAAAAGATCTTAATAAAAAAAACATCACCTTGAAAACTGCTAATGATGTAATGGTATATAACCGTAACATGATATTTATAAGCTCTGCTGCTGCTATCGGTGCAGAAAATGATTGCCGCTACTTGATAACAGGTTTTAATGCAGAAGAGGCCCTAACTTTTCCTGATAATTCTTGTAAATTTCTTGATTCGATAAATGAAACTCTTAAGGCTTCACTAAAACCAATTAAGATAAAGGTCATATCTCCAACAATAAAAATGACTAAAAAAGATATTGTCAGGAACGCATTAAAAAACGATTTTCCTCTGGATACTGTTTACAGCTGCTATTTTGGAAAAGAAATAATGTGTGGTGTATGTGAAAGCTGTCTTAGGCTTAAAAGAGCACTTGATGCCAATAACCTTTTTAATCATAAATACATCCGTTTTAAAAAATGAAAGATAACATAGAAAGCATAATTATAAAAAAAGACTTCCTTTATGACGGCTCCCAGCTATCAACCAATTGGACAAGCCTTCAAACAGAAAATCCAAATTCCATTATATGTTTCTTTGGCCCTTGTGATGTAAAAAAAGAGTTCATGGTAGACCTCGAAGATCTAAAAAATAATTGTCTTATACGGTCAGACAATATGGTCCACTTTATTATAAAGATCAAAGGTTTTCTATTTCCGCATATTATTTTTACGCAGCGCCTTTTTATATCTATTATAAAAGAAGTGATCTTTGAGCTTCTTTCAATAAACCTTAAACGAGTTGGTGATGATCTTTATTTAGATGGTAAAAAACTGAATATTTCAGTCGCAACAACTAGCACAGACAAAACATACGGTCTTATTCATACAGCAGTAAATATAACATCATCTGGCACTCCTGATGATATTAATACAATATCTCTTGATGAAATAGATATTTTACCTGATCTTTTTAGAGATAAAGTTCTTGAAAAATTTAAAATAGAATGGAATGATATTTTTTATTCTTCAAAAAAGGTAAAGCATGTATGAATAGCTCTGCCAGTATTTCTGAATATTTTTGTTCCTTTCAAGGTGAAGGACCTTATCTTGGTACAAAACAATTTTTTATACGTTTTAGTGATTGCAATATTCCACATTGTCGATTCTGCGATACAATAAATTCAAGTAACAAAAAAAAAGTTTTTAAAGATGACCTTATTTTAAGTGTATTAAACGAATACAAGATACATAATTTTAAAGAAATAAGCTTAACAGGAGGCGAGCCTCTTTTATATTGCGATTTTATTTTTAATTTTTTGAAAGACTTATTTGAAGAAAACAAATTTTTTATATATCTTGAAACTAACTCTACAATTAGCGACGCTATCCCAAAAATCCATTCATATATAGACATGGTAAGTGCTGATTTTAAGTTTTCATCCGTAACAAACCAAAGATCACTTGCAGATAAGCATACCGAGTTTTTTAAAAAACTTGAGGAATTTCAAATGGATTATTTTATAAAATGTGTTGTGAACAATAATATAGATAAAAAGGAGTTCTCCCAAATGTGCGATATAATCTTGAAAAATTGCAAAAAGAGATCTCTTATCTTGCAGCCAGAGATGCTAGACGAACAACCTCAAATATCTTTTTTGGAAGCAGAAAAGCTCTATGATATTGCGCATCAAAAAGGTATAGAAACACGCATTATTCCGCAGACACATAAAATCTTGAAGTTTCAATGATTTTCACGTAATGTATTAATAACAATTTAAACCTATATCAACGGGAGCATAAAATGAAATGCCCTACATGCACTAACGATCTATTAAAAAGTAAGCTGGATAACTTTGAAACAGGCTTTTGTAATGCTTGCCGTGGTATGTGGTTTGACTCTTTTACATTCGAAGAATTCAAAGAAGTAGAATCCCCTTTTTCAGTATTGCTTGATATAGACATCTGGAAAGATGCAAAAAAGCATAAAGTCTCCCCTTCTACAAAAACATGTCCCCAATGTACTAAAAGACTCTATAAAACCGAATATTCTACATCAGGTATCATTCTTGACATATGCCCAATATGTCAGGGAATATGGTTTGATAGAGGTGAACTTGAAAAAGTTATTTCATACATAGATAAAGAAATAAGTGATGAGACAATATCTGCTCTCTGGGGTGAACTCGGAAATGAGGTAAAAGAATTTCTCATAGGACAGGAATCAATTGAAAAAGAAATAAAACATGTCGGCCTTATTTTAAAACTAATGGAATATAAGGTGTTCTCTCAGTTTCCGGTTTTGCAGGATATTGCCAACTCCATGCCCCTCTGACAGCTGTAATATTTCAATATCTTTGTTGAATTGTTCGGTCAACTCCTCGACGTATAAAAACATACGCCTGCGTCGTTTTCCTCACATCCGCCTCGATCTAGAAATATTCCAACTGTCAGTTACTTGAAGAAGTAAAGTGAACCTGCGTCATCCTCGCTTGCAAGCCTCGCATCTACAGCACATCAATCTTGTAAAACAATCAACTGAACTTATAAAAGTGGACAGATAAAATATGTAAAACGTACGTCATTCCTGCGGAAGCAGGAAACCATGTAAAATATTGAAATGTAATTCGTGTGTCCTCCTAAAAGATTGGCGGATCTGCGATAGGGTACGGGCATGTTTTAATCATGAGCGTAGTCGAATGACCCGTACCGTGTAAAAGAAGAAAGATAAGGTAGATGTAAAAATATATGTAGTGGCAGACCTGTGTTTCTGCCATTTGTAAAACGTAAAAGGTTGTCATCCCGCGGCTTGCCTGTCCGCCATCCTGCTGGGAGGAACCGCGGGATCTAGATAAAAAATAAAAAGTATATAATGCATTGACATTTGTACCCCATTTGGGGTACAATATAGTATAAACATTTTAAGGAGGATAATATGTCAAAATCAGCAATGATCAGAGCCAGGACAGAACCTAAGCTTAAAAATGAAGTGGAAAATATTTTTCATGAATTAGGACTCTCTTGTACAGAAGCTATTAATATTTTTTATCGTCAAGTTAAACTTCTGCATGGACTTCCATTTGACGTCAAAATTCCTAATAAAACCACTCTTAAGGCAATGAAAGATGTAAACAAAAGACGTAAGCTTCATAAAGCAAAAAATGCCAAGGAGTTATTCAACAAATTAGGAATCTAAACAATGCTAACTCCTTACTATACTGCACAGTTTAAAAAAGACATTAAGAGACAACAAAAGAGAAAAAAAGACCTGTCTAAAATTCAAAGCCTTATGAATCTTTTGATTGATAGAAAAAAACTTCCTTCTAAATATAGAGATCACAAACTAACAGGTGATTACAAAGATTTTAGAGATTGTCATATAGAACCGGACTGGCTTCTAATATATAAAATTGAAGAAAAAGAAATCTTTTTTACAAGAACTGGCAGCCATTCTGATCTATTTGAGTAAAAAATTATATTAAATAAATATTATGTTATTTCTAATTTCGAGGCCTGACCACTTTTATTTCCTCCCGCACGCTTAAAACTATCCGACTAGAGACCTGACCCCATTTCTTGCATATTATTGCTATTCATTAGAATATTTACACACAGTGTGTAAATATAGTTTAATTTATATAATTCTTTCAGTATAATAGTCTCAATGAAAAAAACCATTTCAAACAATTCATATTCA
>JAGLFH010000049.1 GCA_023144635.1 Candidatus Auribacterota bacterium | reverse complement strand
CCCATTTCAGCCAAACCAGCAACTGTATTCTGAGTGGTAGTGGACTTGCCTATTCCCCCTTTACCATAAATCGCAATTTTTCTCATGTTTTCCTCCGGTTTAAATTATTGTTTCATATTTCCTGCTTCTGTACTTTCTTCAGTGAAACATTTTCTTTGCAATAAAAATGCCAATTCAAATAAAAACAAATTAGAACTATGTTTTCGGAAACGGAACTTCTTGAAAGGTAAGGAGTTTGGTTATTTCTTTTTCAGGTAAATCAGTTTGAGAATTATTTTTAAAAGGAAAAATTTAAAACTTTACCCTACAATATTGTAGGTTAAAAATGGTATTGCTACAATATTGTAGCTTTAGAAAGGCTAGGTATATTTTTCTGTTATAGCAGGCTATGTTTTAACCCGTGTTTCTCACAAAGGGTAATGTTTGGTTTTACAAATAAGAAGCAAGGATCCTGTTACGGGATGGATATGTATTACCAATTGCTGTGATACTTTTGAACGTCAATATTATGCTTTTTTACACGGAGCCCCATAAGCCGTTCAGAAATCCCAAGAGCACGCGCAGCTTTTGCCCTGTTGCCGTGTGCGGTTTTAAGGGTTTCCTGAATAAGCTCACGTTCAATTTTATCAAGGGTTTCCTGAAGATTTCCTCTAAATACTGTGCCACTTGCTTCTGCTGTTTGAAGAGTAGGGGGCAAATGGTGTCCGTGAATTACATCATCATTGCTGAGAAGCACAGCCCGCTCAATGCCGTTTTCTAATTCTCTCACATTTCCCGGCCAATGATAGCTCATGAGCATATCAATAGCAGGTGTTGAAATTCTGCGAATATTCTTCTGATTTTCTTTACTGTATTTTCCAATAAAGTAATTGGCAAGTAAAAGAATATCTGTTTTTCTTTCTCTAAGAGGCGGTATATTAATAGGAAAAACATGGAGACGATAATAAAGGTCTTCACGAAATCTTCCCTCTTTTATAAGCTTTTCCAGATTACGGTTTGTTGCTGCAATAACACGTACATCTATTTTGATAGATTGGGTTCCGCCAACACGTTCAAATTCCTTTTCCTGAAGAACACGCAAAAGCTTTATCTGTGTAGAAAGAGGAATATCGCCTATTTCATCAAGAAAAATAGTCCCCTTGTTTGCGAGCTCAAAACGTCCTTTTCTCTGAGTGGCTGCTCCTGTAAAAGCCCCTTTTTCATGTCCGAATATTTCACTTTCAAGAATGCTTTCCGAAAGTGCTGCACAGCTAACCTTAACAAACGGTTTTTTAGCTCGAAGACTATTATAATGAATAGCGCTTGCCACAAGTTCCTTTCCTGTGCCGCTTTCTCCAAGAATAAGAACAGAAGCATTACTCTTGGAAACCTGTGCAATAAGAGTATAAACATCATTCATAGCTGCAGAACTTCCAATAATATTAGAAAAACTGAATTTATCCTTTAGCTTTTGCTGCAGACGCAGATTTTCTTCTAAAAGATAATTTTTTTCTTCCTGCGCCGTCTGTCTCAATTTTACAGCTTGTGCAACCATGGAAGCGAGAATAGTAAGCAGTCTTATATCCTCTTCGAATGAAATATTATCAGAAAACAACCTGTCAACGCTTAAAGATCCTATAACTTCTTTTCCTATTTTTATGGGAATACATATAAAGGAAATATCTTTTTTTGTAAGTTTTTTACGGGCACCGGTTTTGTCAAGAAAGAGAGGTTCTTCTGATATTCTTGGAACAACAGCCGGTTTTCCCGAAGCTACTACTTTGCCTGTTATTCCTTCCCCGAGCTTATATTTTCCTTTTACTCTTTCGGAAGAAGAAAGGCCGTAAGCTGCTTCAATGGATATTTCTCCAGACTGACGATTAAGAAGTGTTAAGGTTCCTCTGATCATGCCCATATGTTTGGCCATAGCTTTTAAGACATTTCCTACAGAATCTCTTATGTCTGGACTATTATCAAGTATCTGGCTTATTTCAAGAAGAAGAGAGAGTTCTTTTATTTCTCTTTTTACAGGAGGTTTTTTTTTAGATATATTCATATCATACCATTTTGTAGTTTATTAATTAAAAACATACTAAATTGTATGATTAATTTATTAGAAAGACAAGAAAAAACAGAGAAAGATATTGTTTTAACTTGCTGGGTAGTGTCAATAATCTTTCGCACATTTGAATGATCCTCAGTTGTGTCAATGGTCTATGCTTTCCTCCCACGACCCCATGGGGGTCGGCGCCGGTCAACCGGCAGTTACGGCCATAAACGCTTTTTCTTTTCTTAAACGTGCTACAAGCCAGCATCAGAGCCGATTTCCCGTCAGAAAAGTTTCCCACAACCCGGGTTCTTCTTCTTATTTCACGCATGAGCCTTTCAAGCGGGTTATTGGTTTTGATACGACGCCAGTGTTCACCTTGGATATTTATAAAAAGAAAACGTTTCTTCAATACCGCTTTCTACAGTTTTAGCTGCATCATGGAATCACATTTTTCTTAGCTCTTCAACCACTGTCCTGGCTTTCTTTCGAGCTTCTTCCACCTTTTCCTGTGCGTGGATGGCTTTAAGCATAGCAGCAACATTGCGCATATGTCTCCAGGGTACAGTTCCCAAAACGTTCCGGTAAAAATGTACCATGCATCTTTGCCAGTCACTATTTGGATAAATCTCTCCCAAAACTTCTACAAGCCCCAGACATTTATCCGAGATAATTAGACGCTGCTCTTTCAACCCACGGGATTTCAAATGCCTCAAAAATTGAAGCCAGCCGGCTTTGTCTTCTTTACTACCATTATGGTCCTCCTTGTGTGTTAGGTTATTTACCAAATAATTTCTATCGACACAATGTGAAGACCTCTTTATTTCCAAATGTGCGAAACTTATTGTACGTTATCTAATATTTTGCACAAGAATTGTTGAAATAAACATGGAAGCAACATAAGCCGCATTTCTCATTTTAAAAACGATAATACAAAATCATTATCTTTTACCATTCAGAGCAATTTTTATTGGACAGTACTGATAATAATCAAAAAAATCATACCAATAAGTAGGATTTCAATTTTTCATCCTACCATCTGGTATCTTATTACTTTCAGTGCTTGCTTTTTTATTAAATTTAAATTTAGCATAACAAGCTTTATATTAGGTTGTTATAAATTATTTAAAGTTTTGATTACTAGTTTGGCATGCCAATTGCTAAATTTATTGCAAATTGAATACACACATGGTGTAACAATCATATTTACAGCTAAAAAGAGTCACTACGTTAGTACTCACTTTCTTCAAAGAAGAAGAAATCTTTTAAAACTGTATTTGACAAAACATCATAAAAAAAACAAGGAGGAGAACATGAGAATTGGAAGAAGTATATTTAAAATTGTATTAATTATTGCTACTTTTGTAATTTTACTATCCGTAGATTCTACATCTTACGCACAAGATGGATTACTTGTAGGAACAGATATTAGTGTAAGCGTTGACTCAGCCATATATTCAAAATATGTGTGGAGAGGTTTTAAGCTTGATGATGATCCTGTATTTCAAAACGGTCTTACTGTAGACGGACACGGCTTTTCTCTTAATATTTGGGGAAGCATGGATATTGATAACTCGGATGAGCTTAATTCTGACGAGTTTGATTACACTCTTGACTATACATATGAAGCCGATAAATACAGTTTATCTATTGGTCATATATGGTACACATTCCCTCCTAGTGATGCTAAAAGCACAGAACTATATATTGGAGGTAGTTTAAACACATTATTATCACCTTCTCTTACATGGTTTCATGATTATGGTGATGAAGAAGATGGCGGAGGAGATGGAGACTATGTTGTTCTATCTTTAAGCCACAGCGTTCCTGTAGCAGACAGTGGCACCATGTTTGATTTTGGAGGATCACTTGCATACAACAATGAACTTTTCATAGCTGGCTCGGGAGGCGATGTTTCACTATCAGCAGGATTTACAATTCCGCTTTCAAGTAAAAGCTCATTTGTACCAACTATAAGTTATTCAATGCCGTATGGAGATATGGAAGATGAAGCTGATGGCGCACAAGATAGTGAATTCTTTGCAGGCCTAACAGTTTCATTTGAACTTTAAATAATATAATTAAGGAGAAAAAAAATGAACAGGATATTAAATATAGGAAAGAACTTAATCTTTCTGACTTTATTATTCATAGTCCTTGCTCCTAATTTAGCATGGGCAGAAGATACAGTTGAAAGTAATGCTATAGCTATAAATACTGTTTGGATACTAATAGCGGCTTTTCTCGTGTTTTTTATGCAGGCCGGATTTGCTCTGGTGGAAGCAGGTTTCACACGGGCCAAAAACGCAGCCAATATTATGATGAAAAATCTGATGGATTTTTCTGTCGGCTCTCTGGCTTATTGGGCCGTAGGTTTTGGGATTATGTTCGGAGCTGATAAGCTGGGGCTTTTCGGAAGCAGTGGTTTTTTCTTAAGCGCGGGTGATCCCTCAACAGGGGAAGGCTTATGGCAGTTTGCTTTCTGGATGTTCCAGGTTGTCTTTGCTGCCACAGCAGCCACTATCGTATCCGGAGCCATGGCAGAAAGAACCAAATTTATTGGGTATCTTCTTTATAGTGTATTTATTTCTGCTCTTATCTATCCCGTCGTCGGTCATTGGATCTGGGGCGGCGGCTGGCTTTCAGAAAAAGGTATGATTGATTTTGCCGGCTCCACAGTCGTTCACTCAGTCGGCGGTTGGGCTGCTCTTGCCGGAGCTATTGTTCTTGGCCCGAGGCTTGGCAAATATAATAAAGACGGCTCATCCAATGCTATACCCGGACACAATATTCCTCTGGCAGCACTTGGTGTTTTTATCCTCTGGTTCGGCTGGTTCGGATTCAATCCGGGCAGTACGACAGCTGGTACAGATCTCAGCATTGCTGTCATTGCTGTCACCACAAATCTTGCAGCAGCAGCGGGCGCAATAACAGCTATGATCACCATCTGGATACAGTTTGGAAAACCTGATACCAGTATGGCGCTCAATGGCGCTTTGGCCGGCCTTGTTGCAATCACAGCGCCTTGTGCCAATGTCTCACCAACAAGCGCTGTTATTATCGGAGCTATCGCGGGTGTTCTGGTTGTTTTCAGTGTTGAGTTCATAGATAAAGTACTGAAAGTTGATGATCCTGTCGGTGCTATTTCCGTTCATGGTGTCTGCGGTGCTTTCGGAACACTGGCTGCAGGGCTTTTCGCTGAAGAAGCTTACGGCGGGACAAACGGCCTTTTCTTCGGAGGCGGCATAGGAGTTTTCTTTACTCAGCTGATAGGTGTACTTTCAGTCTTTGCATGGGTCTTCGGTTCAGCCTTTGTTCTTTTCATGATCGTGAAAAAAACAGTTGGTCTTCGTGTCAGTGATGAAGAACAACTCAAAGGCTTGGATATCAGCGAGCACGGAATGGAATCCTATGCAGGGTTTCAGATATTTACAACAGAAAACTAATTGGTAAATTTATATCCGGCATTCACTCTCAAAAGCGGGTGCCGGAGAAAAAAAGGAGAAAAAAAATGAAACTCATAGTTGCCATGATACAACCATATAAGCTTCCTGATGTAAAAAAATCTCTTTATGATGCAGAAGTTTTTAAGATGACTGTCACCAATGCCCTTGGATGCGGACAGCAAAAAGGATACACGGAAACTTACCGTGGAGTGGTTCATGATATCAATCTTTTGAAAAAAATCCGTTTGGAGATTGCAGTGAATGAAGATTATGTCAAGCCGACTGTTGATGCTATCATCAAGGGTACACGTACAGGAAAAATAGGGGACGGAAAAATATTTGTCATGGATCTGCCTAAATGCATCCGCATAAGGACAGGCGAAACGGGTTCTGAAGCTATCGGCTAAAATATTTTAAAAGAAGGAAAATGCATGGAAGATAAAAAACTGATTAAAAGCATTAAAAGTTTGAAGGAAGAAAGGAGATATACACTGTATGATCTTTCAAAAATACTTGATATTCAAATTGCTACAATAGAGAGGTGGCTTAAGACAAACAGAATAAACAGGGTCTATGCACAGATGGTAAAAGAAAAGCTTAAACTGTAATTTTTTTGTTTTGTTTTTACTCATTTGAATAATCAAAAGAAAGAGAAAATCAGATTGTAGAAAACTACTTAAAACAATGAAAAACATAGAAAAGTAAATATAGGGTGTTATAATTGTCATTCATAATAGTAAAAAGGAGAAAAGTATGGATGTAACACAGGTTTTTGGAAAAAATGTTTTCAGTGATTCTGTCATGAGAAAAGTACTTCCGAACAACGTGTACAAATCACTGAAAGAGACCGTTGAAAAAGGGATTGAACTCAAAGCAGATGTAGCTGACGTTGTCGCCAATGCCATGAAAGACTGGGCTATTGAAAAGGGAGCCACGCATTATACACACTGGTTCCAGCCTTTGACAGGAAGCACAGCCGAAAAGCATGATTCTTTTATTGAACCCTCTGCTGACGGCACTGTTATTATGAAGTTTTCCGGGAAACAGCTGATCAAGGGAGAACCTGATGCTTCTTCTTTTCCTAGCGGCGGCCTTCGTGCAACATTTGAAGCACGCGGCTATACTGCATGGGATACAACATCACCGGCTTTCCTGAAAGAAGACGCATCCGGTGATGTCACACTTTGTATACCAACAGCATTTTGCTCTTACACAAGTGATGCATTGGATAAAAAAACTCCGCTTCTTCGTTCCATGGAAGCAGTTTCCAAACATGCAATGCGTATAATGAATGCTATGGGAAATACAGCTACCAAAAGAATTACATCAACTGTTGGCCCCGAGCAGGAATATTTTCTTGTAGATAAAGATCTTTTTGATAAGCGCCTTGACCTAATGCTTGCAGGAAGAACTCTTTTCGGAGCAACTCCACCTAAAGGTCAGGAAATGGAAGATCAGTATTTCGGAGCAATAAAAGACCGCGTTCTGGATTTTATGAAAGATCTCAATGCTGAGCTCTGGAAAATGGGTGTGTCTTCAAAAACACAGCACAATGAAGTCGCTCCTGCTCAGTATGAAATGGCTCCTGTTTTTGCAACAACAAACATCGGCGCCGATCATAACCAGCTTGTTATGGAAACAATGAAAAAAGTTGCCTTGAGGCACGGTCTTGTCTGCCTGCTTCATGAAAAGCCATATGCAGGTATAAATGGTTCAGGAAAACATCTTAACTGGTCACTTGCAACAGATGATGGGATGAATCTTCTTGATCCCGGCAACACTCCGCATGACAACGCACAGTTTCTTGTATTTCTAAGTGCTCTTATTAAAGCTGTTGATGAAAATGCTGATATGCTAAGACGTTCTGCTGCAAATTCAGGCAATGATCACAGACTTGGAGCAAATGAAGCACCTCCTGCTATTATTTCAATATTTCTTGGTGATGAACTGACACATATTTTGGAGGCAATTGAAAAAGGCGAAAAAGCATCTTCTAAAGGTTCCAATTTTATCAAAATCGGTGTAGATGCTCTGCCGGCTTTACCTAAAGATAATACTGATAGGAACAGGACATCACCTTTTGCGTTTACAGGTAACAAATTTGAATTCCGTATGGTTGGTTCTGCTGCATCCGTCTCAGGTTCATGTGTTGTTTTAAACATGATCGCTGCAGATGCTTTTGATGGGATAGCTACACGCTTGGAAAAAGCAAAGGACATCAACAAAGAAACAACATCTATTGTAAAAGAGATCATGAAAAAGCATGGAAGAGTCATTTTCAATGGCAACAATTATTCTGATGAATGGGTAAAGGATGCTAAAAAGCGCGGACTTCCTAACATCAAGTCAACTGTTGATGCTCTGCAGACTCTTACTTCAGATAAAAGCATAAAGATGTTTGAAAAACACGCTATTCTTTCAAAAAGAGAATTACATGCGCGTTATGATATCTATTTGGAGCAGTATGCTAAGCAAATAAATATTGAAGCACTGACAGCTCTTGACATGGTAAAAAGTCAATATCTTCCTGCTGTTATGGAATTTGTTGCACAGCTTGCTGGAGATATAAGCACACTCAAAGATATATCTGTTTCAACAAAAGTACAGAGTGAACTTTTAAATAAATCCATTTCACTTATGGAATCAGCTTCAAAAAAAGTTTTTGACCTTGAAAAGAATCTTGAAAAAGCTCAAGGAATTTCAGATGTATCCAAACAGGCAAAAGCTTACAGAGATAAAGTCTTTACAGCTATGGGTTCTTTAAGAGAAGATATCGATTCTCTTGAAGCAATTACGCCAAGAGATCTCTGGCCTGTTCCAACATATGCTGATCTTTTGTTTAAGCTCTAAAACACAGACTATAGTTCCCACATCTTTGATTTGCGAAGCAAAACAGTAGGGGATTAACACAGATAAAAGGCACAAATGATCGCAGATACATAAGACGCAGATTAACGCAGATAAAAAACTAATGGTCGCGGATATATTTGAGCTGGATTAATGTAAAAGAAAAGGAGAGATGACATAAAACCTAAGTCATCTCTCCTTTTTTACAAAAGGAACCTGAATATTTTACGAGTCAAGTGCATTGAAAATACAAGACAAACATAAAAAGTCGTCATTCCTGGATTAGCAGGGATCAAAGTAAATATAGTATTTGATAACGCAACAGATGCACTGTAATTGGCTCGCCTTTAGGTAAACACAGGTTACTTGTATTTTCCAGCTACATTAACCCTATTATATCCTTCATTTTTTGCGCTGAAAAGAGCTTTACCTCCTGCAGAAAGAAGCTCTTCATAGTTTTCCCTGCCAAAGCGGGGGGACCAGCTTATACCTATACTTAATGTAACCTGAAACTTTGATCCTTTAGAATTAAAAATATGTTTTCTTACACTTTCAAGAATTTTTTCTGCTACAACAGAAGATTTTTCTACAGGAGTTTCAGGAAGTATTACTAAAAATTCATCACCTGTATATCTTCCTATAGCATCTACTTTTCTAACTATATTCTGCATTATAACAGCTATCTTCTGAAGGATAAGATCTCCCATCTGCCGTCCATATTCTTTATTTATATCTGAAAAATGATCAACATCTATTAAAAGAACTGAAAGGGGTCTGTCATATCGTTTCACTCTAGCATTTTCTTCTTCCAGCCTTTTTACTATATAGCGCCTATTCCAAAGACCTGTCAGTTCATCATGAATATTTATATCTTTTACTTCTGTCTGAGTTTTTTGTAGTTCATTCAAAAGGTAATCATATTTCTTTTTCATTTCAATAAATCTTATATTCTTTTTCACTACACAGGGAAGCATCTCTTCAAAAGCTACGTCAATAATAACATAATCATCTGCACCTGCTTTTAAAGCATCGATAATAACTCCTTGAGACTGGTAATCTATAATAAGAATAAATGGTATTTCATTTTTCTGTTTTCTAATGTGCCGCAAAATTTCAATGCCGGTTAAGTTAGGCATGTAATAGTCACAAATTATTATATCAAAGTTTGTATTTTCACATCTTGAAATCGCTTCTGCACTTCTTGAAGCATGAACAAACTCAATAGAATCAAAAGCTTTTTTTAATGCTTCCTCTGAACGCTTTGCCTGCTTTATGCTAGACATTACAAACAATATTTTTTTTACTTTTATTTCATCCATAAAATCTCCAACCTTATTATAAAAGTATAAGTCCTCTAAAGACTAAAAGAAAGCTTAATAATCGATTGTTTTATTTATACTTGAATTGACGAACAATTTCAAACAATGACCGTGTAGGGGCGGATTCTAAATCCGCCCTTTTATTTGCATAATTAAGGACAGGTTTAGAACCTGCCCCTACTATTCATCAACCTATCTTCAAGGGAATAGATTTTTAATCCCAAATTCCTTGCTAAATAAAAAAAGCCTGTCCCCTAAGAGACAGGCTTTTCCTTATTCTTAAATAACAATTATGAAAGCTGTTTGCTTACAAGTTTTGTCATTTCAAACATAGATACTTTTGCTTTACCGCCGAATACAGCTTTTAAGTTTGCATCAGCATTTATCATTCTTCTATTTGCATTATCCTGCAGCTTATTTTTCTTAATATAGATCCATAATTTTTTGACTACTTCTGTTCTTGGCAGTGGTTTTGCGCCAACAACTTTAGCTAGTTTGTCACTTGGTGTAAGTGGTCTCATAAAAGCAGCATTTGGTTTTCTTTTTACTTTTTTCTTAACAACTTTTTTCTTAACAACTTTCTTTTTAACAACTTTCTTTTTAACAACTTTTTTCTTTGCTACCTTTTTCTTAACAACTTTTTTCTTAACAATTTTCTTCTTAACAACTTTCTTAACCATAACTCCTCCTCTTGTTATGACGCTTTGCGCCATTATGGTTATAACTCATCACCTATTATAACCAATATTGTATCTTTAATTTTAAAAATATACTACAAAAATATCTTTAAAAAATACTTTTTTTTACTCGATAATAAGGGAAAATCCTGAAAAAATATAACCATTTAATCATCGTATTTTAAAGGATAAAGACAATCAACAAACTAGACCTGTGAAGTAAATACTTTAAATAATTCAGCATCTGAAAAAGAGGAAAGCATTTTACTTCTTATGTTTTTATCTTTAAGATACTTGCTCATCTCTGCCATAAACTGAAGTTGCGGCTCTGATGTTTTCTTAGAAGAAAGTGTCATTATAAAGATCTTGGAAGGTTTCTTGTCCAGTGAGTCAAAATCAATACCCTCCTTTTTTAAGCCCACGACACAATGCATACTGGTTACTGCATCGGTCCTTGCATGCGGAAGGGCAATTCCATCCTGCATACCTGTTGACATTACAGATTCCCTTTCCAGTATATCTTTTTGCGCTATTTTTCTTTTATCAAGCTCCAGCCTTCCTGAATCTACTAATAAACTTAAAAGCTCTTCTATTATCTCACGTTTTGTCTCACCTTTTAGGTCTATTGTTACAGCACTCGGGTGCAATATTTGAGAAAATATGGATGTGGCTGAAGAAGACCCTTTTTGTTCTGCAAATATTTTTTTACCAATTTTTTCTCTATCTGTTAGGTTCTTTAGCTGCTTCAAAGTACGTTCAAGCTCAGCAAGTACTTCATAAAAAAGTGTATGAATAAATGCCGCATCTCTTTCAAGGCAATCAAAAATCAATTTTTCCGGCTTTGTCTTCATTGTAACAAAGGTCTGGTCTTTTCTTATCTGATAAAGCCTTCTTCTCATAGAAAGTTGGTGCACATAAAACCCCTCGTTTTCAAAAGCTGCTATCACTTTGGTTAAAATAAGTTCTGATGTTTCAGGATTCGGCATATTGTAAATTATCTCAGTATGCTCTGTTTTAACCACTTTTTCTTTTCTAAGAACCGGTTTTTTAGACTGAAGCATCTTAGAAAAAATATAGGGCGTAATAAGTGTTGTCAAAAAAGTCATTATTATGACTATTCCAAAATACTCATGATTTAAAAACCCCATTGAAAGGCCTATACTGGTAATAATAAGCGTAATTTCACCTCTCGGAGTCATTCCCATGCCTATTCTAAGAGCTCCTCTTAAATTAAAATTTAAAAAAAGAGCCGGTATACTGCATCCAATAAGCTTTCCCGCAACCGCAAAAACAACAAAGACAACACCAAAAGCAATGATATTCCATGAAGCAAGCTCTAGAAAATTAAGCATCATTCCCATTACACAAAAAAATACCGGAACAAAAAACTTATGAAGCACAGACAATTTATCTTGAATAACATATGAAATATCTGTTTTAGAAAGAGAAAGGCCCATCGTATATGCACCTATCACCATAGCAAGACCGGATTTTTCGAAGATACCTGCCAAAAAAAGTGCACAGGCAAAACTAATTACAGAGATCGTCCCAGCATCTTTAAACATTTTTAAAAAACGGCTTATTTTCTGAGAAAAAACTATTCCGGAAATTGTAAAAAATAACCATATAAAAACGGCTTTAAAAGAAATACCTATAATATGCTTCCAGGCAATAGAACCACTTTTCATGCCATTAATAACACCAATTATTACCGCAAGCAGAATAATTCCCATTACATCATCAACAACAGCACCTGAAAGGATGGTCACTCCTTCAGGAGAATCAATCTTTCTATTTTCAGAAAGAATACGTGCGGTAATACCAACAGATGTTGCAGTAGTCACAACCCCCATAAAAAGAGGTACCGGATCACCAAAACCACAGGTAATACCGAGAAAATATTTTGAGCATAAAACAGTAGCAATATTACCAAGTATAAAGCTTGCAATTACTCCGCCTATTCCAACAATAGAACCTGTAATAGAGAAACGTAAAAAACTCTCAATGTCAGTTTCAAGCCCTACAAGAAAGAGTAATACAAGTGAAGCAATTGTGGTCAAAGCATAAAGTTCAGGAGAGATCGGAATACCTGATGCAATCGCAACTGACGGATGCACCGGAAACAGCCCCAATGAAAAACCAGGTATTGGAAGATGACCTAAAAAGAAAGGACCAATGATAATACCTGCAACTATTTCACCCAATACTGGAGGAAGATGAAATCTCTCAAAAAAAGACCCTCCTATTCTGGCTGCGATTATAATAATGCTTAATTGAAGGACTAAAAGCTCCATGCCATTTCCATGAGTCCCTGCATCCACGCCTTCTGCAAATACCATTATTACCGGTAACGTACAAAATACTATAAAAGCCAATATATAGTTTTTTGGTTTAAACATTCTATTATGTTCTCCTTAAAAGCTATTACAAATAACTTCTTATTATAAAAGTCCTATTTTCTATGTCAACAGATAAAGATAATGAAAAATCTAATATTAATATGATATAATATCAGCGTATATTTTATGACAATACATGATCAAAAAACTGTCCATGATTCTAATTTTGATAATGATGAGACCAGAACTAATATCAATCCTGGATTATCACTAGGAGAATACTCTCTTGCCTCAGAGATCGGCCATGGAGGCATGGGAGTTGTTTTTAAAGCATACCAGGGAACACTTGAACGTTTTGTAGCTATCAAAATACTAAAAAAGCAGTTTTCCTCTGATTCTGAATATATAGATAAATTTAAAAATGAAGCAAGGAATGCAGCAAAACTGCGCCACCCTAATATTGTTCAAATATATGGTATCGGAAGCGAAAAAAATCTCCATTATTTTATAATGGAACTTGTTGAAGGGAAAACCCTTCAGCAGCTAATAAAAGAAAAAAGCCTTTCTTTTATAAGAAGTCGTTCTTTTTTTCCTATTTTTGAATCATTGAAAATGATGCTTCAAATTGCTGAAGGATTAAAATATGCACATGATAACGGATTTCTTCACAGAGATATAAAACCTGCCAATATCATATTAGATGAAAAGACAAATAGGCTGATGATAGCTGATTTTGGCCTGGCACAGCCCGTCTTTAATATGAATGAAAAAAAGAAATTTGCAGGGACTCCCGCATATATGGCACCTGAAATGCTTTTAAAAGGGATTTGTACGATCCAATCAGATATTTATGCTCTTGGAGCAACCTTTTTTGAACTGGTCACTGCAAGGCCGCTTTTTCAGACTACGCAGATATCAAAACTTCTCGAACATATAAAAGAAGATGCTCCGCCTCTAGCTGATAGTATAAACCGTTCAATTCCTGAAGAAGTAAATGCAATCATTAGAAAATGCACTGAAAAATATCCTTCTCAAAGATATAATTCTTTAGACGATATGATAAATGATATTAACCTTTTTTTGAGCGAAGGAAGGACCCAATCACAAGATAACTATAAGCGTTTTACTCCTCCAAAAAAGAAATCTAAAAAATGCAAAACCAAAAGTCGTGCAAAAAATATATTCTTGTTAATAGTACTTGCCATTATTTCCGTTTTTCTAATACAAAATAAATTTAGTTTATTTGAAGGACATAAAAAAATACAGTTTTCAAATCAGCATTGTATAAAAAAAATACAGCAAGCAAAAAATTACTCTAATTTAAACAGAGATGACCTGGCTCTTCCTATTCTTAGAAGCATTATAAAGCAGTACCCTGATACAAAGGATGCTAAAACAGCAAAAGAAATGATTGATGAAATAGAAAGAAAGACACAAGGCAGAAAACAGAGCAAAACAGAAATGGGACGCAAATAATAGTTTATCCTGAACGTAGTCGAAGAGCAGATAAAAAGAATCAGAGTTTTTTTACTAAAAACTAAAGAGAAGTTGTCTTCCCGCGGCGGAACCGCGGGAACCAGGTCAAATATAATAATAAAACATTGTCATTGCACTTTACGTTTTCTTCCTCCGTGCCTATCCGTGATTTTTCCGTGGTGAAATTAGAGGTAGTGGCTAAATTTTCTTTTACATTTTACAAAGACGCATCTCCGTGCGTCTCTATCGCAGATCCACCAGCGCTTTGTGGAGGACATTCATTTTTCGTGCTTTTATTTTATTTTCGTGTTTTCGTGATTGTTCTTATCTCTGTGTTCTCGGTGTCCTCTGTGGCAAGATTCAATAATCAGCGAAGCCTTTTTTAATCTTGAGCGAACGTAGTGAGTCGAAAGGCCTTTTACTCACTACACACAACGCACAACTAAAATATTGCTAAAAGCAATATTTTATTACTGAGGTAACTTAATAATAATTTTGGAACCCTTTCCAAGCTCTGATTCTACTGATATTGTACCACCATGTTCTTCTACTGTTTTTTTGGCAACAGCAAGTCCCAGTCCGGTTCCTTCAAAATTCTTTGTGCTGTAAAAAACATCAAATATCCGCTCCAAACACTTTTTTTCCATACCAGTACCGTTATCTTCTACGCTAATTGTAAAAAGATCTGGATCACTTTTATGGTCTACTGCTATCCTTATTATACCAACAGGTGTTTTTTTTATAGCATCTAATGCATTTGTAAAAAGATTTAATAAGATTCTGTGTATTCCAGTAATATCGACTTTTATTTCCGGTACAGAACTATTGATATCAAAATAACATCTAATATTATTTTTTGTAAAAAAGTCCGTATACGGACTTATAATATCACCTACCACTTCCCTAATATCAACATGCTGCTTTACAGGAACTCTTTCTTTAGAGTAATCAAGCATGTTAAGAACAAGATTGCTTATTCGTTTTTCTTGAGCCCTTATAGCTTTCATGCTCTTTTGAGTTTTCTCTATTGATTTCTTTTTTATTGACATTTCAAGAGCTTCTATTCCAAGCTTTAATCCATTCAATATATTCTTTGCATAATGAGATATTCCTGTAATAACTTCACCCATTGCTGAAAGCCTTTCCTTTCTGATTGCTTCGCGATGCCAGAAATCATTTTCCATAGCAATACCGATCATATTAGCAAGAATAGTGACTATTTTGAGATCACCTTCCGAAAATTTTAAAGATAAACTCCTCATATCTGCATAAAAGATACCCAGCACCTTATCTTCGATCCTTATCGGTGTACACACAACGGATTTTATATTTGCTGAAATTATACTCTTGCCAGGGTTAAATCTGCTGTCATCCATTGCATCTGAAGAGAGGACAGAAAAACTCTTTTCCAAAACATGATTTACTATTGTACGGCTAACTGTAACCGTTTTATTATCATGCTTTGACATCATTGATTTTACTTCCAGCTCTTTTGTTTTTTCATGCACAAAAAGTATGCATACATTGTCTGCATTTATCATCTCGAATGCCAAAGACATTATTTTATCAGTCAAGACCTTTATATTACGGGTAGATGTTATAAAACTATTAAGCCTGAATAATTTCTTAAGATTCTCATTTTCTTTACTTAAAACTTCCAGATTTTCTTTTTTATCAGGTTTAAGCAAAAGAGATGCTTCTTTAGGATGCATAGATAACATGTCGCTACTTTTCGAATCAACCGTATCAACAATATGCAGCGCAGGTTTTTTACGAATTTCAACATCTGTATGTGTCTTCTGAACAAAAAGAACAGCTTTTCCAATATTTATTTTATCATCGGTTTTAAGAATACTTCTTTCTATAGGCTTTTCATTAACATATGTCCCGTTTGTGCTGTTCAGATCCTCTACCCAATATGATCCTTCATCATAAATAATACGAGCATGACTTCTTGAGACAAGGTCATCATTGATAACTATTTGGCTGTCGCTTCCTCTTCCTATAATAATTTTTTCATCTTTTACTTCAAAGATAGAATCATTTTCATACTCTTTTACTATTCGCAGTATCATTCCTGTATTTCCTTTAAAAGCTTCTTTGCATCATCACGCCATTTTTTATGTTTATTTTGTCTTAGATATTTTTTAAGCCATATCTTTGCTTTTGAAGTATCACTTTTCTTTTTATATAGGACTGCCAGCTGGAAAACAACATCCAGATCCAATGGATCAAGTTCTAAAGCCTGAAAAAATAACTTTTCTGCACTTTCATAATCAAAAGTCATAAGAGCTATTCTTCCATCTTCATAAGGTTGTTCTGAAACTATTTTATCTTTTTCTTCTTTTAATCCATTTTCTATTACGTCTAGTATATAAAAAAGAAAAACAGAAAGAATAAGGACCATAAAAAGGCTGCCATCAAAACCTGAGAAAAGCGCTATTACATACATAGCAAAGCATAGGCTAAAAACAATTGAGATCAGGATACCTTTTAAATGATTACCCTGTTTGATCTGATAGTATCCAGGGAAGCATATAACAAAAGCACTCTTAATAGCCATAAAACACATCTATCTTTTTTTGTAATGTAGGCAATGGATCTGTCTTTTTATTAAGATGCATAAGCAAAACATCTATTCCAAACAGATTAGAAACCGGAGAGAGATGGTTTGCGGCAAAACCAACATCACGCAAATCGCCACCTAGATAGGCTCTGTACTCTGCTGAATAGTAACGTCCTTTATGAAAATATAGATCAGAATATTCATCAAAGAACATTCCTTTATATAAAAAGTTATTTCTTATTCTACCAACTTCACCAGTCACTTTACCAAAACCATCATATGAATACTGCTTAGCCAGATTACCAAAACGATCTGTCATGACTTTTACACTTCTATCCGGTAAAAGATGGTAAAAATATTTTTTCTCACCTCTTTCAAGCTTAAACAAGATGCTCCCGTCAGGAGCATATACATATTTAGCTGAAAGGCCTCCTTTTCCCTGCTGTTCGGCTAAAAGTTTTCCGTTTGGGCCATATATAAATTGCGTTCTGTCACCATAATCATCTGTTGTAAATGCTAACATTCCATCATCATAATATCCATATTTCGTTACTTCTCTGCGCTCGTTTATAACATTTTCAATACGGTTTTGATGGTTCCATTCAAAAGCCTTTATTGTACCTTTTTTTGAAATACACTGGATGTTTCCAATTGGATCATAAGAAAATGTTGCAGTTGCTTCTTCATCTAAAAATACTTTCATTTTTAGTGATTCTTTATACCCGATTCTGTCGATTGCATTAATCTTAAGAATATTTTCTCCTGGATGTAATTTAAATTTATCAAGATAAAACATGTTCTTTTTACGGTCTATCTGACACACACTTTCATTTACATTTACATATTCAGGAGGCCGCTTTGGCATTACGCCTAAAAGTGGAACATAACCTCCTCCGCTAAAAAGAGAATCTTCTATTCTTGTAAGCATGTTATCCTGGCTTTTTGCAAAAGATCTTTTATCTTTTGAGTTCTGCGATGATTCTTCTATTAAGTTCCCGTTAGGATCATAATGATATTCATTTTGTTTTTCATCTGTTACTTCTCTTGTTATTCTCATTAAGGAATCATATTGATATCGCACTTCTTCTTCATCACGTTGCAGCTGTGAAACTTTTAAATCAGAAAATTGATTTAGATAATTATAATTCATGTAAGCATCTAATATTTTTTCATCTTTCCAATTTGATATTTTAATTCTTGAAACAAGTCCAAGATCATCATAACCAAAAGTTTCTTTAACTCTGTTTGAATAATGGATCGATTGCTTGTTTCCCCTTGCATCATATTTAAACAGGATCTTATCACCAGAAGAATCTTTAATTTCTTTTATCAATCCTTTTTCATCATATTCATAAGCTATTTCATATCTATCCGGATAAATTATTCTTGATATTTTTCCCCCTTTTGTATATGAAAATGTAAAAGAAAGCTGATTGATCGTCATCCGCGAAACACGTGCCTCATCATCATATTCAAAAGTTTTATTGAATCCGTCTCCATTAATAGTCTTTATTCTTCCATAATTATCATAAGAGTAGTTGTATAGTGTATCATCTGAAAATTTCTTTGCTGTCAATAATCTAAGATTATTATAACTTCTTGATTCAAATATTCCTGAAGAATGTGCTATTGATGAAATACTGCCATCCAGATCATATGAAACTTCCGTAAAATCTTCAGGACCCTTTGCAATAGTGACCAAACGGTTCAGATCATCATATCCGTATTCATAAACAAGTTTGGAAGGAAATTCAAAAGCCGTCAAATTACCGCTTGGACTATAGAAAAAAGAAAAGGTTTGCTTCTCTGCGTTATAGACACTCTGTAAATTACCATTATCATCATATCTATAGGTATAAGGATGTGCTTCCGGGTCAACCGCACCGATTATTTGATGACGCCAATTATAATCGTAAAGAAAAATCTGGTTTCCTGGCTTAAAAACAGATTCAAGATTTTCCGCCTGATCATAAGCATATATTGTTTCAAACAGCTCATTTTTCTTTATTTTTGTAATATTGCCGGTCTTGTCATAAGATATTTCTTTCTTTTTACCTGTTGGTTCAATGATTTCAATAATTTGCCCTAAAGAATCATATTTGTTTGTTAAAACTTCGGAGTCAGGAAATGTTTTTTTTGTAAATTGAGGACTAAATAACTTCTGTCCACTTCCTTGTTCCTTACTGTATTCAAATTTAGTTAATGCATTTGTCTTTACGTTTTTTTCTTCTATTAAACGTGATAATCCGTCATAAACATATTCATTCTCAACGCCATAAATATTTTTTTCGTAAACTACGTTACCAATATTATCGTATGATTTTTTAATCTTTTGCCCATTTGCAAATATAACCTCCGTCAGATTACCGGCTGCGTCATAATTATATTTTGTTATTTGCTTATTAAAAACTCTTTTGATGATTTCACCAAAATTATTAAACTTATCTAAACATACAGAACCGTCAGAATATATTATCTTTTTCGTCCGGTCCTTATCTTCATACCTTATCTCTTTTTTAATACCTTCTCGATTAACATGTGTCTTTAGCCTTCCGAGTTCATCATATTCATAAAATGTTTCCCTCCCTCCACTCGAAAATATTTTTTGCACATTACCCCAATTATCATAATTAAATGTGTATTTAACATTTGACGGATCTGTTATTCCGGTAATTCTACCAAATGAATCATATTCCATTAAAAAATTTTCACCCTTTAAGCCTACTCTTTTAATAGGTAAACCTGATTCATTGAATTCAAATTTGACCATTCTTCCAAGTGGATTTATAAACTTAGCAAGTTTCCCACTTTTTAAATTATAATCAAAATAATTGACATTACCTGGAGCAATCTCGCTTTCCATTATATTTCCAGTATCATTATATTTTTTTATCATATAAGAACCATCTGCAAATACAGCTTTTAAAATTTGCCTATTGTTACTGTAAAAAAAATGCTGCTCATTTTTAATAGGATCTACTATTCTTAATATAGCTTTCCCTTCACAAATATATTTATAGTTATTACCCTCAACATCAGTAACACCTACTATTCCCAAAATATCATCGTATATAAATCGGGACGTTTTTCCTTCACCATGTATGACCGCCTCTATCCTTCCTAATGTGTCATATACAAATGAAAGTTTTCTATCATGCATTTTAATATTTGTAATGCTATGTATATTGTTGAGGCTTTTATAATCATATTCTTCTAAATAACCTGTACTCAAATTATTAGACGATAGAAGATTGCCGGTTTCATCATACTTATAATTAACAATAGTATTATCTGAAAAAGTAACCTGTGAAATAAGGCCATTGGCTCCATAACGAAATTCAAGAGAAAGGTCTGTTGCTGTATCTCTAATTGACACAAATTTACCTATTTCCTGATCATATTTAAAATCTAAGACTCTTCCTCCTAATGTCTTTATCTGATTGAGAGAATATTGAGAAAATCTTCTGTTGTGGTTAAATGACAACTGACTTTTATCCGGTGTTGTCCATATAAAATCATCCTCTCCTTTTCTAACAAGCTCCGTTGCAAGTCCGGAAATCTGCTGAAATCTTTCATCCTTATAGTCATAAGCAAAGGAATAAATTTCACCGCGCCAGTCTATAATCGTATAGACCTCACCAATATTAAAAAATTGGTAATTAAAATTATGTGACCATCCATATCCCAGATTACTTGTCTTTGATGGATGATCACTCATAAAAATACGCGTAAATGAAAGGAATGGATCTTTTTTATCCTTGATCTGTATTTGACCTCTTTTATCAAGTAACAAATCCTGCCTTTTTACTTGAATATCATCACCGCTATATATAAGTCTTCCTTTGGGAATATCAATATATGAAACCATAGGTTTTCTGTTATGATCATTTGCTCTAAGAACATTGTCAGGAAGACCTAAAAAATCGCATTTAAAAGATATTCGCTCATCATATATTTCAAGCATGGACTTTGAACGCTCGGTATTTAATGCATCAAGATACAATGCATCCTGACCCAGTTTTGGCTTAAACGTAGTTACTGTCAGCAACCTGAATCCTAGAACTACAGTAAAAAGAACTGCAAATATCACAATTCCTTTTATAGGTAAAAGATTTTTACTGATTTTTTTTCCTTTTTTTCCTGTCATTACGATGCTCCAAAAATCATAACATATTCATTCCAGACCAAGAGAAAATCATCAACACTGATAGTAACCAGTTTATCCATCCCAAAGTCCAGAGAAACTTTTTTGTCTTTTATAGCCATAAGATTAGCAAATGTTTCATCCTTAAAAAATACTATCACTGATGTTTTTACATCATTTAAATAACTCCAATCTATTTTAATACCCTTTACTGCAACGTTTTTTGCTCTTGATGCAAGATATATCCCATATACAGAAAGTTTATTTTCCCCTTCACCGGAAAGCTCAACAATTTCATCACGCATAGTTTTTATACCCTGCTTTTTAAGTACACTTAAAAGCACATTGATTCCATCAAATTTAAAATCATCCAATTTTAAAACTTGTTGAACATTTACAACTTCTTCAATTTTTCCTTTAGCTCCTAACTTATTACTATTACCAAGAATAGATTTTCTCTGGTCTACAGCTGCTTTTTTATCAATATGGGTGTATACAAAATAGATAGCACCCCCAAGAGCACCTATGCCAAGCATTATTAATATCCACTTTAATATCGATGAGCCTTCTTCTTCATCTTCAAATGAATCATCATCCTCTTCTTCATCCTTTTCTATCTTTTGCTCTACATCTACAACTTTTTTTCCTGATAGTTCATTTAAATTTTTTGAGCTAAGAGCAATGCTTTTAAACCAAGTCTTATCATTATAAAGACCTTTTAATTTATCTATCTCATTTGATGCAGATTTATAATCCTTATTATAAAAATATGTTCTTGCTTTATATAAAAACGCAATATCTTCATAAGCATTATTCTTAGAAACTTTGTCAAGCTCCTGAAGAGCAAAATCAAATTTACCTTCTTTTCTATAAATTTCTGATATTGAAAGGCGGAGCTTTGGATAGTTTATTTCCCTTTGAAGAATATTTTTAGCAAATGTAATAGCCCTGTCAACATCCTGCCTTGCCATAAGAGCATCAAAAGCTTTTTTATCTTTTCCTGCCTTTTTAAAATATTCAAAAGATCGTTCATAATCTTTTACACGATAAAAAAGCTCTCCAAGATTTTCATAATCTGAAAGAGATGTGAACTTCTCATAAGCTTGACCAAGCTGCCCTATCTTCATAAATAAAAGACCTTGTTTTTTATCATCTTTCGAATAAATATAGATCTCCTCTGCCTTATCATAGTTACCGATTAGAAAGTCAAAAAAACCTTGTATAGTCAGATCAGCTTTTTTGCTAAAATATTTTTTTGCCTTTTTCAGATCACCCTTTATAAAATAACTCATCCCTTTTGCAGTATTGTTTGGAGATTTCTTAAAAGCCTTCATAGCAGCAAAATGCTGTCCCTTTGAATAAAGAACAACCCCTAATCCAAAATTATCAGAACTATTCCTAAAAGCCTCTTCAGCTTTGTCTAGATCCCCCATTGAAAGATATGCAAGACCCAATCCGGAATTATCCTCTGCTTTTTCAAAAAGCTCTAATGCTTCTTTATATTTTTTTTGTCCTAAAAGCGCGAAACCCTTATTACTGTAGCTCTTTGTCTTCTCAAAATATTCTATGGCTTTGTCATAATTTTTTAATCCCAAATATGCTAAACCCATGCCTTTTTCATCATTAGCTTTTTTGTAATAATTGAAAGCTTCTTCAAATAATTTATCTTTATAATAAGTTATCCCTATCATCTTTCTATCTTTTGGTATAAGCAGAGAAAAATACTTTCTAGCCCTCTGATAATCACCTCTTTTAAATGCTTCTATACCAAGAAATTTCACAAAAGTATTCAAAGCAAAAAATGCCAATGCTATCGATAACATTATGTAACTTAATAAAACAAAATTTTTGCTCTTTACTCCTGACATCTTTTCCTCATCTTCTACCAGTTACTGTCGTGTTTTCAAGTGGTGAATAAAGCTTAACACTTGGTTTTTCTTTTATAACCTCAATGAAAAGTGTTTTTTCCTTACTTTCCACACCATACCAGCTTTTCACTACACATTTGATCTCTTTCTTACCTTCACTAGGTGAAAGTATCAATATTTTATGTGGACGCATCCTCTCCCACTTTGCCTTACGCCTATCGCTAGATTCAAATATTTTAAAGTGACTCGCATTATCTGCTTTAATACTCATAACCGCTGTTTTAGAAAATGTTTTATTACCTTTTATAAAATCAATCTCTATATTAAACGGACTTTTTATCATCAGCTCCTGACCTGAGACTTCTTCAGAAAAGAGCTGAAAATTATCCACGATACCTTTAAAAGTCGAGGCACTATCATTTTTTCCCTTACCAATAAAGATGCCTCCAGCCATTAAGGATATGTCTTCATTTATGTTTGTCGAAGCAACATTCGCACCATTAACAAAAAGTTTAAAATCACCTGTAAATACATTGAAACTAACAGCTAAAGCATACCATTTTTCTTTTTCCAGTTCATAATCAAGCTTTTTATCCCTTCTATTAGAAAAATAAACCGTTAGTTTTTCATCAATGATCTCTATTCTAAAAGTACCTTTTTCAACGAGAACACTGTTATTTGTAGTCTTCGCACGCATCCAAAAGCTTATTGTAAAACCTTTTTCAAGCGCAAGAGAAGAGGATCTATCAATTTTCACAAAACCTCCGTGTCCAATATTAAGCCCCTTACCATCCGGTGAATCAACAAGATCATTTTTAGTTAAATTACTAAGTTCTGCTTTAATCTTTCCTTTTTTACTTTTTAAGATATTAGTTCCCGTTATCTTTTCAAAATCAAGATGCATTATAATCGGCAATTTTTTATCTTTTTCTTTTTCTCTTTCCTTCTCTTTACCAATAGGTGCTTTTTCTTCCTCTAAAGATCTTTTAAGCATTGCAAATCTTTGCTTTAAACGCTCTGCCTCTTTTGTAGGCTCAGACAGACTCTCTTTTTCTTTTTCCCGTTCTTTTTCTCTTTCTTTTTCTTTTTCAATCTGTCTTTGTTTTTCCTCATCCTTTTCTCGTTGTGAAGCCAATAACTTTCTTTTTTCTTCTAACATTTTCTTTCTTTTTTCATCATCTTCACGCTGCTTGATATTTTTTTCTCTTTCCTTTTCAGCTTTTTTTAGTAGACCCTCTTTTTTTACAGTTAAATCAGCAAATCTTTTTTCTAATTTTCCTATAGCCATTTTTCTAAAAGAAGAACCTTCATCTACAACCAACTCTTCAACATTTTTTAATACTTCTTTTGATGTAAGAATTCTGTTAAATAGCTTAAACTCATCAATCTTTCCTGCAAAAAATTCTTTTCTTATCATAGATCCAAGTATAACCGGCTGATTTTCTATAATAAGCCTGATCTTTGTTTTCTCATCAGCAATTTGACGACCGTTAAAAAAGATCTGAAGTCTTGTAGTATTACTGCTATAAGCAAAGCCAAGATGCTGCCACTTATTCTTTTTAAGGACAATACCTGTATCAATATTTACACGTTCATTATAATTAACTATATCAATATATAACCTGTCCTCTTTCATCCTTAGCTTCAAATAACGTTTGCCATCTTTTGATGAATAATAAAAAATTGTTCGGTTGTCAAAAAACCTCTTTGGATATACCCACATCAATGAAGTCAGATCTTCAATATTGCTTAAAGCAGGAGAAGCCTGTACTTCCATATATCCTACTACACCGCTAAAAAGAAGAGCATTCCCATATTTTCCTGAATCCCACTGATAGATATCAGTACCGCGAATAAAACCTGTATTATTATATCCACTTGTATCATCTGCACTGAAACCACCGGTTTCGTCAAATTTTAAATATGTTTTTAATGATCTGTCCTTTATAAACTGTTTTTTTAGAAGAGATTCTGCTGTTTTTATACCAAGTTCCTTTTCAAGCTTTTTAACATCACCGGTCAATGAAGAAATAGACTTTATAAGCTTTTCTTTCTTCTCCTTCTCGAGCTTTTTCGTCAGTACAAGTTTTTCTTGTTCTTTTTTCTTTTTCAAACGCTTCTTTGCAGAGGCCAGCTCTGTTTTCAACCGTTTTCGCGTTTCTTCTTCCTTGCCTTCCGATATTTCACGTATAGGATATCTTTTTTCTTTTAATTCCTTTTTTGCACTATTTAAATCTGTTTGCAGTTTTTCTATTTCTTTTAACATTGCAATACGTTTTTCGCGCTTTTCACCTTCTACTTTATGGTTCCACTGTTCTTCTTTTTTCAATCTGTCCTGCTTAACTTTTTGGTATACATCTTTTTCATATCCTTCAACGATATCTATTTGATAAATAGGCACCTCGCCTAGCTTCTTCTTAAAGTCAATAAGCTTTACCTTTTCTTTCTCAATTAAAGCAAGATATTTTTCCCTGATATTTTTTTTCTTTGTAAGATGTTTTTGCCACAATCCTTCTATCTTTTTTCGCTCATTTATTACTTTTGCAAGGCTTTCCTTTTCCTGTCCTTCCGGTATTCTTATACGATAATCTGCGCCTTCTCCAAGTTTTTCTTTTATATCATTAACTTTAACAATTTCTTTTTCTATTTGCTGCAGCACACGCTCTCTTTCTTCACGAATTTTTCTTTGCATTTCATTGTATTCTTCCTCAAGCAACTTCTTTTCTCTTTGCAGCTTTACAAGCTTAAGATTTATAACTTCTAATGTTTCCTCTGCAGTAACTATTTTCTTTTCCATCATCTTCTTTTCTATATTTGCCTCATTGATCACGTGATTATATAAACGTACTTCATCCACTCTACCAGAGAAAAATTCGCTTCCACCTTTTGATGCCCCTAACACAAATTCATCAATATTGCCTGTTAGATTCAACTCTAAATACCTCTCAAAAACTTTTTTCCCACTTAAATATAACTGCACTTTTTTTGTTCTGTCATCATATGTTAGAGCAACATGCTGCCAATCGTTCTTTTTTAGCTTAAATATCTTATCATATACTTTTTTCTGATAAGAATTGTGGAATTGCAAATACAATTTATCATCTTCTACAGCCAGTTTTAATCTTGCATCTTTTCCTTCAAGTACAGCTATTGATCTTATACCCCAAAAGCGTGTCGGATATATCCACATCATCACAGAAGCACCGTTTTTAACCGGACACTCTATTCCTTTTACCGATGCATAATTATTTACACCATTTAGCTCAAGAGACTTACCAAATTTTCCATCAACCCAATTATCCTTTCTTATATCAACAAGAGTTGCGGAATAACGCCCCAAAGCCTTATTTGGTATTGAATTATATGTTGGTACATTACAATCATAGTAAATTAAGAGTTTCTCTTTTTTATTTTCTTTCGAAACACCCACAACAATCGGTAATTTATAATTTGTCTTATTAAGCACAGCTGCCAACTTTAATACCGATTGTTTTTCTTCTTCAAGACTTTTTACAAGCATTTTTCTATTCTGCTTAAGTTCTTCCTGTGCTTTTTTTTCTTCTTCTTCTCTTTTCCGTAATTCTATTGTCTTGATTCTTACAAGATCTTTTATATCAGTTATAGATCTTTCCGGAGTTTCTTCATTAAATGCAACTCTGGAACTAGGTTCGTTTAACTTATTAAGAACATCATTTAATTTATCTAGATAAGCCAGGAACTCTGAACGATGCTTCATTAGTTGTCTTTGCTTTTCTTTTTGGATATCTCTGTATTTTTCACGCTTTTGTACAATAAGAGTATCTATCCTTTTTAAAACATTTATTTCCTTTCCCTCGGGTGCTTTAAACTCCGGCCTATCTGTCTCACCAAGTTTATCCATTATTGAATAAAGATCTTTTTTCTTTTCTTCTATCTTCTCCAAAAACTCTTTTCTGCGTGTATGGCGTACTTTTTCAAGCTTTAATACAAGCTCTTTTTCTCTTCTTTCTATTTCATTATTTATAGTTGCAAGCACCGCTTCTTCTTTACCAGGAGTCATATCAACAACAACTCTTTCTCTAATACCTAATTTATCTCTTAATATTTCCAGATGTACTTTTGCTTCTTTAATCTTCAACCTAAGCTGTCTCCGGAGAATTCTTTCTTCTTCCTGATTTTTTGCAAGCAAAGCCTTCTTGACCTTTAGTTTATTATTGATCTCTTTTAAATCCTTTTCTTCTTCGCCCTCTCTCGGCATTGGCTTCAAAACAGCCTGTTCTCCCAGTTTTTTAAAAATTTTATTTAATTGTTGCCATCTAGTTTCGATCTCTGCTAATAATCTTTTCCTCTTTTCTTTTTTCTCTTTTAACAAATTATCGAGTAATTCTTTTTTCTGCTTTTTCTGTTTACGCAAACTCTCTAATGCTTCTTCTTCCCTTCCTTCTTTTATAACAACACTTACAATAGGAGGCTCTCCTAGTTTTTTTAATAATGAAATAAGTTCACTTTTTTCCTGTTTTATCTTTTGTTTTACCGCATCAACTCTTTCTTTTTCTTTACTATTTTTTTTGTTAAGTTTATTTTGAGCATTCTTAACTTTTTCAGTTAACTCCTTATAATGTATTTCCATATTATCTACATCTTCAAAAACTTCCTGCACTTTTAGTTCTTCTCCAAGACGTATGATATCTTTCTTGCTGAATGCTTTGCTGAAGATCTTCAGCTCATCTATTCTTCCTGCAAAAAATTCCTGCTTACCTTCTTTACTCCCAAGGAATATACGGTCTATTTTCTTGATATCTGCATCAAGAGATATATGGCTGATCATTTTGTTGTTAACAAAAAGTGTAAGGCGTGAAAGAGATTGATTATATACAACTGCAACATGATACCAGTTGTTCCTGAAAAGAACGGCTTTTCTTTTTAGTTTAAAATCAATCCCTCGTTTTTTCATAGAGACAAATAGTTCATTTTCATCAATGCTCACCGCAAGACTACCATTCGAGTTGTTTTCTTCATTTAACATAAGAATTGTCCTGCTGCCCCAAAATCTAGTAGGGTATATCCACATTGAAATAGTAACAGGAGGAAGCTTTTTTATTTTATTAGGTACATCTATTGTTCCAAAACTTGAAACTCCGTTAAAAAATATAGCTTTTCCAAAACGGCCTTCTGTCCATGTATCAACATCTGTTCCTTTTAAAACAATTTGGCTCTCAGCATTCTGCCAATCATTTATTTTTTCTCCATAACCTTCCTCAAAACGATAATATGAAAGAAGATTCTCCGCCTCAACACCCTTTACTTCTCCAATAGTAGGTATTTCCCCTGTAACGCCAAGTTGTTGATAAATTTCTTTTAATTTTACACGTTCTTTTTTTATCTTTACTTCAAGATATTTTTGTCTTTCTCGTTTTTCCTGTTTTTTTCTTCTTTTTTCTTCTTCTATCTTTTGTTTGTATTCCTGCTCTTTTTCGACCCTAACTTGCACTATTCTTCGTAAAGTCTTCTTTTCCTGACCTTCTATTACAGTAAAATCATACTGCGAAATATCTTCACCTACTTTTTGCAAAAATGCCCGTAAAAGCTCCTTTTCTTTTTCTATATCAGCTAATGCTTTCTCTTTTCTTTTTTTCTCAAGTCTTCTCTTTTTTTGCAACTTAGAACGTGCATCTGCCAACTTTCTTTTTAACCTTTTAAGCTCAGCTTCTTCTTCTCCATAATTTATTTCCTTTTCACTAGGAGCAGATTCTCCAAGATCGATCATTACTTGTGCAAGTTCAATTCGAACATTTATTATATCTTTTCTAAAAGCAGCACGCCTTTCCGTTTCTTTCCGTTTCTTTTCCTGGAGTACTTTTCTTTTTATAGTTATTCTCTCTTCTAATGCTGAAAGGATCTGCCGCTCTTGTCCTTCCACTATATTAACCTTTTCAACAGGTTCTTTAAGATCTATGAGGACTTCGTTAAGATCTTTTGTCAGCATTTCTATTTCCCTTCGCAATATCGCCCTACGCTGTCTTTCCGACTCTGCTTTCTGTAAATATATTTTCTCCTTTTCCCTCCTCTTATTTCTTATTGTATTTAAGGATCTATCTGCATTTTTATCATCAAATTTAATATCTATATAAGTCTTTTCACCAAGCTTGGATAAAATATTTTTTAATCTTTCTTTTTCCTTATCAAATGAAGCCCGTATGCGCTCAATCTCTTTTTTCTGTTCATTAATTTTTTTATCTAATGCTGTTTTTTTACGTCTCAGAGAACTGCGTATCTGAGCAAGATATCTTTCTTCTCCACCTTTAGCTACTTTTATATCTTCCCTTAAGGGTTCTCCCAGTTCACGAAGTATCTCGTTAAGCTTTATTTTTTCATTATTTATTTCCATTAATATGCGTACACGGTTTTTTCTTTCTTCTTCTAATTTTGTATCCAGCTGTACTTTTTTTCTGTTTAAATTATCTTTTAGTTTCTGCACATATTTTTTCAGCTTATCCAGCACATTACCACTTGCTGTATATTCAATTTCTCTTCCACCTTTATATATCTCTGTATCGGTTAATGCACGGTTATATATCTTTAGTTCATCAATATGACCAGAGAAAAATTCCCCTTTGCCTTTTTCGCTTCCAAGATATGTTTCTGTTTCAAAAGAAAAACTATCACGAAGCTTTGTCGATACTATTTTCTCCCCATTAAAAAACAAGTCTGCACGTCCTTTAGATACCCGTATTATGATATGCTGCCAGATTTTTGGACGGAGCTTTACCTTTCCTCCGCTTACGATGCTTTTCATGAATCTTCCTTTTCCTGCTCCTGCATATAGTTTGTTTTCCCGCTCTTCTATAGTAAGAACACCTTTTTCACTTTGCGCATCTCCAGAATTTAATATCTTACGATTCCCCCAAAAACGCATTGGATTGATCCAAAGCAATATCGTAAAATTATCTTTTATAAAAAGATCCAGATTTTTTATAACAGCATAGCTGTCAACTCCATTTAATTCTAGGCTTCCATTATATTTTCCATTCACCCAAGTTGCGTCTCTAATATTATGAATACTTAGTTTAATATCCTTTCCTGTTTCGTTATCCACATATCTCTCTACAGCTTTGTCAAATTTAAAATAGCCAACTAGCCCTTTCACATTTTCCATACCAAGATCAATTTCTTTCAGGTCAGAGTCTTTAATACCCAATTTCTGATCAATATCCCTCGTATTTCTTATAAGCAACTGCATCTCTGACCTATATTTAGCCAGCTCATTTTTACGATTTTCTTCTTCTTCTTTTCTTCTCAGTTCAGCTTCTCTTCTTTCTCTTTCTTTTTTTAATTTCAATTCTTTTTCTTTTTTCTTTTTCAAAGAAACTATTTTTTCAAGAACTTCCTCCTCACGTCCATCTGTTACTTCAAAAAAAGGAACAGGTCCTTCTTTTAGCTCCTCAAGAATATTTTTTAATGCTGTTTTCTCTCTACTTATAGTAGCAACTATCTCTTTTCGCCTTTTTTCCGCCGCTCTTTTTCTTCCTTCTATCTCTCTTTTTTTTGAGCTTATTTTTGTAATTAAATCCCTATATATCTGTTTTTCCTGTCCCCTTATAATTTTTATCTGCCTTTGTTCCTGCCCTAACTTTTTAAAAATGCTGTTAAGCTCTGCACTTTTTTGTTTTATTTTATCAACTAGTTCCTGTCTTTTTATCTCTCTTTCTCTACGAGTCTTTTCTACAAGTTGAGTTTTCTGCTGTTTTTTCACCCGAAGCTCTTTAAGAAGATCTTCTAATCTGTCCATATCATCAATTGCAACTTCTATTCTTTCTTCTTTCATCTTGTTTCCGAGCATTCCAGCAGTGACTATTCCCTGATAGAACTTAAGCTCATCTATTCTTCCAGAGAAAAACTTTTGCTTACCTGTAGCTGAACCTACCCATAACGGTTCACCAAAATTGATATTAAAAGGAAGAGTCTGGCGTAAGACATTTTTTCCATCCAAATAAATATTAAATGCTTTAGCTTTCTGGTCAACAGTCATTGCGAAATGATACCAAGTGTTTTTCTTGAGTTTTATATTAAGGTTGAAACGTCTTATGCTTTTGAAATTTCCCAATCCGCAAATAAGCTTATTCTCATCTTCTTCAATAAAAATAATACTTGTCTTTCCAAGCACACCCATATACAAAATAGTCCGTTCTCCCCAGAACCTGTCCGGGTAAAACCAGAACAATATTGAAAAATGTCCCGGATCCTGTAAATTGATCTTGTTTATTCTTCCATAAGTATTCACACCATTGAACTGTAATGCAGTTTTATACCGTCCTGAATCCCATCCGCCGAATTCAAAGTTCATCAGCGACATAGGAGAACTTTTGCCTGTAAAATCATTTTCAGAATAGGATTTTTCTGTGTCGAATTTGTAATAACCAGCAAGAGAAACATCCGGTAATCCACTTTTTTTGAATGCTGGAAGGATTTCTTCTTTTATACCAAGTTCAGAATTAATATTATTAATTTTTATGATCTCTTGTTGTATATCATCTTTTAAAGATACTATTTTATTACGATTTTCCTCGATTATTTTGTTTTTAAGTTTTGACGATGCTTGTTTCAATCTCTTATCCAAAGCATCAAGTACAAATTTATTAGTCTTAAATTGTTTGCGCATTTCTTTCAGTTTTTTTGGTATATATTCAGAAATGCTGACAGGTATTTCTTGAGGCTCATTTAATTTTTTAAGCGTTACTTGAAGAGCGTTCTTTTTGTCTTTAATAGACTTATTAACACTTTTTAATTTCCTCTCATATTCTATTAAAAGCCCTTTATGACGTTCAACTCGCTTTATTAACAGTGTTTCTGCCTGCTCAAGTATGTTCTTTTCTTTTTTATATGTCTTCAATATCTCGGGAAGCCAGTTCTTATAACTTTCTCCGTAAGGATATGAAGGGACTGTTTCTTCGGTATCAAGAGAGACTTTTGAAAGTTCAGATATTTTTTGAGACAGCTTTTGTCTATTTTCTTTTATAAAAGCACTAAATCTTTTCTTTTTCTCTGATATCTCCTTTTCATATCTGCCCTTGATCTTATCCAGTGATGTCAAATAACGCGATTTTTCCTGCTGTTCCTGAAAAAGACGCTTGAACTCCGGTTCCCGCTCTGAAAGTTTCTGATAAAATAAAGTTGGAAAACTCAACGGAACTTCCAGTTCTGAAGCTAATAGTTTTATTTGCGATTTTCTTCTTTGTATATCGCTGTTAAGCGATACTATTCTTTCTTTAAGCTCTTTTGCTTTCCCTTTTATCTTTACTCCGGCCTTATTGTTCAGTTCAACCAGTTTTTTCTTAATGGCTTCACCTTTTTGTATCTGCTTATCCATCTCTTTTAGTCCAAGAGAAAGATCTTCAGAAACAGTTTCCTCCTTTATTTTCTGCATTGAAAGAATATCATGCATTATATTGATCTCTTGGGTAAGCCTCACAATAGTATTATTTGTTGATTTTATCTTCTTTTGTTTGACTTTTTTCTGATAATCTAACTCCTTCTGCTTTCTTTGATATCTTTCTGTTAAATATTTTAAGAATTCTTCTTCTCCGCCTTTTTCAGCAGATCCAATATCTTCAAGAATACCAAGCTTGTTATTGATATCGATCAACTTTGCCTTAAAATTCTCTATTTCACCTTTTATCTTTTTAAGACGAACTCGTTGCTCTTCAGCTGCTTTAAAACGGTAATATGCCTTATCATAAATATTTTGTATAGACATTGCAGGCAATCCTATAGAATAAATTTTAACTTCATCTATCATTCCATTGAAAAAATCTGCCTGCCCATCAAGATCGCCTCCAATAACAAGGTTTGCATCCAAAGCATCAACCATATGGTTACAAGCTGCTTCTTCAACCTTCTTACCATTGACATAAAGAATGAGTTTACCTTTAAAAAGATCAAAAGTTACAGCTACATGCTGCCATTTATTCCGCTGTAATGCAGTCATTTTGGGAGTAAGCGTAATATCTTTACCATTTCCTATACCGGCATATAATTTACCTCTATCTTCACCTATAAGATAAAAATTATATTTTTTTGATTCCTTCCTTTTGGCTATTATCTTTCTTCTTTCACCAAACGATGTCGGATAAAGCCACGCAGAAATAGTAAAACCTCTTTTTAAATCCAGATAACTGGAATGCTTGACTAACATAGAATCATCAACACCGTCAAAAAGAAGATTTGCGCCTATAAAGGAATCTTTCCAGGAATCAACTTCCATATTTTTGAGAATGCCGTGGTTGTTGCTTCCGCTGCGGTCTCTTATAATATTACCGTGACCTATATCAAAATCCCAGTTACCTATTAAAAACTGCCTTCTACGAGCTTCTATCTGCCTGTCATTCAAAGCCCTAACTGATAAAATATCATAGTTGCCCGCTTCTTCAGAGATATCACTATCAGGAATTGCTGTATTGAAGATCGCTACATTATCTATTACTCCGTCAAAAAAATCTGTCATTCCTTCATAGTCAGCTCCTATACAAAGCCTGGCATTGCCGGTTGAAATAGATTGGATCGCTGATGTTTCGCCTATTTTTTTACCATTTAAAAACAGCTTTAGAACCTTCTGGCGGGAATCATAAACTAAAACTACAAAATGCCATACACCTTTTGCAATGTTATGCTCTTTAGAAATAAGACTGACTTCTTTTCCATTTCCTATACCACCAAATATTTTCCCCTTTTCAATACCTATTAAATACAGTGCAAATTCATTGTCCAGATTTCTTTTGGAAATTATTTTAGATTTGCTACTAACATTTCTGGGAAGTATCCAGCATGATATCGTAAGATCTCCTGAAACAGATAAAGAAGGTGTATTCTCTACCTGAATAAAACTGCCGCCTGAAAAACTAACACTGGTACCGTTAAGGCTATCGGTCGACCAAGAAAACTTCTTAGGATCCCCCTGGATAAGTCCATGGTTGTTTTTTCCACTCGAATCTCCGACAATAACGCTTCTTCCTTCATTAAATGTCCAGTAAGAGACAAGAGAAGATTTATGCTTTTTAATAAGTATTGATTCTGTGCTAAAAGCTGAACCCGGAACCATCAAAAACCACAATCCAATTAAGAAAAACATCAATGCTCTTTTTTTGCAAACATTATTAAAGCATTTTAATGCCGATAAGCCGGTATTATAAATTAAACTGAAAATATTTTTCACGTAAATTAGCCCTCTACCTACACATAGAATGATGATAATACCAATTACTGCGCCAATACGTTCTTTGCTGATTTTCCAAATGCCTTATTTCAGAAGCAGCAAAAGCCCTTTCTCTTGCAAGTATTTCCGTCTCACGCATATATTCTATTATTTTATTGCTTACACCCTTTTTACTCAATTCTATTATGTCATTCACCGATAGATAAAAAACAGAATAGGTGCTGTTTATTTTTCCTATTATAATTTCTTCAGAAACATTTGACTGTGAAAGTTCAATTATATTCTGTTTTGTCATAGATGGAGGTAGAGCCCTCAATACTCCACGGTATGTTGTACAGCTTGTCATTGATAAAGAAAAAAAAATAAAAGATAATATGTATATAAAAATAAAGTTTTTCATTTTAAGTATTTTTAGAATTATTTTTTATTTATATATTATATTAAAAAAACGTAAAAGATTAAAAGAAATATTCATACAATTTTGTATTTATCTTTTATAACCTTGAAAATCCTTTCTTTTGCCTCGAAAAGACTAACTCCTTTTGGAATAAAATCCTTTACTTCAAGCTTTTCTAAGAGTTTTTTATCATCATCTGTCATTTCAGAACCATATGCACTTATAAATATTGCAAGTATTTTGTATTTTTTATCCCACGCTCTTATGTTTTCTAATACTTCCAGACCGCTCATTACAGGCATTTTTACATCCAAAATCACCAGATGAGGGGAGCTGTTTTTACATTTATCCATAACTGCCTGCGAGTTTGTTTCCTGCAAAACAGTAAAACCTTCGTCTTCCATTGTTGCTTTAAGAAAGTTAACAATACTTTCTTCGTCATCAACAATAAGAATCTTAAAATCTTTTTTATTTATGGATTCCATGATCTTCTCCTTCATCGGTTATCCCTGACTTATTATAAACTGGCAATATAACTGTAAAAACCGTTTCCTTTTCAGGTATGCTTTTAACAGATATTCTACCTCCATGTTTTTCTACTATACCGTAAGTTATAGAAAGTCCTAGACCATGTCCTTTATCAACATCTTTTGTTGTAAAAAACGGGAAAAATATCTTGTTAATATTTTCTTTAAATATTCCCGGACCATCATCAGATATTTTTATGAAAACATCATCACCCTTTTTGAAAGTACTTATCTGTACTTTTCCTCCTTCATTATTCATTGCATCATAAGCATTAATCATAATATTAAATACTGCCTGTGAAATCTGTCCTCTGTCACAATATACAGTTAAAGAATCTTCCTGCAAAAACATTTCAACTTCTATGTTTTTCTTATAAAAAAGCGCTTTCATTAATTTAAGAGTATCCTTTATAACTGAGTTGATCTCTAATCTTTCCGGCTGGAAATCTTTTTTTTGAGCAAAAGTCATTAAACTATTGGCAACATCTTGAGCCCTTGCAGCTTGTTTTCTGATTATCTCTATTGATTCGATCAACTCTTCCGAAAGTCCATATCTCTCTTTCCTGGATAGTAATAGCTCTGCCGTGCCTCTTATGGAAAAAATTGGATTACCTACTTCATGAGCAATTCCTGCAGATAATTCTCCAACAGATGCTAATTTTGCATTTTGTATTAAATGAAGCTTTGTCTCTTCAAGCTTTTTGTTTGCCTCTTCCAACTCTTTTATCTTATTTTCAAGCAAAAGATATAAACGGCGATTGACAAGTGATGCCCCTACCTGTTCACTCACAATATTAACAAATTCAAGATCTCCCCTGGTAAATGGAATATTTTTGTTAAAATCCTTTCCTATCAAAAGAAAACCAATAAAAATGTCATTATGTTCAAGAGGTATACATAAAACACTCATTTCCATTCCTAATATTGTCTGGTCTTCTGTGACAATAACATCTTGTGAATCTTTAGGCAGTAAATCCTTGCTTTTATCACTTACATACAATTTTTTTTTCTTGCTTAACGGTTTTGATGATAAAAAACTATTCCAATCAAAAGCTTGCCCTCCTGCAATAATTTTTTCTATATCATTTTCCTTATTCTTAAAAAACACTACTGCACTTTTATCTGCATCTACATTATCCAGGACAAACTCAACTAATCCCTGGCACATCTCATAAACATCAATATGACCCTTAATAAGTTTAGATATCTTAAAAAGTGAAAAAAGCGTCCTTAAACGTGAGTTCTCTGTCTCCAGACAGTATCGCTTCCATGCATTTTCTATAGAATTTAAAATATCTTCTATACTAAAAGGCTTACGTATATAATCATAAGCTCCTTTTTGAATCGCTGCTGTTACAGTCTCCCATGAAGCATAAGCTGTCATCATAAGCACTATTAAGTGAGGGCGTTCTTTCCTTAAAACATCTAAAAGCTCAAGACCATCCATATCCGGCATTTTTATATCACAAAGCACCATGCGGCATTCTTTGTCATTTCGTATAATTTCTTGAGCTATATACGCATTCTGAGCCTTTAGAACTTGAAAGCCTTTTTCTTCTAAAAGCTCGCTTAAAAAAGAAATGACAACTTCTTCATCATCTACAACTAATATTTTATTAGATAGCATCATAAACCCTGAATTCAATCAAGCACTCAAATATATTGAATGCTTTTTTAACCTGTTATAACAGGCAGTATTATCGTAAATGCAGCACCTTCGCCTTCTTTGCTTTCCAATAATATGTCACCACCATGGTCCTTGATAATGCCATAGCTCAAGGATAATCCCAGTCCTGTTCCTTCACCTGTTTTTCTTGTAGTAAAAAAAGGATCAAAAACCTTGGATATATTTTCTTTTGATATACCATATCCGTTATCTTTTATTCTTATTTCAATAAAGTCATTATGCTCGTCTTCCTTACCTCTTCTTATAGAAGAAGATATATGAATAACCCCGTTTTTCTTATCTCCAATGGCTTTTTGAGCATTTATTAAAATATTTGTAAGCACTTGTTGTAACTGATTAGCATTGCTTTGAGTAAGAGGAAGGTCTTTTTCAAAAGAATATTCAAATTTAATATTCTTTGTCTCAAACTGAGATGCAATAATATCTATGGATTCTTTGAGAACAATATTTATATCAGTCGGTTCAAATTCAATTTTTGAAGCTCTGGAAAACCGCAAAAGATTTCTTATGATCCTTTTGCATCTTTGGGATTCACGAGCAATAAGAGAAAGATATTTTTCTATGGTCGTAATATTATTTTTTACGTCCTCAGGATTCTTCTTTATTTTTTCTACTATAAACTGAGAGTACCCCAAAATTCCACCTATTGGATTATTTAACTCATGAGCTATGCCTGCAGAAAGTTCTCCGACTGCTGCCAGTTTTCCTGCTTGGATAAGCTGAATTTGCATATCTTCAATTTCTTTTGTCCTTTGACGAACTTTATTTTCCAGTTCACGACTGTAATCTTCAAGCTCTCTATTTGATTTTTCTATAACAGATGCCATAAAGTTAAAGGCTTCGGCAAGATCCCCCAATTCATCATTGCTTCTTATAGAAACACGCTGATTATAATTACCTTTTGTTATGAGTTGTATAGCAAGCAATAACCTGTTAATAGGATTTAAAGCAACCACTCCTACCCAAAAAAAGATCGTTATCATACTGATAGATGCAAAAAGGCTTAAATAAATAGCGATTCCTTTTTTAATATTTTTTAATGAATCATCAATACTTTTAAAACTTAAAACAGTAACTGCATATCCTATTATTTTACGTTTTCCACTCTCTGGAGCCGTCATAACTCCTTCTAATATAAGATCTTCACTAGAAGAAACATTTTCGTAATACATTACTGGTATCACTATTTGCATCAGTTCTTTTCCGTTGTCTTTAAAAATCTTACTGCCTATTTCCTCTTTTTCAAAAAGCTTAGTTAGCTTGGAAGAGGTTATAAAAAAATCACCCGTTGCTTTTTTTGCAACAACTTTTTTTTCCTCGTCAAAAAAAGCACCATATATAATATCTTTATCACCGGTTTCGGCTATACTTTCTTGAGGATTTCTTTTATTCTTACTTTCTTCATTTACAACACCCCTAAGAAAACCTTTTAGTTTTTCCTCATTTTTCAGCCATAAAAAGTATTCAGATTGAGAATTCTGCGCTAACGTTTTTGTAAGAGCTATACCTTTTTCTTTGAGTTTTGTCTCAAGAACTTGTCGATACGTATTAAGAAAAAAGAAAGTAAATGTAATAACGATAAAAGATATAAAGGAAAGCGCTGCAATTACAAATTTTAATTTTATTCCAAATCTAATTTTCTTATTAGAAGACATCTTTGTCTATTCACTGTCTGGGCGGTTTATTCTTTTCGATGTTTTTGATTACCTCTCTCAATTCTTTGATGTCAAATGGTTTATGGACACATTTCAAGGCACCTCTTTCTAAACAGCGCTCACTCAGATCCTCTGGATAACTATCCATCATTATAACAGTTATCTCAGGTTGGCTGGATTGTATCTGAGTTAAAAGGTCATATCCATTCATCTCTGGCATATGTACATCAGAAAATACCAGATCAATATTTTTTTTCTTTATCAATTTTATTGCATCAAATCCATTTGAAACGGCATAAACATCATGACCATCACTTTTAAGAACATCCAAAAGCAACGCTCTTATTATGATTTCATCATCTACAATAAGTATATTCATAAAAATTATCCTAAAAGCTTTTGAGCTATTTGCCTTATACTATTAATATCAAAAGGTTTTAATATAAAACCATTTGCACCTTTAGCTACTATCTCAGTTCCTTCTTCATCAAGAGCATAACCTGTCATCAACAGGACTTTTATGTCAGGCTTGATTGTTCTGACCGCTTTTAGAACATCATACCCGTCCTTTCCCTGCATCTTAATATCGCTGATAATCAGATCATAATCTCTTTTTTCTGTCCTTTCTATAGCTGCCTCACCTGAATCGCATTGCTCAACATCATATCCTTCATCCTGAAGGAGATCAAAAAGAAAGCTTCTCATTATTTCTTCATCATCAACTATAAGTATTCTTTTATTCATTTCTTTTCCTGCAAATTATATTCTTTGATCTTTCTATGAAGCCTTGGACGAGATATCTTCAGGATATTAGCTGCTTTTGATTTATTCCACCCGCAAAACTGTAGCACTTGATCTATATGCCGCTTTTCCATTTCCGATAAAGATAATGTCTCAAACTTGACTGTTTGGCGGGCACTTTCAGTCTCTGGTGTAGAAAACTCTGTTCTGAGCGGAATATCTTCTAGCCATATAACATCTTTATCATTTAAAGCAACTGCTGTTCTTATAACATTTCGCATCTCACGTATATTTCCAGGCCAGTCATGTTTTTCAAGGTAATTCATTGCAACATTCGATATACCTTTTATTTTTTTTCCGAAATCTTTGCTGAAAATCTTTAAAAAATGCTTTGCTATTAAAGAAATATCTCCCTTCCTTTCACGAAGGGGAGGCATGACCAACAAGATCTCTCTTATGCGATAATAAAGATCCATTCGAAATTCATCATTCTGAACTTTCTGTATAAGATCCTTATTGGTAGATGAAATTATACGCACATCAGCATAAATAGGCTGTTCACCACCAACACGATGAAAAGTTTTTGTTTCTATTACTTGAAGTATTTTACTCTGGACAGATACATTCATATCACCAATTTCATCCAAAAAAAGCGTTCCTTCATGAGCAAGTTCAAATTTTCCTTTTCTCTGAGCAACAGCACCCGTAAATGCACCTTTTTCATAGCCAAAAAGCTCACTTTCTATAAGAGAATCAGGAATAGCAGAACAGTTTACCGAAACAAAAGGCCCCTTATTCCTATGGCTGACATTATGCATTACTTCTGCTAAAATATTTTTTCCGGTTCCACTTTCTCCGGTTATTAAAACAGCAATATCAGAGGTCGCTATTTTGCCAGCAACACCTAAAATCTTCAGCACTTGCTGATCTTTTGTAATAATTTCTTTGAATTCGTCCATCATATAATGAATTTATTGTTAAATTTAATGAATTGTAACATTATATAACAATAATGTAAAAGTAAAAAAGCAAGCTTTCTTATTAAACCAGCTTGTTGATGACTCTTTTAACTTACTAACCTCAGGATTTTATCCGCCAGCGCAGAAGACCCCGGATGTAAATCCGGGGATGAATGCACTAAAATGTCTTCTGCTTCGTCGAGATGTCGCAAAGGAGGATTCTGTGCTGGACGGACCTCGCCCGAAGCCCGCGCAGCAGGGCGAAGGGCGGGTTTAAAGGTGCCACGGACGTAAGTCCGTGGGGCTCCATTAAGACATCATATTGAAACAAGATGTAATATTTTGTAATTCTTTATGTATAAGCATATTACTCGCAACAAAGGTCTTTGAATCTCTGCAAATCTTTTCACCATTAAAATCAGTAACAATCCCTCCTGCTTCATAAATAATAAGATTTCCGGCTGCCACATCCCACTCTTTTAAACCCTCTTCAAAAAAACCATCTAATCTGCCGCATGCGACAAAACAAAGATCAAGAGCAGCTGCTCCGTTTCTCCTAATGCCCTGGCAACTATTTAACATACAGCAAAATACCTTAAGATATTCTTCCAACAAATATCCACCCTCTCTCATAGCATATGAAAATCCGGTAGCTAGCAAAGATGTTTCCAGATTTTTCGCTTTTGAAACATTTATTGACCTGTCATTTAAATAAGCGCCATATCCATCTGCTGCAAAAAACATTTCTCTTGAACAAGGATTATATACTGCTCCTGCTATTGTTTTTCCTTTGTACTCCAGAGCAATAGATATGCAAAAACATGGATAACCATGAACAAAATTTGTAGTGCCGTCAAGCGGATCTATTATCCACCTAAACATTGAATTTTTATCCCTGTTTAACTGCTCTTCTGAGGTAATATTGTGATCCGGAAAAGATGCAATTATTCTTTCTGTTATTAACTTTTGAGATCTTCTGTCCACATCTGTTACCATATCATTTGCGCCTTTAAAATCTATATCAAGTATCATATTAATACTTTGATAAATATATTCACCTGCTTCCATAGCAATCTCTTTGATAAAAGCAATAAAATCTTTTCCTTTTACTTCCATATATTTTTATTTCCTTCTATAATTTAGTATAGCAATCTTTACTATTTTTGTTTGTCTTCATTTAATATATACTAATAACATAATACGGATTTTGCAACAAATGTCATATGAAGCCTCATCTTTAAGCTGGTAAAACTTTTATTTTTTGTTTCTTATGGAAAATATTATATTACAATCAATTACATCTTCTCCATTTATTGCAGAATCACTTTTTTTTTCATTTAACGGCTTGCTTTTTCTCACTTTTCAAAACTTAACACATCTTTTTATAAGCATCTTCATACTTGTTTTGTTACTTTATATTTTAAAAAAAAACTATGCTATAAATATCCGCTCGTTGTTATTTGATAGAATTATCAGCGAATCCCCAGATCTGATATTTACATTAAACAGAAGTGGTAAAATCATCTTTTTTAATCACTCCTTTCTAGAAAACCTCGGATATACCAGGCAAGAAATTTTGAAAATGCATATCTCGGAAATAATGGTCTCAAGCTCACACATAATGAACCATCTTATTGATCATGAAAACAATGAAGATAAAATTAATGCTATTGAATTTATATTAAGAGATAAAAGTGAAACCGAACTTCTTTTTCAGGCAAATATAAGTTTTTTTGTTCAAAAAAAAGGTGATGCCTGCTATACATTTATAGCTAGAAATATAACTGATCAAAAAAAGATTTTAAATGCTCTTATCGATTCAGAAGAAAAATTCAAAGCTATTGCCGAAAACACCTCTGCTGCTATTTTTCTTCTCTCCGAGCTTAACATCATTTACGCAAATCCTTCCGTTACAAAAGTATTAGGTTTTCCAGAAAAAGAACTTTTTGGCAAAAGCTTTCTTGATCTTCTTTTACCAGTTTACCGTTCAATGGTTCTTGACAGGTATAAAAAAAGACTGAAGGGAGATTATTCCCGTAACCTCTTTCAAGTTTTCCTTTTACCAAAAAAAGAAAATGCCAAACAATTTGAGATTTCAATAAATGTCTTTCAGTATAAACAAAAGACTGCTGAAGTCATTATTGCGCGTGATATCACTGAAAAAGCTCTTCTTGAACAACAGCTTTTTCAAGCAGAAAAACTTGCCAGCCTCGGACAATTGGTAACAGGAATATCACATGAATTAAACAATAAGCTACAACCTATTTTTATATACTGCCAGCTTTTAAAGACAAATGACTTTCCAAATAAAATAGCATCTCAACTTGAAGGGATAGAATCTTCTGCAAACAGCGCAAAAATAATTCTTGAAGCACTTCTTAAATTTGGACGCCCCGGACAAATGATGAAGGAAAAATGCAGTATTAATGAAGTTGTTAGGGAAACACTTACTTTAGTGGATTATAAGTTGAAACCAGAAAATATTATTTTAAAGACTTCACTTGACGAAAATCTTCCGCTATCCAGTTTTGATAAAAATCAGATAAGTCAGGTAGTTCTTAATATACTTAACAACGCTATCTATGCATCAGAAGATTCTAAAAGCGAACTGACCATTAAGACATATACAGACGGGAAAATGCTCATTCTTTCTATGGCTGATAATGGGCCGGGAATACCTCCCGGACAACTAGACAAAATATTTGATCCCTTCTTCACTACAAAACCTGTAGGAAAAGGTACAGGATTGGGCTTGAGCATTTCTTATTCAATAATCAAAGCACACAACGGACGTATCTATGCTTCTAACAAAAGAGAAGGCGGAGCTGTTTTCGTTATAGAACTTCCTATTTTAGGTAAATGAATTCGTGGTGCGAACAATAAAAAAAGCAGAAAAGAAAAAGCCTATTTAGCCATCCTCCTCTCAAGGACTCATCGCTCGTTCACAGAAGAAAAACGTAGTAGGGGCGGGCCTTGCGTCCGCCCGTGTGAAAAGTAAAACATAATCCTCCCAAAAGCCTGTCGGATCTGCAAATCCTATTCCCACTTGCATGAACGGACAATGCTTTCTAACTGTGATTGGTATGCTAAAAAATCTTTTGCTGCACTGCTTGCAACTATATTAATACCAATTGACCCAAAATATCCTTGAAAAGTTATTCTTTGCGGATCTGTATTGCTTGATGGCGTTTTTTCAATTCTTAATATACCTTTTGCTTTTCCTAGCTTAACTTCATCACAATCTTCTATTTTACCTTCTGACTTTTCTTTTTTTGCAGCATCTGTATATGACTTTAAACTTGCATCAACAGGGAAGCTACTGCCATAATCATTCATTATTACACAGACCGCTACTCCCAGGCCTGGATGTCAGCTGTAATGAAAAATTCGTTGTCTCATTTGAAGCAACTTTCCAGCCTTTTGGTACTAAAACAATAAAACCACTCTTTGTTCTAAACTCTTTCTTTTCCGTCATCTCTTCTTTTTTTATGTTACTTTTTGCCGTTCCTTTTTCCGGCTCTTTAGTTTTAAGATCTTCAGTTTTTATCTCTTTTATCTTTTTCAAAAAATCAAGAGCTTGTGCCTCGATGCTTAAGGCAAAAAATAAACTGATAAATAATATAAAAAATAATTTCATAACAAATACCTCCTCTAATAAAAAAAAGGCTATGAAAACTTTCTTCATAGCCTTTTTAAATTGACTTGTATTATATATCAAGACGGTCTGCTAACTCATGTTCGGTATCTTCGCTATGTTCTGCTTCTTCGGTATGTTCGATATGCTCAGTATGCTCTGCTTCTATTTCATAATCATCTTCATAAGCAGAGATCTTATCAAAATCATCATCTTTTGAAGATTTTGCACCTTCAAAATAGTCTGACTCCTCATCATCCTGAAATCCGCCTTCTTCAAGTGCCTTCTTGTACTCTCCGACAACTGCTTCTTGTATATAGTCTCTAGTCTTTGAATTAATAGGATGGGCAATATCCCTATGCTCTTCACGCCGGTCTACTTTTCTGGGATTTAGCTTGACGCCGCATTTACCGCAATAATTATTACGGATCGGATTTTTCTTTCCGCATTTTTGGCAGCTGTCATAAACTTTTTTGCTTGGCATCGCAACAAAGTAACCCTTTTTTCCATCTATGATCTTAAGGTCACGTATCACAAATTGGTTATCAAAAGTTATTGTTGCAAAAGCTTTTAATTTCCCGTCCTTTGAGTTCCTGCGGCTTAGCCTGACTTCTGTAACTTCAACCATTGCCATCATCTCCTTTTAGATCATTTCAAGCCTTTCACTGTCGTAACATATTTTTTGGTTTGGTTATCTAAACAGAAAAAAGCTCTCCTCATAAGTTCTTTATTATAAAAGATCGAAAATAAAGTTGCCCCTGACCCTGATAAAAACAGATTTTTACACATTTTTTTCTTCAAGTCTATAAAAATCTCCCTCTGTTCAGGATATACATTTAAGAAAGGGGCCAGGAGATCATTTGCTATTTTCCTCTTTAATAAAAAAACCTTACCTTCTTGCAAACCTTTTACGACACTACTAACATTCTTTATATCAGGATGTTGCGAACATCTAGACTTAGCATAAACAGTTTTTGTATGACTGCTCTTTCCAAAATTAAAAAGGAGGTAATAAAACGGCTTAGAAGCTACTTTTCTGATAAAAACATCCCCCCGTCCTTTTAATATCCACGATCCTTTTTTCAAAAAAAAAGCTACATCTGCTCCAAGAAGTACAGCTATTTCATATAAATTTTTTAATGATAACGGAAAACCATAGAGACGGTTAAGGCCATAAAGCACTGAGGCCGCATTAGAGCTCCCTCCCCCAAGTCCTCCTCCTACAGGAATGTGTTTTTCTAATACTATTTTTACATTTGGAGATAATCCTGCATTTTCAAAAAACATTTCTGCAGCACGAAATGCAAGATTATCTTTTTCCGGAACTCCTGAAAGGTTAGTCTTTAGTTCTAAAAAGGGATCTTTAGTGTTTTTTTTGAGAGTAATGAGATCACAAAGTGATATCTTCTGCATTAATGTTAATATATTATGATAACCGTCATCACGCTTTTTTATTAATTTTAAAAAAAGATTAATTTTTGCAGGGCTTGTAAGGATTATTCTTCCCTTATCTTTTTCAATTATTTGCATATAAAAACCCTTCTAATTGCGAATTTATGTCAAAAATATTAAAAATAAAATATTATTATGAAAAAAACTTCAGTATCTTGTATAATACGTATAATTAAACATTTTAACATGAACAGGTTTTTTCATGAGTAAAAAAATAAAGGTTATGATAGTTGACGACTCCTTGCCTTTTAGGAGCATTCTTTCTTCTGTGCTTCAGGGTAACGATCAAATAGAAGTCGTTGCTACAGCATATAATGGAAATATGGCGCTTAATAGAATCAAGGAGAATAATCCTGATGTCATAACCCTTGACTATGAAATGCCTGATATGAACGGCCTTGAAACATTAAAGATACTCCATGAAAAGCATCCTAATATCGGCGTTATCATGCTGAGTGCTATGACAACTGAAAGTGCCTCTATTACTATGGAGGCAATAAATGCCGGAGCAGACGATTTTCTTGTTAAATCATATGATGGTAAATCCAGAGAAGAAAACATTGAACTTATCAAAAAGAATCTCTCAAAAAAAATCATTAGATGTTTTGATAAAAAACATAATCTTAGAACATATGTCGGCCAATTGGGAGATGACACCAAAGAAATGGGGCCGCTGGGCGGCACAAAAAAAGAGCATGTAGAAGCAGATTTGGACGATAATAAAAAAAAATGGAACTTATCCACAAAACCAATTTCTCTTATAACAATAGGTTTTATGCAAAGCCATATTGGGATTTTTATAGAAGAAATGAAAAAATTACATCTTAAAAAAGGTGTACCGATTATAGTTTACATAAAAATGCCGGAGAGCTTTCTTAGATCATTTGTAGAAAACCTTAAGCCTAAAGTCAACGCATCATTAAAAATTCTTGATGACGGAGATACTCTTTTACCAAGGATAATATATTTTGTTAACGGATATAATCAAAATATCAGATTTGAAGAAGGTGATAAAATAAAAATTCACCTTGAAAAGTCTGAAAAGGATCTAAGTGAAGATGCTTTTTTTAAAGCGACTGGCGTTTTAACCAAAAGCCGCATGGCAGCTTTTTTAACAGCGGAAAATGTTTTTACTCCAGGAATTCTTGGTTTAAAAGAACTTAAATCAAAGGATAATCTTACATTTTTACTTTATACCAAATCATACAAGGAAGAAGATGTAAAACTAGTTGAAAATTCTTATTCTCAAATTGCATCTTCAGTCATAATACCCATGAAAATGGCATCCACCATCAATGGATTAACATCTGCAGCAGGATCAAACCCATAATAATTGCAGGCTAGTCTTTGTTCCAAGCTTTTTTATAGTAATAATAAGATTCTCTTAGAACTCTTAAAAAAGGTGTATTCACTCCATTACCTTGCCCGCAAATACCAAGAAATTCCTCATATCCCCAACCTCCAGGAAACGGCCCAGGCCATTGTCCAAGATTTTCCTGCGCAATTGAAGAATAGCGTGGAGGCTGACCCGATTTCCACCAACCATCGATCCATTGAAAACATACTCCACCTATAGCTGTTCCCTCACCTTGTCCTTTATAAGAATTATATACTATATCCTCCCAATTCCCTTTATGGTACTCCATCTGTTCTTGTTCTGCTTTTTTAATAGTTTCTCTTTCATGAAAAGCAGGACATCCATATTCAGTAATGATTGCCGGCTTATCAAGATTCTTTCTTATACTTCTCCATACACTGATCCCAAAACCATCTGAACCACGATAAGAATTAAGTCCAAATATATCTACATCAGGACAATGTTTGGCAAAGTAATCTAAGAAAAGCACATCACCATTACAAATAGCAACTGGTCTTGTCTTATCAATTGAATGAATTGTCTTTGCAACATCATTTACAAAAGAATAGAAAGCTTCAGGATATTTTCCGGCATTGCCAACGCCTCCAACATGCCCTATAGCGCTTCCGTAATTATTTTCATTTCCAAGCATCCACATAATTACATAAGGTTCATCTTTATATGCTTCAACCATTTCTTTAATAGATTTCAGCATTTTCGCCTTCTGTTGTTCATCACGATAATCTGTTCCTTCTTCCCAACCAGCCCCTGAACCGACACAATACATTCCCAAAAAATCACCCATAATAGTATGGATCCCATATTTTTCATAAGCATCCCGAAGAACCTTTTTTGCTTCATCAATAGGGTGAAAACCATGATGATATACACGTATAACGTTACATCCCATTTCTTTCAGAAGCGAGAAATCTCCTACAGTAGGTTCATCCTCGTCCTGAATATTATTCTTATTTTTGTCGACAAAGCTTTCATAAGGACAATCCGGTTTTCCATTTTTATTGCTATCATATGTCATCCAGCTTGATAGTGTTCCTTCATCAGGACTTGTTCCAACAGGAGCGGGCTCATATGCTATTACTTTTAAAAGCGTTGGTTTTTCTTTTATCCTAAATTGCCAAAAACCATTATCATATTGGACAACGCTTGCTATTTTGCCGCCTAATTTTCTTTTTTCTTTACCAAGCTCGATCTTTTTTTCTTTTTGTACTCCTGTTACTAGTTTGCCGGGATTTGCTATCACAATATCGTTTGCGACAGAGTTATCAAAAGGGTTTTGGATTTCAATGTCAGTACCTTCTAAATGCATATTAAGCTCAGGATGACGCCTTAAAATGAACTGGAGTTTTTCCAAAGACTTTAAACCTACCGGCCAAGGTGTCTGGTAAAAAGTCCAGCCAACAGCTTTGGGAAAATGTACAATTACAGCATAATAAGCTTTAACTGCGCGTTTAAGATATCCGCCCCTTTCAAGCTGCAATGCCGTATAATACTGTTTAACACCCTCATCTTCCTCATCTTCTGTAGCCCATTTAAAATAACATGCAAGCACATCAGGGTCATTTGTAAAATCCCATCTTGAACCAAGAAGGCGTCTTTCTTTTATAAGTGACCTATAGTAAGAACTCTCAAAGATGGAATAATTATTCGGATATATGCCCTCTCCTGTTGCTTTTGAAAGCCCGTCCCAGTCTTTAATAATATACCGATAGTCCTCTTCCCCGGCATTCTTGAATTCACCGTACTTTTCATAATCTACTATTTCTTCTGTCCCTGGTTTTTTTATTTCAAAAGCTTTTTTCTCTGTACCCGCAAATGATATCCTGCTTATTAAAAGTAAAACCACTAATAAACATATTTTCTTCTTTGAATTTTTATTCATGAGTTTTCACCGCTTTCATAAGAAATTATTTATCCTCAATTTTTTCCTCTTTACTTTTTTTTTCTTCCTCTTTTGGTTCCTCTTTTTTCATTTCTTCTTTTTTAGGACGGCTCCCTACAACATTTTTTTTAAGCTGAAGACGCCTGAATTTTGTCATCTTGTTATAGTAAATATAAATGTGTTTTATATCACCTGTTTTGATATCAGGATTTTTTTCATCTATTTTTTCTATACCTGCAGCATAAGAAATAATTCCAGGTTCATTGGCAAAATATATTATTTGCACTTCTCCCTTATCATCCGTTATTTTTTTACTTCTCAAAGCCTGGTTAGCTAATGGCTCAGCAATTGAATACTTTATTTCCTTACCAGCTACAGGTTTACCAAGTGCATCTTTAAGCTTGCACTTTACTTTTACTGTTGTCATAGCACCTTTTGTATAACAAATATCCTTTTCACTTTCCAAAGTAAGTACATATGGAAGAGTCAGTGAAGAATCTTTATCTATGTAAAAACTCTTTTTCTTTTCGCAAACTATTTCATGTGTAATATTAAGGGGTTTATCTTCTCCATCCTTTAATCTCTTCCATGCCTTTACCGCTAAATTATGTTCACCGTTTTTTAATCCCTCTACTTTTATTACACTTTTCATCCAGTGAACTGAATCACGTTTAAGTTTTTGCCAATCACCTTCATCAATACGATATTCAACGATATCAACATCTTCATTAACATATACTTCTACCGGTATATCTCCGGTATGTTTTGAATACCCTTTTGGGCTTAATATAAGAGCACGGTTAAACTTAGAAATCGCATCATAAGCAGGGCGCTTTACCAACTTTCCTTTATCCAGATCATAATAAACTATGCCAAACCATTCTTCAGGATCGTTCTCTTCATGTGAATACTGATCTTCACCATAATCAAAATTTTTCCACCATTCATCAATCCACTCAAAGATACATACTCCTGTAGCGCCGGCATCAACCGCATTTGTGTAGCAAGATATCAATTTATCTTTCTGCTCTGTAATAGTATTGCCACCATAGCCCTTTGCTCCGCGTCTTCCTAAAGAAACAGAAAGTCCAAGTTCCGTAAGAATAAGCGGTTTATCAGTAGCCTGTTTCTTCTTGATCCATTCTGTATATCCATAATATTTCATACAATGACTCACTGATTCCGGATGATAAGGATAAAGATTAACACAAATAACATCCCATATTCTTGTATCCATAAAATCCGACTGCACCCAATTGGCAATAGAAACACGTGTATCTGGAAGTTGCTTTTTTACTGCATTTTTCAGGTTTAGAAAAAACTCATCCGATTTGTCAAGACCTACAGCAAAAAGCTGTGAAGGAAGAGGCTCATTACCAAGTAAATAAAAAAGGACATTATCTTTATCGCCGGTTCGCTCTATTTCTTGATAAAAAGAATTAATGACTTTCATCATGTTTTCTTCACTTACAAAGTTACCTGTATAATTCACCCATACGCCCTGAAGAACATAAATACCAAATTCTTTTGCAAGATCTACTTCTTCCGGAAGCAGCGGTATCCATGAACGCAATGTATTAAAACCAGCTTCTTTTATAAGCTTAAGATCTGTTCTCATTCTTTTTTCATTAAAGACTCTTTTCCATGGTATTTCTTTAGGATATGCCGGCGAATAACCTATACCCTTAACAAAAAATCTTTCACCATTTACATAGATCCAATCCCCTTTTATTGTTATTTTTTCAAGTTTTTCACTTGGGGATGTTTTCTTAATTTTTACTTGTACTTTGACTTTCTCTTTCAAAGCCGGAGCTTTTAATGCCGTTTTTTCGTGTTTCGCAAGCATTAAAGATAAAAACTTAATATCAATTGTTTTTATTCTTGGATATTCTTTTCCTACTTTTATCGTTCCTGCTGCTACACAATATATTCCGGGTTCATTACTAGAAAAGACTATTTTTATCTTTCCATTCTTATCGGTTACTTTTTTTCCTTTGAGCTTTGAACCAGAAACAGAATTTGTTATAGAATAAAAAATCTCCTTTCCCATTACAGGATCACCCTGTAAATTCTTTACAAAGCAGACAGCATCAATCTTTACAATATCTGAGGCAACTTCACTTTTAACATCAAGCACAAGCTTGCAAGGTACTTTCAAAGAATCATCTTTTTCAATATATATTACTTTTATTTTTTCACAAACGATTCGGTGTGTTTTTTTTAATTTACCTTTTTTACTTTTTTTAACTCTTTTCCAAGCCCTAAATTCAAGTGTCTGCTTTCCAGAATCAAGATCTTTGATATTAATAGTTATATTTTTCCAGTGAGGTGATACTTCTTTTAAAGCCGTCCATTCTTCTTTTCCAGAAATGCGATATTCAACAACATCTATTTCATCCTCTACAAAAACTTCAGCAATAATATCTTTTGAATACGCTGAAAAACTTCTTGGGCTGATAACAAGCATCTTATTAAATTCAGTAAGGGCATCATAGGCAGACCGTGTAAATATTTTTTTCTTTTTAACGTCATAATAAGTAAGACCAAGCCACTCTGAAGGATCGTTTTCATCATGGGTAAGAGCATCTTCTTCTATATCATTTTTCTTCCACCAGAGATCTCTCCAATCAGCTATACATAAACCGTTTGCGCCGGCATCAACTGCATTTGAATAAAAGTAAACCAACTCTTTACTTTGCAGCTCTTCTGTAAATCCGCAACAACCGCACAATGCTTTTCTGCCGGGAAAAAGAGAAAATTTAAGACCTTCTAAGATCAAAGGCTTATCTTTAATCTTAATCTTTCTTAACCAATCCGCAGCTCCATAAAACCCAAGAGAATGCTTTACAGATAAAGGAGAAAAGGGGTGTAATTTAACACTAGCAATATCTGAAAGGTCCAAATAAGGAAATCCTGTCTTAAGACCATATGCAAGAGAGATTCTCTTATCAGGATATTTTTTCAACACTTCTTCTTTTATAATCTTAAAAAAATTCTCAGCATTTTCTTTACCTGCTAATGTTAAATTTACTGCATCAGGCCCAAAACCAAAACAATATAAAATAACATTATCTTTTTCTTTTGTTTCTTCTATAACCTGAGATATTTTTGTAAATGTTTCATCAAGATAATTCTGCGTAACAAAATCCTGTTTATATGTAATTCCAACACCTTGCATTACAAAAAGTCCGGCCTTGCGAGCAATATCGCAAGCTTCAGCAGAAAGCGGAAAATATGTTTTAATAGTATTGAATCCTGCTTCTTTTATCATTTTAAAATCATTAACAAGACGCTTATTTTTAATGTCTTTTTTTGACCCTGATTCTTGAGGATAAGCAGGTGAATACATTACTGCTTTTATAAATACTCTTTCTCCGTTTATACTTATCCAATTTTCTTCAACTTTAATCTCATATTTTTTAAGGATATCTGTATTCTTTGCCTGCTTTCCTTTGGCAGCCAGTCCAATAGATGCTTGAGATGTCGTAAAAATTAGCGCTAAAATGAGAAAAATTCTTTTAGATAACATGGAAGCTTTCCTCCTTAAATAAAATTAATTTGCCAATTTGATTTATAGAATGTTTTTTAGTGTATTTTAAAGGTTTATATATTATAGTGGAATCATTTTATTTACAACAAATATATAAATATAAAGGGACTTAGATAAAATGATAAAGAGCATGACAGGTTTCGGTTCTATGTCAAAACAGAAAAAAAAATTTTCTGTTGCAATACAAATTTCATCGGTTAACAGATCATATTTGGACATAGATATATCTATTAATGGAAAAGATTATCTATTCCTTCTTCCTGAAATACGCGAAGTTGTGAAAAAAAATGTTAAGAGGGGTAAAATACAAGTATATGTCAGCATTGATGCCTTAAGTCATACCAAAAATATTACTTTTAACGCTCCTCTTGCAAAGTCAATTATGACAAAAGTTCGTTCCTGGGAAAAAGAACTTTTTAAAACCTATTCTCTAACATCAGGAGATGTGCTAAAACTGGACGGGATATTAACAGTTAAAGCTAATTCTTTAAAAAATTTACGATTAAAACCCGGTGTTCTAGAAACACTAAAGCAGACTCTGGGTGAACTAGATAAAATGAGAATACGGGAAGGAGTTCATATAAAAAAGGAGTTCCTGACCTTCTTAAAAAAAATTGAAAAACATCTTGGCGTTATTGAAAAATGTGTTCCGTTAATAGAAAAGCGTCACGAGAAAAAACTAATAACCAGATTAAAAAACTCAAAAAAAACAAGGGATTTTTCTTCTGAAGAAAAAGACATGATGATGAAAATGCTTGGTCTTTTTACAGAAAAAACTGATATTGCAGAAGAAATCTCGCGTTTAAAAAGCCACATAAAACAGTTCAGGAGATGCATGACAAAAGATGATAAACCCGGAAAAACTCTAAACTTCATTGCTCAGGAAATGCTTCGGGAAGCAAATACTATAGGCTCAAAAACACCTGCCATAGAGGTAAAACAAAAAGTTATTCATATAAAAGCACTTATTGAAGAAATAAAAGAGCAGGTTTCCAATGTGGAATAAAAAAAAAGAAGGAAAAATATTCATTATTTCCGGACCCTCCGGTTCCGGCAAAACAACATTAAAACAAAAAATCCTTTCATGCAAAGACATCAACTTTACATATTCTATCTCTTATACGACACGCAAACCGCTTAAAGGTGAAAAAAATAAAAAAGATTATTTCTTTGTATCAGAAGAGGTTTTTCTTTCTAAAGTACAACATAAAGATTTTTTGGAATACGCTAACGTATACGGATATTATTATGGTACAGATAAGGCATATGTTAGCAGCATTTTGAAAAAAGGACACAATGTTCTCATTGATGTAGATATACAGGGAGCCAGTAAGCTGAAAAAACTTAAAAGTTTCAAAGCTGTCTATATCTTTATCCTTCCTCCTTCTTTGTCCGAGCTAAAAAAACGTCTCGAAAAAAGGAAACGAGACAATAAAAAAGAAATCGCAAAACGTATGAAAGTGGCCATAAAAGAAATCAATCAAGCAAAAAAACATTATGAATATTGCATTATCAACAAAAACATAAAAAATATGGTTGAAGATATCCGTGCTATTATAAGTGCAGAACTTTTAAAAAGTTCTCAATACAATTTCAAAGAACAGTTATGAAAAAAAAGAAGAAAAAACTTATACTTGGTTTAACTGGTTCTATTGCTGCATATAAAATACCTCAAATGGTAAGTGATCTTAGAAAAAAAGAATTTAATGTTTTTGCTGTTCTTACGGAAAATGCTCTAAAATTTGTAACTCCATGCACAATGGAAGGCGTTACCGCTAATCCTGCCTTTAGTGCTATGTTTTATTTAAAAAGTAATACTTTATATCCACATATTGACCTTACCCGTAATGCAGATATGTTGATAATAGCTCCAGCAACTGCAAATTTCATAGCAAAAGCTTCATGTGGTATTGCCGATGATCTTCTATCAACAATCTTTCTTGCAAGCACTTGTCCAAAATTGATAGCTCCAGCCATGAACGAAAGAATGCTTTTTAACGATCAAACAAAAGAAAACATAAACAGTCTTAAGAAAAAAGGTGTTCTGTTCATGAATGTTGAAACGGGCCGTCTTGCATGTGGTGAAACAGGAAAGGGACGAATGGCAAGCCCGAAAAACATAATTAAAAGAATTGAAAAAGTCCTTAGTTAAAATGCCCAGATCTAATAAAAAGACACAGCCATCATTTTTAATAACTGCCGGCCCAACAAGAGAATATTTAGATCCGGTAAGATTCATATCTAACCCTTCGACTGGAAAAATGGGCATAGCCCTTGCTGAAGCTGCTGTCAAAAAAGGAGCAAAAGTTACTCTTTGTCTCAGCAATTTTTTAGATAGCTTAAGCATTGGAATACGCACAAAAGGATTTGTAACGGCAAAAGATCTCTTGGCTCTGGTTTTATCAGAAATAACAAATCACGATATTCTTATAATGACTGCTGCTGTTTCTGACTATAGGCCAAAAAAATTTTCTTACCATAAAAAGAAAAAGACTTTAGAAAAAATAACTTTAGAGTTAACACGCAATCCTGATATTTTAAAAACTATTTCCAATAAAATCATTAGAGAAAAAAAAGAGTGTTTCCTGGTAGGTTTCGCAGCAGAGACTAATAATCTGAACGAGTTTGCCAGAAAAAAGCTCATAGAAAAAAAGATACACATGATCATAGCTAATCACGTGTATATGGAAAAAAAAGGATTTAACTCTGACACAAACAATGTAAAAATCTTTACTCATGAGAAGAAAAATGCTATAGCATCCTTCAAAGGAAATAAAAAAACTATTTCAAAAAACATATTAGAACTTATAATAAAAAAGTATAACGAATTTATAATAACTTAAAGAATAAAACAAATATTGCTCATGCATATGATACGATCACTTCTAGAAAGAAGAGAATTGCTTTATAACCTAATAACGCGGAATCTAAAGATCCGGTATAAAAATTCCTTCTTTGGATTTTTTTGGACTTTTCTTAACCCTTTATTCATGATACTTGTTTATACTGTTTTTATTGGTATAATGCGTTTTCCTATAGATCTTTCTTATTTAATAATTGGTGTTATACCATGGCATTTTGTAACTATGTGCATAACTGACTCCATAAATGTTATAGAAGGAAATTCAACTCTTATAAAAAAGACTTCATTTCCCAGAATATTTTTACCCCTCTCTACCATGAGCGCAAATACAGTAAATTTTATTCTGTCGCTTCTGGTGGTTTTACTGCTGATCCCTGTAATAAAAATGGTCTCTACTGGTGGAGAATCATACCAGTTTAATCTTTTATATCTTGCACCTGCAATACTTCTTCATTTCATATTGGTATCAGGCATCAGCCTAATAGTCGGAGTATCTAATGTATATTTTAAAGATACAGAACATATTATAGGAGTCAGCCTTATGGCATGGTTCTTTATGTCTCCTATTATTTATCCGATCTCAATGATACAAGAAATAGTAATAAATTCAAAATCAGTACTTAAACAAATGATCGCAGAATTATATTTTTTAAATCCAATGGTGCTGATACTATCTCTTTACCGCAAGGCTTTTTTAAACACAGAGATCATTTGGAATAGAAATGTTTGTTTTTCGATAATGATCTGTTTTATTTTTTTCGGTTTCGGGATTTTTATTTTCAAAAAAAAGGAAATGTACTTTGCAGATGAGATGTAACATTAACAAAGAGATAAATCTATGAAAGAAAAAGACTTCAAGCAGTTCCTTGCAAATTATCTTGCAGATATAGTACATGATCTTCAAAACTATACAATAACGATCGCTCTTGGAAAAGAATCCTTGTGGCAGATCATGGAAAAATATGTAAATAATGAGGATGATAAAAAAAATGTACAAAATTTCTTAAGAATCATCGGTAACTCCAATACAAGGATAGATGATATAGCATATTTCATAAATGCTCTAAGAATATTCTTTGAGGGAAAAGCAAATCTACATGACGAAGAACTTAACGTTGCGCAGCAAACCAAAGAAGTAATAGACCAGCTTACTTATAAATACGCACAAATGAAATATAATATAATCCTTGATTCGGAGAACATTGATTCGGAAGAGGTTTTTTTGGACAAAGATAGTCTAAGATATTTACTTACTATTTTTATAAAGATCTTAAAAACAGATCATCCGGACTTTCCGATTATGGTAAAGATCAATAAAAAAGAGCAGCATCTTGAACTGGAACTATTTCTTAAAAGCGCAGAGACACGCTTTTTACAAGAATCCTTCAGCAATGATCATAATTCTTTTCCTGATGATAAACTAAGTGAAGAGTTTTTTGTAAAGTTTATTCATTTTTTTGTTGCAGATACAATCACCCGCTCTTATAACGGTAACTTTGCCGTATCCAGAAGCGGGAACTCTTACAACGGATTTAAGTTCATATTTAATCTTAAGAAAAACTAGGTTTTTTATCATTTATAACTTTAGATGGAATATTGTTTTATGAAAACTTCTGATCAATCAATACATGAAAAAACTCTCCTGACAACACCGAGATGGTATGCTCTTCATACCAGAAGCCGATTTGAAAAAAAGATAGCCATGCTTCTTGAAGATAAGGGAATCGCAACATATCTTCCGGTAAAACAGATTAGAAGAAAATGGAAAGACAGAAAAAAAATCGTTGATTTTCCATTATTTCCCTGTTACTTTTTTGTACACATTCCTCTTCTCGAGAAGAAGAAAGTTATTAAGACAAAAGGAGTTGTTAGGATTGTAGGTTTTCCGGAACCAGTTCCTGTACCTGAAAATCAGATAGAAGCGTTAAAGCGCTTTGAAACCAAAGATATAATTGTTGACCCTTATCCGGAGTTTTTTAAGGGTAAGGAAATTGAAGTAAAAAGAGGTCCTTTCCGCGGAATTAAGGGATATGTTATTGAAAAAAACAAGAAATTCAGGCTTCTAGTAGGGCTTGAACTATTAGCACAGGTCGTTTCTGTAGAAATAGATATTGAGGATATCAAAACAACTGATGCATAGAAATTTTAAGTAATTTTATTTTTAGGAGAGACTAAACATGAAAAAGAAAGCTTTAATTACAGGTATAACCGGTCAGGACGGCTCTTATCTTGCCGAGCTTCTACTTTCAAAAGGTTATATAGTATACGGTATAAAAAGACGTTCAAGTTCATTTAACACCGAAAGGGTCGATCATATCAACCAGGATGAACACCAAGAAGGAAAACGCCTTAACATGGTCTTCGGAGATCTAAGTGATTCAAGTTGTATAAATCATATTGTAAGAACTATACGGCCGGATGAAATATATAATCTTGCAGCACAAAGTCATGTTCGTGTAAGTTTTGATATACCTGTTTACACAAGTGATGTAACAGCACTTGGTGCATTAAGGATTTTTGATGCTATTAGAGAAGCTGGGCTCAATGATACACGAATATACCAGGCTTCAAGCTCTGAGATGTTCGGTGATGTCTCAGAGACCCCTCAAACAGAAAAAACACCATTTTATCCACAATCACCATATGCTGTTTCAAAAGTTTTTGCACATCTTATGGCCCGTAATTACCGTGAAGCATATGGTATGTTCATTTCTAACGGTATTCTTTTTAATCACGAATCTCCTAGAAGAGGGGAGACATTTGTCACTCACAAAATAACACGAGGCGTAGCACAGATAAAGCTTGGCCTTGCTAATAAGCTTTATCTCGGCAATCTTGATGCTAAAAGAGATTGGGGTTATGCACCTGAATTTGTGGAAGCTATGTGGCTCATGCTTCAGCAAGATAAACCGGATGATTTTGTAATTGCAACCGGTGAAACACATACAGTAAAGGAATTCGTAGAATGTGCTTTTTCTCACGCTGATCTTGATTGGAAAAAATATGTTGAAATAGATAAGCGCTATTACAGACCAACCGAAGTAAACCTTCTTCTTGGAGATAGTTCAAAAGCAAAAAAAATCCTTGGTTGGGAACCTAAAATTAAATTTAACGAGTTGGTAAAGATAATGCTTGATGCTGATATTGAGAAGTTTAAGGCACATAAAAAAGCTTAATAATTTTACATAAGTAGCTAATGATTAGCTACTAAACTAATATTTCAGGAATGTTTTATGAGTAATGCCCTTTTCTTACATGCATCACTAAATACAAAAAATCTTCTTGATCGTGATTCTCTCATACTCCAGAAAATAGCATCTTCAAAAAATGCTATGGAGTATCTTTTGTCAAATCTATTAAAAAGCACCACGATAGAGAAGTTTTATGTCGTTACTTCTGATTCTTCCGTTGACGATCCAATAGAAAAAATAGTTAAAGATTTCAACGATGAACGTATTGATATTATTCGAATAACTTCAGGTGCACAACATTCAATTGACGATAATAACTTCGTTATTAATACAAATTTTACATTCCGAAATCCTTATTATGGTTTTTTCGGTGCTGAGTACTGTATTAATTTTTGTAAAAAAAACTATATTACCCTTGCTGTTATCCTTCAAGCAGACTATTTTATCCTTCTAAGCCACACTTTTCTTGATCTATTAGTCGAGCAATGCTCTCAAAAAGGTGATATTTTCATTTTTGGGAATACCTCTATTCCTATTATAATCTCTCCTGTAAAAGAGATCGAAGCTCTTTACATAAATCAAAATAGTAAGAAGAAAAAGCTAATTGAACATATGGTGAGGACCATTGAAGATGATAGCGACTTTTTACAAAAAAATCACAGCATAACGCTTAATATTGAAGCTAAAAAAAATAATATTGAAAAAAAGTATAAGAATCCTTTCCATATTAAAGACCTCTTTGTAGTAAGAGATTCATTGGAAGGTATTGTTAGAAAAAGTATCTCGGAACAATTTCCCGGGAAAGAAATGCAGTTTTATCCTCTTCTTACAAAAAATCAGCTTGAAAAAATAAGAGAGATCATCGCATCTTCTAAAGAACTAACACTAGAGAACTTTTTTGACAAAGAAAAAGAGTTTTGTGAAGAGACCTTTACAGCGTATCCTGGATATCTTGAGGTAGAACTCACAAATAGATGCAATCTAAAATGTAAAAATTGTCCCAATACTGTTTTAAAGCGTAAAAAAACAGATATTAGTGATGACAATTATAAGTCCATTATAGATATCACTTCTTCTAATGTACCAATGATATGTCTTTCAGGATATGGAGAACCTGTTTTACACGAAAAACTCATTTCATTTATACGCTATGCGAAAGAAAATGGTTTTTTCCGTGTAGCTCTGGAAACAAACGGATCCTTGCTTGATGATAAGATTATACTTTCACTTATTGATGCAGGACTGGATATCCTTATACTAAACCTTGATGCTCTTGATCTTTATTCAGATAAAGGCTCAGATGAATTAATAGAACGAATACTTGATGCACGAGGAAGTTCTTTAAAGCCATATATTGTTCTTCAAACAGTAAACAATATTAATAAGCAAAAGAAAATAGACTACTATTTCCGACGGTGGCAGCATATGGTTGATAAAGTTCTTATTCTTCCTTTTAATGACTTCTTGGAAACTTTTGCTGAAGACGGCCTAATCGATTTTACTCCTCCAAGAGAAAATATATCAACATGTAAAAAAACATTTTTATCTTCTCTAGTGCTTTCAGATGGAAAGCTAGCTTTCTGCAAACAGTTTTTTGATGGTAATAATAATGGGTCCGATAAATCTTTCTTACAACTTTGGCAGGAGAACCGACATCAAGGTTTAAAAAAAGATTTTTGTAAAAACTGCTCTTTATGGTACCAGTTAGATATACCATCCTTTACTGATTTTAATTCATATCAATCATCATTTTTCGAAGACATTATTTACAATATTCTTATACATAATGTGATAGAAAAAGGTGCTAAATATTACGATCAAAAAGATTTTGAAAACGCTCTTGAAGAGTGGGAAAAGGTTTTGCGTTTTGATCCTTCTGACGAGTTCATTCATTCAAAGCTTGATGAACTTTTAAAAGAATTTACCCCCGAAAATGAATGAAGTTTTTCATTTAATCTTTCTTTATATATCATATAAAGCTAATAATCACAAATTATGTAACTATTTTAAAATAAGACTCTTGCAATTTATATGTTATTTTGATAATATATTTTATAAAAATAATATATAATTTACCCGTCTCCGCATAAAACCACGGCTGTAAGGCCGTGGATATAGCGGGAAGGGTATCTCGCCGTAGTCTTATAAAGACAAAGGCGGATACCCTTGCGAGGTTTCATCGAGACGAAACGTGAGGTACCACGGGTGTAAGACCGTGGGGTTCCATTTATGTCAAAATTATTATCAAAACTTAATGCAATAGATGAAAACAAAAATCAATCCTTTAGCGATGATTTTAAAGCACACCATGAGATTATCCGCAAAACCGGATGGCTTGCTCTAATAGGTAATCCGAAAACAAAAAAAGCATACCTGTTCGATGTTATCGATTTTATTTTTTCTTCCGAAATAAACAGTATAAAAGAGCTTTGCAATGTTTCTACACACCATTTAGAAAAGTGGAAAAAAATACTTAATGAAAAGAACATCAGCCCGTCAACAATAAGAAGAAAACTTTCTTCAATTTCATCTTTAATGGACCATTTACAAAGCAATGATTTTATAGATCATAATCCTGTAAAAAAAGTTATGAGACCGTGTAGAAAATCCATTGAGAGCAAGACTCCATCACTTGATAGTAAACAGGTAAAAAAACTTCTAAAAGCACCTGATGTTAATACCATAAAAGGCAAAAGAGATCGAGCAATCTTATCTGTTTTTTTATATCATGCATTAAAATGTAATGAGTTGTGTTCTTTAAAAACAGAAGATCTTTATCATGAAGAAAAATGCTATTACTTTAAAATAAATGGCAACACAAGAAAAACAAGGAACATTGCCGTTCACCCTAAAACTATTTTCTTAATAAACGATTATCTCCAAAATTCAGACCATAGAAATGATACAAAAGGATTCCTTTTCAGACCTTTAAAAAACAGTTTTTCAAAAAGCACAAATAAAGCCTTAAGTCAGTATGCAATATACAATAATATAGTAAAATATTATTCAAAAAAAGCTGGTATTGAAATAAAAGGTCTTTGCACTCATTCGCTAAGAGTAACTTCTGCTTCAAATGCTCTTAAATATCATAAAGATATGACTCTGGTACAAACTTGGCTTGGACACTCAAGCATAACGACTACAAGACTCTACAACAAAACAAAAGAGAGGTCCTTTTCTTCTCCTACTTACTCTATAAAATACTAGCCTGTATCTTTATCACGAGACCTGCCTACCGGCAAAGTCGCTGGTTTTTACAGGGATGACAACACTTTACACGGCAGATACGGGAGGAGGCAAGCCCCTCCCGTACGTACGTCTTACCTTTTCGTTCATCATGAACCCTGTGCGTGGCTTGTGAATGGTGCCTCCGACAGGAATATTACAGAAAATAGGCAAACGATTTTTGGAGGACATACGTTTTACATCTTATAAAGGCAATTCACGAACAGACCCTACTTACTTCTTTTGCTTTTCTTTCTGATCACCCAAATCTGCGTTTATCTGCGTCTAATTACTTTTAATATCGCGTCAGCGTTTTTTAATCCTGAGCAGCCTGCAGTGAGCATAGTCGAACTGAACGTAGTGAGTCGAAGGAGCGGCTAAACCCTCTGTGTTCTCTGTGCCCTCTGTGGCTAATTTTTAAAATATCGCCGGAGGCTCCTTAAACTTTATTCTCATTTCTAGCACTTCTTTACTCCCCTTTGTTCCTTCGAAAAAGGGATTAATATACAAACCAGGAATATATACTATTGTCTTTTCTGACATAATAACCGGTATTCTTTTCTTCATAAAAAGAGGTATTTTATGATCACAAAAAAGTTCCTTTAGCTTTTTCGTATGTTTTTTTCCATTAAGAACAATATCTATTCTATCTCCTGCCTTAAAACTGCGAATGTAAATGATTTTGCTTTTTTGCCAGGGAAGCTTTATTCTAAAGTCTACCTGTTTTCCCTCTTTTATTTTTTTAAGAACTGCTCCATGTTTTATTTTTCTAAAACTTATTGTTTTGAATGTTCTTACACTAAAAACAAGCTCCCAGTTAAAGAATGAGACTTCGCATCCAACACTTCCTTTAAGTTTTAAACGTATTTTTTTGCTCTCCGAAAGCTCCTTTTTATTTAGAACAAATATACTTTCCCTTTCCTTTAAAAAAATTAGATTATTCGAGATATCAACTGTTCTACCAGTTTGAAGCCCGGATAAAAGCTCTAAACTATCCGACAATCTCTTCTTACTTAAACTGCGAATACCCGGAAAACATCTCTCAATCTCATTTTTTATTGCATACGTTGATACATAAAAAGGAAATGAAGTCATTATTTCCGGTAAAATAGATAACCTTGATCCTGAAACATTAAAATAATCTTTAAAAAACTTTTTTCCATATTTATCAAAAAAAGTGTCAACATCTCTACAAATCTCGCTAAAATCAATAAGTTGCTTCTGAAAATCGCCCAATTCTCTTTTAATGTAAGGTATTACTTTTAAACGCATCTTATTGCGGGTAAAAGAAATATCTTTATTTGACGAATCCGTTATAAATGTAAGCTTCTTTTCTTTTAAATATGAAAGAATGCTTTTTTTATTAATACTAAGGAGCGGGCGAACAATCTGAAAACCATCCTGCAAAGAATTATCTCTTATTCCTCCTGCACCCTGCAAACCTGTACCCCGAAAAAGACGCATAAGTAATGTTTCAACTTGATCATCACGTGTGTGGGCAGTAAAAATAGCACTACAGGAATATTTTTTTGCCATTTTTTTAAAAAAAGCATATCTTCTATCTCTTCCAGCTTTTTCAAGGTTCTGTCTGTTTTTTTTTGCAAACGCTCTTATATCTTCCCTTTTAACACTAAGAGGCACTTGTAAAACCTTGCAGAAATCCTTTACAAAAATTTCATCGCGAAAACTCTCATCTCCTCTTAATTTATGGTTCAGATGAACCGCTATACAGGAAAACGTCATTTCTTTTTCAAGTGATTTTAAAAGATGGAGAAGAGCTATCGAATCAGAACCGCCGGAGACAGCAACTATGATTTTTTCATTTGGCCTAATCAATACGGATTTTTCTATAAATTCTTTAATTTTATTTTTCATTGTATTAGATTTAATGGATTTCTTTTTCACTCTTTAGAATACCTCTCAATTTCATTGTACTTATTATATAAAAAGTGTAAAATTACATACATAAATACCTTGTTCTTAACTATAACCAAGAAAACATGGTTGTCAAAAGATTTTAGTATATGAATCAGGAATCACAAGCTACTATTTGGGACATTCTTATTGACAAGGGTATCCTTATGCAAGAACAGGTCGCGCTTGCAAAAAAACAGGCAAACGAGCTTAATGAACCTCTCCGTCAGTCAGTTATAAAGCTTGGGATGATAACTGAACAGGAACTTATAGATAATATTGCTGAATATCTTGATATACCTTATATGGATATCAGCACTTTTAATATTAAAAAAAATGTTTTAAGCCTTGTTCCCGAAGAACTTGCAAAAAAAAATCTTTTGATACCTCTCTTCAAGATCGGTAATTCCCTTACCATTGCAATTGTCGATCCGATGAATCTGTACGTTATCGACGAACTTCGTTCCCGCACAGACCTAGATATTAAAGTAGTTATCTCGAATGAAAGAATGATTCGTAAGCTAATTGAAAAAAATTATGGATCTCTTTCTCCTTTTGAAGAAAGAGCAGTCACTCAAACAGAAGACGGCATTTTAACAAAATGGGTTGAGGACGCTCCTGTAGTTAACTTTGTCAACAATATCATAGAAAAAGCTGTTAAAGCAAAAGCAAGTGATATCCATATTGAGCCCGGTGAAAATATTGTAAGAATAAGAATGCGTGTAGATGGAATTTTAAGAGAAGCTGCAACTCCGCCACGTGATTATCTAGCAGGCATTATCTCACGTATAAAGATAATGTCAAATATGAATATTGCTGAAAAAAGGATACCTCAAGACGGTCGATGCAGTGTACATTCAGATGGAAAGGAAATTGATCTGAGAATATCTACCATACCTACGGCTTTTGGTGAAAATATGGTTTTAAGGCTTCTTGACAAAAGCCAGCTTATCCTCCCGCTTGAAAAACTAGGCTTTTCACAAAAAGAGGAAGAAATTTACAAAGAAGTTATTAATAAATCCAATGGTCTTGTCCTTGTAACAGGTCCAACAGGCAGTGGAAAAACTACTACTCTTTATTCAACGCTAAATCGTATCAAATCAATAGAAAAAAACATAATTACAATAGAAGATCCTATAGAATATCAAATAGATATTATTCGTCAAATGCAAGTGAATTCAAAAGTAGGCATCAGCTTTTCGTCCGGATTGAGGTCAATATTAAGACAGGACCCTGATATTATTATGGTAGGAGAAATAAGAGACCTTGAAACAGCACGTATCAGTATTCAGGCATCTCTTACGGGACACCTGGTTTTTTCAACACTGCATACAAATGATGCATCGGGTGCTATAACACGGCTTATTGATATGGGTATTGAGCCATATCTTATTGCTTCTTCCTTAAGAGCAGTTCTAGCACAACGCCTAATTCGTAAAATTTGTGAGAACTGCAAGAAAAAACGGCCTATTACTTCTGATGAAATACGTCTAATGGGTGCTAAAGACATTCTAACAGAAAAAGACTCTGTTTTTGATCCACAGGGATGTTCAACATGTGGAAATACAGGGTATGTTGGACGTATCGGACTTTGCGAGATAATTAAGATTGATAAAAAGTTAAGATCTCTTATTTTAAAAAGCAGTTCCTCGGATATAATAAAAGAATCCGCTGAAAAAGATGGAATGAAAACACTTCTGATGAACGGTATTGATAAAATAATGAATGGCACAACTTCTGTAGAGGAAGTGTTGCGAGTAACACAAATAGATTAACAAAAATAACGGTGTGCTAGTGCACAAAATCATAAAATAGACCTGTAGATTAATCATAACGCCCATGAAACAAGCATTGAAGACTTCTTTGGAAACAGGAATTGAAAAACATTTTTAAATTTTAATTTTCTCTTTTAGGAACGCTTATGTCATATAAATACATTGCAGTTGATGAAAACGGAAAAAAAGTTTCTGGAATAATCAAAGACAAATCAAAAAAAGAATCCCTGAAAGAACTCTCGCTCAGGAATTTTACCGTTATGTCTATTGAAAACACCAGCACTATTCTTGAAAAAAACCAGTCTAATATACCTGTTTTTTTAAAAAAAAGAATCAGCCGGGAAGAAAAAATCATACTGCATCTTCAGTTCAGCAATCTTTTAAGTGCAAATCTATCCATTCTTGAAACATTGCAAATAATGCAAGAGCAAACAAAAAAGAATTTTTTAAAAAACGGACTCAGCAGTATAAGAAAAGACATTGAAAAGGGAAAGCCCATATTTGAGGCTTTTGAAGGAAGCGGGCTTTTTGATGAACTTACAGTAAATATGATCAAAGCTGGCGAAGAAAGTTCAAGACTCAACCATATTTTTATGCGTTTAAGTGTCTTTTCTGAACGTGAATTTAATATGATACAGAATATAAAATCAATTTTGGCATATCCTATTATTCTTTTTTTTATGGGTGGGTTATTAACGCTTATAACTATGACTTTTGTGTTTCCAAAATTTGTAGAGATCTTTGAGCAAGGTGAAATAGCTTTACCTCTCATCACACGTATCGTGGCCTATATTAGCCATCTCCTGATAAGTTATTGGTATATTTTTGTCGCTGCTGCTGCTGCATGCTTTATATTTCTGCAAAATTTTATAAGTAAAGAAAAAGGGAAGCTATTTTTAAGCCGTCTTTCTTTGAAAATACCTTTTATAAGAGACTTGATCGCAAAAATAGAATTCTCGCGGTTTTTGTATTGCCTGCAGCTATTGCTTGGAAGCGGTGTTGATATTATTGATTCCATTGAATATTCTAAAGGGACTCTTACAAATAGACTATATAAAAAACATATAGACAACATAAAAATAGAGATACAAAAAGGAAAAAGCCTAACAGAACTTTTAAAAGAAAGCCCTTATTTTCCGGAAATAGCTATTAGGATGATCACGGTAGGGGAAAAAACAGGAGAATTAGAACCCTTTTTGGAAAAAGCGGCTTCTTATTTAGAAGTAATGTTTAATTACCAAGTCAAACGGGTAATTGTCTTTATAGAACCTACTGTTCTTGCAGCAATGGGACTGTTTGTAGGGCTTCTTATGGCTTCCTTTATTTTACCTCTTTTCCGTATTGTTCATATTCGAAGATAAAAACGTTTTTTATATGATTGGAGATTGTATATAATGATAAGTATGAAAAGAATTAAAACAAGCTCTTCAGGTTTTACTTTAATTGAACTAATGATAGTTATGGCGGTTATTGCCATTTTAGTAGGAATAATCCTGCCAAGTTTTAAGGGAATGAAAGATGAAGCGACTTTTTCAAAAGTAAAGGGCGATTTGAGTACATTGCAAACTGCTGTAGAATCATTTTCAATTCATCATAACCAAGACTTTCCAAAGATGGGCGCTGATTGGCAGAAACAGCTTCTTGCCTCAAGACCAAAATTGATAGATAAGGCTATGATAGATCCTTTCTCTCCTATAAAAGCTCCTTATCAATATGTTGTTACCGGTTCTTATTATGTTATTTGGTCTGTTGGCATTGAAAAAAACGGCAAAGTCTTGTCTATCAATCCATTGACAGGAAAAATAAATATGCAGGGAAAGCCAGAACTAGCAACAAATGGTGAAGAGTAATATAATAAATCTTTTTTGAGCAGTAAACAATAATCGAGTAAAAACTTTCAAATGAAAAAAATAGCAGTTATAGATATAGAATCGAACTCTTTTAAGGTTCTTTTTGCTCACATCGGTAAAGAGATCATAATTGAAGACTTCTTTGAAGAAACACTACCGCGTGAAGTAAAAAACATAGAAGATAAGAACATTTTCATAAAAGAAAAAATATCAGATGTTTTTCCCTCTACATTTCCTACAAAAAATATCATTATCCTCGCAAAGGGAACCGATGTTGTTATCAGAAATTACACCTTTCCTGTTTTGTCTAAAGCAAATCTCTATGATGCTGTTAAATGGAAAATAATTGAGCATTCTCATTTGCAAGAACAGGATGTGATCTTTAATTATAGATTTATTCGGGATAAATACAGATATAATACAAAGTTTAATGTAACAGCTGTAGCAACAAGTCGTTCGGTAATAAGAAAATACCATGATTATTTTTCCTTTACCAATCATAAGGCTCCTCCTGTTTCTTTTGAAGCAGAAGGAATAAGAGGCCTTTTGCTTTCACAAAAAGACGCTTTAAATACGGAAAAGACATTAGCTGTTATGCATATTGGCACCTCCTTTACAAATGTCGTTATATTAAAAGAAAATCGTTTGATGGCATCTCGCATGATACCAACAGCAGATGAGAATTTTTCACGTGTCCTTGTAGGAGAAACTATCGTAGATGGAAAAACTGTTACCGTGAGTCGTGAAGAAGCAGATATTATTAAAAAGGATATTGGCATACCTCTGGAACAAAATGAAACGAGTGCTTATGCCAAACTTCTTCCTCCTGCTGTTATTTATCAAATGCTACAACCTCTTTTAGAAGGTTTTGTCTCTGAAATAGAACGATTTTTTAAATTTTACACGACTCAAGCAGAAGCTGACATTATTGATGAAATACTTCTCGTCGGACCGGGAACAAACTTAAAAAACATTGATTCCTTTTTTCATAATAAATTAAGGCTTCCTACCAGTATAATTAAAGTTGATATTGATAAGTCTTTTTCAATGCAATTCAAAGACCCCTCAAAAACTTCTTATTTCAGGCAGAATATAAAATCATTTTCAACATTAATAGGAATATGTTCTTCTGTAAAATGCGGTGATATTCCTTTAAAAATATACGATCCTCCAGGCATTTTAGACAAGATAGCTCTTACATTAAAAAAGATCTATACTGTTTTCATAGGGCTTGTTTTTCTTATAGGTTATATCATTATTTTAAGTAACTCTATCAAAATACAGAAAGAAGCTAACTATTTAGAAAAACAGTGGACAGATCTTATAACTGCTTATCATAATTTTTTCTCTCTACATGGAGAACAGACTAACATCACAATGACTCTCTCTGCATTTAATGATATGAAAAAAACTGAAAATATCCCGTGGCTTGCTGTTTTTAGAGAAATTTCTATACATACACCTGATAATCTGGCTCTTGAAACCCTAAAAGTCGAAGGAATAATATTAGCTGACGGAAGAGAAGACAAGAGAATTAAGCTGAAAGGTTTTGTTATTGATGATAACGGCAGACAGGAAGAAACTATTACCCAGTTTATAATTTCACTGAATCATTCTGATTATTTCAGAAAAGTTGATATAAAATATACAGAGAAGGATGATATCAAGACAAACAAAACTCATTTTGAGGTTTTAGCAAGCATTAATATACCGGAGACCAAATAAAATGAAATGGAATCAGGTAAAATTATTTAATCTTTTTGTATTGAGTTTTGCTCTTTCTTTCCTTATCTTCATTGTTTTTCCTAAAGGACGAGATAACATTGAGATGCAAAAAAAGATAGAGCTTACAAGAATAAAGATAAATAATGGAAAACGAGCTGTAATGCACCAATCATCGCTTAAAAAATCTGTATCGACAAGAAAAATAATTCTTATGCGCTTTAAAAAATTATTTATTAAGGAACAAGAACAACCTGTTGTATATCAAATACTTAATAAAACCGCTAAAAAAGTTGATGTTACAATTCTTTCCATTAAACCTCAGCCACAGGATATGTCTGAAGAAATTATTTTGGGGACAGAAATAACTTATCGTATTTTACCTTTACGTATCGAACTATCTGGCAAGTACAAAGATTTGGCTTTTTTCTGTGATGCACTTACTCATGCATCAAAGTATTTTGTTATAAAATCAATAGAATGCAACAAATCAGATAACGGAACACTGCCGATAAAATCCGTTTTATTAATAAACGAATACCTTTTAATAAACAATGAATAATACTTATAAAAAAATAGCTGCTTTCATCATACTTTTGACGATTGCAGGCATAATATGGCACGAGCGTCTTTCAACCGTCAATAGAGTTAATGTAGACATCACCCAAGAAAATCCTTTTACAGATACGAGGGCTGTCCCGCTAAAACTTGACAGCCTTGAGATGCCCTTTATTGACGCCGGACAAAATAAAAGACTTCAGGAAAATGATACTGCCTGGGATAGAGACCCTTTTATTTTGAATGAATCAAAATAACAGTTTAGCTATAAAATTAGTCTCAATAAAGTTGTTTACCCGTTTGCTTTGCAGCCCTGTTTTGCTATAAAATATTCAGGTTAATATAAGGGCTTATTATCTTTACTATTGTTTTTTTCATGCTATAATTGAGCGAATTTTTTTTTGGAGAAGATGATCTGGGAATGAAAGAATTAATAGAAGTCGACATTAAAAAAGTATTACCTTCACCGACCGGATGTGCCCTCTGTATAGGTAATAAGGAAAAGACTTTTGTCATATATGTAGGACCTAATGAAGGTGCTGCTATATTAATGACTTTGGAAGGAATAAAAAAGACCCGTCCGCTAACTCATGATCTTATTTGTAATGTTTTTAGAGGATTTGGCATTCTTGTTGATTATATTGTGATCAATGACCTTAAGGATAATACGTTTTATGCAAGAATTCTCCTTAAGGAAGAAAACGATCTTGGTAAAAACATTGTTGAGATCGATGGTCGTCCAAGTGACTGTATAGCGATTGCAAAAAATTTTGGAAGCAAAATCTATGTTGCAAAAGAAATTTTTGAAAGAGTGGAAGATATTAGCCACCTTATAGATAAACAAGATGATAAAGAAGATGATTTTGATCTTTTCAAGGATGAAATAGAATAATCTTTTTGATTATAGGTATTAAAATGAAACATACTCGATCCGTTGAACCCTTTGAATGCGCATACTGCTCAAATTACTTTGTAAGTAATCATTATTTTATTTTAACACTTTTTACAGGAGAGCAATTTGGAATCTGTGAAAAATGTGCCCTTGATCTTGCCTGCGATAGATGCAATAAAAAAATTATTTCTAGTGAACTTTATGTTGAAGAGTGCACAATATGTGAAAAGATCTATCTTGTCTGTTCAAAATGCAGAAAAGTAAAAAAACCCTTTTTTACAGAAATTAAAGATATTTTTAAACGTTTCCTTTTACGTTATGGATTTTGCGGAATAACAACAACATCCGATTCAGTTAAATGCTGCATTAACCAAAAAGAAATGCCCCTTAAGTTTGCCAGTATATTGTATTTTCGTAAAAAAGCCGAAGAAGGAACAGATAAAGAGAAACAGAAATAAAAAATTAAATTAGGTCCATCACAGTGTAGTTCTCTACAATTTTGGTAACAACAAAGAAAAAGATTCAGACAGGATTAACTTGTCCTGCCTAAAAAGACTTTCTAATAATCAATTACTCTATTCTCACTTCATCAAGATAGAAAGTCAATCCCTTGGGATTTTTATATTTACTAGCTACCACGCTGAAAAAACCTGAAATATATCGGAGATCATGCCCCTTCAAATCAATTTCATATTCTTTCCACTCTTTTGAAAGAACTATATTTTTTATAGATACGCTGTCACTGTCCGGATATGACCCGATCGCACCTCCCAAACTGAAGGAATCAATAATTTCTCCTCCTTTTTTTCCTCTGGCCCAGAAAATGACTTTTTTTGCTTGTCCTAGATTAATGCCTGAATTAATAGCTCCATCATTGTTAGCCGGATACTGCCACATGATACCAGCCCAGTACGCTTTACGAGATCCCTTGGCTGTATAAGTAATTTTTAAACAGCTTTTCCCTGAATATGGATTATCCTTATAATTCAAGTTCAGAAGAATATCCCTGTAATCTCCCATCCACCCGGATGGAACCCCATGGTTTTTGGAGGACTCAAAATCTTCATAAACATATATTGGAAACTGGATACTATCATCCTGAGCAAAAAGATAAGTATGATATAATCCAAAAGCAAATAAAAAAACTACTATAAACCTTTTCATTCGTTCTTTCCTTTTCCTCTGTTTTCTTCCCATTTCATGGGATTATGCAAATCCTTTAACGCATACAAAAACCACATGCCTGATGACATTGATTTCACCCATTTATTATTCCTTCCTCTTGGAAGTTCCCATTCCCATTGCATTGTTTTTACAATCTGATCTTCCTCGGGACGAATGACCATATAAGGAAGAGCACCTTTTAAATCAAAAAAATAAGAGAAACGGTACATATCATTCATATACTTAATAGCTTTTTTCTTATAAAGTATTGCCTTTTCCCGGTTTCCTTTTTCATAATAATACCGAACCATTTCTCCAAGAGCAATAATATGCTGTCCTGTCCCTTCCCACCATACAAGTGCACTCCTCTTTTTTCCAGTTCCTTCAAAATCTGTTATATCCATACCTTCTACATACGTACCATCAGGCATATTATACCTGGAATAAAATATTTTTTCTGTGCTTTCAATCAGCCTGTCAACGTCAATGCCCCAACTAGCATATACTTCAGGGCCAACACCAGCAATTCCCCAGGTAGTACCGTCAAGTATCTTGGTCTTATCTATGCCATATGGATTTACACCTGCTATAAAACAATAATTTTCTTTATCAAAAGACACTTCTCTTAAAAATCTTCCAACACATTTCATTTCTTCTTTCAGACACTTTTTATCAATATTTTTCTTTTCAAAAATTGTATGTGTCTCAGGATATTCTTGATAAATTGCATGCAGCATTTTAAGAACAGCATAATAATCAATATTATGTTCTGTAGAAAATATCTTATCCCAGTCCGGCCCCCAGCCAAATCCCATAGAAATACCTCCACGCCCACCATCAGGAAAGCGATAATAGGTAAGTCCATTCCGACACCAGTTTACCATATCAAGCACAAAATCAAGATATCTTGTGCTTTTTTCAATCTGCATATGATTCAAAGACGCAAAGGCAACCCATAACATCGGACCGGCATGTATACGATCTCCATCTGATCCAAGCAACAGCTCATTATAAGGAATGTTGCTTGAAACAGAATAGCTGTTATATAATCCTGTCTCTCCATTTTTGGGAAGATAAAAATCTTCTTCAAGAAGATCAAGTATCTTTTCAGCCCGACCCGAATGGCCAAGAAGAAGATAACCGATAACGGCAAGAGAAAGATCATAGGTGAAAGCCTGTTCCTCCAAATATCCTATTCTCCCATAATGTGAAATATAGAATTTTCCTGATTCTTGCGCAAAAACATATGATGATGTGTCTGTAAAGCTTCGGGTTAGCCCATTTGGTGCTCTTACAGATTCCAGATACATATCAAGATCATTAATGACCTTACTGTTATCAAAAGTTAAATACGGATCTTTAGCAATACAAGTGATGTTATTTATCTGCAATCTTTTTTGTATAATAAAACATAAGAAAATCAAAAGAACGATCATGACTAATAAGATGCTCTCTAGTTTTCTCTGAAAAAAACAAGATAAGTTCTTAATTCTCATATCTGACCTCATCCAGGTAAAATATACAACCGTTACGGTTCTCTTCCCTTGTAGAAATAAAGCTAAACCCACCACTGATAGTATGACGAGAAAAATCTTCCAAATGAAAAACATACTTGATCCACTTTTTTTCCAAAACTATTTCCCCTGATGTCAGATTCAGCGAATCCGAGAAAGGAGGCCCTACTCCACCAACTTTAAATTCCACAACTTCTCCTCCCTTATCTCCTCTGGCCCAAAAAGTCAGTTTTGTCGCTTTTGACAGATCATACCTTCCTTCAAATTCTCCCCAGTTATTTGCAGGGTTCTGCCACATGATACCTGACCATCCTTTTTCACCTGTTGGATCATAAGTTAATTTGAGGCATGGATATTTCTTTTTTAGTTTTACATCATATGATCCCGTCATTTTAATATCATTCTTGTCTCCCATGTATCCTGAAGGGGCAAAGTTTTTTGGATAGGGGACAACAGACGTACTAAATACATAGAAAGGCATGTCGACCAGCTTTCTTTCAAATATCTTTTTTTTCGGTTTCTCTTCAATTTTCATTGTTTTTCTGAAAGAGATTGCTTCTATCCAGAAAAGAAAAACCATCGTAATAAGAAAAACAACGACCGCTTTTAATCCAAATGAAATCATCTTTTTTAATTTATCTGAAAAATACATCACTTACTTGTCTCCATAAAGAATATTCATAGCTTCTTTATTACCATTTTTTTTCTCTTTAAGTTTCGCTAAATTATTTGTTTGCTTTCTCCTTTTTTCAGAAAGGATTGTTCGTATTCGGTATTCTGCCTCTTCTACCGGCTTCCAAAACCACCCCTGAGGATCCCAGCACTGTGCATAAAAATAGTTTTTTACAAGAGTCTCAAAAGCCTCCAAAGCTTTTTTATGTTCTTCCTCGCAGGAATAGACCTCACCTATAATAAAATAGCAGGTTCCCACATCATTGAGCGCCCAATAATCAAAGACTTTGCTTTCAGAAGCAAATTTCACTAGTTCTTTTTGCATATCATTTGCCGTTTGGGAATAAAGATGAATACATTTCCTGCCATAAATAAGAGCTTCTTCATATTTTTTAGTTTTTAACGCATCCCATGCTTTTGTTGTTAATGTTTCTGAGGAGTAATCGCCAAAATATATTCCTTTATCCATTAAAAAGATTTGATCGTTTGCTCCTTCCGCAGGTTTCCAGAACCAACCATTATTATCCCAACATTGGGCATAAGAATAATTATCGATGATATCATTGTAAATCTTTTTTGCTTCTTCGTTTTTTTCCTGAAATGAATAGGCTTTTCCCATTATAAAAAGGCCAGTTGCTACATCATTGAGTGCCCAATAATCCATTTCTTTTCCATGAGGTGCATAATTATCTTTTTTGACAAGTTTCGCTTGCATTTCTTCGGCCATAGCTTCATAGAGTTCGAGACATTTTTTTACATATATTTCTACATCTCTATATTTTCTTAGCTCAAGAGCTTCCCAAGCCTTTGTTATTAGTGTTTCAGAAGAGTAATTTCCAAAATCTATATTGAGATCTATACTGTCTATCTCATTCTTTACACCCTGAGCTACAGACCAGAACCAGCCTCTTAAATCCCAGCACCGAGCATAACTAAATCGTTTAGCCACGTAATTAAAAAGTTCTTTGGCTTCCTCCTTACGGTTCTGTTGTCTCAAAACCAACCCTTTTATAAAATAGCAGGTCGCTACATCGTTTAGTGCCCATTTACCAAAAGCTTCCTGCTTGTCTTCACGTTTTCTTTCTAGATTTACCGGTATCATCATATTCATTTGCATATCAAGTGCATTTTTTTCAAAAAGATAGATGCATTTATCCGTGTATATCTGTACTTTTTCGTAATCCATTGTTTCCAATGCTTTCCAAGCATTGACCGTTAGTGTTTCAGATTTATAATCTCCAAAATTTACTCCTTTTTCCATCTCTATGATCCGGTCTTCTGATCCCTCTGCTGGTTTCCAGAACCAACCTTTTGGATCCCAGCACTGAGCATATTTAAATTGTTCCGCTACATACTCAAAAATCTTTTTGGCCTCTTTCCAGCGGTTCTGTTGTTTCAAAACCATCCCTTTTATAAAATAGCATGTAGCTACATCGTTTAATGCCCATTTTTTAAAAACATTATGCTTGTTCTCAAGATTTTTTCCCGGATCTACCAGTGCTGTCATATCTGTCTGCATCTCAATAGCTTGCTTTTCAAAAAGAGTAATACATTTGTCTGTGTAAATATCGACTTTTTCATATTTTTTTAATTTCCACGCATTCCAGGCTTTAGCAGTCAGATCCTCTGATTTATAATTTCCAAAATTCACTCCCTTTTCCATCTCAATAAACTGATCTTTTACTCCTTCCGCAGGCACCCAGAACCACCCCTTTATATCCCAGCACTGAGCATAACTAAACTTTTTTACTAAAGATGTGAAAATCTCTTTAGCAGCATTTTTATCACCCTGCTGTCTTAAGGAAAGCCCTTTTACAAAATAACAGGTCGCGACATCATTAAGGGCCCAGTATTCAAACTCTTTGCTTTTGGGTGCAAAGTCTGATAAACCTGACTGCAGCAAAATAGCTGTTTTTTCAAATAGATGAATGCATTTGTCTGCATAGATGCCTACTTTTTCAAACTCTTTTGCTTCCAGTGCCTTCCAGGCTTTGATCGTTAGAGACCCTGATGTATAATCTCCAAAATCTACTCCCTTTTCCATCTCAACTATCTGATCTTTTGATCCCTCTGATGGTTTCCAGAACCATCCCTTTATATCCCAGCACTGTGCATAACTGAACTTTTTTGCCAAGGATGTAAAAATCTCTTTAGCAGCATTTTTATCACCCTGCTGTCTTAAGGAAAGCCCTTTTACAAAATAACAGGTTGCTACATCATTAAGCGCCCAATATTCAAACTCTTTGTTTTTGGGTGCAAAGTCTGATAAACCTGACTGCAGTAAAATAGCTGTTTTTTCAAATAGATAAATGCATTTGTCTGCATAAATGTCTACTTTTTCAAACTCTTTTGCCTCCAGCGCCTTCCAAGCTTTAACAGTTAAAGACTCGGATGTATAATCTCCAAAATCTACTCCCTTTTCCATCTCAAGAAACTGGTCTTTTACTCCTTCCGCAGGCACCCAGAACCATCCCTTTATATCCCAGCACTGCGCATATCTGAACTTTTTTGCCAAGGATGTGAAAATCTCTTTAGCATCACTTTCACAGCCCTGCCGCCTTAAGGAAAGCCCTTTTATAAAATAACAGGTCGCGACATCATTAAGGGCCCAGTATTCAAACTCTTTACTTTTGGGTGCAAAGTCTGATAAACCTGACTGCAGCAAAATAGCCGTTTTTTCAAATAGATAAATGCATTTGTCCACATAGATGCCTACTTTTTCAAACTCTTTTGCTTCCAGTGCCTTCCAGGCTTTGATCGTTAGAGACTCTGATGTATAATCTCCAAAATCTACTCCCTTTTCCATCTCAACTATCTTATCTTTTGCTCCTTCATCAAGTCTCCAAAACCACCCTTTTGAATCCCAACACTGTGCATAACTAAGATTTTCACTTATATACAGAAATTTTTCTCTTGCCTCTTCATCACGCCCTAACTGCCTACATGCCAATCCATTTATAAAGTAACACGTCGCCACATCGTTTAACGCCCACTGTGCAAAAACATCACCTCTATAGACATTGTCTGGTCCTGAATCTACTGGTTTCGTCAGTCTTGATTGCTGTTTAAGAGCTTTTTGAGAATAAATTTTTATACAATCATCTGCCAGAGTAATTGCTTTTTTATATTTTTTACGTTCCAATGCTTTCCATGCACTCAATGTGATCAAATCAGAAGATTTATATGTACTACATTGAACAGGAGTTATATGAAAAACTTCATAGTCTTGAGTTATTATAAAGTCTTCATCAGAATAAGAGAGATGAGATGTAGAAAAAATAATAAGACCGAATAGAATAAAATTTGTTAATCCTTTTTTCATTTGCTTTTTTCCTAACTATTTTAATACCTGCAAACGATTGCAAAAGTAAAAAAATCAATTTTTTAATTTTGTTTTATATTACCTTTCATACTTATATTTTAACATAATTTACTGATTCTGTCAACGTATTCCCTTCATTCAACAACGAAAAGCACATGTTTATTCTTTGCCCATTCAAATACATTTCATACATATACTTTCTTCTTAATTCTCATCGCTTTAACCATAAGCTCAACAGGAACATAGAACAAATTACCTGTAATTTCTTTTCTATTAAGAATATTTATCAGCAATTCGCATGAAGTAAATCCAAGAGCAAATGGATTTTGCAATATAGTTGTAATTGGAAAATGCTGAATATTATTTAATTCATTACAACCATAGCCCATTAAGTCAATATCATTCGGAATTTCCAACCCTCTTCTTTTAATAGCTTTAATTGCACCCATTGCAAGCTCATAGGTTAAAGCAAAAATCGCTGTTGGAGGGACAGGCAAATCCAAAAGCCGATAAGTTGATAATTCACCACTTTTTATTTCGTCTTCAAAACATCCGAACTGAAGAAGGTTTTTATCAAACAATATATTATTCTTTATAAGCACTGATCTATATCCACGTATTCTTTCTTTAAAAAAATTAAACATTTGATTTCCCGTCAAAACAGCAATTCTTGAATGGCCGCGCTTTATAAAGTAATTTGCGCCTATCACACCTCCTTCATAATTATCAAAATTCACACAATATTTATTTTTGTCTTTTGTAATGCCGTTTATTGAAACAACAGGATGATCTACTATACAAGAATTAGAAAAACCATTTAAACTATAAGGTGAACAAATATTTAATATCCCATCAATTCTATTACATTTTATTAGATTAAAAGGAAATGTTCTTTCTTCCCTTTGTTCACTTAAGGAAGCAATAAGCATATTATAACCGTATTTTACACAAGCACTTTCAATACCTTTAAGAATATCAATAAAAAGAGTTTTCTTCAAAGAAGATAATTCCAGCAGCATAATACCAATTGTTTCGCTTTTGCGATTAATCAATCCTCTTGCCAAAGAATTAGGAAAGTATTGCAGATCACGTGCAATTTCCATAATTTTCTTTTTGGTTTCCCCGTTAACAAGAGGACTATTATTTAAAGCACGCGAAACTGTTGATTTATTCACTTTCGCGATTTTGGCAATCTCACTTATAGTTGTATTAATTTTCATTACCCACACATTTCTCACCCTGCACAACAGAGTAATTCTATATAAGGTTCATCCTTTTGCATAAAGAGTACTTTTTTATGCAAACGCTTGCATTTATTCTAAAAATGATAAAAACTATCTCTAATCACTTGTTCTTTCTTTTTCTAAAGCTACCGATGCTATATCATTAATATTCTGTACTTTAACAATTCTATTTATTCTTTTTCTTGCACTCACAGCAGGCTTCCAAAACCAACCTCTTTGATCCCAGCATTGAGCAAAATCATATGATCTTATTACTGTTTTATATGCTTGTAATGCTTTCTCATACCTACCTTTAGACATTTCGGCTTCACCTATTATGAAATAACATGTACCAATATCATTAAGAGCCCAAAAGTTAAATGCTTTTTTCCACTGTGGATAATTTACTAGTTTTTCCTGCATCTTGAGTGCACTTTTTTGGTATAATTGAATACATTTACGGGTAAAAATATCTACAGCATCATAATCTCCATTCTCAAGTGCATTCCAAGCCCTCACAGTAAGAGTCTCTGATGTATAATCTCCATAATCAAGCCCTGTGTTCATAATAAGCAGTTGATCTTTTGCACCTTCACTTACCTTCCAGAACCAGCCTCTGGGATCCCAGCATTGAGCATATGAATATTTATCTATTATTTCCTGAAAAACCCTTTTTGCTTTTTTATCTTTACCTTGAATATAATAAGCTCTACCAAGAATAAAAAGACTCGTTGCAGTATCATTAAGAGCCCAGTATTTAAACTCTGTATCATTCTTTGCAAAATTATTTAAAGAACCCTGCATCATACTCGCTTGCTTTTCATATAATTCCTTACATTTTTTCACATATACAGCAACACTTCTATATTTTCCTACCCCCAAAGCATCCCATGCCCTTTTTGTTAGTATTTCTGAGGTATAATCTCCATAATCTATTCCCAACTCAATACATGTCATAAGATCTTTAGCGCTTTTGGAAACCTTCCAGAACCAGCCTCTGGGATCCCAACATTGAGCATATGAATATTTATCTATTATTTCCTGCAACACTTTTTCAGCTTCCCTTGTCCTTCCCTGAGAACATAATGTTTTGCTTTTAATAAACATACATGCTCCTACGTCATTAAGCGCCCAATAATTAAACGCTTTTTTTCCTATCGCATAATTACTAAGAGATGCCTGCTGTTTTAAAGCCTTTTTAGCAAATCTCTTTATACAGTCATCGGCATATGAAGCAGCTTTTTTAAAATCCTTTCTACCAAGAGCTTTCCATGCCTGTACAGTTATATTAGAAGAAGAAATATAATTTGCATTAGCAACCGGCTTCAATATTACATGCCTGAACTTTTTTTCATTACCTGATGATGCCTTAGATAAAGAAAATAATAATATTATTATGATTCCTACTGTTTTAAGTTTCTTTTTCATATTTTGTCTTCTTGCAACTTCATGCAAGCGTTTGCATTGATTGTAAAAAAAATATCTATCTATGTTATAATATAACACTAAATCTCTGGTTTTTCAAGAGATAAAAAAATCTTATCTATTCCGTTCCACAGGAATCTCTTACAACAAGCTTAACAGGAATTTGAAGATGATTCTTTGCCGGTTTGCGATCACATAATTCATCTATGAGCATCTGGCATGATTCATATCCTATTGTAAAAGGGTCCTGAGAAATAGTTGTAAGTGGTGGTGTTAAATGCGCACTATATTCTATATTATCATATCCAATAATTGCAATATCGTCAGGTATCTTTAAACCTTTGTTCTTTACAGCCTGCATCGCCCCTATGGCGATCTCGTCACTAAAGGCAAAAATAGCTGTAGGCGGTTCTTCGTGCTCCAACAATTTCATAGCGCAATCTGTACCTGTTTCAATACCTTGCTCAAACATTCCTTCCTGCATTAATGATTTATCAAAGACCAACTCTTTTTCTTTTAAAGCATTTCTATAACCTTCAAAACGTTCATGACTTGCCGCCATTTCAAAACTGCCTGTTATAATACCAATCCTTTTATGTCCTTTTTCGATTAAATGCTCTGTTGCAATTTTTCCGCCTTGTACATTGTTTGAAGCAACACAATTTATATCCTGATCTTTGATATAACGATTGATGAAGACAAAAGGAAATCTTTCTTTTTTCAAGGCGATAAGGTTACTTATCCTTTGCTGCTCGTTAATGATAAGCATCCCATCAATCCGTTTTGCTCTTGTAAGATTAAAAGGGAAATTTTTATCTCTGTCTTTTCCCGTATCAGATGCTATAAGTATATTATATCCGTTTTCTACGCTTACCTGCTCTATACCTCTTAGAACTTCAGAGAAAAATGGGCCCTGAAGAAAAAATATTTTTGGGAGAATTAATCCTAACGTTTCACTTTTGTGGCTCACCAGGCCTCTTGCAAGAGAATTGGGAAAGTAGTTCATCTCCTGCGCAATTGCCAATATTTTATCTTTTGTCTCTTGTGTTATTAAAGGACTGTCATTAAGAGCACGTGAAACTGTAGAAATATTTACATTGGCTATTTTAGCAATTTCTTTTAAAGTTACACTCATCTTTTTCTCCCTTAATAAAAGTTATTCTATCCTTATTTCATCAAGGTAAAATGTAAAACCTTGAGGATTGCTATATCGGTTGGCAACCCAACAAAAAAGAGCCGAGATATAACTAACATCTGCATCTGTCAGATCAATCTCATATTTATTCCATTCAGATTTAAGCCTTACCTGATAAATACCCATACTATCTGTATCAGGATAAGCGCCCAGCGTTCCTCCCAGAAGGAATGCATCCACAATCTCATTACCATTAGATCCTCTTGCCCAGAAAGTTACCTTCTTTGCTCCTGTAAAATTAAGACCTCCATCTATATAGCCTGCATTGTTTGCAGGATATTGCCATGTCATACCTGCCCAATAAGCATATTTAGACCCTTTTGCTGTATAACTTATTTCCAGACAACTTGTTCCAGAATAAGGATTTTCCTGACAGTTAAGATTTATGACTACATCTCTAAAATCCCCCATCCATCCTGAAGGAGCACCGTGGTTCATCGGAGAATTAAAATCCTTATACACATAAAAAGGCAACTTTACTGCTTGTGAAAACAAAGGCACTGGTATAAAAAAGATACACATAAACAATAGAAAAAGAGTCTTTTTTTTCATAACAATATCATTCTCCAATTAATTAAACTTCCATTTCATAGTATTATAGAAATCCTGTGTACAATACAAAAACCACATTGTAGATGAAAGTGAACCCACCCAGCAATCTGTTCTTCCGCGAGGTATTTCCCATTCATATTTAAGAGTTTTAATAATTTCTTTTTCTTTCATAAGTATTGCCATATAAGGGAGAGCACCTTTTAATCCATAATATTCAGTAAAAGCATTCATATCATTACTGTATTTTATCGCTTTATCTTTATAATAAGATGCTCGTTCCAAATCACCTTTTTTTGAAAAATAGTGAGATAGTTCGCCAAAAGCTATTATCATCTGTCCTGTTCCTTCAAACCAGAAAAGTTCTTTCCTGGAATAACCCGTGCCTTCAAAATCCGTAAAATCAAATCCTGTAAGCTCTCTTCCATCTTCCATTTTATATGTCGCTCTAAAGTTTTTTTCTGTGCTTTCAATAAGCTTATCAAGGTCAATTCCCCACTTTTCAAAATTTTCCGGACCAACCCCTCCGATCCCCCAGCTGGTTCCATCAAGAACTTTTAACCTATCAACGCCATTCTCATTAACACCGGCTATAAAACAATAAAATTCTTTATCAAATACTACTTCACTTATCCACCTGCCAACATGTTCCATCTCATCTTCCAACCATTCTTTTGTTATGGTTTTTTCTCTAAAAATATTTCTAACCTCTTCATTTGATTCATCATAAATATCACGCAACATCCTTAATACTGCAAAATAATCAACATTATGCTCTGTAGAAAAGATCTTTGACCAGTCTGGGCCCCACCCGAACCCCATTGAGACAGCCCCACGTTCTCCATCTGGAAATTTATAATATGTAAGTTCTGTCCTGCACCAGTCAACAATATCCAGAATAAATTCTAAATACCGCGTATTTCTTACTATTTTCATATGATTAAGCGCTGCCAAAACAACCCATAGAGTTGGTCCAGCGTGAATGCGGTCACCATCTGCACCTAGTTTTAATTCATCAATATATACTTCGTTTGTTACAATATACGAGTTAAATATCCCATTTATGCCATTTTTATCTTTGTAAAATTCTGATTCAAAAAGATCAAGTATCTTTTCTGCCTGCTCCTTTTTTCCAACGAGTAAAAGACCTATTGTTCCAAGAGCAAGGTCATATGTATATGCCTGTTCTTCAAGATACCCCATTTTTCCATATACAACTTTATGAAATTTTCCAGAATCTGTAGAAAAAAAATATGGCGACGTTGATGTAAAACTTCTTAAAAGTCCACTAGGAGCTGTACATGCTTGTAAATATTTCTCTATGTCTTTTTTTACTTTTTTTGAATCGTAAGATATTTTTTCTTTGTACGGAACATTTTTTAATGAGGATTTTATGCAATGACTTTTTGTTGCTGTACAACCGGAAGTTAAAAGATGACAGCATAAAAACATCATCAAAAGTATTCTCTCTTTTTTAAAAATCAATGGATATTGCTTTTTATTCTTCATATTTTATATCATCAAGAAAAAAGGTACATTTTTCAGGGTTATTTTCCTGCTTAATTACAAAACCAAAGCCTGCACTTATGTATTGAAGTTCTACATCTTCCAAAACTAGTGTATATTGTGTCCAAACATCACTAAGAGCTATTTCTCCTGTTGTCAAATTTGCAGAATCAGGATAATTTGATAGAGTACCTCCAAGTTTAAATTCAACTACTTCTCCACCTTTTTTTCCCTTAGCCCAAAATGTTAATTTACCTGCTTTGATAAGATTATATCCACCATCCAGCTCACCCCAGTTATTAGGAGGATTTTGCCACATTGTACCACTCCATCCTGCAGCGCCTTGAGCAAGATAAGTTACTTTTAAGGAAGGATAACCTTCCTGCAAAACTTCTGTATATGAGCCTGTTAGTTTAACGTCAGGAATATCCCCCATATAACCAGATGGTGCAAAATTTTTAACTGGAGGATATATTGAGTTATTAAAAACATAAAACGGCATCTCCAATGGCTCTTTTATCATTTTCCTTCTTTTATAAGGTTCCTTTTTTATTACTTCAAGTGGTTTTTCAGAAAAAACATCATCATCCCCGGCATAAGCTCTGTTTCCTCCTATACAAAAAATAAATAATAATGCAAAAATGGAAATAGCTTTTTTACTTTTCATATAAACTCCTCCGTATCATACTATTTTGCAAACGGTTGCATTCAAGGCAAAAAAAATATGCGCACCGAAGCATTTTATTTTTTTGATACTACTTTTATATATTTTAACCTAAATAGTATAGATTGTCAATTCTTAGTAAACATTTACTCAAGTCTCATAAATAACATAACATTCCTGTTACAAGTTTATTATATTCTAAAAACTTTACAGGTTTAGTTTATATTTAAATGAACATTATATATTTCTTTATGACTTCTATTAATTGCCTTTCTCCCATGATGGACGCTTTAATAACTTCATTATGATTAGCTGCATTAGATCTGTCATTCGTGATCATAGAAGCTGCAGAAACTTCTATTCCCAAATATTTAGCATATATTGCTTCTTGGACTGTTGACATTCCAACAACATCAGCCCCCATACCATCAAGCATGTTGAGCTCTGACCTAGTTTCATATACAGGACCAATGACTCCTGCATAAACACCTGTTTTCCAAGATGTTTTACCCTTTTTTTCTCTTTGTATATACTTGATAAAACTCTGATCATAACATGGACGCATTGATAAAAATCTATTTTTTTGATCTATCTTTTTATTAGCAAAAAGCGGGTTTCTAAGCATGAGGTTAATATGATCTTTTATAATTACAATATCACCTGTTCGCAATTTTTTATTAACTGCTCCGGCAGCATTTAATAAAAGAAGTTTTTTTAATCCTAATTTCTTTATTATTTCTATAGGAAATAATATATCTTCAAAACTATTATTTTCATACAGGTGACTACGTCCGGATTGAACAAAAAAGCACTTTTGCTTATATTGACATAGTTTTAGTTCACTCGCATGTCCTTTTACAGATGGTTTTGCAAAACCCGGAAGCTTTGATAGAGATATTGTGAAAATCTCTTTAAATTTGGATGATATATTTTTTTGTCCGGATCCTGTTATTATATATGCGTCCGGAATTTTTTTTGAACACAATTTTTTTAATATTGCTACGGTTTTATTAATGTTAGCTGTACTTATTATCATAATATCTCCTTTAGTTTATGGAATATCATGCTTTAATTTTAATTATTTTATTTAAAAAACTCTTCCCATCCAATGTCGAAGATAATTTAAAATATCCTGCTATTGTCTTGCCAATATCTGCAAAGCTGCTCCGTATTCCAAGATCAACATTTTGAAGTACTTCTTTACCAAGAACAAATAGCGGAACATATTCCCGTGTATGATCAGTTCCTGAAAAAGAAGGATCACAGCCATGATCTGCAGTAATAAACAAAATATCTTCAGGCAATAAAGCATCCATTATTTGAGGGAAAAAATCATCTATTTCTTTTAATGCATTATAAAAACCACGCTCATCTCTTCTGTGTCCATATAACATATCTGTATCTACAAGGTTTGTATAAATAAGATCAAACTTATTCTTTTCCTTTATTGCTTTAAGTGTTTTTTTAAGACCATCTGAATTGTCAACTGTCTTTATATAATCGGATAAACCTACATTTGCATAAATATCATGTATTTTACCTATGCCGAATGTCTTTAGCCCATTCTCGACCATGATATCAAGCAAAGTCTTTCCATGCGGAAGAAGTGAAAAATCACGTCTTTCATGGGTTCTAACAAAGCTGCCCTCGCGGCCCTCAAAAGGTCTTGCAATAACCCGCCCTACACCAAGGGAACCGGTAAGCATTTCTCTAGCCTTATGGCAAATATCATAAAGTTCGGATACACTTATAACTTTTTTATGTGCTGCTATCTGTAATACCGAATCTGCGGAAGTATAAACTATCAGTGCTTTTGTCTCAAGGTGTTCACGCCCAAGCTCATTAATTATTTCTGTGCCGCTTGCTGCTTTATTTCCTATAACCTTTTTTTGAACAGCATTTTCAAATGATTTAATAAAGTCTATCGGGAATCCATCAGGAAAAAGAGGAAAAGAAAAAGGTGTCACAAGTCCGGTGATCTCCCAATGTCCAATAATAGTATCTTTTGCTAAAGATCTTTCTTCACATTTTCCAAATGCTTTTGTTTTTTCTGTAATTTCACACAAAACATGTTTAAATTCTCTTAAACATCCCAATCCGCAGGATTGAAAAAAAGGCAATGAAAAATCATTGATCTTACTATCTATGTGCCCTAACGTATCTGCACCCGTATCAGAAAAATCCTTTGCATCAGGTGATGCACCTATACCGCATCCGTCAAGAACAATGATAATAGCCCTCTTTTTCATAAAGAAAAAGCCTTCGGCAACAATTCTTCTAAAGATAAAAGCTCATATCTGTTTTGGATTTTTACTACTATCTTAAGGCTAGGCGAAAACTCCATTAGCACCTGCCTACAAGCACCGCAAGGAAGGATGAGCCCTCTTTTTTTTTCAAAAATAGCGATTGCAATAAATTTTTTGCAACTTTCGCTTACGGCTTTAGTCAAGCTAGATCTTTCTGCACAAATTGTAAGACCATAGGATGCATTTTCTACATTTACTCCGGTATATATTTTCCCGTTTTTTCCAAGCAACGCTGCACCGACATGAAAATTAGAATAGGGTGCATACGCATTTTTACAAATTTGTTTAGCTAGCCCTACAAGTAATTCAAGATCCTGTTCTTTTTTCTTATTATTCACTTTTTTCTTTTGGCTCATTTTTATTACCCACCTTGTACAAATATGAAATTTCCTGAATAATAGCATTAGCTTTTTTTATTTCTGCATCATACATTTCAATATCTACCAAAGATCGTGTTGAAGATTTCTTCTTCATAAAATCTGATCGTACTATTGATGAACGTTTCATGAACACTTTGAAAAGATTATCAAGATCTTCTTTAAGCTGAGCTCTGAGAAGCAATTTTATTGCAAACTCAAGTAATTTCAATCCCTCGATATCTGAAATATATCTGTCATTATCTGCTGCCATATGAAAATGAACTGCTGCTTTTTGAAGGCAATCAACTTCACTTGTTGGAATATCCGGCCAGGCATTTGTATGATCCATCAGTTCATTTTTAAAAGAATAAAATTTTTCTCCAACAATAGGTGTCTTGTTTTTTAATAATAGAACATGGCTATCGTTTACTTTTTTAAGATTCACAGAAGATGTCTTTAATTGATTATAAAGGCTAATTATTCTTTGTAGATTAGCACGGTAATTAAGATAAACATCTTTTTTAAATAATTTATTATCTTTTTCATAGTTCTGCTGTTTTTCCATATTATGAATAACATGCTCAATGTCTGATTTTATTGATGTTACACTTTTTAGTACAGAATCAATTGCTCCCCGTACTTCAAAAACATAACCTTGCTGGATTTTTTTTCCACCTTTTTCAGGATTTTTTTCACGAAATAACCATGCTGTTCTTAAATAAAGGCGCGCTAATTTTCTCCAGTCACGGCTCATTCTGGGATTTTCCTGAGGTTCAGGCCCTGGTAAAAGCTCCTGTATGATTATAGCTAAAAGATGCAAATAAACTGTTCTCTCAAAATTCATTTCCTCCGGTACTATTTTTTTTGAAAGAATATTTAAAAGACTGTCTTTTTTCTGTTTCTCTTCATAAAAAGCATCGTGCAAGATTTTAACTTTATTGCTGTGATTTATCTCCGGATTCATGAATTCATCACGAAAATCAGTAAAAGAACATTCAGGACAATAAATAAGATCATAATAATAAGGATTTATATGCTGAAAAGCCGTATTTTTCCACTCCCAAAGCACAACATGCTGATCATCTTCTTTTTCTTTAGGATAATAAAGCCTGCTGCTAAGGTCCGGCAAGAACACTGCATCTATAAACTTTGCACAGCAATGACATTTCATATTCTGCAATCGCAGAGGAGCAAGAACTTTTTCTTTATTAATTTTCATAATATACTAAAAGCCTTTAGGGCTTTCTTGAACTGTTCCATATCTACAGATGTATTTGTACACGGACCTTCTGGTCTTTTATTAGGTATTCCTATAACCGCAATTTTTCCTGAAATATCATTTATTCCCGCAACCAGATCTCTTTCGCAGGCAACAGCTATTACAGAATCAGGTTTTTCCTTTTCAATTATACGTCTTGCCTGTTCTCCGCCACCTACTACAAATGCAGGAACATCTTTTTCTTTTGAAGAAAGCATAAGTTCTTCTCTGACCTCTTTTTTTAAACATCTCGGCAACAGTACAACTGTTTTTCTTAAATTCCTATTTTTCATTTCACCTAATAAATAATTTGAGACTTTTACGAATGAATTACAGAAAAGATCCCTATCAATATGCAGTATCTTTCTTATTTCTTTTCCAATTGTAAAATAGATCTTTATGAACAATGCGTGAGTTTTTGCTATAAAAGGAACATGAATAGAAAAAAGAATCTCTAACATAATAATAAGTGACCACATAACAAAAATTAAAACAATTGCTACGGTAGACCATTTAAAACTGCTTCCTACAAAAAAGCTAATGCTATTTAGCCTGGGACTGATCATAAACCAGATAAAGAATACTAATGCAATAAATACCAACATGGAAAGCACACTTATTTTAATAAAAAGCCCTGCTGGCGCTTCAGTTTCTTTTTCCAATAATTCTTGATTCCAATCTTTCCATTCATCACCAAGAACTCTTTTTGAGGATACATCAGTTTTTGTTATTTCTTTTTTTTTCATGGAGATACTGTTTCATAAGAAAAGGTTTTTATGTCTTCCATAACAACAAAACATTTACCAGGACATTTTTGCACTGATATTTCATAATCATCCCAATCAGAAGGTATTTCGGGAAGATTGCCTTTCATTTTGACTTTGCCTGACGGAGTAAATTTCGGAAGACTGCACATCCTGCAACCAATACATCCGTGAGAACAAACATCCTTTACTATTTTTCCTTTTTGAGGATTTCTGCAACCAAGATAAATTTTTTGTGTTTTAGGTATTAATGTTATTACTGCTCGTGGACATGCTTTAACACATTTACCACATGCTGTACATTTATCTATATCAACAACAGGATAACCATCTTCACTCATATGTATTGCATCAAAATCGCATACTTTGACACAATCACCATACCCAAGACAGCCCCATTCACAAGCACCTCTATTTGGTGTTGTCAGTGCTTCACCGGCACATGTGTTAATACCAAGATAAGCTGCTTTAGAAAAAGTATTTTTACCTCCCTGACAATGCACAGCAGCAAATTGCTTTAATGCTGAAGATGCATCTACTCCCATAAGCTTTGCTATTTTGCCAACTAGTTCATCGCCACCGACAGGGCATTTGTTTATTTCTTCCTTACTCTTTATAATTGCTTTTCCATATGCCTGACATCCTGCATAACCACATGCACCACAATTTACACCCGGTAAAAGCTCAAATAGTTTTTCCTCTGTTTCATTTATTTCTGGTGCAAAGCGTTTTGATGCAAATGATAAAACAAAGCCAAATACCAACCCTAATCCGGCAACAGTAAAGATCGGTAACAAAATTGCAAACACATTTTCCATTTATCTTACTTTCCTTTTTTTCATTAAACAAATATATCATAAAAGAGACTTTTTAAAAAAACTTTAAACAAATATGGTTCTTTTCTTAATTAGTTATTAATTCATTAAATAAATTGGTTTCTCAAATTGCTTGAGATTTAAAAGCTCTATGCAATAAGCAGACTAGTTTGAATATTAGTCTGAATATTTCACAAATGAAGTTTACCGCAGATGCAAGGCAACGTGAAATGTCGTCATCCCGGACTTTGATCCGGGATCCAAGTCAAATGTAACGAATGACTGACAACGAGGCAGATGTGGTAAAATCCATTCGCCTTTGGTAAAAACAACCGAAATAAATATTATAGTTCCTTATAAATGCATATGGAGACAAAGTGTAGCAAGAATTTTGAATATTTTTTCATCTTTATCTACTTCTATTTAAACAAGTTATATAACCCTTTCGGCTGTTTTTATAAAATATTCAGATTAGCCGAATGTTTTGCTATTCCATCCCCACATTTCAGGTTTTACATCTTCAAACTCTATATATAGTCGCTCTTCATCAATACCTGCATTTGATGCAAAATACACACAAAATTCTTCTGTAATTTTTTTAGTATTCTCAGGATTTAAAGAACCTATACTTTTAATCTCTAAAAAAGCACTCGGAGTGTTCGAACTTCCAAATAGTATATTTTTTTCAGGTTCGAAAATCATCATCATATACTTTTCAGGTTTTCCAGTGATCATAGAAAGCTTTTTTGTCAAATCCTGCATTATCTCTTGTTTCTTTTCTTCATCCACTTTTTTTGACATTGTTATTCTTACAAGCGGCATTATGACCTCCTTAGTGTTTATCTTAATTCAGTAAGAATTATTAAATATAATAAATAATAAATAAGCAAGTTTTTTCATCAATATAACTAGCCTGAATATTTCTAACTGCTTTATTCCTGCATGCGTTGACTTGGTAAAAAGCACATGCTATACTAACGTGAAAGGAATTTATCTATGGCTTTGAGATTAGAACAGGTTTTAAAAATGTCACAACAGCTTGTTATGTCGCCACAAATGCAGCAAGCTATTAAAATACTTCAGCTTCCTTTAATGGAGCTTCGGGCAACAGTTCAAGAAGAACTTAATACTAACCCGGTTCTAGAAGAAACCCAGAAAGAAGAAGGATCCATTGATACAACAATAGAAAATATAACACAGACTGTTGATAAAAAAGAACCTGATGATGGAACTAATGATACCTTTAAGGAAGAATTTGAGAAATTAAAAAAACTTGATGAAGAATGGCGGGATTACTATCATCAAACCCATTCTATAAGAAAGTTTACTTCTGAAGATGAAGAAAAAAGACGTTTTTTTCAAAATTCAATCACTGTTGGTGAAACCTTACATGATCATCTTCTAAAACAACTGCGAATGACAATAACTGATCCAAAAGAGATTAACTTAGGTGAACATATAATAGGAAATATTGATAACAATGGTTACCTTAGAACAACCGTGGAGGAAACATCAGAAAAAAACAACATAGATACAGGTGTTGTGGATAGAGTGTTGAGTATTATACAGAAATTTCACCCCCTAGGGGTTGGAGCAAGAGATCTAAAGGAATGTCTCCTTCTTCAAATGGAGCGAGTCGAGGATAATCATATATTTGTAAGAAAGATTGTTGAAAACCATCTTGATGATTTGGCAAAAAAGCGATATCCGCAAATTAAGCGAAAACTAAAAATAAGTATTAATGATATTAAAAAAGCTGCAGAATTTATTGCTACCCTTGAACCTAAACCAGGCCGCATTTTCAGCCAAGAGCATTCACAATATATAACTCCTGATCTTCTTGTTGAGAAGAACAATCAGACAGGTCGTTATGAAATAGTCCTTAACGATGACAGAATACCTCACTTACGCATTAATACAACGTATTCCCAACTTCTTGAGAGCAAAGACATTCCACAACAAACAAAGGAATACATAAAAGATAAAATTAAATCTGGTATGTGGCTTATAAAAAATATTTATCAAAGACAGCAAACTATTTTTCGTATTACAGAGCAAATAGTAAAGGTGCAAAAAAGATTTTTTGATGATGGCATTGCTTATTTAAAACCATTAACTATGCAGGAAGTTGCTGATGCTATTTTGATAAGGGATAAGAACGGAGAAGAAAAACATCCTCATGAATCTACAGTAAGTCGCGCTGTAGCAAACAAGTATGCACAAACACCTCGCGGCCTTTTTCAGTTAAAATATTTTTTCACATCTCGTATTCGCACAGAAAACGGAGAGGATGCATCTTCAAGAAGTATTAAGCAAAAAATAAAAGACATTATTGATAATGAAAATAAATCAAAACCTTTAAGTGATCAGGAAATTATTGATCTTTTAAAAGAACAGAATATTATGATTGCCCGCAGAACTGTTGCTAAATATAGAAAAGAATTAAATATCCTTCCTTCGCATATGCGCAAAGAATACTAGATAGCATCTTTCATAATAAGGTCTTATAGATTAATTAAATTATCAACATCATTTTCCCAATTTTCAGGATTATTTTCAATATACTCCCTCATTTTGTTAAGAGTGCGGTCATCTCGAATAATATGGTCATAAAAAGACCGTTGCCAAATAGTTAAAGGGATATACGTATTATTTTGTTTTAAATAATTTAAATATGCCATTGTACATTTTGATTTAAATGAACAGATAACGTCAGACGTAGTAGGGGCGGGCCTTGTGTCCGCCCGTTCGTTAACGTTATTTTTATTAATTATTATTATTCCATGAATATGATTTGGCATGATGATATATTGATCTAATTTGACATTATTATATTGATGAAAAATATTATTCCATTGTGTATCTATGATGCTACCAATTTTTGTTAATCCTATATTTACACGGGCGGACACAAGGCCCGCCCCTACTACGTTTTTTATTTCTGCAAAAATATTTTCTCTTTTTTTTGAACATACGGTAATAAAATAATAACCATTTTCAGAATAATCATAATTCTTTAATCTTATTGGTTTTCTTGCTATTAGTTTTTGCATTACTATTTCTTCCAAAATCTATATTTATTTTTTCCAGCAAAAATTACCACTTTTATCCTGTCACGTGATTAATCTGCGTTTATCCGCGTCCCATTTTTATTTTTGTTTACAGCGGTTCAGGCAGGTTTGATCCCTATCGAAGATCTGCCAATCTTTTAGGAGGACAGACATTTTACGCTTTATTTTCTTCATCATGAACCCTATGTGGTTCATGACTTCGTGTTCCTTCGCGTATCTTCGCGGCTCTAGCTTTTCTTTTTTTTTATCCTGTTAATCTGCGTTTATCTGCGTCCCCTTTAAATTATTTGGAAGCAAGACATAAGCCGAATTCTGTTTTATGCAGTCATTAATCTAGGATTACGGTTACCCGAAATCTCCAGCGATCCACCCGAGGTAAAACGGGCCGTTTTATAACCTCTGCTTGATCTTTCTTCGAGTGGGGTTTACCATGCCTACAAGCATTACTGCTTAAAGCGGTGAGCTCTTACCTCGCCTTTTCACCCTTACCACATGCGCTTTGCTACGAGGTTTTGCCCCTTAACGATCACACACATGGCGGTATTTTTTCTGTGGCACTTTCCTTATTTCGAACATTATATTCGAAACACCGGACGTTATCCGGCACTCTGCCCTGTGAAGTTCGGACTTTCCTCCCCATAAATAGTTGTATTCACAAAAGCAAATACAAACTTTTTGAGGCGACTGCCGCCTTGCTTCCAAATAATATTTTATTTACATGTATATTTCATGAGTCGAGGGTGGCGCGGTCTCGAGGCATCAAACATACAGCTGTATTAACATACTGCAAATGTTTGGTAACGAAGAGAATGTGCCGCAATCGGCTCACCTCTGGTAAAAACATCCGAAAAAAATAGTTATTTCCTTATAAAAATAATGCAATAACAAAATATCTCTAACTTCTTTTATCTCTGTTTTTTCTATTTCCCTGATAACAAAGATATATAATTTTCCTTCGGCTGTTTTTATGAAATAACATGTATAAAAAAATTACAGGGGCGTATATTAATACGCCCCTGTAATTAGCTAAATTCAGATTTGTGGAACCTCGCCAAAGCGTATCCGCTTTTGCAAAGGTGGGTAAAAAACTTTACAAATTAACTCTAATTATCTTCGTAAAGATCCTGCCGGTGACCATCAAGAACCAAATTATTGATGTTCTTACCGGTTTGTCTGGTGTTCTTGCGAAAATTATCACAACCTGAAAGAAGAGAAACAATGCTCACAAGAGCAATTATGCAAACAATCTTTTTCATAAGCCTTTTCCTCCTAGTAAATTAAATTTTTTAATATAATAACCTTTTTTTCCAACCATGTCAATTGATAACCCTTTTATTCTTTTCTTGTACAACTTTTATTTCCTGCCACATTGCTTCCAATGTTTCAATAGAATATTCTTGCATTGGTTTTCCCTTTTTTATTATTTCTTCTTCCAAATCGGTAAATCTCATCGCAAATTTATTAATTGCCATTTTGAAAGTTTTCTCAAAATCAAGGGTCATAAAACGGCAAAAATTTGTTATTACAAGTATAAGATCACCTAACTCATCCTGTATTTCTTCTCTTTTACCATTATGTAAAGAACTTCGTAACTCTTTTAACTCTTCTTCCATCTTATCTATTATTTCTTCTGCATTTCTCCAGTCAAATCCTTTGCGTGCTGCATAATTTTGCATTATTAAAGCTTTTTGTAAAAGAGTTGTTCCTTTTTGTGAAGCTATTTCCTTAAATGAAACAGGGGGAGAACCCTCCCTTTCCGCTGCTTTTCTTTCATTCCAAAATGTTTTTAATGATAATTCGTCATCTAATAATTCTTCTGATTTTTCAAAAACATGTGGATGCCGGGATATCATTTTATCATTTATAGCATCAATAACATCCGATAGATCAAAAGTCCCTTTTTCTTCTGCAATACATGCATGAAAAATTATCTGAAACAACAGATCTCCCAGCTCTTCTTTAAACAAAGCTGCATTGCCTGAATGCATTGCCTCTATTACTTCAAAGGTCTCTTCCTGCAAATATTTTATAAGAGATTCATGGGATTGCTTCTTATCCCACGGGCATTTTTCCCGCAAACTATTCATTATCCATAATAATTTTTCTGCTTTTTCTTTTAAGTTCTCCACAATGTTTTCCTTTTATATTCTTATGATCTTCTACTTGATTATAATAAAAAGGCCTGCTAAAAAGCAGGCCTTTTTTCTTAATTACGTTCTATAGTTCACAAAATCAGAAAAGATCACCTTCTTTTTTTCGTAAAGCAACAGGAGGAGACAAAATTTCTTTCATTATAAATGCGTTTTTTATATTTTGAGCTGAAAATTTCAGATCAAATCCACAATTGCTTTGCTGAGAAATTTCTGAACTTACTCCTAGTTCGGTTCTTTTCTTTATATCTACAAGAGGTCCTTCCGATACTTCATTAAAGTTCATTTTATTGAACATATTCTCATTTGGCACAGCTGTTTTTGCTGCTGCTACTTTTAGTACCTGCTCCTCCGTATAAATTAACGGCTCATTAGATGCAGCAGGCATTGATGATGCTTTAAAAGAATTTAAAAAATCATCCAGAGTTCCTCCTGCATTCGATGATCCTGAAGAAGAAGAGATCCTATTACTACTTTTACTGCTCTGTGAACTTTCTTTCAGCTTCTTGATAATGTTTACAATTATCACTATTGCAACAATTATAAAAAAACCGGGGTCTTTCATAGTTCATTTCCTTTTAAAGTGTTTCCGGAGATTCTTTCCCGTCAGATTTCTTACCAGCAATAGAATTTCTCATATCTGTATCAGACATTATATTATTCATCCTATAATAATCCATAATACCAAGATTTCCGCTGCGGAAAGATTCAGATATGGCCTGAGGTATCTGGGCTTCCGCCTCAACCACTTTTGCATGCATTTCTTGAACTCTCGCACGCATCTCCTGTTCCTCAGCAACAGCCATAGCACGGCGTTTCTCTGCCTCAGCTTGAGCTTTTCTTTTATCTGCTTCGGCCTGATCTGCCTGCAATTTAGCACCAATATTCTCTCCAATATCTATATCAGCAATATCAATTGAAAGTATCTCAAAAGCGGTACCGGAATCCAGTCCTTTTTCTAATACTTTTTTAGAGATCGAATCAGGATTTTCCAAAACCGTTTTGTGTGTTATAGATGAACCGATCGTAGTAACAATACCTTCACCTACACGCGCTATGATAGTCTCTTCAGTAGCACCACCAATTAACCGTTCAATGTTTGCACGAACTGTAACTCTTGCTTTTGCTTTAACCTGAATACCATCTTTAGCTACAGCATCAACTGTTGACTTTCCCTTAGTAGGATCAGGGCAATCAATAACTTTTGGATTAACACTTGTCTGTACGGCCTCAAGAACATTTCTTCCGGCAAGATCAATTGCAGCAGCTTTTTGAAATACAAGCGCGATACTCGCCTTATCTGCCGCAATAAGTGCACGTACAACATTATATACATTTCCTCCTGCCATGTAATGAGCTTCCAGATCATCCGTCGTGATCGCACTAAGACCTGCTTTTATAGCCATGATCCTTGAATCAACGATCACTGCAGGCGGAACCTTCCGTAGACTCATACCAACTAGAGAAACAACAGAAACATGTGCACCAGCGGCAGTTGCTCTGATCCATATCTTAAAATATGAAACAAAGACTATGAAAAGAGCAAAAACAATTATGGCTAAAACAATTACAACCATTCCTCCCATATTAAATCCCTCCTTTATTTGGTTATTTTTCTAACTTGTATACCTGAATATTTCACAATCTAAGTGTGCTACAGCTGCAAGGCATCAAATATCGTTGTCATCCCGGACTCTGATCCGGGATCCAGGTGAAACGTGACAAGAGTTTGATAACGCAACAGATGTGGTGCAATTAGTTTGCCTTTGGTGAAAACAAACAAATAAAAAATCCTTTCCTTTAAGATTATTTGCTAACAATTTGAAAATAGTTTTTTAATTTTTTTAGTTTCTTCTATTTTATCATTATGAGTAATAAATGTTCTTTGGTTGTTTTCATGAAATATTCAGATTAAATTTCTCTTACAATAACACGATTACCTTCAACTGCAATTACGCTTATTTTTTTATCTTTATCTATATAGTCGCCTTCTGTAACGACATCAATTCTCCGATTATTGATTTTTGCTGTTCCGCTCGGACGAAGATCCGTAATGGCAATACCTTCTTTTCCTATAAATCTATCAAAACTCTCTTCTGTATCTTTATCTCTTTTCAAAGTACGGGTGAGAAAAAGCTTTTTCCCTATAGGTGATTCGGGAATATATTTTATTACAAAATATACTCCTGCAGCAAGTGAAACAAGGGTTATAAAAGACATTAGTAAACCAAAGTTCACGCCAAAAGTAAAACTGAGCGCTACACAAAGAAGAAGCGAAACAAAACCAATAATGCCAAGAACTCCGCCAGGAATATATATTTCAAGTAAAATAAATATTATACCTATCAGATAAAGCCCAAAAATATATTTTCCCATTTTATTCTCCTTCTAATTCTTCAACAACAATGCGTGTTTGTGTAGCTTCTTTTACTATAATAGAAGTTCCTTTTTCGATAAATTCATCATAACTTACAACATCATAAAGCTTGTTTTCAATAAAAGCCTTTCCGGCCGGCCGCAATGTTGTATGTACTATTCCGGTTTTTCCTAATAAGGCATCATTTATAACTGAAGATACATTTTTCCCTCCAGATTGGCTATCAAGTGTCTTGCTCAAAAAAAGCCTGCTGCTTACAACAGCAGATGGTAAAAAATATTTAAAAGTAACCCATGCACCAGTTACTGCTATGATAATTGCAAGAGCAAGCACCTCTAAAGCATCGCCGTATTGATATGTTGGAATAGGCACTGTAGGTATTTCTCTTTTTATAAGTGAAAGAAACAAACCCGTAAGCATAAGAATAGAACCTATTATTCCGGTTATGCCAAAACCCGGTATTACCAGAATCTCTATAATTATAAGGACTACCCCTATAGTAAAGAGCATCATATCAAACCACTCGGCCATTCCTATTAAATAATGACCAAGAAAGAATAGAAGAAGACATGTAACACCAATTATCCCGGATACACCAAATCCCGGAATACGAAGTTCAAATATTATTCCAAGAAATCCAAAACTAAGCAAAAAAGAACTTAATACCGGATGAGTAAGTATTCTGACAACGACTTCAGACCAGTTCATTGAAGAATCCATTACTTCATCTTTAGATATCTCTAACTTTTCAAAGACACCTTCCATAGAAGGAATAATATCCTCTATTAATCCATTATCTTTTGCTTCCTGAGATGTCAAAGTAAGAAGCTTTCCTTTTTCTATTACACCCTCTATTTCTACATCATTATCAACAAACGCTTCGGCTATTTCAGTAGGATGTCCATTTGTCTCTGCCGTCGCTTTAAATTCTTTTCTCAAATAAGATACATATTTTTCTGAAACATCTTTATTTTCTGATTTAGCTCCCATTTGAACAGGCTGAGCAGCACCTATGGTTCCTCCTTCTGCCATAATGATCATTTTACTTGAAAGAGCAATAAGTGCACCTGCTGAAATAGCTCTTTTATTTATAAAGGCAACGGTAACATCAAAAGGAGCATCAAGAATAAGATCTCTAATTTCTACAGCTGCATCGACCCGCCCGCCAAAAGTATCTATTTCAAAAATAACTTTACTGCAACCTGCTTTTCCAGCTTCATCTATTGCTCTTTTTATAAAACCGGAAAGGCCTTTGTCAACCATTCCCTTGACAGGAATTATACATGTAGAATAATTTTCTGATTGAGCAAAACAGGAATAAGTAAGAGTCGTGCAGATTGCCAACAAAAAAATAAATATAAGGTTTAACTTTTTATTAAGCATAATAGTTCTTTGGAGGATACCGGGTTCGAACCGGTGACCTTTTGGCTGCCAGCCAAACGCTCTCCCAACTGAGCTAATCCCCCAGCTTTTAAATAGTTGGAATAACTTTTTTTTAATAATTAACTTCATACTATCCCAAAATCATTAACAAAAGTCAATATCTAATAAATTAAAATACAAATATAAACATCCGTAACTAGCCATTTATCAACCTATTACATCTTTAGTACAAAATAACTCGGAAAAGTTCCGGAAAAGATTTAATTCTTTAATAATAATCTCGACTTCCCTTTTATAAAGAAAAAGAGTAAAATATTCTGTTTTGCCAAAATAAGGATTTATATGAAAAATATTATTATAAAAGGCGCTAGAGAACACAATTTAAAAAACATTGATATAACCATACCAAGAAACAAATTGGTGGTTCTTACAGGTGTAAGTGGAAGCGGAAAATCCTCCCTTGCTTTTGACACCATTTTTGCTGAAGGACAGCGAAGGTATGTTGAGAGTCTATCAACCTACGCAAGGCAATTCCTGCAGCAATTACAAAAACCTGACCTTGATTATATAGAAGGTCTTTCTCCAGCTATTTCCATTGGTCAAAAGACTATTGGCCATAATCCACGTTCAACAGTTGGTACCATTACAGATATCTATGATTATCTTCGCCTTCTTTTTGCACGTGTCGGAAAAGCGCATTGTTATAGCTGTGGCACTATGATAGCAAGCCAGTCTGTGCAGGAAATAGCAGATCAAATAATAAACTATCCTTTGAAAACAAAAATACAGTTATTGGCATCTGTTGTAAAAGGACGGAAAGGAACTCATGAAAAATTATTAGCAAGCTTACGCTCTTCAGGTTTCTTAAAGATCCGTATCAATAAAGATGTTTTCGATCTTTCTGACAAAATAGAACTGAAAAAAAATGTTATACATGACATAGATGTTGTTGTGGATAGGATCGTAATTAAAAAAAATATTTTTAAAAGACTTTTCGAATCTGTTGAAACTGCACTTAAACTTGGAAGCGGTTTACTTATAGTTCAAAATTTAGATTCCGGAACAGAACGGATCTTTAGTGAATTAAGCGCTTGCCCGCAATGCGGCATAAGTTACGGAGAGATCAGTCCAAGGATGTTTTCTTTTAATAGTCCATACGGAGCATGTCCTCTTTGTCACGGAATAGGAACTATTATGTGCCCTGATGCTGAGCTTGTTACCCCAGATGTATCTATGACGCTTAACGAAGGAGCAGTAGAACCATGGCTTCAAAAAGATATCCCCAACCTTAATGAAAATCGTAAAATACTTAAATCTCTTTCAGAAAAATACGGCTTCAGTCTTGATATTCCGTACATTGATATTCCAAAAAATTTCCGTGATATTATATTACACGGGAGTAAGGGAGAATTCATAGATATCCCCGCTTGGCGTTCTGGAAAACAGATCGAAAAACGCGAAGTTTTCAAAGGTGTATTAAAAATTTTATATAACCGCTGGTGCGAAACAGACAGTTATTCTATTAAAAATACTCTGGCTCGCTATATGATCGAACAAGATTGTCCGGATTGCAAAGGAACCCGTTTAAGAAAAGAATCTCTTTCAATAACGATAGCAGAAAAAAATATAATAGAGCTTTCCTTAATGACAATAGATAAGCTTAAACAATTTTTTGACTCTTTAGATTTTACAGGTGAAAAAGCAAAAATATCTTATGAACTCTTAAAAGAGATCCGTTCACGGCTTCAATTCTTACAAAATGTAGGTCTCTCTTATCTTTCTCTTGATAGAAAAAGTTCAACTCTGGCAGGAGGAGAAGCACAGCGCATAAGACTTGCCACTCAAATAGGGTCAGGCTTAGTTGGTGTATTATACATATTAGATGAACCCACAATAGGGCTTCATCAAAAAGACAATGAACGTCTTTTAAAATCTTTGATCGACCTACGGGATCTTGGAAATTCCATAATAATAGTTGAACATGATGAAGAAACTATTACCAAGGCAGATCATATCATCGATCTTGGACCAGGAGCCGGTAATTATGGAGGACATGTGCTTTGCAGCGGTTCTCTAGATGAAATAAAAAAGTGCTCCCATTCACTGACAGGAAAATACTTAAGCAAAAAGTTGAATATTGCGGTTCCAAAAAAACGGAGACCTTTACAAAAAACAAAAATTATTTCATTAAAAGGATGCCGTGAACATAATTTGAAAAATATTGACATAACCATACCATTAGGTGTTTTTACTGCTGTTACAGGTGTGTCAGGATCAGGTAAAAGTACTCTGGTAAGTGATATTTTATATAATTCTCTACACAGAAAAATAAACCGGGCAAATGTAAGACAGGGTGATTTTGATTCTATACATGGAACAGAACTAATAGACAAACTGCAGATCATAAACCAATCTCCAATCGGAAAGACTCCGCGTTCTAATCCTGCCACATACACTGACCTTTTTAATCATATCCGGTTATTTTTCTCTGAGCTCCCTGAAGCAAAAGTACGCGGTTATGGTCCCGGGCGTTTCAGCTTCAATGTAAAAGGCGGACGCTGTGAAACATGCCACGGGGCAGGAACAAAAAAAATAGAGATGCATTTTTTACCCGATGTATATGTTCAATGTGAGGCCTGCAAAGGTGAACGATATAACAGAGAAACACTCCAAGTCACATATAAAGGGAAAAACATTACAGATATCCTTAATTCAACGGTGGATGAAGCTATTATGGATTTTAAGAACTTTCCTCAAATTCATAGCCGATTAAAAATGCTTAAAGATGTTGGGTTAGGTTATATAAAACTTGGACAGCCGTCCAATACTCTTTCCGGCGGAGAAGCACAAAGGGTAAAGTTATCTGCAGAACTTGCAAAAAAATCTACCGGAAACACTTTTTATATTTTAGATGAACCTACTACAGGCCTCCATTTTGCAGATATACATCTTCTTTTACATGTTCTGCAAAAGCTTGTTGATATGGGAAATACTGTTCTTGTTATAGAACATAATCTTGATGTGATAAAATGCGCTGATCACATTATAGATCTTGGACCAGAAGGTGGAAATAAAGGCGGTGAGGTCATAGCTACAGGAACTCCTGAAGAAATAACATTTATTAAAAAGAGCTATACCGGGGAATTTCTTAAAAAAGTTTTAACTGATGCCTTTTAACTGCTTGCTCCTGTATACAAATATCCGTTATACTATAACGAGGAGTAAAAAAATATGTCATGTAACATAAAAGTTGGTTCCTTTGAAAATAGTCTTAAAATACAGATCGAAGGAAATGCAACTTGGGAAAATGCAAAATATTTTCTTGAATTCATTAAAAAGTATGTCAATGAAGGAAAAAAATCCGTTCTCATTGACGTAGCTGAATGTGCTTACATGGATAGCACTTATTTTGGGGTACTTGTAGAACTCGCAGAATATGTAGAATCAAAACCTGATGGTGAATTTTATATAGGTAACGCCAGCAGCAAATTACTTGAAGATATAAAGACTATTGGGCTTGATAAAATCGTTTGCTTGGCTGATAGCGATACTTGCATAAAATATAAAGATATTGAAACTGTAGCAGGGCAATTTGCTGAAACATATTCAAAAATACAAAAGGCAAAACAAATTTTAAAAGCCCACCAGATACTAGAAAAATTAAGTGAACATAATAAAGAAGAGTTTGGCAACGTAGTCGAAAATTTTAAAAACTATTTGGAAAAACAGCAAAATGATGAATGATCTGACGTTTCCTGCTGAAAAAAGAAAATACATCCGCATTCCCCGCGAAAACGTAATGTATGTATCGCTTTGTGATATTCATGCTGAAATGAACCTTAAACAGGAAAACACCAAAATCGAAGTTAGAACAAAAGACATCTCAGCAGGCGGCATCCTTTTTGAAAGCTCAAAAAAATTTGATATTGAAGATCTTCTTAAAATAGAAATCATCCTCCCAAATTGGGAAAAATATAAAAAAACCTTTTTTGGGAGTGATATAAGCTACCCGACAAAACCTTTTCTTATACTTGGAAAAGTTATAAGGATAGAATTTCTTCGAGACAATATTTATGATATCGGTATTAATTTTGTTGGCGTAGAAACTTCTCATCAGGAACTTCTTTTAAATTATCTCAACGACAGGGCAAATATTGAAGAATAGATTTACAAAAATCAAATATCAAAAAAAAACTGCACAGAAAAAATAGTGAATTCAATTTTTAGACATATTCTTCAAAAAAACTTTTACTTTTTGAAGGGAAAAGTTTTTTGTATAAATAAATAGCATAACGATCCGTCATGCCTGCTACATAATCACAAATCACTCTCTTTAATGACCGCTCTTTTGTTTTTTTCCTCGTAGACAATTTGAGTTCCGCAGGATTATTCAAATAATATAAAAAAATATCTCGTATTATTTTACGTGCCTTTTTGTTTTTTGATACAACCTTTTTATGCTTATAAAGATTGTTCATCAAAAAAACTTTTAGGTCATGGTTTTTTTTGTCTAATGATTTTGAAAAACTTATGAGAAAGGACGGATGCTCTTTTATTTTCTTAACACTTTTAATCTTTGATGAAATTATGTTCTTATAGCTTTGTCCTATTAAATCAGAAACAAAAACATCGATCAGGTTCCGTACCGTGTAATACCTTTTTACTTCTACATCAAGCCATGGAAATTTTTCTTTTACTTTTTTATATTCCTCTGCCCACAATGTAACATCATCTAACTGTCTTTCATCTATCAAACCTGATAAAAGTCCGTCATCAAGATCGTGACTTGTATATGCTATTTCATCAGAAAAATCAACGATCTGAGCCTCTAGTAAAGGTGAACGATCAATATTATATTTTTTTATAAATGCAGGCTCATCAAAAGAAGATCGGTGTTTGATTATTCCTTCCCTTACTTCCCATGAAAGATTTAATCCTTTAAAAACTGGATATTTACGCTCCAGTTTTTCTACTATTCTAAGAGACTGGAGATTATGCTCAAAACCTCCTTCATCATGCATAAGCTCATCAAGAATATCCTCTCCTGTGTGTCCAAAAGGCGGATGTCCTACATCATGAGCAAGGGCAATCGCTTCTGCAAGATCTTCATTTAGAAAAAGTGCTTTTGCTATTGTTCTAGCTATAGTACTTACTTCAATGGTATGTGTAAGGCGCGTTCTGTAATGATCTCCTTCATGATTAATAAAAACTTGTGTTTTATATTCCAGCCTTCTAAAAGCTCTTGAGTGTACAATCCGGTCTCGGTCACGTTGAAAAGGAGAACGCATAGGATGTTCTTGCTCTTTAAATTCCCTCCCTCTGGAATCACAGCTTTTTTGAGCATAGGGTGCAAGCATCTCATCCCTTTTCTTTGCTGCTTTATTTAATTTATATAAAAAATTGCTGCTTTTCATTTTTTTCTCTTCTCTATTTGCTGGCAAATTCCTCTTATCATCTGCACATCTTTTTTTTCTAACAAAGTTCTCGAAAGAATGGTTCTTATTCTTTTAAGAATCTGCTGGTGAAGCGGCCTGTTCCCTTTTATTCCATAACCTAAAATATTCAGAACTTTATCAATATGTTCATACATATGGTCAATATGGTCTTTTTTTACAAGTTTAATTGTTGCACGAGGACTTTTTGTGCGTATTTTTTTGTGCAGGTCATAACACACGGCAAGAACAGCTTGTGCAAGATTAAGAGAAGGAAAAGAACTGTGAGTATCAATAAAACAAAGCTTGTGGCATTGTTTAAGTTCTTTGTTTAATAAACCTTTACTCTCTGTACCAAATAAAAAAGCTACTTTGTGTTTTTGTGCAACATCTATGACCTGATCTATTACTTCTTCAAAAGCAAACTGATTTTCACGTGATTTTCCTTTTCTTCTTGTAGTACCAATAACAAGATGAACATTCTTGAGACCTTTTTCAAGTGTATCGAATACCAAGGCATCTCGAATAATGCTTTCTGAGTTCCACCCCATCATATATGTTTCCGGAACATTGTAATCAACAGGATCAATTAGAATGAGACGTGTAAACCCCATATTATTCATAGCTCTTGCTGTTGAACCTATATTTCCGGCATGCCTTGGCTTGACAAGGACTATATGAATGTTATCTTTTACTTTTTTTGTTAAGGGCATAGTCTTTGAATCAGTACTTTCTAATCTCTCCGCATCCCGGGCAGCTAAAGAAACTGTTTCCTGTTTTGCTGCCTTTTAAAGATTTTATGCTCGAGCAAAATGTACAAAGATGCATTGTGTTTTTTTGTTTGAACTTGTCCAGTATAAGACCAATAGTTCCTTTTTTGTAAAGATCACAAAAAGCATCTACCATTTCGGGATCAAATTGTTTTCCTTTATTGCTTATAAGTTCTTGAAGAGCCTTTTCTCTGTCCATTGCTTTTCTATAAGGCCTGTTGCTTGTCATTGCATCAAAAGCATCAGCAACAGCCATAAGCCTTCCTTCTATTGGTATCTGTTTCCCTTTTAGTTTATAAGGATATCCTTTTCCGTCAAAACGTTCCTGATGAGAAAGAATAAAAGGAATCACCGGTTTTAGGAACTTAATTTTTTTTACCAGGTTTGCTCCAATTTCAGGATGCTTTTGCATTTCTTCTTTTTCTCTCAATGTTAGCTTCCCCGGTTTTTGAAGAATCGTATCTTTTATGCCTATTTTTCCTATGTCATGCAATATTCCGCCTAATCGGATCTGTTTTATTTTATCTTTTGACCAATCTATATATTTAGCAATACTTTCTGCTATTCTTGTCACTCTTAAAGTGTGAGATATGGTATAGCTGTCTCTTGCTTCAATAGAATTGGCAAGTGCAATTATAACATGATAGTATGCGTGTTCCTGCTCCTGCTCTTTTTCATAAGGAAGGATTATTTTCTCTTTCTCTTTTTTTTCTTTCGCCTTTCTTTTCATCATTATCTTCTGAAATCGTAATTGCTATTACTATTTCTCCTTTTATTGATTGTCTTTTTGTCAAGATCTCAAGTATCTCTTCTATTTTTCCTTTTAAAACTTCCTCATGCAGTTTTGTAAGTTCTCGACAAAAAACTACTGTGCTTTGAGGAACAATTTCTTGTAATCTGGCAAGAGTGCGCATAACCCGTTTTGGAGACTCATAAAAAAGAACTGGAAAACGGTTTACTTCTAATAGATCTTTTATTTTTATCAAATCCTTTCTTTTTTTTCCCAAAAAACCTATAAAAGAATATGAAGGATCCTTCAATCCTGATACTGAAAATGCTGTCGTAACAGCACAGGGGCCTGGTATTGGTATTACTTTTATTCCTTCTTGATGTGCTTCATTAACAACAAAAGATCCTGGATCAGATATACATGGTGTGCCTGAATCAGTAACAAGTGCTACATCGTTTCCATCATTTAGGATGTTTAAAATTTTTTTTGCTTTTTGTCTTTCATTAAAGCGATGGCAACTTATAAAATGTTTTTTTTCTATACCATAATATTTTAAAAGAAGTCCCGTTTTTCTGGTATCTTCTGCTGCTACTACCGGAATTTTTTTTAATATATCAAGAGCACGCAGAGTTATATCCTGCCTGTTTCCTATTGGTGTTGATAAAATATATAATGTTCCTTTCATGGCTTTACCTCTAGGCAGTATATCACAAATGCAAGCTTTATTAAATACTCCGGCTAAATCATCTGAAAAAATCTAACCTGAATATCTAGAGTAACCTGTCTCTTTCACAAAAACAGTCAAAATAAATTTTTTTTTAATAAATAATGAACTTTTATATAAGTTGTATTCATGACTTTGTACTTTATTTATTCACATGCTACAAAAAAGTTTTAAATACCATTCAACTGTTTTTATGACGTAGCTCCTTCTCTGCAATAGCTTTTAATTTATTTTCCTAAATAGGTTTGTTAAATGGCTTAAAATTTCAAAGCGCTGCGAAAGATTCAGGCTAAAAACATGCGCCCCCATATGTGGATAAGTTGTGGATGAAATGTGGATTAATAAAAAATTTTTACATAACCTTCAAAAAGTATCGTGTTTACAACTTGTGAATAATGGTGATAACTTTTTAACTTGTAAAAAAACCTCTTTTATATACATTTTTTGTGACAAAAAAACCTCTTTTTGTTACTTTTGTAATCAACCTATCTGCACGTTGTTACAGACTAATTTATGGTTAAATAAAAAAGTTCTTGCCTCAATTTTTTCATGATGTTAATTTTGTTTCTCGTCACAATTAATGCTAAAAATTTTATCCACCACACTGTGGATAACTTGTGAATATGTGAATAATTACTATGAAAAATAGCTGGTATAAACTACTCGACACCCTCAAAAAGAAGCATGATGATAATATATTTGATACATGGTTGGCTCCAATCCAATATGTTTCAAGTTCAGATGACACAATGTTTTTGGAAGTCCCTAATGCTTTTTTTCTAGAGTGGATAAAAGACAGATATCTTGAAGATATGGAGTCTCTTCTTCAAGCAATTGCCGGAAGATTTATCAATATTGTGCTTCAGCCGGGAATACTTCGCCCTTTAGAACCGACAAGTAAAGCTGTTTCAAGAAAAAAACAAAAGAAAGTAATACCTGTTTCTTCTAAAGCGACCTCCTCATTACCTCTCAATCCTTTATTTAATTTTGACAGTTTTGTTGTGGGCTCTAACAATCGTTTAGCACATTCCGCAGCAACTGCCGTTGCTCAAGCACCTGGTAAAGCTTATAACCCTCTTTTTATCTATGGAGGCGTTGGTCTTGGTAAAACTCATCTGATGCAGGCAATAGGTCACTTTGTTAAGCAAAAAGACGCTTTAAAAAAAGTTGTTTATATTACTTGCGAGGAATTCACCAATCTTCTTATAAATGCCATCCAAAAAGGAAATATGATAGAGTTTAGAAACGCTTTTCGCACTATAGATACTCTTTTAATAGACGATATTCAATTTCTTGGCAATAAAGAAAGAACACAGGAAGAATTTTTTCATACTTTTAATACATTATATGATTCTCACAAACAGATCGTGCTTTCAAGCGACAAACCTCCTAAAGAAATATCTAATATGGCAGAAAGATTGGTTTCACGTTTTGAGTGGGGACTTTCTGCTGACTTGCAGCCGCCTGATTTTGAAACACGTGTAGCTATCTTAAGAAAAAAAGCAGAAAACAATGGCATAAAAATATCTGAAACTATTATTGATTTTATAGCAGAAACGATAAAATCAAACATAAGAACTCTTCAAGGGGCTCTTATACGAGTAGATTCTTATTCACGTTTTAATCATGTTCCTCTAGATATTGACATTGCAAAAGAAGCCATTCAGGATCTTATAAAACATGAAACAACAAATCGCGTGAATATAGATTCCATTCAAAATGTAATCGCTGAATACTTCAGCATCACTATTACAGACCTTAAAGGAAAAAAAAGACCCCGATATATTGTATTGCCTAGACAAATAGCTATGTATCTTTCTAGAAAACATACTGATGCTTCACTTCCTGAAATAGGAAAGTTTTTCGGTGGAAGAGACCATACTACAGTTATACATGCCTACAGAAAAATTGAGACTAATATTGATAAAGACGACCGCTTAAGAGCTAATATTACAAAGTTAGAAGAACTAATACACGGCAACTGATATTTATCTTTCTTCGCCAAAAACTAATTCTTATCTTTTGCTTCAACCTTTTTGTTATTTAATATCTGTGAATATACATTTGACCATTAAAATATTCACCCGCATATTTCGCAGCGCTTTGAAATATCAAGCAATTTGATAACTTAATATTGGTCTATGAATCAAAAACGAATAGAGAACATTATATACTTCATAAACACAGTCAAAGAAAATATATAAATTACTCGTAATATTTAAAAAAACTCCTGTGGATAATATTCTTAATAACTTCTTAATAAGGTGTGGATAAGGCTCCTTTTTTTGCTCCCTGTGGATAACAACATTTTTCTTCACATCTTATACACATGAATTCATACTTTCTTTTTTTTTTATAAGAATTTAGCTTAAAAGAAATTACATAAGTAAATTTTAGTTATCCACTTATTCACATCCTTTATTATTACTACTGTTTTTATACTAAAATAGAAAATAATATATAAGCACTGTGTATAAATAAAAGAATTCTTGTTTTCTATAAAACAGTATAGAAATATACAAAAGCAGGAGAAACAATAAAATGATGTTTAATGAATAATAATTTTATGCCGGAGACCGGACTTGAACCGGTACAGTCTAAAAGACCGAGGGATTTTAAGTCCCT
>JAGLFH010000048.1 GCA_023144635.1 Candidatus Auribacterota bacterium | reverse complement strand
CGGTGTTCTTTCTCCCCGCATCAAAGTGACTATCAAGGAGCAAGAAATTACTGGAAAGTATTGAAACATCGTCTTGTAAAAGAGGGGAATGAAACGGTTACAAGTTGTAACCGTTTGAAGATGCGTGCAGAAGACGGCAAAATGAGAATCACGGATGTAGCAGATACAGAACAACTTTTACGATTGATACAATCTGTACCGTCACCAAAAGCAGAGCCTTTTAAGTTATGGTTGGCAAAGGTCGGCGCTGAGCGAATAGAAGAAATCGAAGACCCAGAATTGGCTTTTGACCGTGCAATGAATACTTATCTGAAAAAAGGATATTCTAAAGAATGGATTAATCAGCGTTTAAAAAGCATAGAAGTAAGAAAAGAGCTTACTGACCAGTGGTCTGAGCGAGGCATGAAACGAGGATTGGAATACGCAATTCTAACAAATGAACTCACAAAAACCTGGGTTGGAAAAAGTATTAAAGATTATAAAAAGTTAAAAGGCTTAAAAAAAGAGAACCTGCGCGATAATATGAGCAATCTTGAACTAGTTTTGAATATGCTTGCAGAAGCTTCAACAACCGAAATATCAAAAGAAAAGAAACCGCAAGGATTAGAAGAAAACAAAGACATCGCAAGAAAAGGCGGTAACGCTGCCAAAAAAGCAAGATTAGAAATCGAAAAACAAACAGGTAAATCAATTATAACCGGAAAGAATGCAAGGAAATTGATTGATGGTGGACAAGGTAAAAAATAATATTAAAAGCACCAAAAAAGTACTACGCAAAAAAAGCAATGTTTTACCGAAAAGGTGGGTAGTTAAGACGTTGGGTGAGGTTTTGACAATAGAACGTGGCGGCTCACCTCGTCCAATTAAAAAGTATTTAACGAATTACACGGATTGCGCTAATTAAAAAAAGAATAACTCACCATCCTCCTTCCAACTACGCTAAAGCTTCGTCGAGACAGGTCGGCGGACTTTCAGCACGAGCACAGAGGGGAAGATTTTGACAGGATTAACAGGATAAAAGGGATTAAGTTGTTAAGTTACCTCCGTCCCTAAAATTTCCTTAATTAAGAAAATAATCAAATATTATTTTAATAACCTCAATACAGCATGATAACGTCTTTGTGCTGCATCAATTTGCCTTTTAATTTCAATTTGCTTTTGTAGTAAGCTTTTGTAATCCTCTAACGCCTCTATGCTTGCTAGGGGTTGATTCAGCTAAAAGAATGGTCAACTCTCGTATTGTTCTTTCAATTTCACCTAATAATTGAACTATATCCTGCACTGGTTTTTCAGTTCTATGAATGATTGTTGTTTTCTTTCTGGTAGTTTTTTTAACGGGTTCTTTTTTTGCCATATCTCCTCCTTTTATTTTCATATAATAATAATTTATTTTGCCACAGATACACACAAATGGGGAAGCAAAAAGTAGAAGCTTGGAAATAGAAAAATCCTGTTTGACATCACTGGTGTAAAGTTTTAAAATATATATTTAAAGCTTATAAAGTAACATAATTGGGTATGGAGAGTTAGGAAAGCCTTAAGTTGACTCCGTCCCTCAAAAATTCAAACAACAGTGATTCTTTACAAGGTGAACGTCGGCTTCATGCCGTGTGTTCAAGCAATTTAACCTAGCCTTGTAACGAATCAATAATTTAAACCCTTCGTGTTTCTTACTTTGAGACCACTCCCGGAGTGGCCGGAAAGGTGAATTTCTTTGGAGCAAATACCAGTTAATCAATCATATTTGACATCACTGATATAATAAAAATAATTAGAATTAAAAGAAGTTAAATCTTGGAAAATAAAGAACTTAGTTATTAAACTCAGTCCCTAATTTACCTATAAATATTAATATTCTCAATTATTTTATATTTTGTTATAATAAAGGTGAGTAAAATGCAATATTTGCTAAATTTTGATAGGAGTTTTAACATTTCTTCACAAATAAAAATTCATAACAACAAGGTAAATAATATCTTTAATAACTCGCAAATCGAGACATTTACCGTGGGCAGTCTTTTTTCAGGTGTTGGCGGTATCTGCTTAGGCTTTAAGCAGTCAGGTTTTGATGTTTTATGGGCAAATGAAAAAGATAAGAATGCCTGTATTACATATCTTGAAAATTTCCCGCATACTTTATATGAAGGTAAAATTGAACATTTAGATGCTAAACAATTAAGTAACGTAGATGTCGTTACTTCCGGTTTTCCTTGCCAAGCGTTTTCTATTGCAGGATACCGCAAAGGATTTAAAGATCATCGCGGTCATCTTTTTAAAGAGACAATGCGTATTATTGACAAAATTAAGCCCAAAACTATTTTATTAGAAAATGTTAAAAATCTTGTCAGCCATGACAATGGCAGAACATTTCAAATAATGAAAGAAATGGTTAAAGACCACGGATATTCTTTTATTCCTAGAGTTTTAAATTCTATGGAATACGGTAATGTTCCGCAGAATAGGGAAAGAATTTATATCGTCGGCTTCCTGGATGAAGAAGATTTTGATCCTGAAAATCCATCGGATAAATTCATCTGTTCTTATAATTTTTCTCATCCAAAACCTGTAAAACTTACAAAAAAAGTTTCCGATATTGTAGCAGGTTCTGTTTCAAAAGAATTTTATTACTCCACTTTTATGCATTACAATAAATTATTGGAGTATGATTGGGATAAAGAAACAATCGGACAATGGCGCCGAATATATGTTAGACAAAACAAAAAAAATGTTTGTCCTACACTTACAGCCAACATGGGAACAGGCGGACACAATGTACCAATTATAAAAGATTCAATTGATTTCAGAAAACTTACCCCAAAAGAATGTTTTTCTTTTCAGGGATTCCCTAAAAATTTTAAACTGCCGGCCAATATGGCTAATTCACATCTTTATAAACAAGCAGGGAACTCTGTTACTGTTCCAGTTATAAAAAAAATTGCACATAATATTAAATCAGCATTAGCAAAAAAATATAATCTAATGACAGTATGATCTTTTTAAAAACACAGTCTAAAGAACAAATTGATGAATATCAGAATCTTTTAAAGATAACTGCTTCATTATCAAATCTATTTTCAGAGAATACTATACCGTACTTGTATTATCGTATTGCTGAAAATGCCTTTTGCCGTGCCTTTACAGCAGATAATTTATCCCGGTCAGATTGTTCAGCTGATGCCAAAAAGAATAACGATGGAATCGGTTTAAAAACATTTCACGAAAAAAACGGCAAAACAATGCAGAAAATAGCTGAATTCAATAAAACAAGAAATTTATATAAGTCTTTTCTAACTGATAAAGTCCGTTTGGTTAAAGAAATATCTAAATCCAGAAACAAAAGAATAACTTCGACAATGGCAATCTATAGTATAAAAAATATTATTTATCATTGTGTTACTAGAAAGCATAATGAGCTGATAATTTATGAACAGTCTATGGATCTAGTTGATATTGATAATATTAAATTAGATACTGCATCCAGTAATAACGTTATATATTTTAACGACAATAGGAACGAATACTCTTTTAATATTTCAAAAAGTACATTATTTAAACGATTCTGTACTCCTGATAAACTTCTAACTATCCCTGTCGAAATAGTAGAAGATCCTTTTTATTTACTTAAGTCATTACTTTCATCAAGCGATGCTGTATATGAAGAGTCTGTCCAGAAAGCATCGGTTGTTTTACCTTTATATTCGGAAACATCCGCAAAATATAAATATGTACCTGAGAAAAGCGGGCTAAATCAGTGGAATGCGGGCGGACGTGCAAGAAAGGCACGTGAAGTTTATATTCGTATACCTGCATGGATTCATAGAAGTTTTGAAAACTTTTTTCCCGATAGAGATACACCTTTTAAGCTTAATCTTCCAAATAGTAAAACTATAGATGCTAAAATTTGTCAAGGCGGCGATAAAGCATTAATGAGTAATCCAAATACTGATTTAGGTGAATGGATTCTTGATGAAATATTAAAAGTAAATGAAGAGGAATTAGTTACATATGAAATGCTTCAAGAAATAGGAATTGACAGTGTTGAGATAGTAAAAGAAGAAGACGGCTTATATTCTATTTATTTTAAAGAAATCGGCTGTTTCGATGATTTTGAAGAAGAATGCATTAGATAGTATATCTTACTTATTTTTTTTATCAGCTTTTCTGTATTTTTAGTTTCACATTCCCAAATTATTATTATTTTCCATCCAAGTTTTTTAAGCTCTCTTTTATTCTTTTTGTCACGCTCAATATTACGATTTAATTTAGCTTCCCAATATTCAAAATTGCTTTTTGGGACATTAGCTCTCTTGCAGTTTTTATGCTGATGCCAAAAACATCCATGTACAAATATAACTGTTTTATGTTTTTTTAAAACTAAGTCCGGTTTTCCTGGTAAGTCTTTTCTGTGCAAGCTGTATCTGAAACCGAGTGAGTGTGCAACTTTACGGACGATCATTTCAGGTTTAGTATTAGTTGAGCGGATACGGCTCATATTCCAGCTTCGTTTATTTTTTGATAAGTGATCCATATCCATATTATAAATCAAATATTAAGAAGACAAAGGTTTTATGTTATGCCGTTATAAGCAATCACATCTGTCCTCCATGTTTTGATTTGCAAAGTAAATCAGTGGAGGAGTCGTCTACTTTCAACCACTGCCCTCATACCACCCCAGAGTGGTTTAGGTTTTTTAGGTCAATACCAGCCAATGAATTAATTCCGTTTGACATTACACATATTAGGTTTAATATTGATAAGTAAGGGATATTTTTGAAAAGGGGACAGTAGTTAAAATAAAGAGGTAATAGACAATGCTATTTTTGAATTTAATTCCTTTTCTTAAATATTTTTAAAAAGGTAATTTATGAGCAAAACGAAACAAAATTACAAATCGCTGTTTTTAATTGATAAGGTCGCTGAAATAGATTTATTTGACCATCAGGACTATGCGGATGTTTTGTCGAAAATTGTGTTTGAAACTACTCAATCTGGTGATTCTACGCTTAAAACTCCATTCAATATTGGTGTTTTTGGTAAGTGGGGTGTTGGTAAGTCGTCAGTTGTTAATTTGTTTAGGAATAAAATTAATGAGTTAAATAAAGAAAAAGGCAAAAAATTTGTATTTATTGATTTTAAGGTCTGGAAGTTTTCTCATAATGCACTCCGGAAAAAGTTTATCTTTACAATTGGGAAACATTTAAACAATGGCAAAGACCTTGCAAATATAAATTTGAGGGTGCGTGCAAAAAAAACACTTGTTTCTCCTGTGATATCAAATCCCGAATTGTTTGTTTCAAATCTTTGTAATATAAAAAGAAATTTTAGTAAGAGTCTTTTTTTTAAATCGTTTGTTGTGAGTGTTATTGTTTTGCTGGTTATTTGGATTGCTACAGGTTACCCGAAGTGGCTTAAACAAATATCTGATATATGGTCTATCATTAGCATATTTGTTTTTTCTCAAATCCTTACTTTTTTAGAATATTTTTTCCGTGCGTTAAGAGAAACTAAAATGACTCTTTCTTTTGAAGCGTATGATTCCGAAGAACAATTTGAAGATGAATTTGTTCGTTTGGTTGAACGAGATAAGCGTATAAAAATAATTTTTATAGATGACCTTGATCGTTGCCCAGAAGATAAAGTTATAGAAACACTAGAGACTATAAAAACATATCTTGATGTTAGAACGTGTATTTTTCTTATTGCTTGTGATGACGATGTTATTCTTAGCATTGTTGAGAAGAAGAGAGAGGAATTGCTTAAAAATTCTGATAGCAACGATTATCTAAATAAATTTTTTCAATACACGCTCAAAATTCCTCCATTTATTCATCAGAATATGCAGGCTTATGCTTTGGATTTATTGCGTGTACAGGGCAGTAGTTTAAATAATTTAGAAGATATTAAGGATATTATGTATGTACTTATTCATAATAATGTTAAAGATCCTCGTAAAGTTATAACTTTGTTAAATGCCTTTGCCTCTGACTATCAGGCTGTTTGTAATAGGGAGAATAAGGATAGCGGCAAATTGGAAGTTGGTGAGATAACTAATAATTTGCCTACACTCGCAGTGTTTTCTGTTTTAAAAACAGAGTATCCATATTTTTATGACCTTCTTATTCGTGATTCCCATTTCCTAGAATATATTCTGAAAGTGCACGACGAAGAATATAATTTAATTGAACCTCATCATATGGATATTTTGAAATTAATATATAACGTTCCTGATAATTATCAAAACTTGGAAGATCGTAGTCTGTGGTTTTCTTCATATGTTATTGGTAAAAAACAGCGTCAATTTGTAGATTATGTTATTAAGGTTGAATCATACATAAAGGATTTAAAAGATATAGGCTTATATCTTTACTTGGATAAGCATCAAAGTCAATTTGCACTATCTGGAGAGCTTGAGCGCCAGTTAAGGGATGATTTAAGTATTGCTAGCCTGAAGGCAGTGCGAGAATCTTATTCTAAGTTAAAAACAGATGAATCCAGGAAGAATTTTTTCAATGTTGCTATCGAGTGTATTAGAAATTTTGGTTACAGCCATGAGAAAGTCAACGGGTTAAGTGTACTTTTTTCGATCGTTGAAAATGCGCCACCTGAAGATATTTTCTTGCAGATTATTTCAAAACAAATCATGGATCTCTTGAATCATTTAGAAGAGAAAGCTAAGTGGTGGGGACATTTTAATTTGAATGGTGTATTTTTTGTTTTAAAACATCTCGGTTCGGTAGACAAAAAAGATGAATTCATTAAGAAGATCGTTTCCGTTTTAAACAATACTTTTGATATTCATGTAGACTTTGCTAGACGTGTTTTAGTGTCTTTATTTAAATATTCCCATTTAATTAAAAAGAAATCTGAAGTCATAGATATTCTGAAACGTAGACCTGTGGCGGATAATACAGCTTCTAAAGACGCGACGACACCTGAGTTTGTGTCTTTTTCGCTGCTTGATATCACATCATTAATTGACAAAGCGAGTGACCAAGCTATTATAGATTTTTTTGTTGGTGACATAACAAAAGAGATTGCAGAGGTTTTAATTAAATTAGATACAGAACCGGAAGATGCAGATGAAAAACAACTATATGAAAATTGCTTAAAAACCTACTATAAGATTGTGGAAATTTTGAATAGTAAAAAAAGATTTAACGACAGTATTGATATGTTGCTTGTCTTTATTCCGACACAAGAATTATATTTTGATGCCTTTAATAAAATAAATGAGCTTAAGTCGGACATGCATGTTGATAAAGTTGATTCTGTTTTATTGGTTTTGTGTTCTGAAGTTAGCTCTGTAGAAGGTGAGGCCTTGAGTGAACTTTTAGAACTTATAGACTTCTTATCAAACAGGATATCTTCTAGGCCAATTTCTGCTTTGGATTTACTTAAAGATAGCCTTCCAAATGTTGTTTATAAATCTATTCAAAATTTTAATTCGGTTAGTGATTTTGTTACTAAAGTCTTTGATGGTCGTATTTCTCAAGCCAATGTTGTTGTTTTCATTAATAATCTTATAAAATCTATTTCAATATCTAAGTACCCAGATGTCACGCGTAATGTATGTGATTTTTTAATCAATAATAAACGATTTTTTGGGGGGGCAGTCAGGGATATTGTTTTTTAATGCTTTTTCTGATGATTTATTTAGCTTGGCTACTTATGATAAAACTACCTTTCCAAATAATGAGGGTATAAATTTTTGGTCTTCTATTGTTGATAGATTTTCTGAAGTTGTTGAAGTCTCAGATAGAATTGTGGAGCTTGCTGTTGCACCAAATAGTATATTCTTAGAAACATCAAAAAATATTGAGCTAAGCAATAAATCATTGATTTTTTCTATTCTGATGAAATTTTTTAGACATTGTTCTTTATCAGCTCAAGAATCTTTCTTGAGTTTGTTGGTCTCCTATCTGAAATCTACTGATAAAATTTCTTTATTCTGGGGTATTGAGCGTGTTATCGAGCTTGAATCCATTGTAAATATTAATGAATACTCCTCTTCTGTTACAGAACTTCTATTTTCTGAATTGTTAAAAATTTTAAATAGCATTGAAAATGCTTCATTGAGGCTAAACTTATTGAAACTTTTATTGAAGCACCGGGAATCTGTTTGTGCACAAGTTTCTAACGCTGAGGTTACCTTATCTCCACAAGCATTAAAAGTCTTTCTGGGTGCTTCTTATGACCCCGTGGTTTTTGAAGCAGTCCTTAGCTTTTATGAAAATTATACTCTTGATGAAAAAATTTCAATATCTGCTAGATCATTAGACAAAGAGATCTTTGATTTTGAGCATTCTTTTATGGTTTTGGATGCTATGGAGTTTGTTTTTAACGGATTTTCAGATTCTCAGCTTGATAATTTGGATTTAAATAACTTTGTTGCGGATTTTAGAGATGTTTTAAAGTTAAGTAACAGGTTAGAGTTTTTGGAAAATGTATGCTTGCATATAGCTCTTGATGAGAGAGCTTGGCGTTTTGTAGCTGATTTCTTTGATAAAGTTGTTATTAGTTTGAGTGATGTTGAAGTCTCTGTTATTTTGAAGTGGAATTCACATTCGTTGTGTACTATTTCTGAGATTGAAGGGGTTGTAAGAAATAGGTTTTCATTATTGGTCTCATTACATAAGATAAAAAAGATTAAAAAGACTGACGTTAATCAAATTTTGAATCGTATTTTTACAGGTGAAGATATGAATAAAATTTATGTTGCTGCACAATGTTTAAGAATTTTTTATCCTATTTCAAGAGTTTTACCTAAACGCCAACGTGAAATGTTTCGTGGAATGTTAGAAAATGTTTTAGCGAGAGAAATTGATTCTAAAATAGAGACGGAATTAAGGTCTATTATAGAAATTTTATAATTTTATTGGCGTGTTATCAGACTAGTTGTCACGAGTTATACTTCAAATCTCTTTTATTCACTTTATCTTTTTTCTCACTTTCATTTTCCTTTTTCCTTGCCTTTATTTTCAACGGGTGGCCTGATGTGTTTATAAGCAGGGCTTGTTGCGAATGGAGCGGGCACGGTTTTCCGATATTTTATCGGAAAGAGCGAAGTAGAGCAACAGAGTGCAGGTTGTCACGCCGGGGCAAATCAACGTCCCTGTGATGAACATATCAGGCAAGCCGCCGTTTTAAATCTGTGTCTATCTGTGTGAATCCGTGGCTATAAAACAGCTATAAGTCGTAAGCTGTAAGTTATAAGCAGGAAATCAAAACCTTCTTCCTTTTCTTTTTCCCATCTGTGTTAATCTGTGTATATCTGTGGCTAAATTCTCTCTCCATCTTTTCTCTGTGCTCTCCGTGTGCTCTGTGGCTAAAAAATCGTTTTCCCCTGCTTGTTTTCTAACGAAATTCCTCAAGAGGACTAAAACTCCCTAAAGGGACTTAATCCTGGATATTTCTGAAAAGAAATTTCTCAGGGCTTGGAATTCTTTGAATCCCTAAGGGCAAAGATGCGGGGACTATAGGTGCGTGGTGAGTAGTGCCCTTCGACAAGCTCCCTTCGAAAAACTCAGGACACAGCAGGATTTAAAAACGCTCCGCTTGATTATGTTTCTCTAAACATAAAAAAAATACTGCCTTTAAATTCATATTTTCCATGTTAAAATAGGTGATTATGGAAAATAACAAAAATCATTTTATCGTTTTTCTTAAACTTTTAGGTCTACTTATTCCTATGATCATTTCTATTTATGCTTATTCGGTAGCAAAAAAAACATCCGATTTCTCAAAGGAAACAAATGAAATAGCTAAGAGAGCAAGCGATAGTGCAATAAAAACAAAAAAGATCCTTAATAAATTAATCCCCATTACAGCAAAGTTAAAAAGGACAGCAGAAAAAGCGGAAGATCTAGCAATGGATGCAAACAAAATTGCTAAAGATGCAAAAGATCTCGCAAAGGATGCAAAAAATATTGCAAATGAAGCTGAAAAAATATCAAGACAAACACAGGAAATAACAACCAAATCTGCCGAAGAAACTAAAATAATAGAAGAGGTCAAACCAACAGAAAAAACGGATGCAGTAGGAATAACCGAATCAGAAGAATTACGGGACGAAATCAAATTTTAAACTTGTGTTATGGAAATCCATCTTGCACGTAACGTCCACCTCCGGCGGATAAATCCTGTCTAAACCCTTCTTCCTTTTTCGTTTACACGGGCGCAGTCAAGCGGCGCCCCTACACACGTTTTCTTTCTTTCCTTCGCGTAACTTCGCGGCTAAAAAACAGCTATAAGTCGTAAGCTGTAAGCATAAAATCAGACACAAGACTCAGGACTCAAGCAAAAACCATATAAGCATCCGCTTCCGAAGGAAGCACCTTCAACTCATCACTCAAAACTCACAACCCAACACTTTTCATGCAAAGCATGAAAATATCTGTGGCTAAACTCTCCCTCCATCTTTTCTCTGTGATCTCCGTGTGCTCTGTGGCTAACCTGCTTTATTTTCTTTTTCCCATCTGTGTTAATCTGTGTATATCTGTGGCTGAAAAATCGTTTTCCCCTGCTGTTTTCTAACTAAATTCCTCAAGAGGACTAAAACCTTGGAATTCTTTGAATCCCTAAGGGCAAAGATGCGGGGACTATAGGTGCGTGGTGAGTAGTGCGTCATGCGTTCGTGGAGTCTTTCGACAACATTATAAATAGCAAACAAAGCAGTTCTTTTCTTTTATTAGCGTAATTCGTGTAATTAGTGGTTAATTCTTTTCTCTGTGCTCTCCGTGCCCTCTGTGGCTAACCTGCTTTTCTTTTTTTATCCTGACTATCCTGTTAATCCTGTCAAAACCTCTTCTCCATCTTTTCTTCGTGTCCTTCATGGTAAAATCCCCAACATGAAAAATCAAAACCGTCACAGTTTGTTTTATGTGTATATGATAAGATGCTGTGATGGTTCTTTATATACGGGATATACAAGTGATCTGGAAAGAAGAATAAAGGAACATGGGAGCAGCAGAGGTGCAAAGTATTTGAGGGGGAAAATGCCTTTAAATCTGGTTTGGTATAAGGAGTATAAATATTTAAAAAAAGCATTACAAATGGAAACAAAAATTAAAAAATTGACAAAAAAAGAAAAAGAATCGATAGTTGGCGGGAAAAGATTAGATAAAGTTTTTAAATTAAAGAAAAAAATATGATGGATAATGCGAAAATACGAAAGTCCGGGCACAAGATTCGATGTAAATCTCAAAAAACGACATTTACCCCGAGCACCTCGGACATGACATCCATAAGTTTTTTTATAAAAACTTACGGATGACCTTTGGCTTGTTTTT
>JAGLFH010000047.1 GCA_023144635.1 Candidatus Auribacterota bacterium | reverse complement strand
GAGCGAAGCGAGGGAATAAAAACGCCGCGCGTTTTTACGGTCAGCTGGAACGTTTTGTTAGGTGTGTGCTTTCATTTCACATTTCAAGGGCTGATCCCTTTTTGTTTGTTTTTGTTTGCTCTTCAGCAAATTGTTCAAATTCCTTCATTAGGCTGGAACGTCATCAGGATGCCAGTTTACGACGAAGGTCTCGCCGCAGTCGCGGCATGCGAAGATGCTCTTTGTCGAAGATGCAAGCGGACGGCTAAAGTATGCGCTTCCAGCACACACCCTACACCTCATGGATATAACCCTTAGGAATATATTTCGGTATGCCCACAGAGGCAGCGAAATCAGCAATAAAAGGAGCACAATCAGGAGTAGGTCGTTGTATTTCCAACAAATCGGGTTTGCTGAGTTATACGTGATTAAGGGGGCATACACAAAACAAGCCATCAATGTCATAAAAACAAATGCCCCGAGATAGAATACCGATATGTACAACCATGTTCTCATATAAATCCTATACGCCTAACGTTGAACTAAGCTGCCTGAGGGGACAGCGGAACAAATGTTTGATAAATTTGCCTACTCTGCGAACAAAATAAAGCTTTAAAAAAACCGTGCGTCCCCGAAGGTCAGCTTGAGTGTTTGGTTAGATGTGATTTTATGAAACTAAGTTAATATGCCCTGCATTCTGTAGCAAAAATTATTCTTTCTTTATTGTCAGAAGCAAACCACCTGTAATTATTGTAACAAGACCTATTTGTACAAATAACCGACCTACATCAATTCCCTTTGCGCGAGAAGGTGGATTAAATAGAAAATGATACCCATTTGATATTATAAGCGAAGGTGTATATTTATCATCATTGAACACCTCATTGAACATATTTGATTTTTTTCCTCTTTCTACTTTCCAAGGAGGAAAAATTCCCATTCCAACAATAATAGCAATGCCAATCCATAGAACTATTTTTTGCTTAAAGTTCATGTTTAACCTCCACAATTTCATCTAACGTTGGAGCTCACCTGCCGCCGAGCGAAGCAAGGGTACAAAAACGCCGTGCGTTTTTGCGGTCAGGTGGAGCGGTTTGTTAGATTTTGTCGTATATAATATCTGGTATTATTTTTAACAACCAAGCGATTATTGCCCACCTTTTTGTGATATATGCTTTTTTCTTTTTTTGTTGAATTACTTTATAAATCTGTTTAGCCGCCTTTTGTGGCGAAGCTACCCAGAAAAGGCCGTCTCCTTTTGCCATCGCAGTATCAACAAATCCTGGTTGGATATCTGTTATTGTTATGGTTAGTTTTTCTTTTGCGACTTTTTTGCGAAGTCCTTCTAAATAGTTTGACATAAAAGCTTTGGAAGCACTATAGGCAGGCCCTGCATTATCTCCTCTTATACTTGCAATAGAAGATATTCCAACCATATGTCCTGATCCTTTTTGGATAAAATAATGCATGGCAGCTCCTGCCATTGCGGTAAAACCTGACACATTGGTATCTATCGTTTCTTTTTCCTGTGACCAGTTAAGCGATGGATTAATGTGTCCAATCCCTGCATTGATAATAAGAATATCGAGGTTACCCATTTCGTTAATTAGTTTTTTAAAAGAGTAAATAGCGGATTTTGTATCTTTTATATCCATTGTTGATATATAGGTTTTGGTAGGGAGCTTAGCTGCCAATTCTTCTAGCAAGTTGGTTCTTCTTCCTGTAATGCCTACTTCATAGTCATGTGAAGAGAATTTTTTTGCTAGTTCTTTACCTATACCTGATGTTGCACCAATAATAATAATTTTTTTCATTTTATTTTTTAAATCTAACGTTAGAGTTCAGTGGCCCCCGAAGGGGCGGCGAAGCCGTGGCAAAACGCGCAGCGTTTTGACAGTCCACTGCAACGAATGGTTAGATTATTGATAAGCCAATATTAATTTAGTTATATCTTCACTCTCTTTTATTTCAAAAAATATAATAAATGCTTCTGTAGGAAATAAAACTGTGTAGCTTTCAGATATAGTATCATTTTCATTTAACTTCATATAAACTTTAGGATCAATATGTTTGATTCCTGAAAGTGTTGTAAGAAATAAATTATTTGTAACAAATTCCATATTTGATTGAAGCTTTTTGATTTCAATTTTGAATTGAATATACTGATTGCCAATTTTCGGAGGCATAGTACCCAAAACTATAGGTTTTTTTGTTGCAGATATTGAGTGAATATATACCTCAGCAGGTCCCAATGTTAAAGTTATATTATCTTTAATAAAGTCTGATGAATCTTGATTACTCAAAGTTCTATGATGTTTCATTTCATTGAATTCATTCTTTTTCTTTTCCTGTTCATTTTCAAATTTTGAGAAAGATTTCCCATTTTTTCCCTCAGGTGTCTGTTTATAAAGAAATTTTTTAACATTGCAACCAGATGAAAAAAATAAAATAAATAGTAAAATGAAATATCTCAATGTTACCTCCAATTAATCTAACGTTAGAGTTCAGCTTGCCGCCGAGTGAAACGAGGGAATAAAAACGCCGCGCGTTTTTACGGTCAGCTGGAACGAATGGTTAGAATTTATATTTTTTTAATTGTTTTTTTGTTGTTTTTATAAATTTCCCGAATTTTTTATCTTTTTCTCTCTTTTCAAGTTTTGTCATAGTATTGTATTCGTTTTCTTTCATTAGTTTAATATAATTGTCGTATTTGCTTTTATCTAAATTGCCTGATTCAATAGCTGTCAAAACAGCACAGCCTGGCTCACAAATATGATTACAACTAGAAAATTGACAGTTTTTTGATAGATTAAAGATTTCAGAAAAAACATTCTTTATTCCTGTTTCCGAATCCAGGATGCCAATTTCACGCATGCCAGGGTTGTCAATTAAAACACCTCCATTTTCTAAAATGAATAACTCTCTGTGTGTAGTAATATGCTTACCTCTGTTTGTGCTTGAACTTATTTCTGCGGTTTTAATTAAATTATTGCCTAAGATCATATTGATGATTTTCCTACACCAGAAGAACCAAGAAAACAATATGTGAGACCTCGTTTTATGCTTTTTATTAAGTCATTAATACCCTTACCAGTAATAATACTCGTTGCATAAATATCAATATTTTTGAATCTATTATTTATTTCAAATAATTTCATATCTAAATCACTTTCTGATATTAGGTCTGTCTTATTTAGAATTATTACAGGTTTAATGTTCTCTGACTCTGCAAGTGTAATATATCTTTCAAATCTATTTAAATTATAATCTCTATCAGGAGATTGAATGATAAATGCAATATCAATATTTGAAGCGATTATTTGTATATCTGAATTATTTGCCGATTTTCTTTTTAGGACTGTCCTTCTCGGAAGTATCTCATGGATAATTGCCTGATTCTCATCAAGCACTGTTATTAAGACCCAATCTCCAACTGCTGGATAATCTTCACGTGATAGAGCTGCAAACATCATTTTACCAGTAATTCTTGCTGACAATTCAGATATCTCATTTCTTACAATATACATTTCTTTATGTTCAGAAATAATTCGAGCTAGAATCTGATTTTTGGCATTTGTATTTTTATAATGATTCTCGAAAAAATCACTATAACCAATATATTCTAAATCGATTTTATTTACTTTCTTATTCATGATTATTAAATTCTAACGTTGAACTAAGCTGCCGAGGGGGCAGCGGAGTAAATGTTTGATAAATTTGTCTACCCTGCGAACAAATTAAAACTTTAAAAAAACCGTGCGTCCCCGAAGGTCAGCTTGAGTGTTTGGTTAGAACTATTCTTTTCTTTCTTTTTTGTAAACTTCTTTTCTATGTCCTATTTTAAGTATCGTGATTTGCTCTTTTTTTATTTTATATATTATACGATAGTCCCCAACACGAAGTTTACGAAATCCCTGCAAACTTCTTCGCAAAGGTTCTCCAAATTTTAAAGGATCTATCAACAGCCTTTGTTCAATAGCTTTTTTTATTCTAAGCTTTATGTTTTGAGGGATAGAGGAAATATCTTGATGGATTTCGGGATGATAGCTAACACTATATTCCATTATTTCCAAATATCCTTGTGTGATAAGCTTTTTGAACGTGAAAGATTTTTATCTCTTTTTAATGCTACTTCCTGCCAATATATATCTTCACGTACTTCAAGGGCTTCTTTGATTAAATCTCGAGAGAATAGGGAAAGAGAAAGCCCCTTGCTACTAGCAAGTTTGCTCAATAAACTATACAATTTAGGTTCAATTACAATATTTAATCTTGGATTTTTAGTTGGCATATTATCACCTCTATAATAAGTGTAGCACATATGATGAACCATGTCAAGTTCAGTAGTTCTAACGTTAGAGTTCCCTCTACTATTTTGTCCCAAAATCCTCAAGAGGACTAAAACCTTGGAATTTTTCAAATCCCTAAGGGTAAAGATGTGAGGACTTTGCAGCTTGCCGCCTATTTAGTTATCTTGTTAATTTGTTAACTGGATAACCATATAGCCCATTTGCTTTAGCAAATGATGCTGGAGCGAATGGTTAGATTGTTGATATATTTGCAACTCCTTTAAAGTGAAAAGACAAGCGCCAGTAAAATATTATTTCTGCTATAGTGACCACCATAACATCAACTAAATTTGTATTATCCAAATTTATGAAACCATAAAAATTAAGAAAAAAACATAAAGGAATGCCTATTATAATAAAATATACTGTAAAACGTATTCCAAAAACCAAATAAAGAGAAATATATCTTTCTAAAAAATTCTTTCCTGATGAGCCATTATTAGATAAGTAGAGGAAATATGTACCTATAATTGTTATAAAAAAGACTAATATTTTTTCTAATGTATCCCATTGATTATTACTTGCATTTGGTGCTACATGAAATAATAAATTTAAGACTATATAAGCCATTAAATATTTAAAAATTTCAGATTGAGATAATGTACCGGTTCTTAATTGTTCTTTTAATTTGTTAATCTTCCAAAAATACATATTTCCTCCTTCTAAAAAGGAACCTAACAGTCGAGATAAGCTGCCTGAGGGACAGCAGAATAAATGTTTGATAATTTTGCCTAACCTGTGTACAAATTAAAGCTTAAAAAACCGTGCGTCCCCGAAGGTCAGCTTGAGCGTTTGGTTAGGCCTTTGATATATGTTCTAACTCTGATTCAATTTTCTCAGCCAAAAATACTTTTAAAAGAGATTGATAAGGTATATCTTTTTTGTTTGCTAGAAGTTTTAATTCTTCTAACATCATTTTCGGAAGCCTTATAGAGATTGTTTTAACTGATGGTTTGAGATTAGATAAAATAAGTTTTTTTCCTTTTTTCCAATCAATATAGTCTGTTGAGTCATTTTTACTCCAAAATTCTCTTTCTTGATCTTCATTTTTAAATTTTAATTTATTTCTCTTCATAGGATTCATATACCCTCCTTTCTTTTCGATTCACATCCCTTGCTGAAATAACACGGATTAAATTTCTTCTAATTGTAAATACAATAAATAGTAATCTCTTTGTATCTGATTGCCCCAGAACATAATATCGATTTTCTTTTTGTGAATGCTTTGTGTCATCAGCAACTATTAAAGGTTGATTAAAAAATATTTGCTCACATTCTGATGGTGTTACTTTATGCTTTAGCCAATTCTTCTCAATATTGGCATCATCCCATTGAAATCCAGTACATTTTTGAAGTTTTTCTATATTATCCATACTGCTATAAGTATATGATGATTATATACATTTGTCAAGTAAATATTTATTCTTTAAAAGAGGCCTAACGTCGGGCATCACCGGTCCGCCGCGCTTTTCGGCGAATCCGAGTGCATGCCATTGTTAGGTATAAATAATTATTTATTTTTTCCAAGAACCTTCTTCGATATCTTTTAACCAAGATTTAGCCGCCCATCTGTATAAGCTATCTATAGGAGCATATTTCAAAAATAGTTCAAATTGCTTTTTTGCTTCTAAGGGCTTTTCTAATTTTAAATAAACTAAACCAAGATGATAATAGGCTCCTGACATTTTTGGATTTAACTCAATTACTTTATTTGAATTAAAGATTGCCTCTTTATAATTTGGCATTTCTACTGAGAATATACTGCCAATATTATAATAAGCCTTAATATAATTTGGATCTATTTTTATTACCTTCTTATATTCTAATACAGCTTCCTTATACATTTTTCGACGGTTATAAATAATACCTCGAGAAAAATAAGCATCTGTATAATTTGGTTTCAGTTTTATTGCTTTTGAATAATCTTTTAAGGCATCATCATATTTGCCTAATTCAAAGAAAGCATCACCACGTTTGTAGTATAATTCAGCATTTTTAGGATTCAATTTTAATGAATTATTATAATCGCTTATTGTTTGTTTAGTTTCTTTTTGTTTTACACGAACAAAGTATTCTTTGAAAAAAAGATTTGAACTTAATTTTGAAATTATAGTTTCCTTAATATTTTCACTAAAGATAATAAAAAATAATGTTGGGATAAGAATTAATACTATTAGTAAAAGTATAGGTGTGATTTTATTTTTATGTGACATTTTATTTTCTACCTAACGTTGAATTCAGTGGCCCCGAAGGGCGGCAAAGCCGTGACAAAACGCTTGCGTTTTGGCAGTCCACTGGAATGTTTTGTTAGACAACAAATTATTTCAGCGGTTCACCAGTATTTAAACTGAATCTTGCATCTTGCCCTTTATCTCGGGAGTGAGCTTCAATACGTTCATAGAGCTCTTTTGAAACAAGAAGGTTTTTATTACCTTTTCCTGGTACTCGCACTTCTTGCAGCTCACCTTCTGGTCCAGTTTGTACACCAGCAATGTATGAACGAACCGTCTGTCCTTGAGCATTGAGTTCTACAACGTATGTTATTTTCCTGGGAACATACGATTCTTCTTCAGGCTTTTGCTGTATTAAAACTGTTTTTGTATATGTACCTTCTTGAACCAGATCAAGGTTTGCAAATTCCATTATACCCTTAACGGTTCCAAGACCAGCAAGCCAACCGATAAATAAGATTCCTAACATATACCATATAGGATTCTTTTCAACTTTTTCTCTCAATCCCATGATGCTCTCTCCATTTTTTACTTTTTGTCTAACGTTGAATTCAGTGGCCCCGAAGGGCGGCAAAGCCGTGACAAAACGCTTGCGTTTTGGCAGTCCACTGGAGACATTATGCTAAATTAAAA
>JAGLFH010000046.1 GCA_023144635.1 Candidatus Auribacterota bacterium | reverse complement strand
AAGCCCCTCCGGGGTCAGCTGAACTTTAACGTTATATGCAAGAAACAATTTGAAGTCACTGATATTCAGGAGTTTTAATATTTGAAAAAATTTATTCCCATTTTACTATGTTCTGTATTTTTTTTAATAGCACATGCTTGGACATGTTTTGATCCCAGGCCGTATCTTTATCTTCGATATCCTACTAAAATAATTGTGATAATATTTTGTCTTTTCATCACCTTAATTATTCTATATTGTCTAAAAAAACAATTTAGTATTTCTATTAAAAAATATTTTGCATGGAGCATTCTATGTATGTTCATTATTTACTTAGGAGTTGTTCTAGGATTTCAACACTACGTCTTAACTAATGAAAAAATGATTGTGAGGGAAACTCGAGATCTTGTTAAGAAACTACGTTCTAACTCCGATTCTCATCTAATAAATGCTTGGAGACTAACAAATTCGAATGTGTTAAATGAAAATAGTTTTCCAATACTTAAAAGTCTTAATCCAATATTTATATCGCAAATCCCAGAAGCAGAGGGCAAAATCTACATACTTCTCTGGATGTTTGGTCCACCAGGAGGGAACAAAAAGGGAAAAAGTATAGTTGTTGGGGTTAATAATAAGATATCAATAAAAAAATTTAAATAATACAACTGTAAGATAATTTAAATAAAATAAAACCATATAACTAATCGTTGCAGCTGACTGTCAAAACGCGCCGCGTTTTGACACGGCTTCACCGCCCCTCCGGGGGCAGCTGAACTCAGACGTTAGATTTCTATAAATTATATGGGATTATTCTATGCATGGTGACAAATTTATTTTTCATCCGATAGGCGTTATTCACTCCCCCCATAAAGTAATGTCCAAGACTCCGATACAGCCCGTCTTCTGCAATAACATTGAGGGTACAGTTGTATTAGATGCCAAATATACTGACGGATTGAAAGATCTGCAGGGATTTTCTTATATCTATCTATTTTATTACTTCCATCAATCTCAGAAAACTTGTTTACGCCTAAAACCATATCTTTCAGATCAGGAACGCGGTATTTTCGCTACACGCGCTCCGCACCGTCCCAATAAATTAGGAATGAGTCTTGTTCGATTGATAAGAATTAAAGATAATATTCTTCATGTTAAAGATATTGATATATTAAATGGGACACCTTTACTTGATATCAAGCCATATATACAAAGATTTGATTCAAAGAAAAACACCAGATCGGGGTGGCAAGACACTATTTCAGATGATGCTGCCTCTATGCGAGGTTTGAGGGATTACAAGCGATAACAAAATCTAACAAGTCAATGCACCTGACTTTTTCTCGCCGCTTCGCTTTGGGAAAAAGCAGGTGATTTCCAACGTTAGGTTTCAAAAAAAGGGGTATTAGATGGGCGAAAAAGAAATTAAAAGAGTTAAAATTACATATAAATCTGCCATTATTATATTCTTTGGCATCTTTTTTTTTAAGACATTATTTCAACAATTAAGAAATAATGTTATCGAATTTAAAACATCATTTTTTACAGCCTTATCATTTGCCGTTTTAGTTCCATGCATATTTTATTTTGGTTATGATATCGTCACTATAAACAAAAAGAAAAAAATTAATTTTAAAAAAGTTATTTCCATATTTTTAGTAATATCATTCTCGCTGCTAATACAAGGCTTTAAAAGAAATTTTGCTATAGATCTTGAAGATATAGTATTTGTCAGTGTTTTCTCATTAATTGCTACTTTTTTAATAACTGCTTACCAATATAAAAAATTAAAGAAACCTAACTAGTCGTTGCAGCTGAACTTTCACGTTAGGTGCGGACTCAATATGCGAACATGGTTGTACATATCGGCGTTCTACCTCGGGGCATTTGTTTTTGTGATATTAATGGCTTTTCTTGTGTATGTACCCTTAATCACATATAACTCAGCAAACCCGATTTGTGGCAAATACAACGACTTACTCCTGTGCGTGTTCCTCTTACTGCTGCTTGCGCTGCCTCTGTGGGGATACCGAAGTATATTCCTAAGGGTTACACCTATGAGGTGTAGGATGTGTGCTGGAAACGCATACTTCAGCCGTCCGCTTGCATCTTCGACCAAGAGCATCTTCGCATGTCGCGACTGCGGCAAGACCTTCGTCGTAAACTGGCATCCTGATGACGTTCCAGACTGATGAAGGAATTTGAACAATTTGCTGAAGAGCAAACAAAAACAAACAAAAAGAAATCAAACAAAAAGAACAAAAAGGGGTCAGCCCTTGAAAAGTGAAATAAAAGCACACACCTAACAAAACGTTCCAGCTGACCGTAAAAACGCGCGCGTTTTTATTCCCTCGCATAAGGAGCTTGCACTGAGTGGAGCCATAGGCGAAGTCGAAGTGGCGGCAAGCTGCAAAGTCCTCACATCTTTACCCTTAGGGATTTGAAAAATTCCAAGGTTTTAGTCCTCTTGAGGATTTTGGGACAAAATAGTAGAGGAAACTTTCACGTTAGGCTCTTAATGGACGTTATATTAAAGAAAATAACAAAATTAAAAATATTCTTTTATGGCTTCGTCTTCGGCCTTATATCATCTATTGTTTATGTTTTTTCTGGAGGAGATGTTTGGTTATCTATTCCTAACTGGGCTTGGGTCTTATTTTGGCCCGGATTTATAGCTGGTGAATATTCATTTGATTTTTTCTATAATCATGGACTTGATCTTATTGTTTTGATAATAAGTTTTTTATCCATTTCTATTTATTATGGTATCCTTGCATTACTAATTAACTACATTGTATCAACTTTGCGTAAAAAATGTACTGAACAATAATCTTTAAAAAACAAAAGCCTAACCATTCATTGCAGCGGATCCGCCGTGGCGGAAACTCTAACGTTATGTACAGATGTCAACATCAAGCACATTTAAATTGGAACAGGAGAATATAAATGGCAAAACCTAATTATTCATTTGAAAAGCGAAGGAAAGAGCTTGCGAAAAAGAAAAAAAAGGAAGAAAAGAGTAAAAGGAAATTGGGTCAAGGTACTAAAGAGACTCAGGCCGAACAGCCTCCAATAGCGGGTGCTCAGGATACACCCACTGATAATGGTATCTAAATACAAAATGCGATAAGGGGTCAGCCTTTGGCGGGAAATGTGAAATGAAAAAAACCACATAACTAGTCGTTGTTCGCCATAGTGGAACCAACATAAGCAGATTTTTATAAAAGCATGACAATTCCATTAATCAAAAATATTGATAACCCTAATTCCAAGTATCTGGTTTTTACTTCAGCAGGTGATAATGCCAATATACATTTTTGGTTAAAAGGGCATCGCAAATTCGATTTATGGGTAAGTTACTATGGAAATGAGGAAAATCGCTATAAAGATGTAAGTGATTTTTACATTGCTAAAAAGGGTGGAAAATTTCCTGCTTTACATTATGTTTATCAGCATTGGGGAGAGATATTAAATCATTATGAAGCTATTTTTATAATGGATGATGATCTTATAATTAACGGTTCTAATATTAGTCGTTTATTTGAGATCCGTGAAGAATATGACTTATGGATACTCCAGCCAGCCTTTAGCCCCATTGGCAGAATAAGCTTTTCTATTACCCGAGTAAAACCATTTTCTTTTCTCAGATATACAAATTTTATTGAAGTCGGATGCGCATTATTTCGCAGGGATAAACTGGATGAATTCATGAAAATATATGATCCTACTCTCGTAGCATTTGGGATAGAGTGGTGGTATTCTGATGTTTTGATACCTGATATTGAGGATAAAGCAGCGATTGTTGATAAAATATCCTGTATTAATCCAGGCAACTGGTTAAAAGGCGGTCAAAGAGAAATTGATCTTCTAGATGATCATTCTACAAGAGTCAAGAGTTTTAGAAAAATCAAAAAGAAATACAATATTCAAAGTGTAACGCATGGCCCTTTAGCGTTTGATTCTGTAAAAGCTCCATTGAGCTTTTCAGAAATTATTCGCGCAATAAATATCTATTCAATTAGAGCAGTCTTTGGATTTGCAAGAATAATCAGAAACTTATTTAGATATTTTACCCGACAACGTCACTGAACTTAGTTCGTTAGACAGAATGCATGAGAAATTAATGCAAATACGTTTTAAATTAGATTTGAAAGATATTGTTGAGTACACGAAGTATCATAATGATAACTCACCTACAATAATAAAAATAATTAAGAAATTTATTATAAGTTTTAGTTTATTGTCTATATTATTTTTTTTCACTCTAGGTTATGCATTTCATCCATTTTATTATTTACTATGCATTTTATTTCCAATCTTTATTTTTATTTGGTCTCCTGGTGCTTATAGAAGAATACTAGAAAAAAATACTAGAAAAATGTATTCCGAGGGTCAAAATAAGGTTTCAGTTGGAGAAATTGAATTAGCAATTGAAGATGAAGGCATTAAAGTAAAATATGAACATGGTGAATCAAAAGTAATGTGGACAGGTATTGAGAAGATAGTATCAATTGAAAACTATAGTTTTATATATCTAAATTCAGTGGATGCATTCATTATCCCTGAAAAATCAATTATAGACGGTGATTATAATTTTTTTATACAAGAATTAACCCAAAAGTATAATAATAAGTAAACTGTCTAACAACTCGTTGCAGTGGACTGTCAAAACGCTAGCCTGTCCTGAGCATAGTCGAAGGGCGCGTTTTGCCACGGCTTCCAGCCTTCGCCAAGGCTACGGCTAGACAGGCGCCGCCCCTCCGGGGGCAGCTGAACTTTCACGTTATGCAGCAAAATAATAAAAAATATAAGATCATTTAATATTACTTCAGGGATGGAAGTGATAAAATATCAATATAAGACTTCAAAGCAAAAAAATATTAAAATGGACTTCTGTGAAATCACTAGATACTTAAGGGGGTATTAACTTATGAAATTAATAATTCTTAATCTTGCTCGTAGTACTACCAAAGAAGAATTAAAAGTTCTCTTTGAAGAATATGGCACCGTACAATCTTGTGATTTGGTGTTAGATAAATCCACAGGTGGATCCAAGGGTTTTGGTTTTGTTGAAATGCCGAAACCAGAAGAAGCCAAATTTGCGATAAAAAGCTTGAATAATAAGAAAGTTGCCAGTAACAAAATTCGTGTTAAAAAAGCTAAAGACAAAAAGGCATAACAAGGCGCTTCACCTGACCTTCATTGCTGCACAATTTGGCAGGTGACCTTGAATGTTATATAGAAAATAGTAGGAGGTAAAATAAATGGCAGAAGGTGAAATATTAAAAAGTTGTCCATACAAAGAAGATACTTTTTTACAAGATCAATTGGTAAAAATGCCTGCTTTTATAAAATCAATTAAAAAAGATTATTGTGAAGGAAATTTTATAGAATGTGCTAGATATATGGTTCTAAAAGCATTAGGTGAAGAAAATATACCTGCTAATTTATTTCCAAATGATCAAAAAGGAGCAAAAGAAATTATTTTAAAAGGAAAACCATTTTCTAAGGAATAATAAAAAGCTGTAATTAATCGAAAATATTCTACCTCACCATTCGTTCCAACATCATTTGCTAAAGCAAATGGGTTATCTGGTTTACTGGTTATCCAGTTAACTAGTTAACAAATTAACAAGATAACTAAGTAGGCAGCAAGCTGCAAAGTCCTCACATCTTTACCCTTAGGAATTTGAAAAATTCCAAGGTTTTAGTCCTCTTGAGGATTTTGGGACAAAATAGTAGAGGGAACTTTCACGTTAGGTTGCCAATAAATTAATGGTAAAATTAAGAAAGAAAATAGCTAGTCTTGCAAGAAAGCTTTACGCTGAAGAAATCTCATTTAAGGAATTTCTCCGTGAAATACCAGAACAAGATCAAGATGATTTGGTTGATGAGCTAGTTGATTTAATAGAGCACGAACCAATAGAATTTGGCTTTCTAGATGTGAGCGAAAAAGAGCATGATATGTATATTAAGAAGTTATTCGACTTAATAAAAAGACTTGAAAAAGAAACAACCTAACAATCCGCTACACCTGACCGCAAAAACGCGCAGCGTTTTTGTTCCCTCGGCGTTGCCGAGGCGGCAAGCTGAACTCTAACGTTATATTTAAAATTGGAGATAAAATGAAAAGACTGCTTTTGGGAATATTGCTTTCTTTATTGGTATTAGCAGGATGCACAAGTAAAAATACTTCTGTTAAGTATGATGTTGCGATATCCAGTGACTCAGAGCGAATTGCGTATAGCACATATGGCGCGGGAGAAACTTCGTTAATATTCATTCATGGGTGGAGTTGTGATAGCCGTTATTGGCAGAAACAACTTTCTACTTTTTCAAAAAATTATCAAGTAATTACAATTGATCTCGCAGGACATGGCAATTCTTCATTGGGTAGACTTGATTACACAATGATATCTTTCGCTAAGGATGTAAAAGCTGTTATTGAAAAAGACAACATAAACCAAGCCATCTTGATTGGCCATTCGATGGGTGGCGGTGTAATAGCAGAAGTTGCGCGCCTTATGCCTAAAAAAGTTATCGCCATAATCGGCATTGATAACTTACAGAATGTTGCAGAAGAACTTCCTCAAAAAATCCTTGATGAAGTGATCGAACCTTTTGAGGTTGATTTCCAAAATGCAATGCAGGCTTTTGTCTCGCCTATGTTCCCTGAAGGAACAGATGGAGAATTAATCA
>JAGLFH010000045.1 GCA_023144635.1 Candidatus Auribacterota bacterium | reverse complement strand
TCATCTAATATTTTCTACCTAACGTGAAAGTTCAGCTGCCCCCAACGGGGCGGCAAAGCCGTGCCAAAAAAACGCAGCGTTTTGGCAGTCAGCTGGAACGACTAGTTAGATTGTTTTATTCTGGCTTATACTCCTTAAAACTCTTAAGCTTATCATTATAGATTTCGTCTAATGTTTTTGGTTGCGTTAAGGTGAAAATTACACGCAAGAAGCCAGAACCACAAACATGACCGAAAAAACACCTTATTTGACCATTGCTGTCTTTGGTAACTATTGTACCACCCCATGGATTGCTATGACTATCTGATGAAACACCAAAAATCCAATCTCCATTTTCAAATTTTCTAAACTTCAACCAAGAATATTCAGTTTTTGCTTCTTCGAGAGTATTAATAAATTCAAATTTCTTTGCCCATTTATTGGCAAAACGTTTTGAACCTGTACCCATAGGAGCAAAAACTGAGAATATTAACAAAAAAACAACCAACCAAATAGCAATTGCAAATGTTATTAATATGGATCGCCTAATTTTCATTTTTTTTAAATCTAACGTTAGAGTTCAGCTGCCCGCGTAGCGGCGCCGAAGGCGTGACAAAAAGCGCAGCGTTTTGGCAGTCAGCTGGAACGACTTGTTATATGGCCTTTTTTGATAAATGTTTTCTAAAAGATAAGATCAAAATAGGCAATATTGGAATTAATAGTAGTTCTATTACAAGAATGTAATAAAGTATTTGTTCTAATGGTTTCTTTTGTGCTCCACTCATTATTTCTAAAGGTATGTCAAATGGCATTAAAATTAATGAAATAACAGATAATGATATGAGAATAAAAATAGACCAAGTTGTTATTAGTGCATAAAGAAAATTAATTTTGAATGTTAAAGAATCTTTTGAAGTAATGATAGATTTTATATACCAAAGAAGTAAAAATAGCCAAACAGAAATTGAGAACAAATAAGCTATGCTCCTATGCCATACTATTTCTTTGTTTATCCAGTTAGATAATTGAGGTAATTCGGCACCAATATGAGATATAAAGCGTGACCAGTTAATTAATGAAATATTTAATATAAAGCTAATAAAGAGAAAACAAAGAAAAGTAACTAACAACAAAAAGACTGAAAGCCATTCTCGAAGTAAGAATTTTAATATTTTGGTTAATACCTTTAACATGATTTATTTGACATATAACGTTGAGCTCACCTGCCGCCGAGTGAAGCGAGGGTACAAAAACGCGTGCGTTTTTGCGGTCAGGTGGAGCGTTTTGTTAGAATTTTTCTTTATTTTTTATAACCAAAGATTTTTAAACCATCAAATAAACAATTAATTTTTGAACTTATTTTAAACGTGATTTAACATTTTTTCTTAGTGAGTATTTAAAAACATCATCAATAGTTTTTATAAAAGGAAGTACATTTCCCCATCCTCCACAACATTGAGGGCTTAATGCAATGAAAAGTGGAATTGAATTAGACTTAACTAATTTAAGAAATCTATGAAAATGCTGAAGTGGATCACTAAACTCTTTACGCAATAAATATTTATCTTGCTCACTCTTAAAATAGTAATCTACATCAAAACTTATAGATAAAATACTACTATCTTTTTCAATTAATGACGAAAGCATTTTTTCACATATTATTTCAACATATGGCAAATCTTTTAAAATCATTGGACCTACTGAATTATGACAAATTAATAAAACTCTTTTAAAAAAACATGGATGCAAATCATTTATTGCTGGAATCCAGTTACCATAACGAATCGGAGAACAACTTTCGTTTCTATTTTTGTTATAATAACGATATTCTATAAATTGTTCTAAATTTGGTGACTTTTCTAATTTTAACATCTCATTTCGATCACAGTTTCTAAAATAGGAACAATCCTCGTGAGTGTCTATATGAATAAGAGTTAAGCCATGATGAATTTTATTTAGAAAAAACCAATAACCCATTCTGTGGTTATCTGAAATTCCAATTTGATCTTTTTCAAAATAAAAATTTACTTCGCTATGATCAGAAAAATTGAAAGTTGATTTAAAATAATTATTCATATTGCTTCAGAATTCTAACGTTAGAGTTCAGCTTGCCGCCGAGCAACGCGAGGGAATAAAAACGCGTGCGTTTTTACGGTCAGCTGGAACGAATGGTTAGGCTGTTAAAGTTTCCAATCTACATCATTAACTTCTGTAATAATACCATTTTCATCAAATACAATTTGAAAGTCTGTTTCGCGTATTCCTTCAGCACCAAAAAAAACACCTAGATATAATATATAGCCTTTTTCAAAAGTTACATCTGAAATTTGTTTTAAGACAGTATATTGTATTTTGCCGTGTGCAATTAAACCAGGATAATCAAAGACAGAATTACCAATTTTGATTAATTTACGTAATTCAGGAATTATTTTTTTTGCTTTATTTACTTCTTCTTTTGCATATTTTAACTCATTCTTGTATTTAGCTTTTTCTGGGTGTTTAACAATATCTTGATATTTGTCTAATATGGATTGTCTAGCTAATTGATCAAGAAGTTTAATGAATTGTTGTTTTTGAGAAACAGGAGCTTCAGCAAAAACTTTATTTGATATGGCAAAAAGAACAAGAAAAGCAATAATAAATGTTTTTAATTTCATAATTGTAACTCCTGTTTTAGATGAGAAGCCTAACGTTAGAGTTCAGCTTGCC
>JAGLFH010000044.1 GCA_023144635.1 Candidatus Auribacterota bacterium | reverse complement strand
TGAATATGAATTGTTTGAAATGGTTCTTTTCATTGAGACTATTATACGGGAAAAATAATTGTTATTAAAACAATATTTACACACTGTGTGTAAATATTTGAGGACAGAGAAAAAGCAAAAGAGGGTTTAGTCACAGATAAACACAGATGGGTCATGAACTGCAAGGGGTTCATAATGAACTTAAAAGGTTTTTGATATATATAATCATTGAAATAAAAAATATTTATAAATATAATAATCCACTTTATAAATTATATTAATAAACGGAGAGGTCGCATAGAGGCCTATTGCACTCGCTTGGAAAGCGAGAGAGTTTACGCTCACGAGGGTTCGAATCCCTCCCTCTCCGCCACTAAATATTCTCTCACCACAACATCTTCTGTTGACAGATAGTTATGGATATCCTAAAATATAATAAAACCTATCGGGATATTGACGGGAGGTGTTTTATGGCAAAATCCTACTACAGAAAAGACACCAAAACATGGTATGTTCTGCATAAAAGAGAAAAAATAAAAATTGGCAAGAGTGAAAGAGCTGCCAAACATCTTGCTGATAAAATAAATCTTGAAGAAGCAGAAGGCAAAGTCGGGCTTTATAAAACTAAGGAAAAGGATATAACCTCTTTCTTTGAAGAGATAATGGATTATAAGAAAAGCATCAGAAATCTAAAGAAAAAATCCATTATTAAATATCAAGGTATTTTAAATAACTTTCTTGGCTTTCTTGGGTCAGAGTTTTCCACTGTCACAAGGCTTTCCCAGCTAAATCAATTTATCTTTGAGTCTTATATCAAATATAGAAAAAACACCCCTATAAACAAAAACGGACATCCGGTTAAAGAAAAACAGCTCAAAGGTAAAGATACCAATATTAAATCCGGAGTATGCGATAAGACTATTAAAAATGAGCTTGAAGCCTTAAAATCAATGCTTAATTATGCAGTTAAAAGCAGAGATCCTAATAAAAGATATCTTACAGAAAATCCTTTGGAATATCTTGAGCCTATCAGGATAAATGACTCCAAGTCAAAAAGACCGCTTACAAAAGAAGAAGTTGATAAGTTTTTATCTTATTTAGAGCAAAAAGATAATGAACTGTATGAAATATATTTTACATTTCTTTGTACTGGCTTGAGAGATGGTGAGCTAAGGCATCTTGAATGGAGTGATATTGATTTCAAAAAAAGAGCTATCACCTTAAAAGAAAAAACGGTAACTTTCGAAGACGGTCAAACTGAGATTTGGACTCCTAAAACAAAAAACGGCAAGAGAGAAATCCCAATACATGGAAAACTCTATACTATCCTGAAAGACAGGAAAAAGAAGAATAAAAACAGAAGCAACTTTGTCTTTCCTGATAAAAAAGGCGGCGTCCTCAAGCTAAAACTTCGAAATATTCTTATCAAAATAATGCGTTCAATAGGAATAAATGACTTTACAAGAGTACATGATTTACGAAGAACTTTTATCTCCTTTATGGCAATGGAAGGTGTTCCAAGAGAGACAACTATGGATATAGTTGGTCATGTGGATGAAGATACTTATGAACTTTACCGGGAATCCACAAGGAAGCATAGGGAAGAGTCGATAAATAAATTGAGGTTTTGAACCTTTTTATTTATTGAAACAAGATTAAATTTATCCTATAATTTTTTTAGGAAGAACAGAGCAAAATCAACCTAGATCACTAAATGCATAGAAATAAAAGCACGAGTCAATGATTTAATAAAGCTTAATGAAATCGTTGAATCTATATGCCATAAAAAAGAATCTTTTGCTCAAGAAGATACATATTTTAGATCCCCAAATGGTCTTTTGAAACTCAGAATATGTTCTAAAGGCATACCCGAATTAATATTCTATCAACGTGAGAATATTCAAGGTCCCAAAATCTCAAATTATAGCAGATATAAAATTGATTATTCCCAACCTATATACAACTTTCTAACAGATTTATTCGGAATCAGAGGCTTTGTAAGAAAAAAACGAACCGTTTTTTTAGTAGGACAAACTCGTATACATCTCGATGATGTTGAAGGTTTAGGTGTTTTTTGTGAATTAGAAGTAGTAATGGAACCTAATCAATCAGATGAATATGGGATAGAGATATCACAGAAATTAATGCTGCATCTTGGAATTCAACAAGATAATCTCATTAGCAAGTCTTATATTGATTTATTTGAACAAAAAAATTATATCTCTGCTTCTGTTTATCAAAATAGTTAACTTTATATAAATTCAATACATTAGGATTCGTAAAATGAAAGAAAGAGAAAAGGAGAAATCTAAAATGAGTATCCCAACCAAAACAGTTGACGATATTTTAAAGGAAGAATTAGAGAATATGAGCAAAAATTCATTTTCTAAAAGTTATGAATATCATATTCGTATAGCTCGCAAGCCAATATCATCTCCCTTTTCAATCTCTAGGGGAGATTTTGGTTGTTATATCGGAGCCTTAAGTGCTAAAAAAGCCCGATTAATTGCAGAAAGCCATTATCCGGCTGACAAATATAGCATTGTTCAGGTAAAACCTATAGCATAGAAGGATTTCCATGTATCATTTTGCAGATATTCAATTACGAATAGTAAGAGCAATAAGTCGCAAAAAAGATCATAAAAAACTTTTAAAAAATACTCGATTGATTGTTCTTGAACATATTCTTCCAACAACAAAAGAGTTTTTAAAAATACTTATGGAGGCAGGAGCTGAAATATTTGCTCTGATTGCTAAGCCCTATTCCATTGATAATATCGTCTACAATAAACTTAAAAAAGATGGTTTAAACATTATTAAAATAAAATCTTATCAGGAACTGGAAGATAGTGATATATGCTTTAAATTATTATATGATGCTAATGAAAAGTCAAAAAAAGATCGCAAACCCATAGCAATAATTGATGTCGGGGGGTATTTTGCTTTACCTTTATTGCGTTTTCAAGAAGAAATTAAAAAAACCAAAACTGATAATTATATTAAAGGTATCATAGAAGACACAACCTTTGGTCACAATCGTTACAAAAATCTAGTTGAAAAAAATAAAATTACAATTCCTATTGGATCAGTTGCTCGAAGTGAACTAAAGAGAATTGAGGCACGTTTTGTCGGCCGTGATGCTGTTCAAGCTATGGATAAAATGCTGAGGGAATATGGGATATCTATCACTGGCAGAAATGCTTTAGTGATTGGATATGGTATGATTGGTAAAAATGTAGCAAGAACACTCCGTAGCTATGATTTAAATGTTTATGTTTATGATATCGAAGATAGAAAACTCCTACGTGCTTTTATAGATGGTTTTCATATACATAAAAAAGTGATACTTCTCAGACATGCTGATATTATTTTTTCCGCTACAGGTACTGAAGCAGCAAATTTGAAGGATGATGGTAAACCCAAATTCCCGCATGCTTTAACATATGAAGAGATAGAGGATTGTAAGCATGGTGTTATACTTGCAAGTGTTGGCTCAAAAGATACAGAGTTTGATGTTGTATCAATAAAACAAAATGCAATTAAAAAACCAGAAAAATTAAACATTAATGATAGCAATTATTCTCTTACAAGATATTCTTTACCAAACTCTAAACATGTAATTGTAGCTCAAGAAGGGACAGCGGTAAATTTTATTCTTCCAAGTCTTCCCGTGGAAATATTAGACCTTGTCTTTTCAGAAATACTTTACAACTTATTAGAACTTTTGCAAGACAGACTTGAACCTGGAGTAGTTAATGAAACAGAATTAGAACCATTAAATAACATCTCTAAAGCTTGGCTTAGGTTAGTAAACATGGAGGCCCAAGCATAAACATATAAAATACTTCACCTAAATCTTCTCAACTACTTCTTCAAAAATAGCCTTTGTTGATTGAATAGTATTTCTCCTCAATCCTTTAACAATAACCTTCTTAGAAAAAAGAATCTTCCCATTAATTGTTGTATAAGTAAGCTTGCCAGAAGACTTCCAATTGCGTGCTGTGCCATAAGAAATATGCAGGAAAAAGCATAATCCCTTATAGTCCATGTATTCTTCTTCTTTTTTCTCAAATTGCTTCATAATCTTAAGAATTTTTTTACTTCTCTATCTTTTTCTCTAATAAGAGATATTCATTAACTTTTTTCTTTATTGCCACTAAATCAAAATAAAAGCCTTTATGGCCCTTTTCCACAATCTCACTGCATATTTCAATAAGGCCATGCTCATTCAGCTTACATAAATGATCAAAAAAGGATTTCTTGAAACAGTCCGGATTTTCTTTTATCAATTTTTTTACTTCAAAAGACAGAGCATTTATCCGAAATTCGCTCTTTAATGAAGAAATACTGATTTTATTTCTTCTTGCAAATTCAGGTTTGGATAAGCCACTTTCAAGAAATGCCTTTTGTCTTTTTTCAACAATGTCGAGAAAAGTGTGTGGCTTCCTGCCTCTTTTTACAGGTTTGTTTTCAATTTCAACAGGCTTTTGACCAGCTTCTGTTAGAACTTTATTAATACAACTTATGAATTCTTCTTCTGAAATTGGCTTCATAAGATATGTATCTGCCAAAGAGCATTTGAACTCCTCATAGGCTTCCAAGTTCGCGTTATCAGTACATACTATGACTGGAAGGTTAAAGTCTTCTGTTTTCAGTTTAGAAGCCAACTGAAAGCCCTTTATTTCAGGCTGATGATCATCCAGAATGATGACACTGCAACCTTCAATGGCAGCTAAGAACTCATTCTCATCTCCTGTTATAAAATAGGCATATCCGTTTTTTAAAAGATATTTGGCATACAGCTCGCGCATCTGCTGGTAATATTCAAGCACAGCAACCTTGACATCCCCCTGATCTGAAATAAGTGGCGTGTACTCAAAATTGATAGCCTCTTCATCAGAGTTATTCTTGTTCTTTTTGAAAATATTCCTGATTCCATCGATGATTTTGTGCATTTTTACCTCCAAAAGTGGACAGAAAGCGGTCAGAATTCTGTCCTTGAATTAATTTTTTTTTCTGACTTTGCAAAATTCCCAAAAACCGGTCAAAATCATGTCGTGAAATATTTACATTTCACGTCAAACCAGCCAGAAAAAGGAAAATTTCGGTTTTCTGGCTACTAAAAATAAAAAAAATTAAATTTTTAACTAAATTAATAGAATTCATAGCAAACTCAAGACCTCTCGCCTCTTTTTATCGCTAATTTTTGCATAGCGTCTTGTTGTATTGAGGTTTTTATGCGAAAGTAAATCCCCTATAAAGGCAATATCAACCCCCATATCAGAAAGATGTGTTGCTAACGTCCTACGAAGCATATGGGGACTAAGTGAATCCTCTAAGCCAGCTTTCTTTCCAAGTTCCCTTATCCATCTTTGAATTGTTCTTACAGAAACTCTTTTTTGATTCCTGGTAATAAACAGTGCCTCTCCGGAAAATCTTTTTCTGAAGCTAAGCCAACTTATCAATGAGTCAAGCAAGCTGGCATTTACTAAAGGCAATGATCTTTTCTTATTGGATTTGCCAATAAAAGTGACATAGCTATCCTGCTGGATATGAATATCTGAGATGTTCAGGTTTCTTATTTCAGAAACTCTCATTGCAAGAAAATACATTATCCTGAATATGCGATTTATTTCCTTTCCTGCAAGAGTCTCTGGATAGTATTCAAGAGTCTCTAAAATTACCTGTATTTCATTTTTTGAAAGTACTTTCAATTCTTTCTCTCTGATTCTAAATTTTGGAATATCTGATAGAGGGTTTTCCTTTATCAGATTTTTTAATCTGCAAAATGAATAGAAACTCCGTAAAGAGGCTATTTTTCTAAGGAGTGTTGTATTCTCATTTCCCTTTTCAATAAGCCCTTCAAGAAAACATTCAGTATCTTTAACAGAAGCCTCTATAAAGCTTTTTCCAGTAACTTTTTTATACAGCTTAATGTCATTCATATACTGGTAAATAGAAGCCTGAGATTTTCTACCAAGCTTCAAATATCTTTTGTATTCCTGAAGAATATCCATTATTTTCCTTTCCCTGTTTGATACAGCAGAGATAAATAATTTTCTTCCTGTTCCAATAGCTTTTGAGCTTTCTTCCTCAAAGTATTTGTGTAAATAGATTCTTCATCTTTTTTAACATCAAATATTCTTTGGACTTCGGTTGTTAAATCCTTGTTGGATAGAATTCTTCTAAGCTTAGCTATTCTCTTTTCAGCTTCTTCTATTTCATTAGATATGGATTTGTTAATTCTCACCATTAATGAAGAGACATCCTGACCGTCTAAAACTTTGTACGTTACTTTGAAATCACCAAATTTTACTTCTGTGTCCTCTATCCCATACAATTGAAGATCTTCAATTCTTAAGAATGAGAAATTCAGTTTGTCCCCACCACCAGTAATAGAATTATATCTGTTAATAAAATAAGGTATTTCAACGGGTTTCTTTAAAGTTGCATTTCCTGTGAGGTAATAAGGATAAGAAGAATCTATCTTGTTTTGAAGATGTCCTAGGGTTTTATCTTTTAATATGAATGGAAAAGTAACCTTATGTATTTTCTTTTTCTTTTTTACGTATGATTTTTTGTCATCAGAATTTATGTTGCAGTCTTTTCTTGTTCCATATGATAGGGGTATATTATCTTTTAAAATTATGATTATATCCTTGCCTAGACAATCAACTATTTCATATTCTTTTTTTTGGTTACCATCTTTTATAATAAGGAAAAGCCTGTAATCTTTTAATTCTCTGATATCCTCAATTGTTACCTTTAATGTACCCAGTGCCTTTCTAAGCAAATGGTTTGTGCCACCTTTGGAAATAATTAATGAACAAAGGAGTATTACCAGCAGGAAAGAAGAAAGAACATAATATTCAGAAGAAGAACGTAAAGGAATATGCCGTTTCAAAGAGAACCGACCATAAAAATTTCCAAATCCGAATAATTTGATCCCTTTCTTTTGGCAGGAATCGAGATAAAGATGAGAAATGAATCCAATAGAAAAATAGCTGATTAGTTTTGGATTTATACAATAAAGGATAATAGAGCTAATAAAACAAAACAACAATGAATGAGTAAACCCACGATGTTCTAATATCTTTGATAAATCTAATTTACGTAAACTGATTGCATATACAAAACGCTGGAATAAAAATCCAATAATTGATTTTGGATTATCAATATCTGAAATTAAGCCTGAAAGTACAGTAAAGGCGATATAAGGCCATGACAAATCCAGACATCTCAGCATAAGTGCCGCTAACAGCAGATAAACCACAGAAGCAAAAATATGTGTTGGTGCAGTCATTGTATGCCTCTCCTATTTGAAAAAGGTTAAGATACGATAAATGCAAAGGCTTATGGCAAATATTATTCCACCAGCAACTTTGTCGGTAACAGAACCTAAACCACGAAGAAAATAGCGATAAGCCATGCCGGCAATTAGCAATATGATCAAGCTTCCACCTATTCCAATTTCTTTTTTAAAAGATGATGGGAATTTTTCCAGGATATCTTCCTTTTTTATGTTTTTTTCCTTATTACCTCTTTCCAGCTTCTCCTTAAGCTTGCCGATATTACCTGCACACTGAATAAGAAGTTTTTCCTTAATCTCTCCATAGTCCTCATCTTTAATTTTTAAGACATCTTCTTTTACGAAATAATCGAATAATAATCCCATTTTTCTATCATCCAGCTTTTTGATCTCATACTTGTCAAACCCTTGATAAAACTCTCTGATTTTTGCATCACTGAGGCTGTTTGATTCTGCTGCAATAGTAACCTTTCCTGTTTTCATGAGTTCAGACAGGAAAAGTCTTATGCTTTCAGTAAGTTTTTTTCTTTCCTCAATAAAAATCAAATAGTTGTTTGAAGCACTTTTCAAGCTTGTCAGAATTCTTCTTTCCAACTGCTGTTGATTACCCTTTCTGAATTCATTGAAGGACTGCTCTTTTAAATCAGGATCATATAAGTCGTTGTATTTCTTCTCTGACATAAGAAAAATAATCTCTTCTAAATCTATTTTTGCTCCATTAGCTTTAAGATAGATAATTTTTGTCTTATTAAGAGGAGCATTAGCAAATGCATGGTAAACCCCTTTAAAAACAAATGTTTTTCCCACTAATCTTTCTCTTGCTGTAATGAGAACATTTACATTCTTATTAAGAAGTCTATAAATCTCCTTAATATCTTTAATCCTGCCAGATAATTCTGTTAATTTGTCTGTAATCATTCCCTCCCTCCTGATAGTTTTATTAATCCACAGATTTCATAAATATTCCTTTCAATATCTGCTTCTCTGGAAACTGCTTTATCAAAAAGCTTTTCTATTTTCTTTATATCCTCATTCTTATCCGATTTAGCAAAGCCAAGACTCTCAAAGTATCTGTCTATTTTTTCTTTCATCTGATTTTCTTTGACTATTGATTCCAGCTTATTGATCTCTCTTCTGACTTTTACCAGTTTTTGGATTTCCTTTGCCAGTTTTTGAGAAATAACAATTTTTGCTTTTTCTAATCGGACTTTTAATATTTCCAAATTTTCTTTTTTGTCTTTTCCTGAAATTATCTTAGAAAGAAAACCTAATATACCTGACACCGAAGTACTGCTTCTTATTAAATTCAAACCCGAAGAAGCTCTCTTTTTAGATGAATCTCTTTTACCTATATATGAACTTATTCTCAGTTCTAACATTTTAATTTCAGGGGAATTTCTATAGGCAATCTCTTGGATGTTTTCAAAATTGACTGTTGGGTTCTTAATCAATTTCTCAAGAACAAGGGTATAGTTATCATAGATAGTTTGAGGCTGTTTTTCTTTCACATAAGGCTTAGTGGAAGTGCAACCCATTATAAAAAGCGAAAAGAAAATGATTATTTTTTTCATATACTAATCTACCTTTATAAAATTCCAAAATAAATAAAGAGAAGGATAATAATAATCAACAGTTTTAATAACTTTATTAAATCAATTTTTACGTTTAAAATTACTTTAAGTTTCCAACCATTCCACCCCATAATATTCCTCCAGTTTTAATTATTTCTAATGAAATTTTATAACAAAAAAAGGTAAACTAAAATATCAGTGGAATCTTAGTGAAGTCTTACATACATCTTTTAGTAATTTTGTATTTGCTTGCAGGGAGGGATATTATAAATGAGCAAATGTGGAAGGAATATCTTAATACTATCTTATCGCAAAGCTTTTAAAGCCTTTAGATAGGACATTTTTAAAAATGAAAAAAACAATAAAGAAAATAACGTTTTGTCAAGGAGACAAAAAAGAATTGGAAGAAATTACTGGTGAGGAATACGATTATTTAGATTATCAAGATGTAAAGACTATAAGGTCTGTGAATAAAGACATACCTAAAATGCATTCAACATTCATAGAAACAGAACTTGATTTAGGAATTGCAAATAATCTTTATCGGATAAAGTTTAGAATGTATGAATATGCAATGGAATTAGATGCTGATGCAATTATTCACTATACAACACATATTTACACTGGAGAATCGGGAACAATAGAAGGTTATACTCGTGGAACGTTTTTAAAGAAGAAAATCAAGAAATAACTTATTTATTCAATAGATCAGATTAGGATATACTCTAAAACGATAATGTCCTTCTTTTCCATATCTTCTTCCATTTTCTATCAAATCGTCTTTATTATTCTTAATACCTAAAGCTTTTCGAATTTTTTTATTCAGTAAATTAATAGCATTTCTAATAACACCATCATCTATTACATTTCCTTCTGATTCAATGTTGCCTTTATTTTCATACTCTTCCCAACCTGATACATAATTCCTGAATTCATCAAAAGAGACCCATCCTACTTCAACAGGATGTCGTCCTCCAATATTTTTCCAATCCCTTTTTAATTGTTTTTTCATAACCACACATAAATCACTTTCAATAGCAGATATCTCAATTATAATTTTATCATTGATTATCAAAACACCTTTGCGTTTTGTTCCTGGTTTAATAATAATTTTATAATCTGATATGAAAAAAGGAGATATTATTTCTTTCTCCTCATACCCTTCCTTGTTTTTCTCATTACTTTTTATTTCTTCAAAGTATTTTTTCCCGTCTGCGGTAAATTTTAATTTAAACTTTGGTTTCTTATAAATTCTAGAATTATAATCAGACCAAAAGATATTGTCTATCCCTTGAATAGAATAATCACCTCTTTTCATCTTAAGTACTGGAGGCTCTGCCGCTCCTCTAACATTATGGAACGTCTGGAACCATATATTATTTTTTGTAATTATCATTGTATTCTCTAATGTTCTATCAAGAATTCTATCAATTGCTGTAATTTCAAGTGCTTTATTTGGATTATTAGAAGCTGATTTAATTATATAGTTTTTTTTAAATTCCTCGTGATCTGTTGCAGCTATTTCGAATTGAATATGCTCTGCATCATCAATAATTTTTAACCATGATAATTCTTCATCCTCAAAAAATCGTAATCCATCAGTCAGAATTTTTACTAAAGGAGCACTATTATGTATATCATCTCTAACTTCTTCTCTATATTTAATAAGAGCTTCTTCAGTATTCACTTCTATAATTTTTGCCCAGCTATTACTTCCTAGTTCTTTAATTGCGTCATTATATATATCTTCAGTTATTTTTCTCTTCATATTTTTAATCCAACCCCTATTAATTTATTTTCAAGCTCTTCCTGAGGATTTTTTGCTTCAGTAAGATTAAACAAAACAGTGCGCATACCTATTTTTCTTGTAGGCACTAAATATTCTTCTTTATCATCCACATAAATAATTTTATTAGCCTGATTATCATCAAGATTGAGAAGACCAAATATCTTAAGATAAATTTCCTTATCTGGCTTCTTATAACCTGCTTCAGCAGAAGTAATAATAGGATCAAAATCACAAAAATAATTATTTGACCTACAAATGTGAACAAGTGGAGTAATTAAATTTGAGAGAATTCCTGTTTTAATATTTTTACTTCTTATTTTTCTAGCAACATCTAATATCTCTTGATTTGGAACAAGAGCAGAATGATATACTTCTTTATAAATATTAGAACAATCGAAATATCCTTTATAATCTAACCTGTTTAAAACATTCTTCCAAAATAAATTCTCAGATATTTTACCTATAAATAAACCCTTATATTCTTCAATAATAACTTTTTCAACATCTTTTACAGGTTTTGATATTTTTTCTGCAACATACTTATATAAACCCGGATCTTCATCCTTCACAAAAACATTTCCATAATCAAAAATTACAGCTTCTGTTTTCATTATTCTTCCTTAATAAAAGAATCATGATTTAAAAGATAAGCAATATTCATTTTAGTTCTAGGGGATAATAATTTTTTTCTTTCTGTGATGAAATTACATAGTTTATGTTCTGGAACAATGAAATATCTGAATGTTCTTTACCATATATTTTATTGATTTTACTTCCTAATCCCTCATAACCGTGAACCTGACAGACTGTTAAAATATCTATTTTATCTTTTAATTTCATAGAATTTTATTAAAAAAATCCTTGCAAACTTCACCTTTCCGCAGAAAAGTGAAAGATTAGTCCTATAATTTCAAAAGTTATCCACAAGAAAGTTAGAAATCCCCCATAAAAACCAAAAACTATTTAAATAATAGTTCCTAAATCCATATTCTGCAAGATAAAAACTTCATCTTACTGCGGAAGTGTGAACTAGTTAGAGAACTAGTTAGGAGAAAACAACATGACATTTGTCTGGGTGCTTGATGAAAGCAAGTTTTTAAATATTGATGAGATTAAAAAGCTAAGAATATATTGTAAAAAGCAAATAACAAAAAAGGCAAGATTAAAACTAAACATAAGAGACTGGTTTCTTATTGAGCTTTTACTTAATACAGGTTTAAGAGTACAAGAAGTTGCTGATTTAAAATGTGGGGATTTACTCATAAAAAAAAATCAATCATCTATTGTTGTTAGACATGGAAAAGGTGGTAGAAAACGAATTGTCAGAATCAACACAAAATTCAAGCAGGCTTGTATATTTTATTTAAAGTGGAAATATAATCACAATGAGTATACAAACGAAAATGCACCATTATTTTGTAATAAAAAAGGAAAGCATTTATCAAAAAGGACATTTCAAAGTGATTTTAAAAAATTAGTTTTAAAAGCAGGCTTGCCAGTTCATTATTCAATACATAGTGTAAGACATACGTATGCCTCTTTCCTTTTAAGAGCAAGTAGGAACATAAGACTTATTCAAAAACAACTTGGTCATTCAAGAATTACCACCACTGAAGTTTATGCGGATGTAATGAATGAAGAACTAGAGAAAGCTTTAGGGCATTTATATGAAGATTCTTACTAAATTAATCAGACTATTTATTTTGACAAGTATTTATTTTTTGCCAATAAATTTAGTAGCAGATTCAAAAATTCTCGAAATACCTTTTATAAAACAGAATAAGAATTATTGTGGGCCAGCATCTTTAGCTATTGTTTTCAATTATTATGACAAAGAAATATCGCAAGAGGAAATAGCAAAATATATCTATAATCCAGAGCTAAAAGGAACATTATCAATAGATCTACTGCTATTTGTCAGAAAACATAATTTTACGTCAGAAATTTATAAATCAAATATTCAGGATTTAAAACAAAAAATTAATCAAAACAATCCTGTAATAGTTTTAACAAAAGGAAATCCAGTTAAAAATTTCTCTATCTTCAAAAATTATCATTTTTTTGTGATTTATGGCTATAACGATGACAAACAAGTATTTTATTGCCATTCAGGGAGTGAAAAATCAGCAGAATTAAAATATAAAAAACTTGAAAAGCCTTGGAAAGAAACAGGTAATTGTGCTTTTTTAATTTATCCAGAAAATGAAAACTAAATATTTAATATTATTAGCATTATATTTTACTGGCTGTACATCAACAGACTTCTATAAAAAAAGAAATCACTTATTAACTGGTTATAGTTTTGAAATGCAGGATTTAAAACAAAAAGCTCTATCAGAATACCAGAAAGCAGTTATAGAACAACCTGAAAATGCAATTGCATGGACAAATCTTGGAAATATATACAGCAAAATAGGTGAAAAAGAAAAAGCGATTGAATCTTATAAACAAGCAATTGAAATTAATAATAATTGTAGTGAAGCCATTAATAATCTTGCTTGTATTTATCTTGATAACAATGAAAATCTTGATGAAGCATTAGAACTTGTAAATAAAGCTATTACTCTAAAACCTGAAGAAATCTGGTTCTATTATGACACCCTTGGCTGGACTTATTTCAAAAGAAAAGAATATCAAAATGCAAAGAAAAATGTAGAACAAGCTATAAATGTTTGTCAACAAGATCAAGAAGAATTTCTTTCAATAGCTTATTACCACTTAGCTTTAATTTGTTTTGAATCAGGAAATAAATCAAAAGCTTTAGAGCATTACAATAAGGCTTTAAAACTGAGTAATGATGAAATACTAAATTCAATAATCAATACAAATATTAAATTAATTGCAGGGAGGTGATGTTAAAAGAAACTAAATAACTTTATAAGAAAGGGGGTGTTGTTTGAAGATTCCAATAGTAAATCCTTTAATAGTTTTTGTTGTAAGTATTGCTTATTTGTTTGTAGTGACTGTTCCAGCAAATGCTTCACCAGTATTATCAAAACCAGGGCTAAAGAAAGAGGAAATATTAAATTCTATAGAAAATGATTTATTAAAAGCAGGGTTTTCAAGAAGTGAGATCAAAGAAAAATTCCAGTATTTAACTAATAAAGACCTCATTGTTTTATTTAATCAGGTTAAAGCAGTTAATGTTGCTGGTGCAGAAGATAATTCTTCAATGCAAATACTTCAGGGAATATTCATTGTATGTTTGATTATTCTGCTTGTTGGTGTTTCAGCAAACATGAATGACGATGATGAGGATTTTGAAAAAGCACTTGATAAATATAGAGTTCAGTAACAAAAAAGGGGGAATATAATGAAAAGAATCATAGTGAATCCGGGTACTGTTTTTATAACATTATTTGCTTATTTTATTGTTGGGATTACCATTCCTGTTGCTGGCGCACCAATACAATCAAAAGTTGAAGTTAATAAACAGGAATTCTTGCAAGTTTTTGAAAAAGATCTAGCAAAAACAGGCTTATCTCAACAAGAAATACAACAGAGATTTCAGGGCTTAACAAATAAAGACATAATAGCTTTGTATTCAGGTTTAAAAGCAGATACAGCAGGCAGTGGTGATCCTGCTTTAGAAGCATTAGGCATGTTACTTGTTTTATTACTTATTAGTGCTTCAATTGGTGCATTAGCACAAGAAAGTAAATCTACATCAACTTATAGATAAATAATCAGTACAAAACAATAGAGGGGCTATTTAATTAGCCCCTTTTATATTATGAGATATTTACTATTCCTTATTTTAATTTTTATGGCTTTTCCGGTTTTTTGTGATGTTATTGTTAAAGATAGTCCTTTATTCTCAGAAGATAAAATCATTGGTCATATCAAAAAAGGAACAAAGTTAAAGATAATTGATGAAATAGCTGGAAAATATGAAGTAAAGATTGAAACAAATGAAGTTTCAATTATTGGTTTTATTGATAAAAATGCTGTTCTAAAACAAGTAAATTATCAGGGATTAACAACATTAAATTTCTGGCAGGAAAGAGCATGGCATCGTATTGCTGATCCTGTAAATAACTTGCCTTGGCTTAATCCTGAGATGGATAAAGAATACAGACTAGATGTATTAAATTATTCTTATTCAAATTCATGGAATAATAAATGGTATAACACAGATAATGGATTTAGATTTTTATTTGGGAGTATTAGTAAAATAAATCTTTATAATATTGGAGAAGTAAAAACAAGCATTCCTTTAAATGATGAAAATGTATTTAAATTCAAATATTTCAAAGAAGAAACTTTAGAAGCTCAAAGAGATTACTTAGAATTCAGCCTTTTTGATAAAAGTTTCTTTGATACAGGACTATATTCCTTTTTTACACTTAATCCTTCTTTTAATAAACAAGATATTGATTTAGAGCTGGGAATAGGAAAAAGTAATTCGTTTTTCAATTATCAGTTTTCTATAGCTTTTTTGGATCTCTATAATAATTTAACTTATAGATTATCAGATGGTATTGAAGAAGAAGTTTATAAACAAAAACCTTATGCTCTGAAAGGAAAAGTTGAGTGGTTTCCTTGTGAAGATATTGGATTACAAATATTTGGAGCTTTAACTACTAATAGTGAAAAGAAAATTATTTATCTTGAAGAAGATAATAATCACAGTAGAAAAACTAAAGCTGGTTATATTGGAATGTCATTAAATTTAATTGGTGACAATTTAAATATTATGCCATATATAACATATCAATATGAGGATGAAGAAATAGATACTGCGGTTGATGATCAAAATAATTATGATATGCAAAATGGGTTAACGACTTTTGGATTATTATTCAATAAAGAGCTTTCAGTAGATTGGAAAATAGAAGCAGATATTAAATACATTCTAGTTCAACAGAAAAAAGATTTTCTTAATGAAGCTTTTGATTATGAAGATAGGGACTTATTAAGCAGAATAGTCTTTAATAAGAAACATTCTAAGAAATTAACTTCTGATTATGGATTTATCTTTAGTCATAGAAAAACTGATGAACATTCAGCATTTAATTTTGAAGCTGACAATTACAGATTAATACTTGGTGCTGAATATAAATATACTAAAAATACTTATGCAAATATTGGTATTTCATTTGATCTTGATAGAAATGATGATGAATCAGTTTATGATGGCGGGAAGTTGCAGTTAATATCAATATGGTAAAAGCTAATTCATGGCTCTGTTAGCTTAATATAAAAAATACTTTTTAATCTTATTAAATAATAAACAGTTTTACATTGATAACATTAGGATTAAGTCATTTGTGAAAGTATTGCACCAATTATCCTTTTTGTTTCTTCTGAATTAAAGATTAACTTTAGATATTTTTTAAATTCTTCTTCTGAGATTGCTTCTATTTGGCCTGTTTTAGCAGGTGGAAATTCTTTCGAGATATCAATACTAGGAAAAATGTAAACAGGATAACTATCAAGAGGATATGTAATATTTAAAAGTTCATATCTATAGTTGTCTAAAGCAGGTGCTACAATATAAAAGACATAATAAAACTTTTTAGGTTCTGATTTGCCGAAAATTTCCTCCAATAAACCTGTTTGCACTACTTCTGCTTTAAGCATATTGTTAGTTTTATTTGCTAAAAATGATGCTTGTTCTTTAAGAATCGTTATAGGAGTTTCTATTTCAGAAGGTTCAAATTCTTTTGGCCATAAATCGTTCATATTTACACCTCTCTTTAAAGTTTAAGTTTAAAAAATAGTGGAAGATGGTCAGAAATAGCATTTATATCAGGATTCCCTTGTGAATTTAAGAATGAAATATTTCCATCAGATTCCAAAATTTTCAATTCATCATTTTTGAAATAGTCAAGTAAATCAGGTCTAATTAAAACTTGATCATACATATTCCAGAAAAATACATTTTGCTCTGAACTGCTGTAATAATATGTCCCTGGAGGGCCTGGTGTTTCATCACCAAATAAATTCCACATGGGATTATAGAAAAAGGGATATTTCTCATTTTGTACGATGCGTGTTCTCTTTTTAGCAATTTGTCGACTCATAACAGAATGTAATCCTGAAGCACCTATAAGACCATCTTCAAAGGGATTCATGTTTAAATCACCAACTAATATAGTCCTTGAATGTCCTATTTCTTCTTCTTTAGACCTAATCGAATTTGCAAATTTAAAACATTCAAGAGCTTGACTAGAATTACGCCAAAAGCTTTTACTTGGGAAATGATTAATTACTAATAAAATGTCTTTTAGTCCAGGTAATTTTAAATGTCTAATTGTAAAATAATTAGAATCATGTAAAGGTCGTATAAAATTATTACTAAATCTTGTGAATATTAATATCTTTTTACATCCTATACTAGGAGCATAATGATATTTATATTTTCTATCTTGATTTAAACTATTTAATAACTCATAAGGTTCTATAGAACATTCTGCAAGCATTAAGATATCAACTTCATAGTTGGATGTAATTCTATTAATGCTTTCTTGTAGAGAATTATTTTTCTTTATGTTCCAAAATAAAAAAGAAATCATGGTATTGACTATTTATCTTTACTAATTAGAAGAATTATTTTTATTCTTTTTTGTTATGTATAATTATATAACTTCTAAACTATTTAAGCCACTTTTTCTTGCTAATATAATCTTTAAGAAAAATACCAATAATAAATAGGATTATGAATAAAATAAATTTAAACAAGCCAATATATTTATTTTAGCATAATAAGCTATAGAATAAATTAAATAAACTTTGCGTATCCTCTAAGATATAATTTTTGCAAGAAATGTTTTTACAACATCTTCTAAGAGGCTTTCAGGGACTTCATAATATTCGAATAATTCAAAAAAAGGTTTAGCAAACTCTTTAACATAATCCATTATATTATTTTCTATGAGTTCAAAAGGGATTACATTTTCATAGTAAACATCATTTTCTGTTGTTGATCTATTAATAATGTCAACGCCATCCCTTATTCCATTGCAGAGAGAAAGTCCCTTAAAGCCATTATGATGAATACTTACAAAAATATGAGATGTAGTAGCTACATGAAAATTAGTATAAAGTCTATGAGCATAAAGCAGTGCTTCCGCGATTTGACGGATTCTATTTTGGATAAATAAGCAACCTGGCTGAATAATATTTTCTAGATAACTTTTTGAAACATAAAAATCGCCATTTTTTCTTAGAACCCAATAATCATATTGATATTTCTTTTCAGATTCATCACGAAGAATAGGGATTTCAGCTGATATCGAGTCTTTCTTTGGTTTCGGCTTAAATTCTTCCCTTTCATAAATTACTCCTATAGGGCAATTTCCACGTATATTAATTTCAGAACGCTTTGCAATATCGTATAATTCAGTAGAAGATAATTGCATGGTGGAATTAAACAATGATAATTTAAGTTCAAAATATCCTTTAATTTGAAAGTTTTTTAATTGTTTTATGGCATAGGACTGATGTTGTGAAAACCATTCTTTATCCCATTTAACAAGATTATTGATAGAATCCTTTTCCCTTAATACATTAAAACGATAATTTATGCGTTTAATAAGATCGGTTTTTGCTTTTTCTATTTCAGAAGGATCCCAAAATAAAATATCATAACCAATAAGATCAAAATGTATTTTAGGGCCTCCTTTTTTATAATTTGGACTATCTGGATAGTGATCTTCTTTTGAAGCTAGAATTAAATTAGATAATTTACCTGTACCCATAGCATAACCGACTTCAAGATAGCAATTTTGCCTTTCATTAGTAAGATCAGCAATGATGATATCTGAAGAATTAATGAAGTTGATTATTTCACTTTTAAGAAGCTCTCCTTTATTATGTTTATCAACTCGCTTAATTTGTTCTCTTGAGAATCCTGAAGATTCTAAAGCAGGGATAAATAGGTCTTGATAAATAGAATCAAGATCAGGATTTCCTATTTGCATTATAATAAAAGCTTGCATCTGTAATCCTTAAAGCTAAGTGTTCAATCCTCTCATCTAATTTTGCCCCTACTCCTCGTTCAATTTTATACAAATAGCTAATAATTAGATATAAATAATTTTATTTCATTTTCTATGCTTGTTCACAAAACGTTCTAATCTTTTTATAAGGTCACGTATATAACATCCAGCAGCATCTGCAAAAGTGTATAATATTGAGTTATTCAGTTTTATAGTCTTTCCTAATTTATATCTTTTGTCTTTAGACAATTTAGCATTAACCTTTCCATTATTATGTTTAAAACAGTTATTATATTTTCGTAATCTATTAATAGTTTTAAAATATTTAATCTTTTCAGGAGGTATTCCTAAATGCTCCAATGATGTTTTAACAATATTATATGTATGAAAATACTGCGTAGGCTTTTCAGGAAAAACAACATTTAGAGCCTTTGTTCTAATATTTTCTAATCGTGAATATATAGCAATTACTGTTAACCAACCTGATATATCTTTTATTTGATTGTAGATATATCCCTCATCAGCAAACAGCTCAATATCTATCTCTTTCTTATTCCCTTCTGGCATGTTATATATCTTTTCACCTTTCTGTTTTATATATTCATCGACGCCTTTTTCAATAATATCTTTAATATTTATTAAACTGATAAAATCAACTCCCATTAATTTTTCTAAATTGATTATTTTTGGATTCATATTTTAAAACCTAAAGCCACTTTTTCTTGATTATTATAGTCTTTAAGAAAAAGCCCAATAATGAATATGATTATGAATAGAATGATTTTTAAAATGATCATAAGTGAATTTTAGTTATTTTTCATGTATTAAACTACAGAATAAATTAAAAAAACATGTAATCATGATTGAAAATAAATGCTTAAAGAATTAAAATAAGAGGAAGTTAGTATCAAAATAGTGTTCTATATGTTGTTATAAGTATCTGGTTAGTAAGAAAATGCTGAATTTATCAACAATTTACATTATAAGATAGTTTAGGAAACAGTGGCATTGAAAAGAAAACATACTAAAAGCTTAAGTAATCAGATAGAAATATTTAATGAATATAACCAAAGTCTGTTCTCAAATAATTACCTTCAATACAAACTGCCAGAAAGCTCTCTATGGAAGATTAATGAGGAAGTTATTCAGTTAATAGAGAGCTCTGTTACTTATTAAATAAATTATGATCCATATTTAGAACAATACTTTAATCTTTCTACTGTGCAAGAGATTCACTAATGCGTGCTTATTGCTAGCAATACTGTGTTGACTATTATGTTGTGAAAAGTATAATATACTTGATTATTGCAGATTGAACTCTTGCGTCTAAATTCGATTTTTGAATTTACAGATTTGTAAAAAGTAGTAACTTATAAAATTAATATAAAGGGGATGTGGATGAAGCTCAAAGAAATATTTAAAGATATATTTAGAGCTAGTATTAATGTAGCGAAATTTTGTTTCCTCTGGGCCATTATAGTTTTATTAGTTCTAGTTATTCTGCATGGAGTAAAATTTTTACTGCCAATTATCATTAATATACTCAAACTTTCTGCTGTGCCAATATCAGTTACAGAACCTAAATCTATATTTGAGACCTCTTCCAAAACTACTAATTTTGCTATTGTATACATAACAGCCTTATTTACTATCATGGGCACAGTTGTTGCTTTTATGTCTGTTTGGTGGCATACTTCCCTAAAAAGATTAGAAAAATGCCATCGAGATTATGAAAAGTTTAGAGAAAATCATCCTTTAGAAACCAGTCTAACTACAGCTAAGATATTTTTTTTAAAAGGAGAGAATTCTACAGCATGGAGCTATATAAAAAATTTATCTGAAGACCTCAACTATGAAGTTCCTTTATATAAAGCAAGAATACTAATGGATCAGCCTCACGATGAATCAATTTACTTTACGGTGATAAACCTTTTAAAGAAGTCACTTTCATTCCCAAAACTTACTGAAGAGGCTAAAGCGATGATATATAGATATATTAGCTTTGCATATTTGAAAGAAAAAAAGGATTATAAAAAAGCATTGAAATTTGCAGAAAAGGCCATTAGCGAAAATCCTATTTACTGGTCAGCACATATTGCTAAAGGAAGGGCATTAGTACGTTTCGTTCCAAATAGGTTAGATGAAGCAATTGGAATTTTAGAAAGAGTTATTGGAGAGGACGAATTCTATGAACCCGCCTATTATAATCTTGCATGTTATTATTCTGAAAAAGCCAAAGGAGAAACTAACATTGAAAAACGAACAAACCTAAAAAATAAGGCAATTAAATATTATAAAATATCAATTAAATTTAATCCAAAGAATAAAGAAATTATGCAAGACGATTCTCAGCTAGAGTTTATCAAAGATGCCATCTAGAATTTATCAAATAAAAAAAGACTACCACTTTGATAGTCTTTTAAATTCCATTATATATAATATACCTATTTATCCTGGGCTATCTTTATCTGTCATCTTAACCACTCCTCTTCTTCTATTATAAGTATAGCTTATTTTCCCGCTATAGTCAAGCCCACAAGGCCTGTTTTTACATAACTGCTTGTTATTAAAAGAGTTAACTTCAAGTTTTATCATATTTATTACCTTCTTTTCTATTGTTTCTGTTCCCATTTTTTGTCTTTTAATTAATAATCAACTATCTTTTATAAACTTTTCTCTAATTTAGTCAAGGACATAAGTAATTGGACATATTTAACTTATATTTAACTGTATTTGCTATATCTTCAGCCCCTACTGTAGAAATATTTGCTGGATGTTAAATCCGTGTATTTAAGAGGCAGGGCTTTTCCATTATCATTCATAATAATAAATAATCCTCATATGTTTTATTCCTTCAATTACCTCTAACACAGAGCAAAATATAATGCAATAAAAATAGAAAAGTTTAAATTACAATATAAAATTGGAAGATAAACCAGGCAGTTTTCAGTCGTGCCCAGGACTTCAGCTTATGCAACATTTTGCAAAGGCCAGCATTGCTTTAATAATCCAGAAACAGCCTGAGTTTCAAAAGCTGCATTATAAGGATTTCTTTTCTGCCTGATTTTCATTGCCGCTGTAATGGCGTTATAAAGTCTCCAAACAGTGTTTTCTTGATGTTCGGTATACTTAGGATCTTTCCAAGCTGAAAAAACTTCGTTTTTAACAAAATTATAAGGCAACACCTCTTTTGAAATATCCCATAGAAAAGCCTTAACTTCATTTTCAGATATTTCATATCCTTTGAAATAAGCTATCTGATGGCAAGTTCCTAAATATCTGTCTAAGAAGTTATCGATGATGTTATTTACCATCAAAGGCATATCATCAAGGATAAATCTTGTATGTTTCCTTGAAACAACTTCATCACCTTCAAACATCAAGTTACTACAAACAAATACTTTTGTTCCAAATGCTAAACCAGCAGGAAATCTTTGGTCTGTTGAATTTCTTATGCCTAATGACAACCCAAAATCATCATGCTCAAAACCACCTATCAAATCATACACTCCAAAAAACCTATGATTTTCATGTGAAAGCTGAAAACTCTTTTGTGATATTTTCAGATTATTTCTTAATAATGAATTTTCAACAATATTAAGCAATATGTTATGAGATATTGGATTCCAGGTTTTAGTTGGTTCAGGTGCTATGACAGTTCTTACTTGATCTTCACTTACTCTTTTTACTCCACATAATCCCTTCATTTTATTCTCCTTTCATAAAAAAAGAGCCAAAACATTTTGCAGTGGCCCCTAATGGTTATTATTGAATTGCTGATTAATGATCTTCTGGAAGTAACAGTGTAAATTCACCTGTTTCATTTTGCTCAATAAAAATCTCTTGTTTTTGACCTGAAGGCAGTTCTATTTGACCTGCAAAGAAACTGTCAAAATCATGAAAGTCATTACTTTTAATTTTGACTATCATAAGTGCCTGATTATATAAATCTACAAGATTTGGTAGGTTTATATTGCCATCATCATCAAAATATCCTTTGCTTAAGAGATTAGTTGTTACATGGTTAAATAATCCTTTTTTCCATTTTTCATTAAGCTTTGTTGTATCAACCAAAAAACCGTCTTCTTCAGCTTGTTCCGATGTATAACTAGATATAACTTCACCGGAAATACTTTCATTATTCATGTTAAGCTCCTTTTTTTTGTTATTACTCTTTTAAGTTTACAGAGAAAACAACAAGTTTCTCTCTTAATACAACGTTTACAATTCTCAACATTAAAGCATGTTTTTATGCATACAGGTTGCCCACGTATACATTTGTGATAATCTACAAAAGACATTTTTCCCTCCTTTTTTGAAAGTTATTTGGTTTACAAGATTAAACAGATGAATTGTTAAAAGCGCATGTATTACAATTTTGATCTCTACATGCTTTGCAAACTTCTTGTTTGTCTAGATACTTGACTATTTTGTGATAAATGATTTCTTGTGTTTTGGTCATAGGTAAATTCATTGACCATGCAATCCTTCTTAAAACTGCACTAGATTTTTGACTCAGTTCTGGTGTGTAAGCCATATTCCCTCCTTTCTTTAAGGTTTTCCGGGTTTTGTTTAAAAATAATTGATTTAATTTGGGGGTTATTAATAAAAGATTCTTCTAACTAGATGAGGTCTTGCTCAGAATACAAAGCTGTTATTCGTGGTCTACTTGATCTACCAACTCATTGAGCTGTTTTTGGGCTAATGACAAGCATACAAATATCTTATTTGCTTCCTGCCACTTTTGTTGTTTTATAAACTCTATTAGTTTATGTTCATATGATTGAACTAGTTTGATTTTATATTTGATTATGAAGTGATATTTTAGTGGTGCATTAATAATCATAATTGGTATATTATTAAGGATATATATAAAGAAATTCAACAATCATCCAACAGATATTGTGAACAATAGAAAAATGAATCCAATAGTAAAATTGGCGGCAAGTGCTTTACCAGGAGAAAAGAAATATATACTTTTTGCAGGTGCTGGAGTTTCTAAAGATGCAGGTTATCCAACGGCTTGGGATCTAATGCTAAAAACTGCTGGTTTGCTTTATGCCGTTGGGAGAAAGAAAATTGATAAAGATGTAAATCTAGAAAATTGGTTTATGGGTAGCAAATATAGTAAATTATCGTATTCAGAGCTGATAGGTGAAATATATACAAAATCTACTGAACAACAAACTTTTCTTAATGATTATTTGGATGGCAAAGAACCAGGTGAAGCCCATAAATTAATTACAGAGATGGCAAGAAGAGGAATTATAAGAGCAATAATAACAACTAATTTTGATCATGGTATTGAAAAGGCTTTAATTGAAAAAGGATTAAAGCTGCAAGTATTATCAACAGAAGAAGAATTAAAGCATTCTGAACCACTAATACATTGTAAAGCTATTCGTATTTATAAACCACATGGAAATCTTGGCAAAGGCAAATTGAAAAACACACCAAAAGATTTAGAAGAACTAGACCCTATGATGGAGAAGGAATTAATAAAAGTATTAAGTGAACATGGAGTAATTGTTTTAGGATATTCAGGAAGGGATAAAGGAGTACAACAAGTTTTTAGAAAAAGAGATTATACCCATTATCCCCTATTTTGGATAGATCCTAATCAGCCTGAAACAGAAATGAAAGATATTTTAGAGTTAAAAGACTATACTTATATACAAAGCTCTAGTGCCAGTAAATTTATATCAGATTATTTTGAAATATTAGATAGAATAAAGGATTTGGCACCAGATATTAGTCCTGGACCAACATTAAATGAATTGAAAAAGGCTTTAGAGAATTCTAAAGATACAATTGACACATTATATGCTGATTATTTAGATATAATTTATAAGAGTCTAGAAAAGAATAAACCAGATTTTAGTAGTTCTGAATATCCAGATGATGCAATAGTAAATCAAATTGAGTCAAGTATGGATATTATTATTAAATTTATAAAAGCTTCAATATTAGCCAGTAAGTTTAAAAATGAAAAAGCAATAAAAACGATATATGAATCTTTTGGAGAAATCTACAGACTCTATACAACCCCGGAAGGTTTTTCAGGATATAATAATGATTTAGAATTCGAAGGATATAAATATTTAGGTTATGAAATGTTTGTTTCTTTTGTCGCTTCTTTAATTAAATATGATAACTGGAAAATTATAGGAGAAATATTGAGGAATGATATTTTTGTAGAAAAAAGCAATGAAAGTAAATATATACATTATACTCGGATTGGACAATATGTAAAAGCACTTGATGAAGTGAGAAATAATCGTTTAAAACCTTCCAGAATAAGTGTTACAGCAGACATTATAGGGAATAGATTTTCGGATAAATTATCAATCTTAATGTCTCATTACGATTTTATGCAGGCCGATTATTTCCTTTTTATGAGATCAATTTGTTTAAAAGAAAGCTCAGAGTTTTTACCGGATACTTGGGCACCAAGAAGCTGTGTTTTTCTAAATAAAATACCTGTTTATATATTGAAATCAGAGAGTGAAAAGTATTTAGAAAAAATTATAGAGGCATCTGGTTTTAGTGAAATCAATCAATTCATAGAAATATTTAAGGAAAGGCATGTAGAATTCAATAGATTTTTTAGATATCGTGAAGTAAAAAATCCTTTAATATACTTTGATTTTAATAGATTAGGCAAATTGAATTAGTAATAAATCAAAAATATGTTAGATGATTGTTGGATTAATTATTAAACAATATATATGTCATAACATCTATGTTAGAAAAAGAGGTTATTGATTGGCAACTATATAAATTTGTTATTCGTGGTAAACGAAGAGCCTCTGTTCTTAAAGCATTACATAAAGACCTGCCAAAGACTCCTACACAATTAAAAAAGCAACTTAGTTGTTGGTTTAATTCAAGTGATAGATCATTAATGGAATTAGTAAAAAAAGGTTTAGTGATATGCCTAAATTCTGAAGATAAAACAGGTAAATTATATGTGCTTACTGAAACAGGTGAAAAGATAAAGGAATTAATATTAAAATCAGAAAATATTCAATCGGACTAGAATCCTTTAAAAAACCAAAATATTTATATACAAGTAAGATTTTCTTACTTTCATGGAAATCACAAAACTAAGCACAAAAGGGCAGATTGTTATACCTGAAGAAATAAGAAGAGGTATTAATGTTGGTACACCTTTTCTCATTATAAAACAAGATAACTTGATCATACTAAAAAAAATAGAAGGACTTAAAAAACAGGAAATGGAAGAAATTAAAGAACTAGATAAAATCTGGAAAGAGATTGATAGTGGTGAATGTGAAAGTTATTCTGAAGAGGAATTCTTCATTAAACTGAAAGAATGGTAAAAATAACACCAAGTAAGAGATTTATTAAAAATATTAAAAACCTTGATAAATCTGAAAGAGAAAAGCTCAAAAAACAGATTAAGAAAATAATTGAAAATTATCAAGTTGGGAAACCATTAAAATATAAAAGAGGTGAAAGGTCTCTTTACATTAAACCATTTAGATTGATATATGCAGTAAGAGGAGATGAAATCATCTTGTTGAAATTTGACCATAGGAAAAGAGTATATGGGAGATAGTAATATAATATTTATAAGATCTTGATATATAAGTACTTATTATGTTTAATATATGAATTTTAAATCAGGATAAGGCTTGAATTATATCTTGACTACAATATCCTATTTTATTTAAAGCAATAATTGTTTATTCTATACAAAATAATATCGAAGATAAAAGGAAAATATTCTATATATTGAATATATGTTATATATGAATGATAGAAAGAATAAACGAATTTCGAAGCCAAAAAAACAACACTGGGTTCCAAGGTTTTATTTAAAAGAATTTTCTATTCCCGAAACAAAGAAGACTAAAGAACCTCAAGTATGGATATTTTCTAGATTTAAAGGTGACCCACATAAGGCTAACGTTAAAGATGTAGCTGCTAAGAGATACCTGTATTCCCAGAAAAACGAAGAAGGTGCACGTTGCTGGAAGACCGAAGAAAAACTTGCCTCTCTGGAATCAATAATAGCCAACTTTTGGTCTCATATTATTAATCGTGATTTCTTTGACCTTGATAAAGAGTGGGTGCGAAAAGGAATTTCTCTTTTTGTTGCTACATTAATGCTCCGCCATCCGAACAAACTGTGTGGATATCAAGCATTACAGAAACAATTAATAGGTTTCTATGATAGTTTCCCAAAAGATGATTTCGGAAGGCCAAATATAAGTCATATCGAAACGAAGAATAAAGTTTTTGAACTCGATACATCAGACTGGTTCAAATACCAACATACAACGGAGTATGATTACCATAAAATATTTATTAACATGATAGAGGACAACGCTATTGGCGTAGCTAAACTTCTTATGGAGAAAAGATGGTCTGTTATTTTTTCTGAAGAACCTTGCTTTATCACTACGGATCAACCAGTGACAGTGTTTAATCGAGAAAGGGAACGGTTTGGACTCAATACAAAAGGCACATTAATTAGTTTTCCGTTGAGTCCTACGAAAGTTCTCGTATTAGACGATCAATTTAACGAACCAAGCTCTCAATTTTATTCTCTATCCAAAGAAGGCTCCGGCCCAATAAATATCACTCATTGGAGATATGCACATAATTTCATGATTTCACATCGCCATCCGGATGAGGTCAACTCCGAGATGGTAGGCTTTACAGATGAGTATAGTAAGAAGTAATAAAAAGACTTTAAAACATTTTTTAAAATTAGCTTGATTGTAAAAAGTTATTAAACAAGTAAAGTAACAAGCGATAAATTATTATTTTAATTTGTCTTTTTCTGGTTTATTATGATATCTATTGCGTGTAGTGGTAAAAAATCTGATCCCTTATGTCGAGGCCCCTTCTTATAATCTTCAATTAAATTATGTATAGAATCATATTCTTTTAATCTAAAATCTTTGTCAGGAGGAGATCCAGGTGGAGTACAACCCCAATTATCATATACTTCTAATAAATAATATTTTTTCATTTTTATTTGGTTAAATTGTGGTATAAACTGATATAAAAGCATTACTATTATATTTTTAAGGTTATTATGTATCCAAAGCATTATTTTGATTTATTCAATCCTGATATTAAACAAGGTTTAGTTTTTATTGGAATGAGCTTTAATCCTGCTGAACAGTTCAAGTGGACTGATATTATTGAGCCAGCCCTAAAAAAAGTTAATCTTACAGGTTATCGTGTTGATATGAATGATATTAATGATTCTATCCTTGTAGATATTATGAATGGTATCAAGAATTCCCAAATATTAATATTTGATATTAGTGCAGATGATGATGGGCGAAGAAATGAAAATGTAATGTATGAATTAGGAATTGCCCATGCAATACGTTTACCCGAAGAGGTCTTAATTATAAGGTCGGATAATATACATAGAATCCATTTTGATATCTCAAATATCAGAGTTCACAAGTATGATGCATCGAAAATTGAAGAAAGTATAGAAAGTATTAATTCAATAACCACAAACATGGTGTCTTCAATTAACAAAAATAAACAATTAGCTGTAGATAAGGTAATTTCTTTATTTGATGAAACTGCTGCTAGTTTCTGTTATTACAAAGCAAATAGTGAAGTGATTGCTCTTAAAGATGCTGCAAATGCATATAGCTTGGAAACTATAGAAAATCGTAATGCTATTAGGCGTCTTCTGGAATTAGGTATGTTAATGTTTTTATGGGATATGAAGCAAAGGAAATATGCTTATAGATGGACAAATTTTGGCAAGGTCGTTTTAACAAAGCTAGGGTTCTTAAATAACTCTTCAAAAACATAAGAGTTTCTTTAAGAAAAAATCTTTTCCTAAAAAATATTATATTTCCTTTTTGTTCTATCTTTGTTCCATGTCTGTTGGATATCTATATAAATAACCTTATTACTACTCTTGAGTTATGATAAATCACTATGAACAAAACGGATTAGAAACAATCCTAAGTCCTTTTAATAGTTATTCATCTCTTAATACCGGAATCAACAATGATCAGCAAAAATTCACAATAGATTCAATCTATCAGGAAATTAAAGACAGAGAATATATAAAACAAAATAATCTAAGTTCAATAAATGGCTCACTACAAGATAAATGTTCTGACTTACTAAATTTCAGAGAATTAACAAGACCTTACATTGACACATTCACAAAAGAAAAACCATTTTTAGAAAAAGAAATTCTAAAATTAGAGCAGGAAAAAAGAAAAGAATATGTAACCTTCTGGAAAGACATAATCTTCTTAAAAATCAGGTTATTTTATGAGTTAAACAAATCAAATAAAACACAAAAAAGGATGGAGCTATTAAATGATGCAAGTAAATGAGTTATTTGAAAAGCTATATCCTATACTAGGAAATAAGCTTGATATTCTATGGGCTGAATACTGGATGGAAGACTGGAAAGGCAAAAAAGAAATAGAAGACATGCTAAATTTGTTATACGCCGCAAAATTAAAGCAAAACATCACTAGTGATCATATTTTATTACCACCACCATCTCAAAATCAGGCAAAAGGAGAATTCCCAATAGGAACTATTCAATACAATGCTAAAGATTTACATAAATTAAATCTAAACAAAAAAAATTTCCTTTACCAAATCAATATAGTTGGCTCTACAGGATCAGGAAAAACAAATGTAGCTTATATTTTGGCATTAGAACTATTAAAAAATAAAATCCCTTTTCTTGCAATTGACTGGAAAAGGGGATGGAGAAATTTACATAGCCTAAATAATCCTGATATAAAGCACTTACAAATATTTACAATTGGAAGAGATACCTTACCATTTCACTGGAATCCCTTAAAAGCACCGCCAAATATCAATCAAGATACCTGGCTTCAAATTGTATCTGAAACATTAGAAAAAAGCCATATAGCAGGCCAAGGAGTAGCAGATGTCTTTTTAAGAATTTATAAAAAGTTATTCAGAGAAGCAGATAAATTACCAAATTTTTATGATGGTAAAAAAGAACTTGAAAATATAGAAGCAAAAGCAAGAAGTTTACTCTGGAAACAATCAGCAGAGCGTGTTTTTAACAGTTTAACTTATGGCTCAGCTAAATACTTTAATTCAAGAACACCTATGGATTTATCTTTAATACTTGAAAGACCAACAATATTTGAATTTGATCAGGAAATACCAAGACCAATACGTATATTCTTTCAGGAAATATTACTTAGGTGGATACACCTTTACAGATTATCACAAGGAGAAACATCTAATTTGAGACATGTTCTATTTTTAGAAGAAGTACATAATTTGTTCCCAAAAACAAGAATTGAAAAAGAATCTACAAACAGCTTAGAAACAATATTCAGGGAAATACGTGGCTTAGGAGAAGGTATAGTAAGTATAGACCAGCATAGTTCCTTACTACCGCTATTTATACTTGGTAATAGCCATACTCAAATTGTGCTTGGCTTGCAACATGCCGATGATATTTATGAATCTAAAAAATCATTATTCCTGCAAAATGGGCAGGAAAATTATCTTGATAAGCTAGAACCTGGGCAAGGTATTGTAAAAATAAAAAACAGGATAAATCCCTGCTTAGTCAAATTTCCTTTAGTTCCAATTAAAAGGGGCATAATCACAGATGAGGTTTTAAGCAAAAATGCCTGCAAGTAACTGGAATACCATCTGGGAATCTAAAATAGCAAGATTCAAGCGCGGCATAAAAACACATTTCATTACCGGCTTTTATTTAAAACAGCATAAAAACGGCCAAATAAGATTAGTGCAGTGGTTAAAATCCTGCGATAACCAAAATTCCTATTATGCTAATCATGGCTTATGGCAGTTTATTCATGAGCTTGGAAATATCATAAAGAAACTCAAGAAAAAGCTCAAAAAATCACACTGAAAAGTACCCAGTATTAATAATAATATAATTATTAGTACAGGGGCATTTCATAATAAACAAAATAAGATATGAAAGGAGGCTTAAAATGGCAGAACAAGACAAACAACAAGTACCTAAAAAGGAAGCAATAATTGAGGAAAGAATAAGCACAAGTAAAGATAAAAAATGGCTTATTCACAAAACTGTAATAACCTGCATTAAACCTGTAGCTTATTACAAAGAAGTCCTGAAAAGCAAATAAAAGGACATGAGGGCTTGAAAGATAGCTCTTCATATTCATCATGGAGGGAAAATGCAAAAGGAAATATTAAAAGAAATAAGAAAAAGCAATGATTTGCTTGAAATAATGAATCATAAAATGAATGTAATACTGCATAAGCTGAAAAAGCTATTAGGTGAGGTATTCCCGTAATATGGAAGATAAATATGAAAGCAGAATAAGAGTCTATAAACCAGTAAATTATGACAAGAAAGAGGTTAATAGAAGACTTGGTTTGTATTATCCTAAATGGGTAGAAATGTTAGAGGAGTATATTAGCAACTATAACTCGAAAGAATGAATATTTGATTATTTATTATTGTTAACTTATTGGTATGCTATATGCAAATCAAGTTTAATTTAACAGTTTTCTGTGATATTTTGTATATAATAGTTGATTTTAAGGTGTTCTATGATAAATTATTAGCCTAATAGAAAGGATAATATAAACCGATATTAAAGGAAAAAGTATTTAAAGCCGTAATAATTAATAAAATTTGGTGATATTTATGAGTACAATAGATTTACTTGTGAAAGATATAAAAGAAAATCCTAATGTGCTGAATAATAATGAGTTATATAATAAATATAATCTTTACAAACTTGATAGTTGTAATATAATATGTTATAATATATTATATATGAATAAAGATGAATATGAAGGATTAAGATATATGAAACCAAAGGGTGCTTAAATCAATTAATTTGAATATCTTGAAATAATAGAGATTTTAAAGAGTCTATATATTTCATGTAATAATATTATTAAAATATTTATATGATTTAATCATATTATTAACGATATCTACGTCGGTAGGGATTAATTCTAAAGCTTTTGTAAAATAATTAATTGAGGATTTTATTAATTCTGTTTTCTTAGCTGATCTGAAATTTTCTTCTACTGCTCGAAGTCTTAAATATCCTCTAGTATCTAACGTAAAAGCTTGATTTTCTATTGTAAGCTTTCCATGATAAGTATAATCTTTTAAACTTTTCTCAATATAATTATCGATTTCAAAAGCTCTTCTAAAATCTTCTTCATTTCCCCTGTTGGCAAGATAATATTCCATACTTTGATGGATTGAAATATCTATATTTTCATATAAAGGAAATTGTTCTCTTCTCTTTTTATAGCTATCATGTGAAACATTAATATATTCTATAGAAGCATTAATATCTTTTTCTAAATAAAAAGAGATATAAGCTAAAGCAAGTGTCGTCCTTGGATCATTATTATCTAGATTGTATGCTTTTATTAGATATTCTTTAGCATTATCCAAATCATCTTTTTTTAAAAGTAAAGCACCCAAATAATAATTAATTTCTGAGTTATTGTATTCCCTTTTAAGTACCTTTTTAAATTCATGCTCAGCTAATTTTTCTTTTCCTTGTAAAATGTAAGACCTTCCTAAAAGAATATACGGATAAATACTGTTTTTTTCATTTCTTTTCCATTGATCAATCTCTGTTTCTAAAATTTCATATTTTTTCGTATTTAGTAATTCTTCAAATTTAGATAATTTATCTTTACTTATTTCATTTTTTACTTGGATTGGAAAAGTTTCTTTTCCAGTTTTAGCTGATAAAAAATATCCATTTTTAGTTTTTTTAAAATCTATTTCTGATAATTTTAGTATTAATGAACCTATATATTTACGGTAAATAAAAAGAATAATTATAATTGTAATCGGTCCAATAGATTTTTCTAATAAACTTAATAAGGGTACTATGAGTTTGTCGAAATTAAACATAAGTTTAATATATCAAAAGAGATATAAAAATCAAGAATAATCAATAAATTAATTACTGATTATAGCTTTTATCAACTCCTCTTTATTATTTTCCGTATCAATACCCTTCTTCTCAGCAACTTTATCCAAAAACTCTCCGAACATCTTTATTATTTTGTATTGCTGTTCTTTCATATAGTTCATATCCTTAGCCATATCTTCATGATTTTCTTTCAGCCTTGAAAAATCTTCTATTGCTTCATCTCTTTCCTTTTTTGCAGTTAAAATCTCATCTTCTTTAACTGTTTCAGCAATCTCAATGTCATTAATACCAGCTCTATCAATATATCTATTAACCATTTTGCTAGCCATAGTCCAGCCATATCTATAACACAGCTTATAAGGGCTTTTTATTTTATTTGCATAATAGGTAGCTGAGCTATGTCTCAATAAATGAGGATAGACTCTTTTATTTAATACCTTTTTACCTAATCTTTGGATAATATTTACGATATTACAATAATTTACTGGAAATAATTGAGCCTGTTCATTTTCCTTTGCAGGATGTACATCTAACCAATCATTTATATATTTGGTGCATAAAGGTATAGAAACAGTTCTGGGTTTAGTTTTTGAAAATTCCAATCTTATTAAATAGCAGTTAATTTGGTCATTCCAGAATAAATGCTCCTTTTTAAGCCTAACATTTAGTAATTCCTCAATACGAGCACCTGAATCAAATAAAACCATTAATAAAGCTTTATTTCGCAAGCTACCTGTTTGATTGATCATAGATTCAATATCTGCTTTTGTTATAGAAGAAATTTCTTTTTCCTTAATGAAGGTTTCTATCCATTCAACAATTTCAGGATAATATTGATTTTTGCCCTGCCACCATTTCCAGAATTTCTTTATTGATTTCTTATAATCTACTTTTGTTTCATCACTATAGCATCTATCATTAGATTTTCTGTATCTGTCATTTTCAAGATCACTAATAAAGTTTTCCATATCTTTCTGAATTACTTGTTCAAAAGGCTTATTAAAGTAATCAGATAAGCTTGTAAGTATTGTCAAATATTTATGGCATCTAGCTGGCCCTATTTTTTTCTTTGCTTTGCCTTTAACAGTTTTACCAAGTTCACAATCCCGAACAAATTCCAAAATTAAGACTTTATTTTCTGATATTATTGAAGTGTTTTTCTTTAATTTTTCAAGTCTTGCTTCATATTGTGCTTTTCTATTATGTATATCAATTTTACCTTGTTCGTAAATTTTAATTTCTTTTACCATTTTTAATCCAGTAACTGGATCACCTCCTATAAATAGTTATCCCTCAAAAGTGGTAAAAAGGTCATTAAAAAAGGTAAGCAAATGCTTTTCAATATAGCAGACATTGAAAAGCTCTTAAAAAATACAGAAAAAACAAGCGCCCTAACCGTTAGTACTGTTTTTTTGTAACTATTAAGAGATTTTTTATCACAAAAAGGATAAAGAAATGAGTCTACTGTATCTATCTCAATAATCATCTTTGCCACTTTCAAAAGTTTAAGACTAAAATTTATAAGAATTGAAATTTATGGGTTTATAAATCTTTCTTCCTGCTAAATTCTAATCAATTGCCTGAGATTGTTTTTTTGTATAACATAGATTTAAAAAAAAAGGGGAGGAGGGGATACTGTATATTATTAATTAAAGAGGATTGCCTATTTTTTCTCAACTGATTTACTCATAGACCCTATACGCTCATGATAGAAAATCTAATATATTTTAAAGAAAAATATATAGTAATAGCTATGCAAAATAATGCAAAAAACATTTCAAAATATTTTAAATATTACTAAAACAGGAATTGAATTTACCAAAACTGAGTAAAAGAATAATTTATAAATAGGAAATAAAGAATCATACAAATTATTATAAAAAACTGAATCAGTTCTAGTGATTTTCAAATTTATTACTATTGATAACATAAAAGTTGTTAACCATGTATTTATTAGCAAAGCTGATAGATAATTTAATAGATTTAATTGTTTTCCAACTTAACATTTTAAATTCCTTATATAACACTTTTGAATTATTAAATCTTTATATAATCAATTAAGGAGCCCCTCTTTTACTCTGATTTTCTTTTATTATGTCGTCAACAAGAAAACGTCTCACATAACCATCAGCTCCAGAAATAAAGATGTATCTATTATTAGTAATTAATCCCGCGAATTCTCCTCTTTCATCTTCCGGTAATATTTTGTGCAGTTTGAAATCTCCAGTATCTAAATTAGATGTCAAAATTTGCCGATCTTCTGTAATTGCAATCACCATATTTTTAATAACAATAAATTCACCCCAAATACTTGTAGGAGTTTCAATTGACCACAACATTTTTCCAGTTGATTTTGAAACACACAATAATAATGATGGCTCTTCTATATTCTGATGGTTCACTGAAAATATAAGTTTTTCTCCCTGTTTTTTTATAAACCCATCTGCCCAAACAATGCCTTTTCTGAAACTAAACATATTATTAGCATTAATTTGCCAAACAATATCACCATTTTCAATATTCAGTGCATACAATTTTCCATTTCTTGCACCTACATAACAATATTTTTCATCACATACAATGCTTCCAAAATTTAAACCGCCAAGATCAACTTGCCATATCGGCTTGCTTATATTATATTTAAAAAATGAGATTAAACCCTTTCCCTCGATATTAGAATCGCTTATATCAATTTCATTATTTATTACTATAGCAATACCTTGTGAATTCCATGAAAAATCACAACCTTCTCCTTCAAAAGAATAATTATTTAATAAATCACCGTTTTTTGGATCTAAAACAATTAATTGATTCTTAGATGATATAAAAATAGAATTTTTTATAATCTTAGGCCCTATGTTTGCTATTGACCCTTTAATATCTTTTTCCCATTTTTTTGATCCATTATTAGTTTCCAAACAAAAAACTTTACCGTAGATATTTTTAAAGTAAACCTTATTATTATACACAACTGCATTTGAATTAATTTCTTCAAATCCTGACTTTTTCCAATTCATTTTACCAGTTTCAATATCTACAGAATAAAAAATGCCATTACTTGCACCAAAATATAACTTTCCATCATTAATTTTTGGAAGAGAAAATATTTCCTTACTAATTTCAATTGGCCAAACATTAGAACACAAAACATATCTTACAACAATAAAACTACTTATTACCAAAAAAGAAAATATTAAAATTAAACATACAACAAAGTTCGTAGCTCTACTTTTCATCATCATCCCCTACAGATATTTAGTATTTGTTAATATTTAAGTTGCATTAATATAGTATTAAAAATATATTACATTTTTTTTGTTTTTATTTGCATTTCGGTATACATCGTTCACAATCTTTAGCCGTAATAGGCAATTTTGAGGGCATCCAACGCAATGTTCCCCAAATATTATATCCACAAGTCCATATTCTTCTACACTTCTCCCATCCTTTTAGACCACATGCTGTTTTACACTTTCGCCAAAAATAGCTTATTTTTTCTGCATCAGGCCTGGAACAACTCATATTTTTCTGTGGCCAAGTACTTCCACCATTTGGTTTTGGTCCGTGCCCCCACCCACTCAAATATCCCCCAAAAAGTTTACTTTCTTCTGCTTGAAGACCTTGAGGATCTATAAAGTTCACAGGATTATTATTCACATATCTATACAAATTACTATCTCCCGAGTCAAATCCAATTGGATCTCTGCTAACAAATCTGCATGCATCTGCATCATACCACCTTGCTCTATAATAATGTAGTCCAGTATCTTCATCAAACCATCTACCAGTGAACTTTATCTCGTTTTCCAAAGAACCAGTACTCTTTCTAATCTTACCATATTCATCGTACTCATAAGAAACGACTTTTGTACCTGCATCATCAGTAATTGCTACTATTGAGTTGATTGCATCCTGATGAAAATAATATTTACTTCCATCTCCATCAATACGACAAAGCATTTTATCTGTGTTCAAGCAAAAAACAAACTCTTGAAGTAGCTTTCCATGTCCATCATATTTAGCTATACAATGTTCGCGATCGTAAACATATTTTTCTTCATTAATGCCTTCTTTACGATAAGCAAGATTATGCAATTCACCATCATACCAACCATATTCAACTCTTTTTTCTTTACTTGAATTTGCCTGTATAAGATGGTTTTCTGCATCCCAAGAAAAAGTCCAAGTATTTCCTTTTTCTGATTTAGTCTTGAGGTTTCCGTTAGCATCATAAGAATATGTAGTTTTAGCTTTATCATCTAAGGTAAAGGTGTAATCACTTGATACTATATTTCCTGCAAGGTCTGTTACTTCAACAGTAACAATATTTACACCAGGTGTTAGTTTTAATTCATCCAATGAATAAACATCATCTTTTATCTTGGCAATTTTTCCGTTAATAAGGATTTTATCGATATTTTCATCTTCAATTATTCCTGATAACGATATTATATCTCCACCTTCGTAATTTGAGCTTTCAGTTCTTTTTAATTGATTAAGCTCATTAAAAACAGATGTTATAGTTTCTTTTCCGTTTGCATCTTCTTTTACAAGCTCTAATCTGTTACCAATACTATCAAATGTATAACTCTGTGTATCACTATTAGGATAAACAACACCTGTTAACTGGCTAATTTCATCATAAGTATAATTGTATGTACCAGCTTTATCAATTCTACTTGTTCTGTTACTATTTGCATCATAAGCATAATCAACTTTTTCAATTAAAGCAGGTTCTGCATCAGTTCCCGTTGAAATGGTTACGACTCTATCTGCATCATCATAAGAATAGTTTGTTTTAACACCGTTTGGGTAATTAAGGCTTATTCTTTTACCCTTTTCATCATATGCAAATGCAAAATTATTAGTTTCAAAATCTTTGTTGATATTAAGTGAGATCAGCCTATTTAAGTTATCATATGAATAGTCTATGAACATGCCTGAGGGATAGGTCATTTTGCTTTTCTGACCTAACTCGTTATATTCATATGCAACTTTGTAATTACCAGGATAGGTTACATCTGTTGCCCTGTTTAAATTATCGTAACTATAGCTTGTAATACCTATAGCATCACTGGTTGATATCAGGTTTCCTGATAGATCATAAACATATTCAACTTTTTTGTTTTCAGGAAGCACTTTTTGGACAAGCCTGTCCATACTGTCATACTGGTATTCAATAACACTTCCATCTGACTTTACTTTTTTAACTAATTTTCCGTTAAAGTCATATTCAAAAGATTCACTCACACCTTTTGCATCAGTTGCGTTAATAAGACGATTCTGTCCATCATAAGAATAATTAGATGTGTTATCTGTAGGGTCTGTGACAGAAGTTCTATTGTTATTACAATCATAGGCAAACCTAGTAATTCCACTTTTTGCATCAAGGACTTTAACAGGCATGTTATTCTTATTATATTCATAACGCGTTATATTGCCTTTTGGATCTTTTGCAGCAATTTTATTTCCATTTCCGTCATATGTTAATTCCAACATTTCGCCAAGATGATTAACTGCACTTACTAATCTGTTAGAATTATCATAAACATATTTGGTTTTATGTCCCAACTTATCAATATATTCAACTAAATTACTATTCTCATCATAAACATATTCTATAGATTTATTATTAGCATCCTTTTCAAGTATTTTTCTACCGAGGGGATCGTATTCAAATATAACAATATTTCCTCTTGCGTCAGTTATAGATGATACTTTATCTTTCTGTGCGCAACTACCGCATCCTGATGCTCCATCGTATGAAAATAATGTTTCTGTTCCATCAGGTGCAACTTTTTTAATACGCCTGTTCATTTCATCATAACTATAATTCCATGTACCCCTTGGCTTTATCTCACTTATTAAATTACCGAATGCATCATAAGAGTAAGTTATACTTGTTCCATCTGGATAATTAACAGCTGACCTTTTATCCATTTCATTGTATTCATAAGTAGTAATATTACCTTTTGCATCTTTATGAGTAATAACATTACCAATAGCATCATACGTATATTCTTCTACCCCACCATCAGGATAAATAACTGATGTAAGTTTTCTTAAAGAATTATAATTGTAGGTTGTTGTATTTCCTTTTGCATCAGTCTCAGTTAATTTATCTCCAAATTCATTATATGCATAATTCAATGCGTTTCCTTCCGCATCTGTCATTGAAAGGAGATTACCTGTAGGATCATATACATAATTTACTTTATTTCCAAGAGCATCTGTTTTAGCACTGACTTTTCCAAAAGAATTATATTCGTATTGTATGGTATTGCCGAGGGGATCAGTTTTTCTTTTTACATTTCCAGCGACTACTTCTCTTTCCCAGACATTACCTTTATTATCTGTTTTTGATATCCACTGGTTATATTCATTTTCATAAGTCCAAGAAGAAATATTTCCCATTACATCAATTTCTGATAAAATATTACCTTTATCATCATAAATATATTTAGTTTCATTACCATTTTCATCAATAATTTTATTTTTATTTCTATGCTCATCATAAAAATACTTTTGATTCATACCATTTGCATAAATGATCTCATTTACCTGCATATAGGAATATTTAGTAAGTGTCTGATTTCCATTTTTATCAGTAAAAACAGACATTGAAAGGTTTGTGTCAAAACTATAATTTTCTTCATTACCGAGCGGATCAACTACTTTTACAACTCGCAAGTTCCAATGCCAGTCAGATCCGTGAGTAGGTATGGCAAAAGGTTCATTAAAATAATAAAAAGTATCATACCCTCTTTTATTGGTGATCTTATACGCTACTATATCTTTCTCGCCAAAAGCATTATCTTCAGTTAAATAATTATAATAAACTGAATTTCCTATTGGATCAGTAACGCTGTGAAGATAAATAATATCATCGTTTCCTTCCAATGATTTATAAGTATAATTGATCTCTCTGTTCCCAGAATCTTTTACGGATTCTATATAATAAGAGATATTTCCCATACTATCTGTTACTGGTATCCAATTTACATTAATAAAAAAATTGGTATGTTCCTGAACAATTTTTACAGGGTAGTATTTTATTTTCATATACTCGCCAATTATTTCTTTTTTGACAATAGTATCATCATATTCATAATTGATAACTTTTCCAAAACGGTCTTTTTTGTATGCAACCCTGTAACCAATGTAGCCATCTTTCTCAATACGTTCAAAAAGAACTTCTGTGCCATATTTCATTTTCCAGATATAACCTTTATCAGATTTGAACAAACCTGAAGTAGCACAAATAGGAGATTCAATATCACCTATTTCATTCCACCTAAAAGGAATCAGCGCACCATATTCGCTTCTTATAACTACTGCATAGTCAGCTTCCGTGAGACTCATATCAAGATTTGAAATCCAGTTAATTCCAAGAGATCCTTTGTATGAACTTTGAGAAGAAAAGAACCTTTTCATATAAAGCTGTGTTATTTCCATATACTCAACGTCTTCACCGTACTTAAGATCTATAGTGGTGTAATAAAATTTTCCTCCCATAGGGTCTATAGGATCTTCATCACACCCTAAATCCACTCCAAGACATTTTTCCCTTTTTTTACAACAATCATCGTTACAAGCACCTTCAGGAGGGCATTCATCCGCAAGTGCAAACTGGACAGGCTGAAACAAAAAGCACGCTATTAAAATTGAAATTATAAGTGAACTTGTGTACTTCATTTTTATCTCCTTAAATTTTTCTTATTTTTTCTTTGCAAGTAATTTTCTTAATGTTGATATTGTTTTTATTGAATTAAGCGCTTCCAAGCGATATTTACTTGTCGGATATTTTTCTAAAAGCTCTCTATATTCATCAATAGATGCCAGATGATTTCCTGCACTACATTCAAGGCGTGCAATATAAAAAAGTGCTGTCTCTTCCATTTCTTCAATTTGCAAAACTTTTTCAAACTGTTCTCTTGCTAATTTATATTCTTCTAACTTTCTATGTATTTCACCGAGCTGTAATCTTAGTTCACCAACCATTTCACCTTCTTTAATTGCTTTAATACAATAATTAATAGCAGATGCTTTACTAGGTTTTTCTCTTAATGACTGAACAGCTTTTACTTTATTACCTGCTTTTATAAAATACTCATGGGCTCTATCAAACTGACGGATATAAAAACAAAGGTCACCAAGTGAATCATTATCATTTGCCTTTTCAAAATATTTTTCAGCAACATCAAAGTCACCCTTTTTAAAATAAACTTTTCCTATTCCAGATAGATCATTTGCCTGTGAAAAATATTTAAGGGCCATTCCAAAGTTTCCCTTATTAAGTGCAACTAGACCTAAACCTTCCAAATCGCGGGATTGTGCAAAGTATCTTTTTGCTTTTGAAAATTTTCCCTCGTTTAAAGCAACTAGACCAAGACCTGAAACATCATTTGTTTTTTCAAACTTTTCTTTTGCTTTACCAAACTGTTTTTTTGCAAGATAAACTAAACCTTCACCTGAATGATCATTTGCTCTTTCATATAGCTTTAAAGCCTTTGAGTACTGTCCCATTCCCATATAAGCATGTGCAGCCACAGTAAAGTCATTATCTTTTTTCAGATGTTCAAGAGCTTCTTTGAACTTATGTTGTGAGCAAAGAACCATTCCTATTTCTGCATTATTATTTGCCTTTTTAAAATGGGCAAGCGCCTTATCATATTTCCTCATACGAAGATATGTAAGTCCCAAACCGTCATCATCACCGATTTCCTGGAATATTTTTTCTGCCTGTTTATAGAATCTCTGTTTTATATGAACAAGGCCAATCCCTTTTTTATCATTAGCCATGCTGAAAACTTCTATGGCTTTGTTAAATTCTCTCAATTTCATATATCTGTAACCTTTAGCACTCATTCCCTGCTGAAAACCTATGAGAAAAAACGATGAAACAAGTAAAGGTAAAATTAAAGTTTTTAAAAGAAAACTTTTTCTGATTTTCATAATATTCTCCTTTTAATGCTTAAAACATATTTTGAATTATGGTTATGCCTATAAAGAACATGATTCCTGTTGTTATTGCAAAAGGAAGCGGAATTAATGTACTTATTGGTTTTCTATATCCTAAAAAGATAATAAACGGATTGAGTATAAATGCTATCCCAAGAGCGATCAGCCATATATTGTATGTCAGCACAGCATAAAAGATGAGATACAGCCCTATGGCAAACTCGGCAACAAGAAATATGCGGCTGTCGTTTTTACTCTTGCTATTATTTGTCGCGTGAAACTGCGCTTTGTTTGTCAGGCTATATAGAATAACCTCCTTAGCTGAATCCAAAAGAATAGATACGTGTATAAATGTAGACATGGCAATATATGTGAACATTTTCTTCTTTGTTTTCCACAGCTCAACTATAGCTGGAAGAAGCGGAAAGAAAATAACAACAAACATGATAAGATAGAAATCCAGCACCCA
>JAGLFH010000043.1 GCA_023144635.1 Candidatus Auribacterota bacterium | reverse complement strand
TTCTTCTTTATACTTTTTACAAAAGCATAATTTCAGTATAAAGCTTAAAAACTTCTCCATATTTCAATATAAAACCAAAACAATTTTTTACCTTTTAGCCTTAATTCAAGAGCCTTATCAGAATAGCCATTTCTATACCAATATCTACAAACCTAAAAACATGAAAGGAGGAGTCATGGCATATACACCTGAATTAAGCCAGGAATCAAGTGCAATCTTAAGAAGAATAGCATGGTCAATGAATTTACCTATGACCAAAACACAAGAAGTAATTTACAAAAAAATATTGACGCATCTGGACAAGCAAGAAATATGCAAAGCGTGCAGAGATCAAAATTGTAATGCATGCGCTTTTAAAAACCCATCTTAGCAACTTTTAAGTCAATCAATTTTCTAAAAAGGAGGAAACTATGTCTTTTGTTGATAAAGGAAGATGTATCAGAGGACAGCCAGTTTGCATTAAAAACTGCTGTAATGTTGAGAACTGCAAAAAATGCAGTAAAAGGAAAACATGCTGTTATCAGTATCACTAAAAAAAGGAGTGTGTCATGAATGCAAATGATAATTATTTTGGAAAAGTTATTTATCAATACACATCAGAACAGGCAGAAGAAGATGGTATTTTATTCGATATTACAAAGCTTAATGATGAATGGAAGAAAGGCCTGTTTAACTATGTCACAACAAATCTCATGAGCAAAGGCTATCTTGATGAAAAAGGCAGTATTAACCTTCCGAATCTGCTTGATCTTTTAAATCAGGCTAATCTTATTGTCAAGATTAAAAGCAATTATTTTCATGATTCTAATACCTTTTATGCAGGTCAAATAGAACTGCCATCAGGAGAGAGACAGGAGATATTCATTGAGCAGAATGAGACAGGCAAATTTACAGTTTTGCTTCCAGAAGATCACTAAAAGTTTTTACAAACAAAATAATAAACATAAGGAGCCATTGCAAAAAGCTTTGGCTCCTTTTTTATTTAAGGAGATTTAAAATGAGAGGATTATGCGGAACAGAAAGAGTAAGTGAAGATCAAGTAAGAGCTGTCATAGCACCTGAACCAACTAAAACCTGGAATCCAATATCACATAGCATGTTGCTTGATATTGTTGAAAATTCATTAATAAGAAATAATCTTAAAATATCACAAAAGAATTTTCAGGTTTCCCATGAAAATCATAGGTTTTTTGGAGTGTATGATTTGATAGGTAATTTTGAGCAGGATGATTTTGGCTTGTCTTTAGGAATAAGAAATTCAACAGACCAGAAATTTCCTGCTGGTTTAGCATTTGGAACAAGGGTATTTGTTTGTAGTAACCTGATGTTTGAAGGTGATGAAGTTGTTTCAAGGAAACATACAAGATTTATCCTTGATGATATGCCTTTAATGGTAAATAACATCATTGATAACTTCTTAGACAGGTATTTAGGAACCTGCCATCAGATAGCTTATTTCAAAGGATATGAAATATCTGAAAATGAAGTTAAGGCTTTTCTATGGGATATTTCAAAAGAAGTGTTGCCTTATAATTTTATTAAAAATGAAGTTTTTCCAGCGTGGGAGAATCCTCAGTATAGGGAACATCAAGAAAGCACTGTCTGGAGGCTCTACAACGCAATTACAGAGGCAATGAAGCTAAGGCAGGAAAGAAATCCTTATAATGCAGCTTATGAGACTCAGGCTGTTTCTGGAATGTTAAAGCAAAACTGGCCTATGCAAAAAGTTGCATAATTTAAAAGTCCTGGGCATGACGCTAAAAGGCCCATTATAATGATATAGGCTTTTTCATACTTAAAGACAAGTTTAGATGTTCCCAATAAGATTATCCTTTAATCTATAATAATTCCTTGAAAGAAGTCATGAACAGGAATAGAATGTCTTTGTAAAAAAGCTCAGCAACAAAATATAGTAATCTTTTAGAGAAAATATTTTGAATAGTTATTAGTTTTTATATATAAAGAGAAGGAGGTAAGAAATATGTCAAAACTTATTAAAATTATACTTTCACCGTTTAGTGCAGCATTAGAAACAGTTTACGGTTTGGTCATTAGAGTACAACCGCCTTATACAGATAATGAAGTCAATATTCAAATATCTCCAAACATAACCGAATATAAGGAAACAGTTAATAAAGATTTTAAACAATTTACTATGACGAGTAATATAGAAGACACAAAACATATATCGCTTAATTTAAAAAGCAAAAGTACCCAAATTATTTCATTTGAAGATAAAGATTATGAAATAAAATTATTGAATATTGGAAAAGTAAAACAACAGGGTCAAGATTTTCCTTTTTTTGAATTCATGATTACAGAAACTTGATAGTAAGATATAAAATAGAACAGTTAAGATGCTGAATGAATGCCGAATATTTTATAGATAATATTTTACCAAGTCTATTGCCTATTATATTACTAATCCTATTGTTGATAGGACTATGTTATTATCATTCCAAGAATAAGCAGAAAATAGGTACAAAAACTACATCTAGTTTTAATCTGGGAATGTTTAAGCTTTCCGAAGAGTCAACATATTATAGTGTTAAAGAAACTAGACATTTTGTTCATAACTCTTACCAGATATTTCTAAAAACGGGATATGTTGCTTTATCAGATTCAAATATCAAAACTATAATTCATTGCTGGAATAAATTTAATAATTCTATTCAAAAAGAAGCCGAAATATTAGTAAGAATATTTAGTAAGCAAACCGTACAAATCAAAAACGACCTTTCATTACAAGACAAGATTATTAATACAGTTACTGCAAAGCTAATGCGAGTTAGAAATACATTTTTAGAAAGAACTGGCATATGTCAACGTGTTTGCTACCAAGAGATTGTTATACCAACCCAAGAGGGAGATATCTATTTAGCTAGACACGACTATAGCGATAGTCCAATTTCTTTAAGCGAAATGCGGTGGACAATATGGAATACAGAAACATTGGAGATTTACCCATTAATTTGTGAAATAGATAATCCATCATTCAAGAAAGGAATTATTAAAATACCTCGTTCCTCTATAAATAAGCAAGAGCATTCTATACTTAAACTTTTACGTTCCAAGTATTCATATGATATAAATAATTATTTTTTTAGATTTAGCTCATGTATTATAGAAAAGGCATTATTTGAGTATGCTTTTATAAAAGATCTCCATGTTAAGAATGTCAAAGCAATTCTCAATGATGGTAAGGGAAATGCTAAGATTCTAGATAGTCTGGAAAAACGTGAAGAAGATAAGGTGGAAGTTTACTCTGTTTATCTAAATGAAAATGATAAAATGTATGGCAATGCATCTTTGAATTTTAACTGGGAGTTCTAAGTAAAATAAGCCCCCATTTTATACTTATTCTATACTAATTCTGCTGTTTTGTTAATGGGGAGCAGTATACTTTGCAAACCTTTAGTGATTACCATCTCCTGAAAATCACAATCTTGCAGTTTTCCAGCTTCTCTGAATAGTCATCTCCTATGAAAAGATCTCTTGCGAAGCGTTCCCAGTCTATGTAGACTGAAAGAACTCCCATCTGCTCTTCGGAGTAGATGTCCTGAGCTAACTCATAAGCAAAGTCTTCTTCATCTTCATAAATTCCTACAAAGTCTTCTTCAAAATGCTCAAATTCCTGATAGCAACTGTAATAGGCTGAGATTACTTCCCAGGCATGTTCCTGGCTAAGGTTAGTTGCTGTTTCTATATCATCTAAGTTAGGATATTCTCCCAAATCTACGAACTCTTCGTAATCTGTTACGAACCATTCTTCATGAAGTTGGTTTGTTTCCTTGCTTCTTTTGGCAAGAAACTGTTCTATGAAATCGCTGATTTCATCTTTGGAAAGGCATTCTTCCAAGTCAAGCCATTTATATCTCAGAATGGCTTCATTGTAATCTTTTAAGTCGGTGATGGCAATTTTCATGCTGCCTCACCTCTAAACATATTAGAAATCATCTTGATTTCTGAGACTTTGAATTCACAATATTGATTTTTTTCTAACATTTCAAGCACCTCCATGCTTAATTTTATGAAGGTGTTCTACAGCGGAGAAGTCATGAAATTTTAAGTGAGAGCTGACCTGAAAGGGAAAATTCAATGAACTTTGTAACGTGCCTATAAGTAAAATTAGCTTTGGAGGGTGCCTAATAAAAAAACAAGAAGTGAATTTGAATTTTGAATTGTTATGTGTTTAGCAAGATTAAAATATCATACAGAAGGTAAGTGGCTAGCGTGAAAATGGAAATTTCACCTTTCAGCAGAAAAGTGAAAAATTAACAATATTTTTTTCCTATTACTCCCCTTTAAAGCCCTTAGAATTAGAAAATCTTTTAAATAATAGCTCCAAATCACCCCTTTGGCAAGTAGAAAATTTCATCTATCTGCTGAAATATGAAACATTTAGAGGAAATTACTATGTCATTCCCATGGGCTCTTGATAAGGGCAAGTTTCTGAAGCCTGAAGAAGTTATAAGGCTAAAGGAATTCTGTAAAAAAGAGATGAAAATTAAGAAAAAGCTAAAGATAGCTATAAAAAACTGGTTCTTAATCGAGCTATTCCTGAATACAGGCCTAAGAGTTCAGGAAGCAACTGATTTGAACTGTGGAGATATTTATATCCAGGATAACCAATCTTCTATCCTTATAAGGCATGGTAAGGGAGATAAAAAAAGGCTTATAAGGATAAATAATAAATTCAGGCAAGATTGCGAATTCTATCTCAGATGGAAAGAAAAGCATAATGAAAATACAGATAATAATGCTCCTTTATTTGCTAACTCAAAAGGTGAACATTTCAGCAAAAGAAACCTTCAGTATATGTTCAAAAACATCACTAAAAAAGCTGGTCTTCCTTCTCATTATTCTATTCATTCCTTAAGGCATACTTATGGCTCTTTTCTTCTGAGATCAAGCATTGGAAATTTAAGATTAGTGCAGAAACAATTAGGCCATTCAAAGGTAACAACTACGGAAGTTTATGCGGATGTAATGGATGAAGAACTGGATAAGGCTATAGGAAATTTATATGAAGATTCTTATTAAAAATATTTTATTTATATTTCTCTTCCTGTTTTTAGTAAGAGATAGCTTTCTTTACTCAGCAGAAATCATTGCTCACAGAGGAGCATCTTATCTTGCACCTGAAAACACTATTCCTTCAATAGCTCTTGCATGGGAAAACGATGTTGATTCAGTGGAAATAGATGTTCAACTGTCAAAAGATAATGAAATTGTACTTATGCATGATAAAACAACAAGGAGAACTGCCGGAGTATTAAAAAGAGTAAAATCTCAATCTCTGAAAAAGCTGAAAAGCCTTGATGTCGGCAAATGGAAAGACGAAAAATGGACGGGCACAAAAATCCCAACCCTGGAAGAATCTTTAGGTTTGCTTCCTATAGGCAAAAGTTACTTTATTGATATCAAATCAAAAAAAGAGATCATTCCCTCTCTCAAAAATATCATTTCTGAATCAGAATACAGCTCTAAAGAATTGGTTTTCACAGGGTTTTCTCTATCAACAATGAAAGAGATAAAGAAAGCCTTTCCTCTGAATGAAGTATACCTGAATGTTATCCTGAATGGAACATTTGAGGAAGAGTTAGATAAGGTCATAAAAAGAGTCAACAGATCTAATTTAGATGGTATCTGCCTAAAATGTTTTCCTTTTATTGATAGTGTACTTGTAACCAGAGTGATTTCTGAAAATCTTAAATTATATATCTGGATAATCAATGATTGTGAAACAGCAAAAAAACTTATTCAGCTGGGAGTGACAGGCATAATCACAAACAGGCCGGAATTAATAAAAGAGGTATTATGAATAAAATCTTATTAATTGCATTATTGATTTTAACAATTTACAGCCCTTTACCTGTTTTTGCAGTATCAAAAAAACTGGATGTGCCTTTTGTAGAGCAAAAGAAGAATTATTGTGGGCCTGCTTCTATTTCAATGCTTTTCAATTATTACGATAAAAACATATCGCAAGATGAAGTTGCAAAACATATATATAATCCCAAGATTAAGGGAACGCTTTCTATTGATCTATTATTATTTGTAAGAAATCTTGATTTTTATTCAGAAATCTATAGTTCAAGCATTCAGGATTTAAAAAAGAAAATTGATGAAGGCTTTCCTGTAATAGTAATGACAAAGGGAGATCCCAATAACAGCTGGTCTTTTTTCAAGAACTATCATTTCTTTGTTATCTATGGCTATGATGATAAAAAAAATATTTTTTACTGCCATTCAGAAGACATGAAAGCCTCTGAGCTTCCTTTTAAGAAGCTTCTGGGAGCATGGAAGGAAACTAATTGCTGTGCATTCATAATTTATCCGAGACATGAAAAAAAGAATTAAAAAAATACTATCAGCTGCTTCTATTTGCATGTTGTGTTGCTCATGTATTTCTACAGCACAATCCAGAAAGCATCATCTTCTCTCAGGCTATGACAATGAGATAAAAGGCTATAATCAAGAGGCTTTGGCAGAGTATAAGAAGGCTGTTGAAAAAGAGCCTGATAATGATACAGCATGGACTAATCTTGGAAATGTGTATTCGAAAACAGGAGAAAAAGATAAAGCGATTGAAGCATATAAAAAAGCCATTTCAATAAATGAAAAATACCCTGAAGCCATGAATAATCTTGCCTGCATCTATATAGACAATAAAGAAAATCTTGATGAAGCAATAAATCTATCCGAAAAGTCAATATCCCTTAATCCTGAATCTATCTGGTGTTATTACGACACTTTAGGCTGGGCTTATTTCAAAAAAGCAGAGCATGAAAAAGCTTTAGAAAATATCAATAAAGCAATTAGTCTCTGTCCTCAAACAGAAAATGAATTCCTGGCAACAGCCCATTATCATTCTGCTTTGATTCAATTTGAATCAGGAAATAAAGAAGATGCTCTTAATCATTACGATAAGGCTTTGCGGTTAAGCAATGACTCAACTCTTAAATCGATTATTGAAATGAATGTAAAACTCTTAACAAGAAAACCAAACAAAGGAGGTAATGATGAAAAAACTAATCCTTAACCCTGTTATTGTGGCAATGACTCTTTTTGCTTATTTAAGTATTGGAGTTGCCCTGCCTGTGATGGCTTCTCCTGTGCAGTCAAAGATTGATAGAGAAGCTTACCAGAACTATATTGAGGGCATTCTGGTTAAGGCTGATGTCTCCTATAAAGAGATTCAGGCTTTCAGGGAGAATTTTAACGGCCTTTCAAACAAAGACATTATGGCTCTGGCTTCTACGATTGATGCTTATAAAGCTTCGGGAAGTACAGGTGAATCTATTATGGAAGCTCTTGGGATTGCTGTTCTCGCGGTTTTAATCCTTTTATCTATCAGTGCTTCTGCTGTAGGTACGTCTAGCTAAAGTCACTGAAAACATATTCTCATTTTATAAGAATGGGGTGAAATGCTGATTTAATACATTATTTTGCATATTATCAACAAATACTTAACTAATTTGAAAGGAGATTATTATGAAGAAGATTGTACTGAATCCTGTCACGATAGCTGTTACTTTGCTTGCATATTCTTTAGTGAGCTTTTCCAGCCCATTATTGGCTTCCCCGATACCTTCAAAGATCAACAGGGATAATGCTATAAGTTATCTGGAAAAGGATCTGGTAAAAGCCGGATTAACTGAGCAGGAAATCCAACAGAAGTTTCAGGGCCTGACTAATAAGGATATTGTAGCCCTGTATCATAATTTTAAAGCTATTAAAGCAGGAGGCTCAAACAGTGATGATGCTGTTATGGGCGGCATAATAATAGCCTGCTGCTTAGTTCTTTTGCTGGCTTCATTAGCTGCCGCCGCCGAAAGTAACAACAGCAGAACTTATACTTACTAATGGCACTAATGAAAACAAATAAAGGGGGCATATGAAAAATAGCCCCCTTTCCTTTTTTGATATGAAATGCTGTTTTCTTCTTATTCTTTTTTTTGCTCTTCCAGCATCAGGGGATAATGTCAAGCAAGACAGCCATATACTCTCTCTATGGCAGGAAAGAGCATGGCAAAGGATAACTGATAGAGAGAATAATCTGCCTTTTATTAATTCAGAAATGGATAAAGAATATAGGTTAGATGTAGAAAACTATGCCTTCTCTTTTAAATGGAATAAAAAATGGCAAAAGGAAGACAATGGGTTCAGGTTTTCTTTTGGCAGTATCAGCAGGAAAGAGCTATACAATATTGGAGAGCTTAAAGCTTCTGTACCTTTCGGTTCAAACAGTGATTTAAATATAAGTTATTTCAGGGAAGAGTCTTTAGAGGCTAAAAGAGATTATCTTTCTTTTACTGTTCTTGACAGAGATTTTTTCAATACCAAGTTTTACTCTTTTTATACGATTAATCCATACTTTGAAAAGCAGAATATTGATTTAGAGATAGGATTTGGTAAAAAGTTTAGAAGTAATCTTATTCAACTCTCTTTCGGCTTCCCTGATCTTTATAACAATGTTGTCTACAATATGACAGATAGCATAGAGGAAGAAACTTATATTGAAAAACCTCTTGCAGTCAGATTGGAAGCTGTTTTTTTGCTCTCTGATAATATTGAAATGCAGCTTTTCTCAGGAATAAGCAATAAGACAGAAAAAGAGTTTTCTTTTGCTGAAAACAATAAGGATTTTGTTGAGAGCTTTAATGCTGGCTATCTAGGAGCTTCCTTAAGCTATTTCAAAGACAGCTATTCTTTCAACTTATATGCTACTTATCAGTCTGAGGAAGAGTCAAAAGAAAATGGAAATGAATTAATTTTCAATATGGAAAATTATCTTTCTACACTTGGCTTTTTTTTTGATAAGAAGCTTTCTCACAGCCTGAATATTAATACTGATATCAAATACATCCTTACAAAGCTTACGGTTGATGATTACGAGGATAATGATATTCTGGGTAGGCTGACCCTTTCTTATGCCTATAAGCCTAAATTTGAGCCTTATATCGGCCTTCTATTCAGCCATAGAGAAACTGATAAGCATCCTGAGTTTGATTTTGAAGGAAAGAATCTAAGACTTATTCTGGGGGCTGAATACAGATTTAATGAAAACCTTTCAGGCAATATTGGAATGTCTTTTGATATCGACAGAAATGATGATGAATCTATTTATGACGGAGGCAAGTTTCAGGTTATTGGGAGATGGTGAAACTTATATATTCTTCAAGATATCCATAAGGATGTCTTTTCTAGCATAATAGACAAGCCGATTCAGCTCATTAAAAACTGATGTGATTGTTTCACTCGAAATATTGCTGTCTATTTTTAGTTAAAGAGGATTGCCTCTTTCTTCTCAACTGATTTACTCATAGACCCTATACGCTCATGATAGAAAATCTATTATATTTTAAAGAAAAATATATCGTAATAGCTATACAAAATAATGCAAAAAACATTTCAAAATATTTTAAATATTTGGATTCTTTATTAATTTTAAATATTACTAAAATAGGAATTGAATTTATCAAAATTGAGTAAAAGAACAATTTATAAATAGGAAATAAATAATCATACAAATTATTATAAAAAACTGAATCTGTTCTAGTGATTTTCAAATTTATTACTATTGATAACATAAAAGTTGTTAACCATGTATTGATTAGCAAAGCTGATAGATAATTTAATAATTTATTAGATTTAATTGTTTTCCAACTTAACATTTTAAATTCCTTATTTGCAAACTATCTATTTATTCAATATTTTATCTTTAAAAGCATCAATCCTTAATAATTTATAATTTTTCACTCCAGTCTTTTTCAAATATACTAACCATTCTCTTTCTGTAAGTCCTTGTAGTAAAATATCAGTATTAATGTTTAATAAAAAATATCCACTAACACTTCCTGAATCTTGAGGCCATTCTGGTTTTTTAACTAAACCAAAAACACAGTTATCGTACATATTAATTTTCACAATTACTGGACCAACAATATTTGTATTAGATTCATCAGTGATCATTATCTGTTCAGGACTTGTACGCCATAATTTATATTTATCGTCAAGATCTAATACATAATCTCCAGACAAATTTTTTAGTCTGTCACAACCTAAGATAAAAATAAATATGATAAGTATAAATCTTAATTTTTTCATTTTTAGATACTCCCTGATCCTAACAAATAATCATTCCACTCACCTGTTACATTAAAAGGTGTTCCTCCTAAATTTGTATTATCCTCCCATGTGTCTTTACCAGAATTATCTAAGTCTAAAACATGTTCAAATTTGTCACGTATAGAACTTTTTATTGTGCAACTATAAGAATAATTGCAATTTGAAATGTTTGCTACAATATCACAGCTATATGATTAAACAACGAAATTTCACCTATCCAAAAACCACATCCAGTCCAATCTCTCCGTGATAGTCAGTATAAGCTCACGTTCTGAACGAACATCATAGTAAAAAAGAAGAAATATCATTCTTAAGATTATTTTGGGATTAACGGACTCATTACCATTGAATCCGTAAAGATCCTTGACTTCCTCTCTTATAAAATCAAAATCGATGATCTCTTTAATTCTTCTAAGGGGATGATTGTTTCTAACTCGCTCTTCCAAATGAAATCCGTAATGAAATAATTGCTCATCTGCCTTATCTTGATAACCCATCATGATCTATTTCTTCTTTTGTATAATTTCTATCAATGAGTTTTCAAGTTTTTATTGCTATTTTTTTTGATTTGGGCAACAGCCAGTAAAGATTTGACCCTATTTTTTCTCTCTTATCTTTGCTCTTTTTCCGTTTAAGTTGATGTGTGATACATCCCCTTCTTTTCCGAAAGAAGTTTTTTCACCAATCCACCGAAGCTCTTTCGAAGAAAGATCAATTTCTTTAACTTCACTCCAATTAGTAGCAGTAATTTCAAAATTACTACTAATTGTTGTTTCCTCTCCATCATAATAAGATTCTGTATAAATATGATTTCCTCTTGACCATTCAACACAAAGTATTCCAACTTTTATATTTAGATTTGAGCCTCTATCAACAACTCTTCTTTCTAATGAGTTTAACGGTATTTTATCATAATTTTCAAATACAAAACTAGTCCCATGCTTTACATTTGAATTTGTTAAATCATTGTTTCCATCATTTATATACCAATATTCATATTTTGCGCCATTTAGAAAGCCTGATTTACTTGCTTTCCTTAACAATTTAAAAGCTCCAAAATTATTACCACTACGGATAAGAACCAATTTATTTAAAGGGACTTGAATAGACAAAGGCATTTTCATATTGTACTCTGCTATTTTACAATCATCTATTCTAATAATAAAATTATATCCAATCGCCACAAATAAAACTGAAACCGTTACAAGTAAAAAAATTCTTTTTAATAACTTTATTTTATTAGTTTTCATCTTATTGCTCCTTTCCAAAAATAAAATTCTCTAAGTTAAGTAATATTATTAACATAAATAGATATCAATCTGTATATGCATGGTCGCTATCACCTTCTCCAAATGTTACTTCCTGACCATTTGGGTTTTCTGTTGTATACCCACCCCATCCAACTCTTTTTATTATAGTTTTTATAATTTCTGTTCTTGTAATCGTTCGCTTATCTATTTCAGGTTGTTCTTCTCTAACTTCTACGATAAGAATACCATTACTACAAATATAACAGAGTTTTCTTTTTATAAAGGTTCTTTCTTGATCATAATCTCTAGTCTTTGTCCAAACCATTATTCCCCACCCGAGAGTACCTTCATCATCTTTATGACCATCACCATGCCATGACGTTTCATTATACGGACCGCTAACATCTTTCCAAGGTGATATTTTTGAAGGTAGAGGAAAACAAATTTCTATAAGACCAAAAGGGTCAATAAATTTTGAAGGATTATTTTTTACATATCTATAAAAATTTACATCACCTGATGATAACCCAATTGGATCTCTGCTAACAAATCTTCCACTATCGCTATTATACCAGCGAGCACGATAATAATGCAAACCAGTATCTTCATCAAACCATCTTCCTGTAAATTGGATTTCATTTTCCAAAGAACCTGTTTTATTTTTAATCTTGCCATATACATTATACTCATAAGAAGCTACTTTAGTTCCACTATCATCAGTTATTGCAATAACTGAATTAATACCATCCTGATGGAAATATTTGTTAGTATTATCGCTGTCATGCCTCATCAGTACTTCATCAATAAATGCACCATAGACAAGTTCTTGTATTAAATTGCCATTACTATCATATTTTGCTATGCAGTTGTTTCCATCATAAATGTAATTTGTAATTATGTTCTCTACTTTTTTAAATGCAATACGGTTTCTGTTATTGTCATACCAGCCATATTCAACTGTTTTACCTTCGCTTGAATCTGCTTTTGTAAGATGATTTTCAGCATCCCACTTAAATGTCCAAGTCATACCTTTTTCTGATTTTGTTTTGAGGTTGCCATTAGCATCGTAAGAATATGTAGCTTTAGCTTTATCATCTAAGATAAAGGTGTAGTCTTCTGATACGGTATTTTCTGCAAGGTCTGTGACTTCAACAGTAACAATATTTACACCCGGTTTTAATTTTAATTCATCTAATGAATAAACATCATCCTTTATCTTGGCAACTTTCCCGTTAATAATGATTTTATCGATATTCTCATCCTCAATAATACCTGATAAAGATATTATATCTCCACCTTCGTAATTTGAGTTTTCAGTTCTTTTTAATTGATTAAGCTCATTAAAAACTGATGTTATAGTTTCTTTTCCGTTTGCATCTTCTTTTACAAATTCTAATCTGTTACCAACCACATCAAAAGTGTAGTTTTGTGTTTCACCATCAGGATAAGTAACAGCTGTTAACTGGCTTGTCACATCATATATGTAATTGTGTGTGCCAGCTTTATCAATTCTACTTGTTCTGTTGCTATTCGTATCATAAGCATAATCTACTTTTTCAATTAAAGCAGGATCTGCATCTGTACCTGTTGAAATGGTTACGACTCTATCTGCATCATCATAAGAATAGTTTGTTTTTATTCCATTAGGATAATTTAGGCTTATTCTTTTACCGTTTTCATCATATAAACACGAAAGCACGAAATGAAAAAGCAAAGGCACGAAAGAAAGAAAAAACACGAAAATTATTTAGACCAAATAACAGGATAAAAAGAATAGCAGTATAGCTAATGGACTATTGGCCTCCGTCCCTTAATATCTTACAGTAATAGCAAGTGAAAACTCTCTAACTCGAGACCTGATCCTATTTTTCCAAAGAAAACTTTGCTATTTTCAAATTCTAGGGTTGACTTTATTTTTTAAAGACCTCCCCCGTCTTTTTTGAACAGATTACAATTTTCTTAATACACCTCTTATTGTTAGAAGATTTTGAATTATCTAACCAAAAGACTATTCCTTCTTTTGGATATATCCAATACTTACTATCATTTTTATTTTTTGAAGATTCTAACTTTGGTGTACCATAAATCCTTTCAACATCTTCTAAAGATGAATCCAAACTGATTCCTTTTGAGGTTTTACCCTTAAATGTATTTAATGTTATTATAGTATTTAACTTATCAGCGCAGATATTAAATTTTAAACCATACATTGAATAAACTATATTTTCGCTTTTAGAGTGATTTGATCTAAAAGAATCTGGTATTCCAAATTCTCTCTGTATATCTTCAAGAGTACTTTTTTTAAAATAACAGTTCTTCAATCCTCTACCTTCTAAAAGAATTATATCTTTAGAATAAAAATAAGTTGTTAAATGAAATAAACTCAAAAAAATTAAAGACACCAAATATGTTATTAGTATTTTCATATCTCACCTTAATATTTAGATTATAATTTTGAGCAAACTAACAGCAGAGTTCTATAAAAAAACTTATCAAGATACCTATAGTAAGTGCCTCTTGATAATCTATTTTATTAATAATGTCAATTCTCTCAACTAATAAATAATTCCATATTTTTTTTATGAAATAGCTTAATATAAAAATTAATGAAATATACAAAAATATTGCAAAGGAAACACATAAAAACCCCAAAAATTGAGAAGTTTCAAAAATTTTATCAATAAATGCTACTTTTTCTAATTCTGACAACTCTACATCAAACACAAATTTTATTGATAAATTAACAAATAGATAAAATAATAAAAATAGCATTAGTATTATATTAAATTTTAAAGTTATTTTATTATTTTTCATAATTACTCCTTTCATTTTATTGTTTTATAAATATACATTAACGGCATGGGCCAAATGTTGAAGGATAAGGATCAAATCCATTTGGCATACCATCTCCATCCATATCTGAATCTCGTTCGTTAGGCACACCATCTCCATCCATATCGTTTTGTGTTTTATCAGGATCTTTTGGATCAGGATCCATAAAATCTGGAGTATTATCATTATCTCTATCATCACTATCTGCATCAGGATTTGTCTCTTTGGGACCATTGGTTCCTGTAAAATCTTTTCCAAATTTTTTCCCAAAATACCTAACAATTGCCCAAAATATCTTTTCTGCAGTTGATAATCCAAACGAATCAATATATTTGACTGGATTATTATTGACATAATTATACAAATTTAAAAATTGCATATTTTCATCTAATTCATTATTTAAAATAGCATAACTAATAAATATCGTATTAAAAATCTGATTATGATTAAATGTTAACAAATATTGTTTCTGTTTATTTATATCATTATCCAATAACCAAAGCCCTATCGGATCTCTGCTAACAAATCTACCGCTATCTGAATCATACCAACGTGCACGGTAGTAATGTAAACCAGTATCCTCATCAAACCATCTGCCAGTAAACTGAATTTCGTTTTTCTCCTCCAGAGGCGGATCCGCTGAAAGCGGAAAAGCTTCTGTTTTATTTTTTATTTTACCATATACATCATACTCATATGAAGCTACTTTTGCACCTGTTTCATCAGTTATTGCAACAACAGAGTTTAATCCATCTTGATGGAAATAAGAGTTAGCATTATCGCTATCTTTTCTCATCAGCACTTCATCAATAAATGCTCCATATATAAGTTCTTGTATTAAGTTACCACTACCATCATATTTTGCAATGCAATGATTACCATCATAGATATAATTTGTGATATTGTTATCTATTTTTTTAAATGCAAGGCGATTTCTGTTGTCATCATACCAGCCATATTCAACTGTTTTTCCTTCACTTGAATCTGCTTTTATAAGATGATTTTCAGCATCCCATGAAAATGACCATGTTGTACCTGCAACAGATCTTGTTTTCATATTACCGTTTGCATCATAGCTATATACTGCTTTTGCGGCCTCATCAAATGTAATATTTAATGATGTTTTTGTGCTGTTTCCTGCTTTGTCAAACACTTCTAACTCTATCTCATTATTACCGGGCACAAGGCTTAGTTCAGGGAATGTGAACCTTCCGTCAATAACTGCAACTTCAACACCACCAATCAGGACTTTTTCAGCATTTTCATCATTGATTTCACCATAAAGTGATGTTATATCAGTGCCTGTATAATTTGAACTCTCAAGCCTTATAAGCTGGTTTAATTCATTAAAAACAGATGTTATTACCTCATTTGAGGAAACACCTTCAACTTTAAGTTCAAGCCTGTTACCAATACTGTCAAAGGCATAACTCTGAATTTCATCACCAGGATAAGCAACACCTGTTAATTGGCTAATATCATCATAAGTATAGTTGTGTGTTCCTGCTAAATCAATTCTACTTGTTCTGTTACTATTTGCATCATAAGCGTAGTCTATTTTTTCAATTAAATCAGGGTCTGTATCAGTCCCTATTGCAATTGAAAGTACTCTATCTGCACCATCATAAGAATAGTTTGTTTTTATTCCATTAGGGTAATTAAGGCTTATCCTTTTTCCATTTTCATCATATGCAAATGCAAAAGATTTGGTCTCTAAATCTTTATTAACAGTTAATGCTATTAATCTATTTAAGTTATCATATGAATAATCTATGAACATGCCTGATGGATATGTCATCTTACTTTTCTGACCCAGCTCATTGTATTCATACGCAACCTTGTAATCACCGGGATATGTTACATCTGTTGCCCTGTTAAGATTGTTATAGTTATAAGTTGTAATACCAATAGCATCAGTTGTAGATATAAGGTTACCTGATACATCATAAACATATTCAACTGTTTTGTTTTCAGGAAGCACTTTTTGGACAAGCCTGTCCATACTGTCATACTGGTATTCAATAACGCTTCCATCTGACTTTATTTTTTTAACTAACTTTCCGTTAAGGTTATATTCAAATACTTCATTTAAACCTTTTGCATCGGTTGCGCTTATTAAACGATCCAGTCCATCATAAGAATAATTAGATGTGTTACCGGAAGGATCAGTTACAGATACTCTGTTATTATTACTATCATAAGCAAACTGAGTGATTCCACTCTTTGCATCGATGACTTTTACAGGCATATTGTTTTTATTGTATTCATAACCTGTGATATTGCCTTTGGGATCTTTTGCAGCAATTTTATTTCCATTTACGTCATACGTTAATTCCAACATTTCACCAAGATGATTAACAGCACTTACTAATCTATTAGAATTATCATAAACATATTTTGTTTTATGTCCTAATTTATCTATGTATTCAACTAAATTACTATTCTCATCATAAACATATTCAATTGAATTATTATTTGTGTCTTTTTCAAATATTTTTCTACCCAGCGGATCATATTCAAAAATAGTTGTGCTTCCTTTTGCATCCGTTATAGATGATATTTTTTCTTTTTGCCCGCACTGGCTACAACCTGATGCTCCATCATATGAAAACAATGTTTCTGTTCCATCCGGCGCTATCTTTTTAACAAGTCTGTTCATTTCATCATAAGCATATTGCCATGTACCATTTGGTTTTGTTTCACTTATTAAATTACCAAATGCATCATATAAATAAGTAATGCTTATTCCATTTGGATAATTTACAGATGATTTTTTATCCATTGCGTTATATTCATAAGTAGTAATATTGCCTTTTGCATCTTTATGAGAAATTACACTACCAACAGCATCATACGTATATTCTTCTACTCCACCATCAGGATAAATAACTGATGTCAGTTTTCTTAAAGAATTATAATTGTAGGTTGTTGTATTTCCTTTTGCATCTGTCTCAGTTAATTTATCGCCAAATTCATTGTAAGTGTAATTCAATGCGTTTCCTTCTGCATCTGTCACAGATAAAAGATTACCGGCAGGATCATATACATAATTTACTTTATTTCCAAGAGCATCTGTTTTTGCGCTCACTTTTCCAAAAGAATCATATTCATACTGAATCGTATTACCTATAGGATCTGTTTCGCTTTTTACATTGCCTGCAACTACTTCTCTTTGCCAAACATTCCCTTTATTATCTGTTTTTGCTATCCATTGGTTATATTCATTGTCATATTCTGTATATGAAATATTTCCCAATGCATCTATTAACTCTGTAGTGCTTCCTTTTGCGTTATATTTTGCTTTTGTTGAGTTTCCATTATAGTCTACAAGTTCGCTCAGGTTTCTGTGTTCATCATAAAAATATTGTTGATTCATACCATTTGCATAAATGATCTCATTTACCTGCATATAAGAATATTTAGTAAGCGTTTCGTTTCCCTTTTTATCAGTAAAGACAGACATTGAAAGGTTTGTGTCAAAACTATAATTCTCTTCATTTCCAAGTGGGTCAACTACTTTTACAACTCTTAAATTCCAGTGCCAGTCAGATCCGTGAGTAGGTATGGCAAAAGGCTCGTTAAAATAATAAAAGGTGTCATAACCTTTTTTACAGGTTATTTTATAACCTGTAATATCTTTTCCGCCAAAAGCATTCTCTTCAGTTAAATAATTATAATAAACTAAATTGCCACCTGCATCGGTAACACTATGAAGATAAATAATGTCATCGTTTCCTTCCATTGATTTATAAGTATAATTTATCTCTCTATTTCCTGAATCTTTTACTGATTCTATATAATAAGAAGTATTTCCCATACTGTCTGTTACTGGTATCCAGTTTACATCAATAAAAGAACCGGTATGTTCCTGAACAACTTTTACAGGATAGTATTTTATTTTCATATAACCATCTATAACTTCTTTTCTGGTAATACTATCATCATATTCATAGCTGATTACTTTTCCGAAACGGTCTTTTTTATGTGCAACTCTAAATCCCTCATAACCATCCTTATTAACTTTCTCAAAAAGTACTTCTGTACCAAACTTCATTTTCCAGATATATCCTTCAGGACATTTAAACAAGCCTGAAGTTGCACAAATAGGAGATTCAATATCACCTATTTCATTCCACCTAAAAGGGATTAGCGCACCATACTCGCTTCTTATAACTACTGCATAGTCAGCTTCCGTAAGACTCATATCAAGATTTGATACCCAGTTCATTCCAAGAGAACCTTTAAATGAGCTTTGTGAAGAAAAAAATCTTTTCATATAAAGCTGAGTCATTGCCATATATTGGGCGTCTTCACCATATTTAAGATCTATAGTGGTGTAATAAAACTTTCCTCCCATAGGATCTATTGGGTCCTCATCACACCCTAAATCTATACCAAGCGCTTCCTCTAAACATCCACATAAATCCTGCCCGCATGTACCCTCAGCAGGGCATTCATCCGCAAGTGCAAACTGGACAGGCTGAAACAAAAAACACGCTATTAAAATTGAAATTATAAGTGAACTTGTATACTTCATTTTTTTCTCCTTAATTTTTTCTTATTTTCTCTTTGCGAGTAATTTATTTAATACAGATATAGTTTTTATTGAATTAAGCGCTTCTAAACGATATTTACTTGTCGGATATTTCTCCAAAAGCTCTCTATATTTATCTATTGAAGCAATATTATTTCCTGCACTACACTCAAGACGCGCAATATAGAAAAGTGCCGTTTCTTCCATTTCTTCAATTTGCAAAACTTTTTCAAACTGTTCTCTTGCTAATTTATATTCTTCTAACTTTCTATGTATTTCACCAAGCTGTAATCTTAGTTCACCAACCATTTCACCCTCTTTAATAGCTTTAATACAATAATTAATAGCAGATACTTTTCTTGGTTTTTCCCTTAATGACTGAACAGCTTTAACTTTATTACCCGCTTTTATAAAATACTCATGGGCTCTATCAAATTGACGTATATAAAAACAAAGGTCACCAAGAGAATCAAAATCATTTGCTTTAACAAAGTATTTTTCAGCCAAATCAAAATCACCTTTTCTAAAATATACTTTGCCTATTCCAGATAAATCATTTGCCTGCGTAAAATATTTAAGGGCCATACCATAGTTTCCCTTATTAAGCGCTACAAGCCCCAAACCTTCCAAATCGCGGGATTGTGCAAAGTATCTCTTTGCTTTTGAAAATTTTCCCTCGTTTAAAGCAACGAGCCCAAGACCTGAAACATCATTTGTTTTTTCAAACTTTTCTTTTGCTTTACCAAACTGTTTTTTTGCAAGATAAGTTAATCCCATTCCTGAATAATCATTAGCTCTTTCATATAGCTTTAAAGCCTTTGAGTACTGTCCCATTCCCATATAAGCGTGTGCTGCGACAGTAAAATCATTATCTTTTTTAAGATGCTCAAGCGCTTCCTTGAACTTATGCTGAGAGCAAAGAACCATTCCTATTTCTGCATTATTATTTGCCTTTTTAAAATGAGCAAGCGCCTTATCATATTTCCTCATACGAAGATATGTAAGCCCCAAACCGTCATCATCACCTATTTCCTGGAATATTTTTTCTGCCTGTTTATAGAATCTCTGTTTTATATGAACAAGGCCAATCCCTTTCTTATCATTAGCCATACTGAAAACTTCTATGGCTTTGTTAAATTCTCTCAATTTCATATATCTGTAACCTTTAGCACTCATTCCCTGCTGAAAACCTATGAGAAAAAACGATGAAACAAGTAAAGGTAAAATCAAAGTTTTTAAAAGAAAACTTTTTCTGATTTTCATAATATTCTCCTTTTAATGCTTAAAACATATTTTGAATTATGGTTATGCCTATAAAGAACATGATTCCTGTTGTTATTGCAAAAGGAAGCGGAATCAATGTGCTTATTGGTTTTCTGTATCCTAAAAAGATAATAAACGGATTGAGTATAAATGCTACTCCAAGAGCGATCAGCCATATATTGTATGTCAGCACAGCATAAAAGATGAGATACAGCCCTATGGCAAACTCGGCAATAAGAAATATGCGGCTGTCGTTTTTACTTTTGCTATTATTTGTCGCATGAAACTGCGCTTTGCTTGTCAAGCTATAGAGAATAACCTCTTTAGCTGAATCCAACAAAATAGATATATGTATAAATGTAGACATGGCAATATATGTGAACATTTTCTTCTTTGTTTTCCACAGCTCAACTATAGCTGGAAGAAGCGGAAAGAAAATAACAACAAACATGATAAGATAGAAATCCAGCACCCAGAATACATTATATTTTGTTTTAAACAGAACCTGCACCCAGGAGTCATATATAGCAGGAGGCACAAGAAAAACTGGCCCCTGCAACTGACTCGTTACATAATAATAGGGCATGATAAAGCTTGCCACATAAACAAGAAGCAGGAAAGGAAAAGCCTGCAAAAGGGAAAATGCGGAAATAAAAATATCCGCTTTTTCAAACCAGGGAATATTTTTTGAAAAGAGTACTTTTGGGTAAATTCTTAAAAGATATTGGTAAGTTCCCCTAACCCATTTACGGTTACGCTTACGGTATTTTTCTAATGTTTCCGGTGTCTCTTCTCCTGTTTCAATGTCATCTGCTACAATGCCGTAATACCCCAGCCTTCTTGCTTCTGAGGAAAAAGCCAGATCTTCTGTAATAACCTCCGGTATGCCTCCGACTTCTTCTATGATAGAACGCCTGAGAACAGCCCCATGACCATACCACATGACAAATCCAAACCTGTTTTTAAGCCGCATGTAATATTTCCAGTGAACATCTATTATTGTTTTTAAAATACTCGCAAAACCTGATTTTTGCTCAACGAGTGATTTTTGTTTGGCCTGAACATAAGCAATCTTTGAGCTTAGTTGAAAATATAGCAGGCTTTTTTTCAGATAGTCCGCATCAAGCCTTGTATCTGAATCCATAACAGCAATATAGTCATATTTTTTATCTATCTGGCTTAAAGCATAATTGATATTGCCAGCCTTGAAACCTTTTTTATCCAGCCTTCGAAGAATCTCGACCTTATCTCTGTTCATCCGGTAAAATGTGCCGATTTGTGCTTTTATAGCTTCATCTGTGCTGTCATCACATATGAATAGTTTAAAGTTGCTATAATCTTGATGAAGGCAAGTCTGACAGGCTTTTTCATTAAAATCATTGAGAGTCGTATAGAGAATAGCTACAGCAGGCTGAAAATCATCATTTAAATGCAATTTATCTATTTTTGTTTTCGTAAAGCAGGAAAACAATATATGCCCGAAATGATAGATACCGTAAAGCCACATCATATTAAGCATTAATACAAAAATAACTACTGCTAATTTTGCGCTAAAAGGTTCTTCTCCAACAAGCAAAGCCAGAAGTCTGGGATTAAAATAGATGACACAGATCAGGAATGAAAAAACAATAAAAAGCATCAGAGCATCACTTTTTTCAATCTTCACATCTCTAAATTTTAAAATATTTTCTTTTTTCTTCATTTTTTATTCTGTAATCTCAGGTTTTCCTGTTACGACTGCTCCGTCTATCGGAGATAAAGCTTCAACTATTGGAGCAATTGTATCAAGAATGATCGAATTGTTTTTCACCTCTTCAAACGATGTCCCTTTCAGAATAAATTTGACATAGACAGCTTTCTCACCATCTCCGCTAGAAAGGTTATATGTTATTTCAGGTTGATAAGGTATAACTCCGGCACTGGAGAAATCCTCATTTTCACTCACCATCAGCTCATATAAATCATTGGAAACAATCTGAAGGATTACATCTGTGTGGTTTGTATATTCGCCTTCCTTAATTTGAAAAGAATTTCTGGAAAGAACCGTTATTGCTTTCTCTGCATCTGTCAAAGGCTGTTGTAACTGTTCTATTTTTGCCTGAAGATCAGCTATTTTCTGCTGTAATTCTTCAATTTTTTTATCAAATTTATCTGCTTTATTTGGCTTTTCAAGTTTTTTCTGTTCCAGTTCTTCGATTCTTGCCTGCAAGTCTTCAATTTTCTCTTCATTTTTTACTATTTTTTCTTCATGATTTTTTTCATAAAGAGTTACCTTAAGAATCTGCTGTGCAGGAAGATCATTAAGAAGAACCAGATAGAAAAATCCGCTTTCTGACGGATTCAAAGCCACAGAATAATCTGATTCAGGAAAGCTTGCAATATAATCAACTGAGTTGCCGCTTACAAGTTCTCCATCCTTAGTAATTTGCATATCAAAAGATACGTTTTCTCCGCCAATGTATTCATCCTTGTCTGACGAAATTTCCAAAGACCATGTCGCACTAAAAGCTATATGGGAACTAAACATTAAAAAACAACTAAAAAAGAACAGAAAAAGGGTGTATTTTTTCATAATTTTTCTCCGATACTTATATTGTTAATTCTCTCCACTGGCCAATAATCATATAAGAATTAAGATATTTATTTACATCTTACAATATAACATTTTTTTGTACTATAATCAAATTTCCACCAAAAAAACTATTGCCCCATGAAATAATAGTCAATTATAGCTTTAGTCAGCAGTATATACCTGACAGTTTATTCAATTATCAGAATATCCTTAGAGGGATATTTAATTTAAAGCAAGAAAATATGTTATATTTTTTGACCTGTAAAATGCTGTTTTATTCAATCAAAACTTTATTTTGATTGAATAAATTTAACATTGATTTGCATTTTAATGAAAAATTAGATTATAGTTCATATAACTTAACAAGGTGAAATATGCGTTTAAAGATATTTGTAGCTTTTATTTTATTTTTGTTCCCATTTTCCGCCTATGCTGTCGAGATATCTCCACAAAAAGTATATTTTGGGGATGTTAAAGCTACTGAAAACAGCATTGCAAAGGAAATCACCATAAAGAATGATGAAAAAATTTCTGTTGTAGCTAAAAATATAAGAACCAGTTGTGATTGTCTGGTTTTTGAGTTTAAAGAACAAAAGATCATCAAGCCGAATGAAACCTTTAAATTTACATTTAAGCTAAATCCAGCCAAACTAGATAAGGGAAAATTCAGAAAATATCTATTCTTTGAGATTAAAAATTCTGAAAAGCCCCTTTATGTTGTGGAGATACATGGGAATATTCTTTAAAAAAGCATCTCTTATTTTTCTTTTCATTTTCTTAATATCTTTTTCTTCGTTTTCATCTCAAAAAAAACTATCAATCCTCTTCTTTTACTCTAACAACTGCAAAAACTGTGATTATGTTAAGGAAAGAGTAATTCCTGTAGCTGAAGAGAAATTCGCAGATTCTATCCAGATGAACTTTTTCAATATAGAGGATATTGAAAACTATAAATACTTCATGCAGCTTGAAGAGCAATTTGGAAAAGCCGGAAAAAATTTTCCTATTATTCTCATTCAGAATAAGTTTCTAAATGGAAGAAGAGAAATAGAAGAAAATCTCTTAAAAGAAATAGAAATATCATTAAACAAGAAAAGATCTTCTCTGCCAGAGAAAAATCAATCTGTAAATCTTCCTAAAAAACTAAGTTTAATTGCTATTATTTCAGGAGGGTTACTGGATGGCATCAATCCCTGTGTTTTTACAGTCATCATATTTTTCATTTCCTATCTTTTTTATCTGAAAAAAAATAAAAGGAATGTTCTGTTTTCAGGAATATTCTTCATACTAGGATGCTTCTGCTCGTACTATCTTCTTGGATTAGGCATCTATAAGATATTTGAAAGTATTTCCCTCTTGAAAACCTTCAGTCTTATCTTAAAAGGTCTGGTTGCTTTTATTGTGCTTCTATTGATTTATTTAAATCTTAAAGATGCCTATCTCATTTCCAGAGGAAAGAAAATGGAGCTTAAACTTAATAATAAAAGCATTATTAGAATGCACAAGATCATAAAGAGAACGAGTTCTATGAGGTTTTCAACTGTCTTAGCTTTTTTTACTGGAGCGATTGTGTCCCTGGTCGAGTTTCCCTGCACAGGACAGATTTATATTCCTATTATTTTACTCATCAAAGAACAAGCTCTAAAAGGCTACTTTTATCTTTTCCTGTACAATATTTTCTTTATACTGCCCTTAATCTTACTTTTCCTTATCATTTATTTGGGAATCAATATCAGTAAAATTATTAAGTTTTACAGCAAGAATATTGTAGCAATGAAGATAGCCTTCTCAGGTTTTTTTCTGATTCTTTTTCTTATCTATTTTATAAGCTTTTAATGATTCTTCGGCTTTATTCCCACTGTTACATATTCATTAATCCGATTAACTCTCAGCTCAATCAAAGTTGTCGTATTAGACCAGAAAAACAGCGGCAAATTTGTTCTTTTCTGATTCGGATCATAAATAACTATATTTTGAAGGGTTTTCAACTCATATTTAATCCCTTTGTCAACTCTTGGCACATAGACTCTCATGCTTAGAATAACTTCAGATTTCAGCTCATTTTGTGCTTTCTTTAAATGAGATTTTATCTCTTCCAGATTCACAAGGAAACGCCTATAGCTTGAATCCTTAGTATGTGTATGAAACTGGCCTGTCATAATCTTATTAGCTTCTTTAGTAAGCTCTTTTTCCTGAATAGAAAACCTTATCTTATTCAAAATATTTCCTAAAATGCTTCTGCTTACTTTAGAGATAAAGAATTCTATTGTGTAGTCTTTTACTGAGACACCATGATCGTCAACAGCATGTATAATGAACTGCTGATATTTAGATTTTCCAGAGTTCTTATAAGTCTCTTGTGTTATAACTTTTAAATCTTTACTATATTTTTTGAATCCATTTTTATCTTTGATTTTCAACGCTTTTACCAATAATTCACCCACTTCACTTTTTTCACTTATTTGCTCAACAATACTGCCATGATCAAGCCCTTCCAAAACTCCAAAAGCAAAATCATCTGAGGGATTAGTAATTGTCCAATTATAAGGCTTATAATTCAGTCTTTTGTCTCTTGGCTTTGAAAAATCTAAGACAAGCTTTGCAGAATCCAAGGAAGTTCCTGCAATAACAACTGTGCCATCTGTTCCAGGCTTATTGACCCATCCTCTTAATCCTTCATAATCATCTATCCCAACAAGAATTGTTGTTTGAATCTGAGTTGAATTATAATATGGCTTTTTAATAATAATATCTCTGTGCGCAAGGTTCCATTGATAAGGGCTGCCCAATTCCAATCCATACAAAAGCCGTTTTCCTACTTCCAGAAAATCACCGATTTTCCATCTTCCCTTGAAGATATGTCCAAGAAATGATTTTCCTCTGTGAGCTAATGGAGAGCCGAAATTTGCAGGAGCAAGCATTATTAATCGTCTTACAGGACATTCATTTATTCTGTTTCCATCTTTATAATAATAACGCCATATCCAGTGCCTTATGACCAGGCCGCCAGTAGAATGCACAATAACATTAAGGTCACAGAGCTTTTTCCCATTTTGATCTATTATCTTATTTTTAATAAGTTCATCATTTAATCCATCTATGACATCATTAAAGGTCATGTTGTCTTCTCTGGACTCATAATCTGCATAAAGGATTGTTTTGACTGTCCCTATTTTCTTTTTTTGCAGGAATTTCTTAATTTTTACAAAAGATTCTGAGCAATCGCTATATCCGTGAATTATCAGCGTGACTTTTTTCATAAATCCCCCTTAATAAAATTGAAATCTCATTATACAAAAAAATGAAGATTATTTCACAATTATTAGAATGTCTATTAATTACATATAGCAAAGAATCATTATCTTCTAAATGGTAGTAACAAATACAAAGCTTTAAAAGACTTGAAGCATTACTTTACAACTATGGCCATATACGAAACAATTCAAGAATTTAAGAGCAAGATATTGATACCTGCCGGATTAGCATTGATTTTGAGCGGTTGTGATTGCGCTCAAAAAACAACGAGTATTTTCAAAGATTTAGATGGAGACAATAAGCCAGAACATATCTATATGGTACAAGCAGGATATACCCGCGAATTTCACCATAAACCAATCTATGACTTAAAAATGAAAAAAGGCATGGGGGATGGCCGTCTTAGTGAGGAAAAGCTTATAGATAGAATTATAGGAGAACCAAAGGAAATACGTTTCGAAGATGTCACAGGAGACCAGATTCCTGATTTATCCTACATAATCTGTGTGGGATGGTCTGATCCATGGAACAATGTTCGGACCTACGAATTAAGAATGAGGAAAGGCAAAGGAGATGGAACTTTTGGCAAAACTACTGTAATGGAAAGATATAATGGAGATCGAGATAATCTTCAGTAAATTATTCCAGATATTTTTTTGAGGTTAATAGAAATCTCCATAATTTAAACAGTCCCCAGCTTACAAAAATAGCTAAAAATGAAGCAAGACTTATAACATAAAAGGTAAATTCTTTTGACCAGTCATACTCTTTTGAACACATATATAAAGCACCACTGACAAGAAGAGCATTCATAATTGAAATCCAGCTTATAAAAATAGAATAAGTGCTGATAGCGCTAGGCAATCTTTTAACTTTATCTCTTGTAAAATTAATGTAATGATTTAAAAAAATTTCAGCTACAAAATCATTTTCTGGATAATAAGCCAAAAATCTGTTTATCATCTCTCTTTTTTCTCTATAATAGTCTCTTGCCTGCCATGATATTGCTAAAAAAGAGATAATAACACATCCCATTATAAAACCTAATAAAACTAAAAATATCAATAAAGGCAAATCTTTAGAAGATTGCACTGTATACACAATAATTCCAAGTATTGGAATAATAACCGCTAAATATGCTGCAACATACTTATCTCTTAGATTAAATGTATGTTCAAGGTGTAAAACACTCAGTTTTCTTTCTTCTGTAAGAAAAGATTTAATCGATGAAAGCCTTTTGTTAATTCCTGTATCTTTCCTTAGTAATCCTCTCAGTAACCTGTAAACATCCTCAACACCTTCAACCTGTACCACCTTCATTCCCATTTCTGCTGCTGGCATTAGATCAATATCGTACCTATCACCAACCATTAAACAAAATTCAGGCTCATCGACTTTTATTTTTTTCAAGAGACTATACCACATGATTTTATCAGGCTTTATATTCTGACCATCTGCATAAACAATTCGTTCCTCAAAGAAATGCCATATTCCTATACTTTCCAATATACGGTGAGTCAGTTCAGGAACGTTATCTGTAATAAGTGCAAAATCATATTCTCCATTTAATTTCTTCATTAAATTTTCAAGCATTGTATTTCTCTTCGGCAGAAAGTCGTCAGAAATATTATTCCTTGCATTCTTCCACATCTTAAAATCAATATCGAATTCTTTTATTACATAAGAGAGAGGAGGAGCATAATTCAGCTTTTTCTGAAAGTATTTTCGTACTAAATGAATATAATTTTTCTTGATAAAGCAAAACAATGGCAATGAAAACAAGTGTTTTTTTAATATCTTAGAATTCCACCACCTATTCCATACAAGATCATTAGCAATTTTTTCATACGCACTTTGAATTTTGCTATCATTATACAGGGTGTTATCCAAATCAAATATTAGGACTTTCTTTTTTTTCTGTTCTTGCATTGCATCTATTCCTTAAATTTATTTTTAGAAAGCTTATTCCATAATATTACTCAAAGATATAGTTTAATCCTTTTACACTAAAAGCCCCATTTATTATACTAACTTTAATATGCCTTTTTAGGAAATACAATTCTTTAAGTGCAAATCTAGTGTAAACCATATATATCCTTTTGCTACTACCTTAGAATAGATTCAAAATTTGGGGGTAAAAATATGGCAAAAGAACAAAAGCAAACTGAAAAAAATGAATTCGAAGAAAAACAGCCAATTTTGGAAAAAAAGTTGTCTATGAGCAAGGACGGAAATTGGCTTATTTTAAGAACAATTAGGATAGATATCATACACAGAAATTATCTCGAAAAGGTATTGAATAAAGGTGAACAGTAATGGCAGAAGACAATCTAGAGCTAAGATGCAAGAAAGCAGTCTTAACGATAGCTGACAATGTGAGGGATATTAACTATAAGCTTACCCATTTTCTGGAAAATTATAGAGAGGAAAGAGAATATTATAAATCATTAGATTATAAAAGGGAATAGCACTGAAGATAAAAGTGATTTTACCGTGTAAAGCTTTTATATCTTTTTCTTTTATTTAAATCAGTGAAATCTGCAAAAGATCTCTTGAGCAAAATGGGAATAAATTTTGAAAACCAGAAAAGAAATATAAATCAGATGTTTCTTTCTAACCAACATACGCTGACTGATATCTATAGGATAGAAAGCTATGTGGAACAATTGTCAATAATTATCAAAAACCTGAACAACATGATAAGAATACATGAAAATCTTGACAGGATTAAGCCTATGGAAAAGAATAAGATGAATTCCTATGCAAAGCTTATGAACAATATTGCGACTGAAATGCAGTATCTGAAAGCTACAAGTCAGTCAATGGAGGATATTCTCAGAGATGCTCATAAATCATGCGACTTTCAATTAAGTATCAGCGGAAAACTGATTGATATGAAAAAGGAGGTAGATAAGGTTATTGCAAAAGCTGAAAAAGCCACTAATTTGATGCAACCTTTATAATTTCAGCATTCCTTCTCTCATTTGCTAAAGCCATTAATATTTTATTCATTTTTTCGATTTTAAACTTGAGATCTTTAAGCTCTTCACTCTTGTCTTTTTCAATTGACAAAGCTTTTGACAGAGTTAAAGGATTCCCGCATTTTTCGCATATCTCAACTGCTGGTTCATTTATTGTATCACAGATCAAGCATAATTTTGGTTTATCAATATTTTCCACATTTTCTTTAATATCCTCTCCATATGCTTTCTTATGCCTGTTTATTTTATCTACAGTATCAAGTCTTCCATAAGTATTCACAAAATATTCTACAGAGTGGCCGAATTTCTCTGCTGCCAGCTCAGTAGGCAGGTTTTCAAGTTTTGCCAGCCTGCATGCAGAATGCCTGAAATTATAGAAATCCAGAGGTTTTTTAACTTCAGCTTTTTTACCAATCTTCTTAATTATTTTCAATATCGCAAAATAATCATATCTTGTGATTTTAGCATTAATGACTTTATTGCTTTTACTCGGATATTCCATTATCCAAAGAGGATCATCTTTATCTTTTGTTGGGTGACTCTGAAGCCATCTATTAAGATATGGGGCACATTTATATAAAATCACTTGTCTTTTTCCTGTTTTTCCATTAACAGAGGCTACAAGGAATTTCCCCTCTCTTGTAATATTTCCATAATTCATATCAATAAATTCAGAAGGTCTAAAGCCACCATCCAGTTGTATCATTATAATAGCCTTTAATTGAATAGAATTAGTAAAGCTTGCCATCTTTATGCCGTCTTCCCATTCCAGCATATCCTCTTTCTCTAAATCTCTTTTCATGCTTCGTTTAGGCTTGTTTTTAATATCTCTGAAGCCTTTAGGCTTTTCGCCTCCATTAAGCCATCTTACGAATCTGGAAGATACATTTATAATAGTTGCATAATATGCATCCTTTAAATTTTCTCTCAGTTCTCTAAATATTTTATTAATCTTTTTGTAGTCATTCATGTCTTTCTTAATATCTTGACTATTTTTTAATAGAAATATTATATGCCTGCAAAATATAGATAAACGGGCCGGGCTTACTTCGTAAGCATCCATAAAATCTCTCAGATATTCAAAATTCTTTAAAGAAATATCTTTCCTTCTGAATAGTTTAATCTTTTCCTTTTCAGCTTTTTCTTGATAGTTAATAATTGGCATTTTATCCCCTGTTCAATTAGTAATGGGGATATATTTATAAACTTTTTGATGGGGATTTAACCAAGAATAGCATGCCGGCGATGGGGATTGTACTTTAGGTTAAAGCCCCATTTTTTTGGGGCAATAACCTAGTATTTAAAACTATAATCTGTTTTATATAATCTATTCTTTGTAGTGCAAGATCTCTTAAATATATCATATTGTGCGTTTAATACTTCATCTATGGTTTCTACACCATACTTTTCACAAAGCCTTTTTTCTTCTTTCAAAATAATATCATACATTACGACACCTATTTTCAATTCTCCTATTAAAAAGTAGTAACAGTTCTGCTTAAAAGCTTTACACAGAAGATACACTTAATTTTTCAGTATATTTTAATGATTTCCCTGATTTTTTCTTTTATCCAAAACGTGAAAAATTTATCCCAATTTCTGATAATTTATCCCAAATTTTTGTTCAATAGATATACACTGACGAATACTGTGTTCTTACTGTGTAAAAGTTAAATATTAGATCGAATTTTCGTTTAAATGTTCACACTATGAATTTACGATTATATAAATGGATATCTGCTGGCAATAAAAGGAGAATTTCTCTAATTAAAGTAATGAACAAGCCTTTAACTCCAAGTATGATTTGCAGAAAAGCAAAGCAATATAATCAGATGTTAAATTTGAATAGTACAAGCGATGTTCTGGCTGAATTTAGAGAGCAAGGAGTAGCAATATGTCTTAATCCTGAAGATAAGATGGGCAGATTATATGAATTGACTGAGGAAGCTAAAGAAGTCAGAGAGCTGATTTTGGAGGAGTGAAATTATTTCTTTCTGCTGACTCATTAAAAGCAGATACCAGAAAATGTGCACATAATTGATCAAAGTCAGGAAGCATCCTATGGCTTCTCAAAAAAATCATTATTTATCATTCGACGCTACAAAAGGGGTGTTGGGGAAATCCCGATGTCCCCAAATATTGAAAATAATTAAATGGAAAAACGACGCAAGGAGTGGATTTAATTATTTTCAATTTCTCCATCCTTTTTTTCCTATTTTGGGATATAAACATACTGGTGCATCCATACTACCCCGAATACTACAAGCAGAATGCCATAACCATGTTTCAAGAGTCTTAATGTCGAGCATCTTATTCACCATTTATTAAAACTTCATATATAGTTATTCACTGTCAATCGTTTCTTTTATTACCTTAAAACTTGCTAAGGAACTCTCTACATTTTCTATTATATTATCCAGCAAAACATTAGAATCCGGCAGATTATCTAAATCAATTAAATTACTATCTTTTAACCATGTAATATCTAAATTGATCTTATCCCTTGCAATAATATCTTTGTACGAATATTTTCGCCATCTTCCCTCTGGATTCTTTTTACTCCATTTTTCTTTTCTTTCTTCTCTTTTTCTAGAAAGGTAGCATTTACAAAATTCATGCAAATTTTCAAACCGCAAAGGCTTTTTTTTAGGTGTATGGTTTACATTTGTCCGATAGTCGTAATACCAAATTTCTTTAGTTGCGGGTTTAGATACCTTTTTTTTCTTTTTAAAGAATAACACATTTGCTTTTACTCCTTGGGCATAAAATATTCCGGTAGGTAATCTTAATATGGTGTGCAAATTTATTTCTTCTAAAAGTTTTTTACGAATCGTTTCACCTGCTCCGCCTTCGAATAAAACATTGTCAGGAAGCACAACTGCTGCACGTCCATTTTCCTTTAACATTGACACAATATGTTGCAAGAATGCTAATTGTTTGTTACTAGTCGTTACCCAAAAGTCTTTTCTCAAAAAATAGCCATCTTTTTTCGCTTGTTTTTCATCTATTGTTGGAATATCACTACTACTTTTACCAAAAGGCGGATTAGCTAATACAATATCTACACCCATTTTAGGCTGAATTTTCAGACTATCTGTTACTTCAATATCGGGAGTATCTTTTAAATCCCCTATGCCGTGAAGGAATAGATTCATTAAGCATAAACGAGCTGTTGAACTTTCAATTTCCCATCCATGGAAAGTATCGAATTTTAGCAATCTCTTTTGTTTTGGATTCAATCTTTTTTTTAACAAATATTCCAATGCACCTAGGAAAAATCCGCCTGTTCCGCATGAAGGGTCTGAGATAATTTCTTCTGGTTTTGGCTGAATACAATTCACTATGGCAGTAATAACTGAACGTGGTGTAAAATACTGACCAGCACCACTATTTTCAGCATTTTTTTGAAGGAGAGATTCATAAATATCTCCTTTAATATCCGTGTCTTTTAATGTCCAGTTTTCTTCATCAATTAATTTAATTAGCTTTTTTAGTTTAGAGGAATCATGTATCTTGTTTTGAGCCCCAACAAATATTTTAGTAAGCATACCTCCTGATTTAGCAAGAGATTTTAAGATTGTTTCATATTGACTTATTAAATCTCCTTTTTCTAACCTTAACAAGACTTGCCAATTACAGCCTTTCGGCAAATTATAATCATTTGGGTTTTCGTCTGCCATTTTAAGAAATAGCAAATAAGTCAACTGTTCCAAATAATCGCCATAACCTAAACCATCATCTCTTAATGTGTCGCAAAACGACCATATTTTTGCTACTAATGTATTTGTTGTCATATTATCAACTCCCTAATACTAAGCCTACATCTGAAAGCCAGCTATAATTGTCATCCTTTAATTTTTCTCTTACAAAGTTCCTTACAACCATAGTGTACGGCTCACTTTTTCTAGAATATTTAGCTAACTGCAAATAACAGTTATCAATTTTTTCATTTCTACGAACAGCATCATTAATCTTATTTTTGATATAATTATGTGCCTTGCTTACAACCGTTTCGCAATTTGACCAAATTTTGCTTCTCCCTCTATCCAGTGGTTCATGTTTTAACCCATAATATTTTATTGATAAAATAGCTTTTTTGTAATTTAAAAGATTGTCGTCTTCATTGTAAGTCGGATAGGGCTCTCCATTTTTATCAAATGAAATCAAAGTAACATCTCTTGGATTTATTGGATCTATCAATAAAGGTCTTTCGCAGGCACAATTCATATCCTCCGGTTGTCCTACATGTCTTTCATCTTCAAGCGGAAAAAAACAACCTTTGCCATAAACTTCTTCACCATCTGTAAATCTGTCTTTTCTTAACTTGTTAACTAAAGAACCAGCGAGTCTAAAATTTTGCCAATGATAAGACAACCACCAATACCCATCATCTCTAATAATTATACTATTTTCATTTATTGATTTAGATTTTGGCCTATAATGATCAATCTCCCATTCGCTTGCATTCTCTGGAGATTCAGAATACCAACACTTATGCCCCGATAGTTTTGATAACGCAGGATAAAGCTCTTTCCAAATATTATTTGTGGCCCAATACTTACTTCTTTTCTTTTTATCCATATCTCTGATTTGGCTTAAATGATCCTCCGCTTTTCTACTCCAGACTTCAAAACTTCCTCGACCATTGATTTCATCAAAAGTTTCTTGCAACTCATCTATGGGGATTACTCTCATTTTATATCTTCTTTTTTCATTAATTCTAAAACTCTTTGAGCTGCTTTTTTGCTTTCTTTTTTTAGAAAATCTTTTTCTTTGGAAGTAAACTCTACCTTTTGAAATATTTCATGTTTAGACATTTCAGCTAAGTATTTTTTAAACCAAACATCTTCAACTTCCTCATAAAACCCATATTTTTCTAATTCGGCTTTCAATATTTGATACTCTCTATAATCTTGCTTAGAAAGCTTCTCTCTCATTAATCGTCCTTGAAGATATCTCTTTCTGTTTAATTTTGCTTGGGTCTTTTTATCTAAAATTGTAGGCAAACCAAATAGCTCACTTGTCAAAATTCCAGCAACACCAAGCCCTCTTGGATCAATATCTGGCTTTTCAGCTATAATTTTGCCATCTTCAAATTTGAAGATTCTAACTTCTTCTTTGGTTAAACTTCCAATAACTAAAGGATCATGTGTGTTAATAATTATTTGCGTTGTTTCATGTTTTTTTACCACCTTATCGAAATACTCAAAATATTTCCATTTCCATATCGGATTCAAATGAGTATCAGGCTCATCTAAAAGAATTAAAGACTCTTCGTCTTTAGTGAACTTTAAAAGTCCCAGAACAGTAAGCAACTGTTGCTCTCCTTCACTGAGTTCTTTAAAAGTAATACCTTCATCTACACTCTCTTTTTTTACTTTTATTCTTACTTCTGCCATTAATTTAGATATGTACGTACTTTCTAACGCTTTGAAAAATCCAGTATTACTTCTATAATTTTTAGCTAAAGCCTTTAATTTATCTTTTGTACTAACGTACAAATATAATCTGTCTTGAGGATCTTCGTCTCTAAAATCAATTTTAATTTTCTCATAATGATAAATCGGAGCTAATGAATATTCCCAGAGCAAGTCTAAAAAGTTTCTAACTAAACCTTTTGCCGTCCAGAACCTATCATTAGGATTCTTTTTAATTCTACTTTTTGCCCAATCAGGCATTTTAAGAATAAATAGTATTGATTCTATGTCTTTAATGTTCAATACATCGTTTAGGAAAGCAATTGATTCATTTTCTTCTTCAGCAAATGAAAAATAAGCTAATAATACAAAATAGGAATGTACTAATTGAACATAAAATAGCTTTCTTAAAGAGTCCAGTTCAGCTTCCTTGAAATCTGGTTTTATAATCCCGTCATAGAATTTTCCTTGATGTTCCCAGAAGTGCTCTTTCAATTTATTACTTAATCCAGAATAGTAAGTAAATACATACTTTGGCTGATATAGCTTTTTCCCTTCTTGTGAAAAGAAAGATTTTAGGCTCTTGCTTTTATTATTAATAAATAATTCATACGCACCTTTTTTATGAATAACCTTAACTGTTTTCTTATTTACTTTATAAATAATTGAATAGTCGAAATCAGGATATCGCCTTTTCATATCGTTACTTAAATCAAGAAATTTAAATATTAATACAATGGCCTCAATAAAATTTGATTTTCCTGTAGCATTTTGACCAAGTAATACTGTTTTCATTTTCTTTTCATCAAGGTCAATGCTAAACTTTTTTAAATTCTTAAAGTCTTCTATATATACTTTATCTATTCTCATTTCTTTAACCCTATCAAAGATATTTTTCCTTTTGTTTCTACATTAATCTCAAACTCAATTTTCTTTAATTCCGCATAAAAAGCGTCTATATCCTTTTCATGTGCTGATTGTAGCCAAAGATCTTTTGCCTCAATAGATGAATCCACTTCTTTCAGTATTTCCATAATAGATTTATCTTTTTTCATTATTAGCCTTCCTTTTGTTTTCTTTTTCTGAACTTCTTTTTGAGCATTTAAATAATCTT
>JAGLFH010000042.1 GCA_023144635.1 Candidatus Auribacterota bacterium | reverse complement strand
TCGGTCCCTATCTGCTGTGGGCGCAGGATATTTGAGGAGATCAATCCTTAGTACGAGAGGACCGGGATTGACGTACCTCTGGTGTACCAGTTATGTCGCCTGATGTATTGCTGGGTAGCTACGTACGGAAAGGATAAGCGCTGAAGGCATCTAAGTGCCAAGCCCCCTCCAAGATAAGATATCCCTCCGACTTTGTCGGACTAAAGACCCCTTGAAGACTACAAGGTTGATAGGTCAGCGGTGTACGCACAGTAATGTGTTTAGCCTACTGATACTAATAGGTCGTGAGGCTTGATCCTTTAAAAAATCCTTGCTGAATAAGCGAGGTAAATCCAAAGTCAATGCTTTGCGTGAGAGAACGTTTCCTTTATTCAATGTAATTATTAACTGATGACCATAACAAGTCATACAGTAAAAAGTTTCCGGTAACTTTAGCGGCGGGGAAATACCTGACCCCATTCCGAACTCAGAAGTTAAGTCCGCCAGCGCCCATGGTACTGTTACGTTAGGTGATGGGAGAGTAGGACGTTACCGGTTTAAATTAAAAAGCCTGTCGGTTTTCCGGCAGGCTTTTTTTTGTCCTTTAAATTGTGGAGCTTCCTTCCGAAGCGAATTATAATAAAAAATCGGACGCAGATTTACACAGATAAAAAGGATTTTAAAAAAAATGTAGGGTCTGGCCTTGCTCGCTAGTAATAAAATAAGTAAAACGTCGTCATCCCGCGGTTTAACCGCGGGATCTAGGTGAAAAAAATATAAATTTTATTTTTTGATTTAATTGCAAATTTATGTTTATCTAAAAAACCGTCATTGCGAAGAACAAAATTCCGCGGCAACCTTAAGTAAATCATAGCCTGCCACATTGAGCTAATAATGTATACTTGAACAATATTGGAAATAGGTTAAAATAATATGACGATAACTAAAAAGGACTTTGCATGCATCTTGATCATAAAATGATAGAAAATATTTTGCAAAAGTGTTCAAACGGAATAGCAATTATTTCAAAACAAGGTGTAATTAAGTATTTAAGTCCTGCTGTTGAAAAAATGTTCGGTTATAACAAATCTGAACTTTCAACTGTAAATAATTGGATTAATTTAACATCCTCAAATGAAAAAGATAAAGAACAAGCTGCTAAAGACTGTGCAAATGATATTGTATTAGAAGCCCCCCCTGAACGTCTTTATCAAATAATTAGAAAAGATGGAATAAAGCGCTGGTGCCGTTTTCAGATGTCAAAACTTGAAAACGAAGAGATTTTAATAAGTATTCAAGATGTTACAGTTATTAAAGAATCGGAAGAATCTGCTAAAGATGTAGTAGAAAAATATACATCAATACTAGATAACTTGGGTGATGCTATTCATGTTATAAACCGTGATTTTAAGATACTTTATATCAATAGAACATTTAATGATTGGTGTGATGCTTTAGGTTTAGGGTATGAATATATAGGTAAGAGTATATTTGATGTGTTTTCATTTTTACCTGACACAGTACGTGATGAATATGAGCATATTTTTGAAAACGGTGAAGTCCTTGTGTCTCAAGAAACTAATTCCGTTTCGGGAAATGAAATTGCTACAGAAACAAGAAAAATACCTGTTTTGAATGATGGAGAAGTAGCGCAGATTATAACTGTTATTAAAGATATTACGCATAGTAAAAAAATAGAAGAAACATTAAAAGAGGCTGAAGAAAAATACCAGATGATTTTTGAGTCTGCAGGAATTCCTATATTAATAATTGAAGAGGATACTACTATTTCTCTTGTTAATAAAGAGTTTGAACGGTTTTCAGGTTATACAAAAGAGGAAATAGAAGGAAAAAAAAGCTGGACTGAATTTATTCTTAAGGAAGATCTTGAAAAATTAAATGAATATCATGTTAAAAGAAGACAAGCAGAAAAAACAGATATTCCAACAAAATATGAATGTCGTGGTAGATTAAAAGATAATGTTATTAGAAATATTTATATGAGTGTTGATGTTATCCCCGGAACAAATAAATCAATAGCATCTGTACTTGATATTACAAATATTAAAGAAGCAGAAGCTTCGAAGCGCGAATCATCACAACTGCTAAAGATCATACTTGATAATATTCCACAGAGGATCTTTTGGAAGGACCGCAATAGTGTTTATCTAGGATGTAACAAGACCTTTGCTGATGATGCAGGTCTGAATGACCCTGAAGAGATAATTGGAAAAACAGATTATGATATGCCGTGGAAAAAAGAAGAGACTGCATTTTATTTAGAATGTGATAAAAGGGTGATGAATTCAAATACACCGGAATACAACATCATTGAGCCTCAGCTTCATGCAGATGGGACAGAGGCATGGCTTGATACAAATAGAATGCCTCTTCATGATAAAGAAGGAAATGTTACTGCAGTAATAGGTACATACGAAGATATTACAGATAGAAAAAAGAACGAGGAAAAATTAAGAAGATCTTATTCTCTTATTGATGCAACTTTGGAATCTACTGCAGACGGTATCCTTGCAGTCAATCTTAGAGGAAAAATATTAAACTATAACAAAAAGTTTAAAGAGATGTGGACTATCCCTCAAAAAACACTTGATTCTCGTGATGAAAATAAAGTGCTTAACTATGTTCTCTGTCAATTAAAAGAACCAGAATCTTTCTTAAAAAGAGTTAAGCATTCATATTTATATATTAGTAAAGATAGTTTTGACAGTTTTGAACTAAATGATGGTAGAGTCTTTGAGCGTTTTTCAAAACCCCAGCGTATTGATGATAAAGTTGTAGGAAGAGTCTGGAGTTTCCGTGATGTAACGATGAGAAAAAAAGCTGAAAAGATCTCAGAGATACAGAGAAATTTAGGAATCGAACTAAGCACAACAACAAGTGTTTCTAAAGCAATGAGGCAACTTTTAAAAACAATAATTAATTTAGAAGAGATTGATTGTGGTGGTGTATATTTTATAAATAAAAATGACGGAAGTTTAAAAATGATATTTTCAACAGGCCTTTCTCCTGAGTTTTCAGATAGTGTTTCTTATTATGATAAAAACGCTCCTGAAACACAGCTTGTTGTGAAAGGAAAACCTGTTTATATGCAATATCAGAAATCAGATTTTACCAAGCAGGATAAAATGCGGTTGAAAGAAGGATTGCGAGGGCTTGCAGTTATTCCTATAAAGCATGAAAAAAATATTATTAGTGTTATTAACATTGGTTCGCATACGGTCGATGATTTTTCACATAGCACGCGTTTGGCAATTGAGACCATTGCATCCCAGATAGGCGGAGCAATAGCAAGAATAAACCTACAGGAAGCTCTACTTGAAGAAAAAGAGCTTCTTGATATAACGCTTCGTTCAATTGGTGACGGTGTTATAACAACTGATACAAAAGGCTCCATTGTTCTTATTAATAAAGTTGCAGAAGTTATTACAGGATATAAAAATAAGGATGTTACAGGAAAATACTTAAAAGATATTTTTGAATTGCTGGATCCAAATGATAGAACGCCTATAGAAGATCCTGTAAGTAAGGTGTTAAAGAGTAAATCAATAGTAAGTTTAAGTAAAGAAAGTTTGCTTTTTTCAAAAGACGGGACAGAAAGGCTTATTGCGGATTCAGGTGCTCCCATAAAAGATAAAAGGGGAGATATAAGAGGTGTTGTTATTGTATTTAGGGATATAACCAAAAAGAGAAAAACAGAGCAGGAGCTCCAGAAAGCACAGAAGCTTGAATCTATTGGCATACTTGCTGGCGGTATTGCTCATGATTTTAACAATATATTAACAGCTATAGTTGGAAGTATTTATCTTGCAAAAACATTTGTTGATCCTAAAGATGAGATATTTGAGGTGTTAGTCGATGCGGAAAAAGCCTCCCTTCAGGCAAAGAACTTAACTCAGCAGCTTCTTACCTTTTCACGCGGAGGTCTGCCAATAAAAAAAACTATCTCTATTAATGAGGTGGTTAAAGAATCGATAGGATTTTCTCTTAGAGGATCAAATTTGAAATGCAAGTATGACATGCAAGTTGATATCTGGAATGTACGAGTGGATCCCGGTCAAATAAGTCAGGTAATAAGTAATCTTGTGATAAATGCAGAGCAAGCCATGCCTGAAGGTGGAGAAATAATTGTTTCTACAAAAAATATTTCAGTTACAAAAAATATGAAAATACCTTTAAAGGAAGGACAATTTGTAAAATTATCTATCCAAGATAAGGGAATAGGTGTTTCAAAGGAGCATTTAAATAAAATATTCGATCCTTTTTTTACAACTAAGCAAAAAGGCAGCGGGCTTGGTCTTGCTATATCGTATTCAATAATAAAAAAACATAGCGGTGTTATTCTGGTTGATTCAAAAATCGGGAAAGGGACGACATTTAATATTTATCTGCCTGTGAGTGATAAAAAAGTTCAGGCGTTAAGAAAGCCAAAAGGAAAAGATATTACAGGAGAGGGAAGAATACTTCTTGTTGATGATGAAGATATGATCCTGAGAGTAGGAAAAAAACTTCTAAAATATCTTGGCTATGAAGTTGACGTTACAACAGATGGAGCTAAAGCGATAGAAATATATGAAAAAGAAAGAAAATCAGGTCGTCCTTTTGATGTTATAATTATAGACCTTACAATACCGGGTGGTATGGGTGGAAAAGAAACAATTAAAAGATTAATAAAGATAGATCCTGATGTAAAAATGATAGTATCAAGCGGTTATTCTCAGGATGTTATTATGTCTCAATATAAAGATTACGGTTTTTGCGGCATAATAACAAAACCCTACAGTATAGATGATGTAAGTGCAACACTTTCAAAAGTCATTAAAAGTTGATAAATAAAGGATAGTTGATTGGTTAACTGGTTATTCGGTTAATTGGTTCAAGGTGCCTTCGGCGATATTCGTGTGATTAACCACTAATTATACGAATTAGAAAATAAATTTTATCATTCCTACTTATATTGCACATTGATTTTTAATTTATAATTACCCTATCTATATGGTTTATCCAGCTAATCTTGTCAAAATTAAAAAATAAAGCATTAAAATCAAATACTTGACAGTATATCTATATTAAATAGAATACAAATAACAAATAATAGCTCAATATATTATTAAACTGTCAAATGAATAATATAAAAATATTATTAAAATGCATAACTATCCAGATTGCAGTATATAATGTGATTAAAAATAATATATTAAAGTATTGACATGTCATATAATATGTGTTATATTATATGAGTTGAAGAAATATGTATTATCTACCATAAGGTAATGCATATTATGTCAACAAAAGAAACAGTAAAAAAGACCTCACAAATCACTGGTAATTCTATCAGAAAAGATAATATTCCTGTATTATGCAGAAATTTATCTACCGTAAGTAACTATAAATACGAATATTGCGGCTCAAATAACACTATTGAATATGGAAAAACAAGTAATAAATCCCGTATACTAAAAATTAACTCGAAACCTTACTTTGAAAAAATATATTAAATAGATCATTAACTAAAAGGAGATTTAATGAAAAGATCACAATATTTACTAGCTGTATTAGTGCTGATCATTGGTTTAATAGCGCCTTTTTCAGTTGTTTTAGGAGAAGTTATAGAACCTGTTTGGGATTTTGAAGACAATGACTGCTCATCTCTTGCGACTTGGCAAAACAGTAGTCATACTACAGGGTATATCGATCGTATTGGTACTGAACCATATGTAGAAGTGGCCCCCGCAGGCCAATGGAGGTTTTACTGTCCTGTAGGCGGAAACCTTGAATATGCTGCCATTAACAAAAGTTATGGTATTTATGGGCAGGATTTTCCGGAAGATTTTTTGACTATTGAAACAAAAGTATATGTGGACAACGTTGGAACCATTCCTGATAACGATCATTTCTATTTTACAATATATAAAGGAGACAGAGTCTTCCAGCTTAAGTGGAGCAGTGCAGGTTTTTCTACAAGAGATGAATCTGGGGATATTCTTGTTTGTGACAATTCAGTGGCAAACGTCAATGGAAATGCGGAGTGGCAGACATGGAGGTTTGTTTTTAATATAGCTGATTATAAGCTTGATGTTTACCTGAAAAATGAAAATGAAGACTGGCAAGTCATAGCAACCGATATCAGCTCCGGATGGCCATTTACTTATAGTGACGGGACTATTTATATGACAGCCAGATCCTATACGAATGCTCAGACAGAAGTTCATGTAGATCATCTCAAAATAGCGAGCGGTGCTCATGCGCCAGGTATTGTAAACAATCAGCCGCCGGTAGTAGATGCTGGTCTGAACGTTAATATCAGCAGTTCAGATGTGCCTTATACTCAGGTTACAGGTACAGCTACAGATCCGGATGGTGATGTTCTTACATACAAATGGGTAATAGAAGCTGAAAATGGTACAGTTGAAAACGGTAATGCACCGACAGATCTTGCCAACCTTCTTCTTGTAGGTTCTCATACGATGACCCTAGAAGTAAGTGACGGAATTCATACAGTAAGTGATAGCATGATATTAACAGTTGATAATTCATCCCCAATAGCAGTAATACAGGTATCAGGATCATTTAAGTTTGGTGAAGATATTGTTCTTCAGGGAACTGTTGTCGACTTTGATGGTGATAGTATAAATTATATGTGGTATGAAGATGACAAGACCCAGCCTTTTGCTACAGGTACTGTAGCTACATATATTGGTGAAGAATCTGCAGAACTCCCAATTCATACAATAACAGATGGATTGTCTCTTGGTGAACACCAGATAGTATTAGAAGTTACAGATGAATATGGAAATATTGATACAAAGATTACGACAATAGAAGTTATTGATACTGAAGCCCCAACTCTGGCTCCTATAGCAGATCCGGCAATAATCTGGCCACCAAACGGCGAGCTTTATCCGGTAACTGTTACAGCAAACGTAACGGATAATAGCGGCAGTACGCTTACTCTTGCCGTTTCTATTGAATGTAACGGAGCGCCAATAATAGATGATCTTGGCAATATCCTCGCGAATTTTACAGAGCCTGTGATTGATCAGGTGAATGGAATAATTACAACAGAACTTCGTGCTGCTAAGAACGATGATGGAACGGAGAGAGTCTTTACAATTTCAATTACGGCAACAGATGAGTCGGGAAACAGTACTGAAGCAAATGTGAAAGTTCTCTGTCCTGCAAGCAGAGGAAAAAAGAATTAATAAAGAGTAACATTATAAATTTAAAGCCCGGCCAAAATTGGCCGGGCTTTTTTTATACTCAAGATTATACAACATCAAAAGAAAATCTACTTTTATGCAGTCTTATTCCTTTGTTTTTTCCAACTTCTAACTTCTCTCTTCTACCTTCTTTCTTTATAATAGCCTTTATGAAATTAAGAAAAACAATCGATGAGCTTTATCTTGAGTTAAAAGGCTATGATATTGTCATCACACCGGATGCTGCTCTTAGCGAGGCGCTTAACAGGCGTATAGATAATCCTCGTCTTGGTCCTTTTGCAACTACTGTCAAGCAGTATGTAATGAGAAGTATGCTTTTTAAAAGTAACGATTTTGTTTATGATGATATTGATATAGTAAACTCGCTTGCAGTAAAAAGCGGATACAAAAGAGCTCATTATTATCTTAGGCTTTTAAAAGATTGTCTTTTTCAAAGAGGAGAAATAAGCAGAAACCTGATATCCGTTCCTGAATTTATAAAAATACCTGATCATGTTTTTGATTTTTTTGAAAAGAAGAGTACTTATTATAAATATTTGGAATCTTTTCGTATAGAAAGTACAAAAAAAACTGCAGTGGTGGAAAAATTACTTTTTGATAATGCTGAAGTAAAGGTATTACCGAAAAGTGCTTGTGAAATTTCACTTTTTAAAGAGGATGATTCCAAAGCTCCTCATTTTTCAATGTTCGAGAACGCGCATGAGCTTATAAATGCAGTGTGTTTAGAAATAAACGAGGATAATCAGCAAGACATTGCGATTGTAGTATCTGACGGTATTTATTCAAATGTATTAAAATCTTTTTTGCAGGAAAAGAACCTGTCAATTATAGGGTCAAAAGATATCATGGATGATATGGATTTTCGACGAAGACTCTCGATTTTAAGAATGTCAGTTGCTCCTGAAAATTTAAGAATAAAAGATATAGTAGGAATAGTTAATACAAAAAAATACATAATCCCTGCCCAATTTTATGGTTACTATGTAAAAGATTATCCTGATGATGCGGCCGGTTATGATGATATAAAGGAACTTTTTAAAAAGATAAACATTATAAACAAAATGACTTTTGGTGAGTATATAAATACTTTTCCAATTCTTGCCGGAAAGCGTCTTGAAGAGATCATTAAAAAATATAATATGATGGATAAATATATAAATGATTCTTTCAGGGATTTTGAGTATTTTCTTGTGTCATTTGGGTCTGAGATAGATACAAGCAGAAAAGGTATTATTTTTGCCGATGCAAAAAGCTCTTCTTTTGTAGACCGCCCAATTGTTTTTTATATAATGCCGGATAATTCATGGATAGCACAAAATCTTAAAAGATTATGGGTCGAAAAAGAAAAAATAAAAGACTTTAAAAAGAATAATATTGATTATGTGAAAAATGAAATGCGGGAAGTCTGGGATAAAAAACACGAAAAAGAACTGGTAAGGTTTAGTTCTCTTATACAAAGCGGCAGCAAAAGATATTTTATGGCTAATGATACAAAAAGATCTTCAACAGGGCCCTGCTATTATTTTCAGGAATTAGGAAATAATTTTATTAAAAGCTTCAAAGATGATAAGGACGCATATATTGAGTATAGTTCTTCTTCTAAAAGGAAAGGTAATAAAAATAATATAAGTAGAAAACAATTTACTGATAAATATAAAGTATCCACAATAAGCACGACACGTTTAAATAGCTTTGTGGAATGTCCAAGAAGGTATTTTTTTAAATTTATTATAAAAGAGCATCAAAATGAACATCTTCTAAAAGGAAACCTGCTTCATCAGTTTGCGGAATTTAATTTTCATTTTCCTGAATTAGTTAAAGAAAAGGGTAACATCTTTTTTGTTGATATATTGGTAAGTGAGATCAGCCATGTCGTAGAAGATATTTATATTCCTCTTTATTTAAGTCATTTTTCAAATGCTATTGAAAATATATCATCTTTTATCGAAGACGTTCATATTCAAAATACTTCTCTCTTTTGTGATAAGGATATCTTAAAAAAAGATAATATTTTTATAAAAAAATTATACGAGGATGTGAAAAATAGAAAAGCTCGTAAAGGGGCAACAGAGTGTTCTTTCATAGATAATAAACTTAATATAAATGGCAAAATAGATCTTATTGTCTCAAACCTTGAGGTTGTAGATTACAAAACATCTTTAAGAGTAATGCAAGCTTCAAGTCATATTAAGAGTTCTAATGTTAAGAGGATTAAAGATGAAGTAAACTTTCAGGCTATATTATATCTTTGTTTTTTAAGGTCAAAACAAAAAGATAAGGGCTTGACCATAAAATTTTATTATCCTTTGGCAGATCTTGCCACAAAGATGGCAGGAAATGATTCAAAAGAGATCTTACCGGAAGTTTTAGTCTCATATTATCCGATGACTTTCAAAAGTTTTACGGAAACAGAAGAATGTTTTGAAAAACTTTGTGAGAAAAGTAAAGCACGTAGGGAGTTTTTAGAAAATATAGGCTTTGATGAATATAAGAAAACGGGAATTTCTTCAATTGATATTGAAAAAAACAACATGTTGGATTCAATAGATGCATTATTAGAATGCTATGGTAAAAGCACTATAACAGCAAGAAAGACAGCTGAAGGAATATTGAAAAAACTCATTAAAATACGTGATCTATATTTTTTCAAAGAAGATCTTGATTCTTTTGAAAGTTTTGTTAAAGAGCAGTTAGAAAGAATAGAAGAATGTCATAAAAAAGGCTTTCCAGCTCAGCCGCTTAGTTTACCAATTTGCAGGAAATGCTCTTATGCAGATATATGCGGGATGGTGTGCGGATGATGCTTAATGAAAGACAAAATAAATTTGCGAAAGATCTTCAGGGTATACACCTTGTTTATGCAGGACCCGGTACGGGAAAGACAGAAACAATAAAAGAAAGATATAGAAATATTGTTTCATTAAAAGGGATTGACCCTTTGAAAGTATTAGTAGTTACTTTTACTGATAATGCGGCAGAATCTATGAAAAAAAGAATCATTAATTCTTTAGGTGGATCTGCAAAAGGTGAAACCCAAAAACTTTCAGAACTCGTAAATGCTCCTATAAAGACTTTTCATTCTTTTTGTTTTGAACTTATAAGACAATATGCTTTTGACGTACCTGATCATATAGGCATTAAAGAGGTAATTACTGATAATTGTTCTGTTATTGAAAGTGAAACAGTTGAATCTGAGATCTTTATAGAGTTTAGAAAGCAGTTTTTAAAAAGACATGCAAAGTATAAAGATTTTTTTAAAGTAAAAAATTCTGATAAAGATCTTTTTGCGTTAATAAAAAAACTTTCATGTAAGGGAATTATACCGGTTAAAAAAAATGGTAAAAGAACATGGTTCGGTTGTGGTATAGACTATCTTTTAGGAGATATTAATACATTTAATGAAAGACTCGATTCTTTTTACTCTTTGGGAAACAAAAAAAATCTGGCAAGCCGTTTAAAAGCAAAGTTTCAAAAAAGCAGTTATTTTGAAAATATTGATATTCTTTCATTAATAGAAGGCCAGAGATTAAAAGAAACAAAGTTGACTGAGGCCTTTAATGAAGAAAGAGTGATCCTGTTTGATTTTATACATGATCTTTATATTGAATATATAGATCATCTCCTTACGCTAAACAGGATAAATTATGAATTTATAATCATGTTTGCTTTTCTCCTTTTGTCATTCAAGGATGACCTTAGGAAGGACTTGCAGTTTGAATATATCATGATCGATGAGTTTCAGGATACTAATGAAATGCAGTTCAAAATAGCTTTGCTTTTAAGCAGAAGCGGTAATATCGCTGTAGTTGGAGACTGGAAGCAGGGTATATATGGTTTTAGATATGCTTCTATTGATAATATTTTAAAATTTGAGATGCGTTTAAAAAAATATAAAGAAGAACTTAATCCTGATGTTACCCGTATAGCTTATGATGTAAGTCATGTAACCAGACATTTTTTTGACATCAACTATCGTAGTACTGAAAAGATCATTGATCTTTTTAATAAAACGCTTTTTCTTCCTGCATCTAAAGATGAATTATTTGTTTTAGCAAAAGATACGGAGCAACTAAAATCTTTTGATAAAACTAAAAAAACAGAAGTTTTTCGTCTAAAGGGCGATACAAAAGAAAAAGAAATGTTGATGATCCTTTCAAAGATCCGTGAACTTATCACTTCAAAAAAATACAAAGTATTAGATGGTGCTGCTGAGCGGTCTATAAGGCCGAATGATATAGCAATACTAATGAGATCCAGAGGTTTTGCCTTAAGGCTTCAGGAACTTGCGATTGCGAAAATGCCCGATGTATCTTTCAGGTTCGAGGCGGGAATAGAACTTTACAGGACTGTTCCATCGGTAGTTATACTTGCATGGTTAAGGATCATAACCGGTAAAGATAAGGAGCGTTCTTATTCGGTAATACTTGAGAAGGAAGGCTATGATGCTTTATCAATAAAGGAAATTATAGATTCAAAGAAGGATATAGATAAAGAGATCATAAATTTTAAGGAAGAACTTTTGCATATAACAGATTTTAGAAAGCTTCTTGGAAGAATAATTTCAAGATATAATTATCTTGATGAAGATTTTAATAATTCTGTAACAGACAATTTAATAAATGATCTATCAGGAATATTTGACAGCTCACCGTTTGATGTTGAAAAAATAATAAGCTACATGGAAAAAAGTGTGGAAGAAAGATCTCTTGTCGAGATAGAGAGAGGGGCGGGAGAAGGCTGTGTGACTCTCCAGACCATACATGCTGCTAAAGGACTTGAATATCCTGTGGTCTTCATTGCAGATATTAATGATAGAAATTTTCCATCACAAATAAGTGATAAATTTTCTTACTATTATGATGATGTAAATGGACTTCGGATGAGCAAAGAATCTCTTGTGAAAGACAATAAGACTTTTGTTTTTGACAGGTGGCAGTATGATCTTATAAAAGCTGCAACCATTCGTTCTTATGATGAAGAAAGACGACTTTTTTATGTGGCTGCAAGCAGGGCTAAGCAATATCTTTATTTAACCTCTTCAAGGCCGAGTCCTTTTTTTGAGCCGGATACTGATTTTGATTTTCCTGAAAAGCTTTTAGAACTTAATATTGTTTTAGAAAAAATTGAATCAGAAGAAAAACAGGAAAAAGAAATTTTCAAAATTCCTCAAGTAAGTCATGACATTCCTTATATGATACCTGTGCATCAGTTAATGGATTTTAAAAGTGCTGATTCAGGAGGCCGTGGAATTGAATTTGGAAAAAAAATTCATGATTTTGCTGCAAAATTAATAAATGGTGTTGATGTCATCCCTGAAAATGATGATGAAAAGAACATAGTCTTATTTATTAAAACTATTGTTGGTGAAAAGCAGGCAGAGATGGAATGTACTTGCCCATATTTTATTGGTGAAAGAAAACTTGTGATCCGCGGAATAATCGACCTTATATCAGTTAGTGAAAAATTCGTAGATATAGTTGATTATAAAACAGATAAAAACCGTAAAAACCATTCAGAATATGAAAAGCAGGTATCTATTTACTGTCATGTAGCAAAAGAAGTTTATAAGAATAAAAAAATAAGAGGATCTATATTTTATACATATAATAATGAAAATGTTGAGATCAATATAAAAAAAATAGATGAGATCATAGACGATAAAAAAGATGATTTCGGCTTTTGATTAGGAACGCTTCGCTAATGAAGTAATAATTTGCCACAGAGACACAAAGGCACAGAGGGGTTAGCTGCGAAGAACACGAAAGTTAAAAATAGGAAGTGAGTAGGGGCGGGCCTTGTGTCCGCCAGTATAAAATGAGAAAACATAAAAAGTTGTCATCCCGAGGCTTGCTTGTCTCCGCCCATGTAAAATAAGAAAACATAAAATATCGTCATCCCTGTGAAAACAGGGATCCACGTAAAAGATATTTATGCTTTTTATTTTGTTCTTTTGAATTTGGATCTTGAAATTTATTTGTAATTTGTTATTTGGTTATTGATATTTAGCTATTTGTTATATCAATAAGAGCCTGCAGCTTTTCCATTGCTTTTCCGGAGCGAATAGAATCAAGTGCGATTTCTACTCCGTCCTTAGGGCTTTTGCAAGCATCGGTAAGATGTATTGCAAATGCAGAATTAATAACGCAGATATTTTCAATAGCGCTTTCTTTCATCTCACCTTTGAAAAGTTTTTTCATTATCTCAGCATTATCAATTGCAGAGCCGCCTTTAATGGCATCCAGTGGAAATTCTTTTAAACCCATATCTGTTGGATTTATTTTAAAAGTGGATGTTTCATTATTTACAAGATAACCTATTTTAGTATTTCCGCTTATGGATATTTCATCAAGCCCTTCCATGCCGTGTACGACATAAGCTTTTTCTAAACCAAGTGCTTGTAATACATTTGTGATCCTTTTAACAAGACTTACATCATATACTCCGATTAACTGTTTTTTTGTTTTTAACGGATTCGTAAGTGGTCCTAGAATATTAAAAATAGTACGAATCGCGATTTCTTTTCTGGGGCCTATAGCATATTTCATAGCCTTGTGCATAAGAGGAGCAAAAAGAAAGGCAATACCTATTTTATTTAAAGCAAGGCTTACTTTTTCAATTGGTGCTTGAATATTTACTCCGCAAGCACTTAATACGTCAGCACTGCCGCACTTACTGGAGACGGATCTATTTCCGTGTTTAGCTACTTTTGCGCCGGCTCCTGCCGCAATAAAAGCTGAAGCTGTCGAAATATTGAATGTATGTTTCCTGTCTCCTCCTGTACCTACTACATCAATAAAGTCTGTTCCGTCAACACCAAGGTCAGTTGCCATTTCCTGCATAGCTTTGGCAAACCCTGCGATCTCATTTATTGTCTCATTTTTCATACGAAGTGCTGTAATGATGCAGGCTATTTGTGCAGGTGTTCCTTCTCCAGTCATTATAGCGTTCATAGTGCTGTACGCTTCTTCAAAAGTAAGGTCCTGATTTTCGATGACTTTTTTTATAGCTTCCTGAATATTCATTTTATGATCCTTTTATTAAATTAAAGAGTGTAAAAAACACCATCATTTGATTTTGTATCATATATGAAAGCCGATGCTTCTCCTGTAAGCCATCCGCAGCCTTCACCGGGATTGATGCAAACACTTTCTCCGTGTTTTTCAAATTTCTTTTCATGTGAGTGTCCGAAGATCACAATATCATATTTTCCGCAGAGTTTTTGGGCTAGTTTTGGGTAATGGACTACAGCAACGGTTTTATTATCTATTGAATCAAAAAGGACAGCATCTTCAATTATTGCATCTATGAAAGAAAATTGTTTGTGGATCATTTCCTTATCACCGTCGTTATTACCAAATACACCTCTTAGCGGGATTTTTGATCTTTTAAAAGCTTTTACGGTAAAAGGAGAAGAAAAATCACCTGCATGATATATGATAGAGCACTCGTTCTCAGAAAAAATATCTACTGCTTTTTCTATTTTTGGTAAGCGGTCGTGGGTATCTGAGATTATACCGATCTTCATAGGAATTGCTCGGTTTATAACTAATTTTCTTTTAAAAGGCTTTGTATTCCAATTTTTATATCTTTAATGTCGCTGATGATTTCCGACATATCTTCTCTTGCTGTAATTTTTACAGAAACAGGTTCTTTAGTGGCTTTTTCTTTTACGGGTAATGGTTCAGGTGAAAGCTTATCAAGTTTTCCTTTTTTTAATTTTTCTCTGGCACCCTTTATAGTGAATTTTTGATCATAAAGCAGTTGTTTAATACTCATGATAGTATCAATATCTTTTTGAGTATAAGTCCTCTGGCCTTTTCTACTTTTTTTAGGTTTAAGTTTGGGAAATTCCTTTTCCCAGTAACGTAAGGTATAGGCCTCTAAGCCTGTAATTTCGCTTACTTCGCTTATAGAGTAGTATAGTTTTGTCTGCATCTGCATAAGTGAACATTGTACTTATGAGCAAAGCCAAATTCAAGAGAAAAAAATAAAAATGAAAAGTTAAGGAGCACTGCGTGCGATATAAAAGTAAAGCATTTACCACAGAGAGCACCGAGTACAAAGGGGAGAAAAGTAAGAAGTTTGTAGGGGCGAATAATTATTCGCCCTTGTGAAAAGCAGATAAAAAGTGAGTAGGGGCGCTGCTTGACTGCGCCCGTGTGTAAAAGTCATAATTCCTGCAAAAGCCAGCGACCTTGCCGTTAGGCAGGCAGGAAACCAGGTAAAAGTAAGTAGGGACAGGGCTTGTCCCTGTCCGTTGTAAAACATAATAAGTTGCCTTGCGAGAAACGAAGTGACGCGGCAAACCTAAAAAAAAGTAGGAAGTAACAAATAGAATATAAAAAAATATTTAGAGAATGGTCTTACTATAATGTATCTCGCATCTTTTGCTTTAATTGCGTCTTCCACGTCCTTTTCCGTGTATATCCTCGTTAAAATCATAATAATCCGCTTTCTCGAATGAGAAAGCTCCTTGAACGCACTACGCATCACGCTCCACGAACAACGAGTTTTATCTGCTTTTCCCCTTGACATCCGCTGAATGTTAGGTAAAATATCAAGCTCAATATGTAGTATTTATTAAGTAATAATGTTAATTACATTATAAAGGGAGGTTTTTCAATGGCTATTAAAGTTGGTATTAACGGTTTTGGTCGTATTGGTAGAAACGTATTTCGTCTTATGATGGCAGATGGTGGTTTCGATGTGGTTCAGATTAATGACCTTACAGATGCTAAAACTCTGGCACATCTTCTTAAATATGACTCTACTCATGGAAAATACAAAGGCACAGTAGAATCTAAAGATGGTGCTATTGTTGTTGACGGTAAAGAAATTACAATATCAGCCATTAAAAATCCTGCTGAGCTTCCTTGGGGAGAAAAAGGTGTAGAAATTGTATTAGAGTCTACAGGTGTTTTTAGAAAAAGAGAGCAGCTTGAGATGCATTTGAAAGCCGGAGCTAAAAAAGTCCTTCTTACAGTGCCTTCTAAAGATAAGATAGATGCAACGATCGTATCTGGAGTCAATGATGATGACCTGAAACCGGAACATGAAATAGTTTCCAATGCTTCTTGCACAACCAACTGTCTTGCTCCGCTTGTAAAAGTTCTTGATGAAAATTTTGGTATTGTGAAAGGTCTTATGACAACAATTCACGCTTATACAAATGATCAAAAAATACTTGATTTCCCTCACAGTGATCTTCGTCGTTCTCGTACAGCTGCTGCGAATATTATACCTACATCAACAGGTGCTGCTGTAGCCGTTGGCAAGGTTTATCCTAAGCTTAATGGTAAATTAGACGGTATGGCAATGAGAGTTCCTGTTGTTAACGGTTCTATTACTGATTTTGTAGCAATGCTTGAGAAACCAGCTACAAAAGATGAAATAAACGCTGCTTTCAAAAAAGCTTCTGAAGGTGCATTCAAAGGTATTCTTGAATACTGTGTTGATCCTATAGTATCAAGTGACGTTATAGGAAATCCTGCATCAAGTATTTTTGATTCTTTAGCAACGATCGTTATGGATGGAAACATGGTAAAAGTAGTTAGCTGGTATGATAATGAATGGGGTTATTCAAACCGTTGTATTGATCTTATCAAGAAAATGGCATAATAATCATTTAAAACACAGAGTAGGGGCAGGTGTTAAGCCTGCTCCAAAATCTTTATTGAGATAAATTGATATAATTGTTAACGAAAGCCGTAAACCACGTAGGGTTTACGGTCATGAACACCATGTGGTTCATGGGAGGATTTTATGGCTAAGTTGTTTATTGAGGATCTTGATCTTAATAACAAAAAAATACTTATGAGAGTTGATTTTAATGTGCCGCTTGACTCAAGTTGTAATGTTACAGATGATACGCGAATAAAAGCAGCATTAAGGTCAATTGAATATATTCTTGAAAATAATGGAAAACTTATCCTTATGTCACATCTTGGCCGTCCAAAAGGTAAAGTCGTTGATTCAATGAAAATGGATCCTATTGCAAAAAGACTTTCCGAATTAATAAATAAAAATGTTAAGAAACTTGATGATTGTGTTGGCGTTGAAGTTGAGAAAGAAGTAGCTGCTATGCAATCAGGTGATGTTATATTACTTGAGAATCTTCGTTTTCACGCTGAGGAAAAATCAGGTGACGAAGATTTTGCAAAAAAACTTGCAGGGCTTTGTGATATTTATATAAACGATGCTTTTGGAACATCTCACCGTGCAGATGCTTCAATGGCTGTGGTTAACCGTTTTGTATCGCAATCAGCAGCAGGTTATTTGTTGCAAAAAGAAATAGATTATCTTGGAAAAGCTGTTGAAGCACCAGCAAAACCTTTTACAGCAATAATCGGCGGAGCAAAGGTATCGAGTAAAATATCTGTTCTGGAAAACCTGATAGAAAAAGTAGATACAATACTTATTGGCGGTGCCATGAGTTATACTTTTTTAAAAGCCTTGGGAAAAGGAGTAGGTAAATCACTTGTTGAAGATGATAAGCTTGATATTGCCCGTCAGATCATGGATAAAGCAAAATCATCAGATACTGCTTTTTTACTTCCATCTGACCATATAGTTGTTAGTGAGGTAAAAGAAGATGCTGAGGCAATTACAACAGATGATGAAAATATATCTGATGGTCTAATAGGTGTTGATATAGGCCCTATCACAATTGAAAAATATAAAGCAGTTGTTAAAGATTCAAAAACTGTTGTTTGGAACGGCCCAATGGGAATATTTGAGATGAGTCCTTTTGCAAAAGGAACATTTACTATAGGTGAGATCCTAGCGATAACTGATTGTGTGAGCATAGTAGGCGGCGGTGATTCGGTTGCTGCTGTTAATAAAGCTGGAATTTCATCAAAAATATCACATGTTTCTACAGGTGGCGGTGCATCATTAGAATTTCTTGAAGGAAAAGAGCTGCCAGGTATAGCAGCTTTGACGGACAAGTAAAACTAAGTAGTAGGTAGTAAGAAGTAAGTACTAAGAAAAATATTTTCTGAATGTTGAAAAAAAAGATAAATATTAAAAAGGATTAACAGGATAGGCAGGATTTTTCGGCGCTTTGCGCCAAATCTGTGTTTATCTGTGTGCATCTGTGGCTAGAATTAAAAAAAAGGAGAAAAAAGTGAGAAGACCATTTATTGCCGGAAATTGGAAAATGAATAAAACAGCACAGGAAACAGCTAGTCTTACAAATGAGATAAAAAAACTTGTAGACGGTGTAGATGATATTGATATTGCTGTATTTCCTCCTTTTTTAAGTGTTAATTCAGCTGTTGGCATTTTAAAAGATTCTAATGTAAAAGTTGGTACTCAGAATATGTATTTTGAGGAAAATGGTGCATTTACCGGTGAAGTATCTGCTGATATGATAAAAGAATCAGGTGCTGAGATTGTAATACTGGGTCATTCAGAAAGACGTCATATTTTTGGTGAAACAGATGAACTTATAAATAAAAAACTAAAAAAAGCGCTTTCATCAAGTATTCGTCCAATTGTATGTATTGGAGAAAAGTTAGAAGAGCGTGAAGGCAATAAAACAGAAGATGTATTAAATACTCAGTTAAAAGGTTCACTTGCAGGGATTAGTGATGAGGATATGATTAAGACAGTTATAGCATATGAGCCTGTATGGGCAATAGGTACAGGAAAAACAGCTTCTCCTGAACAGGCAGAAAGTGCTCATGTTTATGTAAGAAAAGTTCTATCAGAGATGTTTTCCAGTGAAGTTGCGGAACAGGTTGTTATACAATATGGCGGGAGCGTAAAACCTGAAAATGTTGATACGCTGATGAATTGTGATAATATAGATGGTGCGCTTGTTGGTGGTGCCAGTATGAAAGCTGAATCATTTGAAAAACTAGTTAAATATAAAAGGTGATATTATGTGGTTTACAGTAGTTGCAGTTTTACATGTTTTAATTTGTATTTTTCTTGTTGCGATCGTTTTAATGCAGTCTGCTAAGGGACACGGTCTTGCCGGTGCTTTTGGTTCTTTCGGCGGTGGTATGGCCCAGAACCTGTTTGGTGCTCAGGCAGGAGATATGCTGACAAAGATAACAACTTTTACAGCTGCTGCTTTTGTAGCATCTTCTTTGACTTTGGCTGTATTATCTGCTAAGAAAAGCTCATCAATAATGACAGAAAGCTCAGGAAAAGCTGTCACGGAAAAAACTGTAGAAGAAACACCTGCTAAAGCACCGGTTGCTGAAACACCTGCGGAATAAATTTATTTACTTTAGATTTTTATCTAAGGGTAGATATTTTATTTAAGATACCTGAAGATTGCTTATTTGCTAAAAGGTGTGCTTCTCACAATATTAAATTATTTAATCACGCTTGTCATGAGCTTGTCGAATGAGAATACCACGGAAAACCACGAAGACTTAATAAATTTGTGAATATTAGTTTATCCCTTCTCTTCCGTGCTTTTTTTCGTGTCCCCAATCTGTGAAAAATCTGTGGAAATGCTTTTTGATTCAAAAAAAATAAAAGTGTTTAAGATTTATTCTTTTCAGGTTGTTTTCATTCATAACTCGTATTAAAATAAACACTACTTTATTAATCCGTAAATTTACATGAAAGAGGAGGAAGAAGAAATGAAAAAAGTATTATCTTTAATATTAATGGTTACATTTTTGTTTAGTTTTACAAGTTGCCTTTACGCACAGGGCTCCACAGGAAATTTTGGTGTTTCTCTTGAATACTGGATGACAAAGTTTGAAGGTGAAACAAAAGCACGTGGTGGTACAACTATTAAATATGTAGATGATATAAATGCTGAAGATGAGGATAATATTATAAAATTTAATTTTTCTCTTGCTCTCTCAGGCAACAGTGATATTGCTGTTTCTTTTTATTCACTTTCTTATGCAGGAACCAATATACTTACAAAAAATATTATTTTTAATGGAGTTACTTATCCTGTAGGTATTGCTGCAAACGGAAAAGTTGAATCAGATATTTTTGACATAAAATATAGATTATATCCTCTATCAAGTAATGAAGCACAGCTTGGGCTTGTTTTAGGAATAAAATATGCAAAAACAAATTCAAAGCTTACAAGTGCTGCTCTGGGAACACAAACAGCAAATATTGATATTGCTGTTCCTCAGATAGGTGGAATTATAAAAGCGAATATAAATAATATAAGGCTTATGGCAGAATTTAGCGGCCTTTCACTTAGCTATCAGGATTCATCAGGTACTATTTGGGAACTTGATCTTCGTGCTGAGTATGATATTATGCCGAACTTTGGCATAATAGGCGGTTACAGGTATTTTAAGCTTGATGTAGAGCAGGATGATGATACAGCTGAATTTTCTGTAAAAGGCCTTTATGCAGGTGGGATAGTTAGATTTTAAGGAAGTGCCTAAAATGCGCTAAAATACTTAAAGTGTCTAAAGTTAAAGGAGCTTCCTTCGGAAGCATATGATAGTAAATTAACCACGAAAGAGGGAAAAGTAAAAAGTTGTCATTGCGAGCGAAGCGCGGCAAACCACGTAAAAAGTATGTAGGGGCGGTTCGCGAACCGCCCTTGTAAAACGGTAAAAAATAAAATGTGTGTAGGGTATGGGCCTGCCCGTACCGTGTAAAAAATAAAATGATTCCCTGATTCCCATCTCGTAGGTGGGCGCAAAGTTGCCTTCCTGCGAGGTGGGAAAAGGTTTTTTACTCACTACCCACAACTCACAACTATGTTGGTATTTTATGTCGAATAAAAGTATTGCAAGAAATAAGAAAGCTTTTCATGAATATTCGTTCATAGAAAAGATGGAATCCGGTATTCAGCTTTTGGGTACAGAAGTAAAAAGCTTAAAAACGCGGGGCGGGAGTATTCTGGAAAGTTACGCGAAATTCAACAAAAGCGGAGAACTTTTTGTTTACCAGATGAATATACCGCAGTACACTTTTGCTAACAGGGAGAACCATGATCCTGTAAGACCAAGAAAACTCTTGTTGCACAAAAGGGAACTTTTGAAGTTAAAACGTTTTCAGGAGCAGCAGGGTTTTGTCATAGTGCCCTTGAATGTGTATCTTAAAAGGGGTATAATTAAAGTTGAAATAGGGTTAGGAAAGGGTAAAAAGCTTTTTGATAAAAGAGAATCAATAAAAAAACGTATTTCTGACCGTCATATTCAGCGTTCTTTGAAAACGCGTTCTAAATAAATCACTGATATTCCGGGGGCGATAAGGTTTCGACTTGGGAAGTGAAGTATTGGATGCATGCGGAGGGTGTCAGGTGGCCTCCTTAAAAACCTGATCTTTTAATAAACGCAAACGATAACTCGTATGCAATGGCTGCTTAATTAAGTAGCCCGTGTCATGCACTTTTTCCTGCGTGGTGTATGATGCGACCAGCTAGTAGGATAGTATGTCTGTTCTCTCCGGGCAGATATGCGAACTTTTTTGGAGATGGCAACTGTTTTATCCCGTCCATAGGAGAAGACAGGTGCAAGATACAAAATGTGGACTAAGCATGTAGAATCCCTTACAGGATCTTCTTGAGGACCTGGGTTCGAATCCCAGCGCCTCCAAAAAAACATTTAAACTTTGTTTAAATGTTTTTTTGTCTCGCCGAAGTCTCGCTGGAAGTGGACGACGTCGGACACGTTGTAATGAACGCTGTCGCTAATGATTATAGATTTAGCCATCCGCCGCGGCGGACTTTCAGCCGAACACAGAGTTTACAGAGAAAAGCCAAACATAAAACGTGTGTCCTCCTAACAAGATGGCGGATCTTCGATAGGGGCGATTCATGAATCGTCCAATAATGAAAATAAAAAATATAAAACGTCGTCATTCCTGCGAAACCAGGTAATAATAAAAAGTATGTAGGGGAGGGGCTTGTCTCCTCCCGTTGAAAAAAATAAAAATTATAATAAAAAATTTAAATATTTCCCATGCCAGAAATAGACAAAAAAAAACAGCCGAAAAGTATAATTTTAGCAGAAATATTTTTGCTAATAATGCTTGCCATTTCATTGATTTATTTAGGAAAGCTAGATCTATTTGTTAAAAAGAGTTCTCTCTATATGGCTTTAGGTTTTCCATTGTTTTATACTTTTATTATGCTAGGACTTTTATACGGGAGCAAGAGTGCATGGTGGTTTGCAAGGTTTTTATCTTTTTTTAAAATAGTTTTGTTTGGCTTAATTTTGGGTTCAGTAGGAATTATGTCTTTTTTTGACAAAGATACATCGCAACCTACATTCTCTACTGTGATAGTTTTAATTTTTGTTTTTCTTTTTATTACTTTTCCTGCGATTGGTGTTGTAATATCTTTAGGAAAAAAGTCAGCAAAAGATTTTTGCGGTGTAAAATAAAACATGTCCCAAAAATATAAAAATTACATACAAAGCTTAAAACCTTCAAAATTATCTTCAGTTGATTACCATGAAGATATGTCGGGGATTGAAAGGTTTGTAAGTGAAGATTTTCCTCTTCATGTGGCTGTCCATAAGATAAAGGAAAGGGCTGATGTGCCTCAAAAATATGTAGAACTGCACCAGCACGATGTATTAGAAATAAATATAATTTTAGGTAGTGATGATAAACCGCTAAAATATAATATTCAGCTGGGCGATGAGAATTACACTGTTCAGTCTCCAGCAATCATACGAATACCTGCTAATCTTTCACATTCTGCAAATTTAATAATTGGTTCGGGTACTTTTATCAGCATTGTAATGACAAAAGATTATCATGCCTTTTCAGAGGATAAATAATGAACGCTACGCTGATAATAGTAAGATTAACCACTAATTACACGAATTACACTAATTAGGTCGTACAGTGTACGACATAGAGAGACAAAGAAACACAAAGAAAAAGATTAGTTAGCCACAGAGGAAGAAATTTTGACAGGATAAACAGGATTCAGCAGGATTTTTTACTAACAACTAAAAACTAAGTACTACAAACTAACTCGGAGAGTTTATGAATAAAAATAAGTTAAAAATAGGTGGAATATTACTGCTTATAAGTGTTGTATTTGCTTTTATTATATATTCTGATAAATATGTAAGAATGTTACTAAAGATGTTTGATGTTAACCTGTTAATTCATTCGATTATTGGAAAAATGTATATTGAAACAAAAATATTCAAAATGGTGTGGGATCTAAATCCTACTCTTATATCATTAGGAGTGCTTGCATTAGTTTTAGGCATAATTGGTCTTAATATGATATTTAGAGAAATTGGAAAAAAGTATAAAAGATTTAATTTAATAGTAAATGTATTTTTTTTGGTAATTATTTCATTTGTAATATTTAAGTATTATCACAACTTTAAAATTATAAATAAAATACATTCTGGAACAAACAAAGAAATAGAAAATATTGTTGATTCAGGTATAGATCTAAACATTAAAGATTATCGAGGACATTCTCCATTATTTGCTGCAGTTTTTAAGTTAGATTTTGAATTAGCAAAAAAGATAATAGAAAAAGGTGCTGATGTTAATATTAAAGACAATGTTGGACATACACCTCTTCACATGGCAGTAATGTTTGAAAAAAATGATATAGTAAATCTTCTACTAGAAAATGGTGCAGATATAAACGCATCAAATAAAAATGGAGGAACTCCTCTTCATGAAGCAGTAGATATCAAGAATAAAGAATTAATTAGTTTACTATTAGAAAAAGGAGCAAATATTAATATTAAAAGTAAGCGTGGTAATGCAGTTTTAAATCATGCTATTGAAAATGGAAGTATAGAAATAATTAAATTGTTAATAAATAAAGGTGCTGATATAAATACTCAAAATCATAATGGTTCTTCAATCCATGTAGCAACTTATAAAGGGAATAAAGAAGTAATAAGTATATTAGTAGAAAATGGTGCAGATATAAATTCAAATTTATCGTTTCAGGAGAATACTCCTCTTCACGAAGCAGTAAAAAGATCTAACATAGAAATGATTAAGTTTCTTCTTGAAAAAGGTGCAAATATTAATAAAGAAAATTCAGCAAAAGAAACACCTTTACATACTGCTGTTCGTGAGAATGATTTATTAACTGCAGAAATATTAATAGAAAATGGATCAGAACTAAATGGTGATAGTCTTTTAGGAACTCCAATTTGTTTAGCAATTTCAGAGGGGAATCTAGAAATGGTAAAATTACTATTAGATAGTGGAGCTGAGGTTGATATTAAATTAATTATAGGTGAAACTCATCTGATGAAGGCTGCCGAAAAAGGAAAATTAGAAATAGTAAAGCTTTTGATAGAAAATGGAGCAGATGTTAATACAAAAGATTATAAAAAGGAAACTCCTCTAACAAAAGCACTTAAAAATAATCATAAAGAAGTTGCAGAACTTCTTAGAAAAGCTGGGGCTAAGGAATAGATATTAGGTTATAGGTAATGGGCGATAGGCTATAGGAATATTTAAAATAAATAAAATATTTTCAATAAACTCAGGGCTGGCAAGACACACTTCGGACTCAAGTGAATATCAATGTTGAGTGTTAAATGTTTAGTTTTGAGTGAAAGCATAAAAACCTAATCCTATAAATCTGCATCCAAATATTTTAATATCAGCGAAGCGTTCCTTGACCTATCACCTATAGCCTTCTTTTATTCCGTATTCTTTTATTACATCCTGTATCAATCCATCTATATTCCAGTAACCTTTGCTAAGTTTCTTTATAAATTCATCTGTTGAATCAAGGTCATGCACAAGTGTAAAAATATTATTAATTGGTTTAAAAGCATAACCTGTAATTAAAATATCACCGATCTCACATTCAGTTGATGATATTACAATCTCAAAATCCTTGTAATATAAAATGCCATGAATAATAAAATCTGAAGTCTTATGTATCTTTCTGTTTGCCTCTATTAATTGCTCCTCTGTCATGTTATAAAGCTTTAGATCTGGTTTTTAAGTAGTATGATGAAAGATCTCAGCAAAATCATCAGAATAAAGGCTAAATGAATGCCATGATATAAAAGCATTAAGTCCATTGTTCCTTGAGGTCTCAAAAAGTTTTATAGCTTTTAGTGGGTGAGGAGTATTGAATTTAATGTACTTAAAAGGGTGTTCCGTACCTTTAATTGTATAAACAATTTCAGAATCACTATTTTTAACGGTTATTTCTACATTACTTTCATCTGTATAAGAGGGGTGAATGGTAGAAAGGATTAAAAAAAACAGAAAAGGAAAAATCAAATATTTCATAAACGATTTTCTTTTAAAAAGCTATAACTCATTTATCTTAATAAGTAATGCTTATGTTTATTATAATATAGTTTTTAAAGATAAACAAGGTGTGCTGTAAAATAAATAATATTAGTTATCTGATATAGATATTATGATCTGAAATATTTATAGCTTTATGGAATCAAATTTTTGTTAAAACTTGGTCCTGCTTTCCAAGGATTTTTCTTCTTTAGCTGAGGTGCAATTGATTGATAAAATTTCATAACATTTTTATTTTTGATCGGAGAAAGAATATAATCCCAAAATAATTTTCTATAGAGTTGTGTGTTAAGCATACAATCATTATCTTTTGTATTTAGTAATGGGGCAGGCATGTTGGCGCAGCCTTTTTCTGCAAAAGCATGAGCTTTGCATCCTCCGGAGCAAAAAATAAGTATTTCACAGTTTTTGCATTGATCAAAAGAACTATTACAATTCATATCACTTTTTGATGAAAGGCAAAGATCTTCAGGAGTATTGGTGAAAAAATCAGAGAAAGACTTTGATTGAAATTTACTACCGACATTCAGCATTTTATCAATACAATCGGATTCTTCTATTACATTTGTTATCTGAAATTCAGGAACTCTTACATTGTAACATGTATGCACATCTCCGTTTACATCAATAGTGAAATAGTCGCGTCCCATTCCGCAATATTGTTCCCTGCCGCCGCGTATAATATTCTTTATCATCATAGTAATAGGGTTAAATCTGAACTGGATGCCTTTTTTACAATATAATTGTTTGGTATATTCAAAAGCATGCAAATATTCATTATAAAGTACATTCATATCAGGTGGTTCAATGGAAATTTCTGGATTAGTAGAGCGGAAATTTTCACTCATAGGGAAGGCAGATAAAGAAAACTGTTTAAGAGATATCATGTAATCGATCATCTCTATGATCCTTGTTTGGTTTAATTTTGAAATTGTACATTGGACAGCAGTGCTCAATTTGTGTTTTTTACATAATTTAAGTGCATTTTCGAGCATCGATCCTGTTTTATTTCCATTAGCCATAGGCCGGTGTATATCTTGAATATCCTTTGGCAGATCAAAGGATAATGATACTGAAAAATTATGTTTTTTATAAAATCGTATCAATTCTTCATCAATAGAAACCCCATTATCTATGATAGAAAATTTCACAAAAAGATCCTCATCAAATGTTCTTTTTTCAATATATTTTACCATTTGATAAAGAGCTTCTCTGGGCTTTCCTTTAGAAGATGTCATCCCGCCATAAAAGATTATCCTTAACCCGCCGATTTTGCTATCAAAACGGGATTTTGTATATTCTATTAATTTATCGAATATTTTTTCAGATGCATCTTTGCTCATGAGAGATTTTATATCGAGGTTTGGATTAGCAAAAGAATTTGATGTAACAAAGCAGTATTTGCATCTAAGATTACACAGATTAGTTGGAGATATGGTAAAAGAGCACAATTTAATGGAAGTTTTTGGATAAAAGCTTGCCCAGGATAGGTTCTCTTTATTAGAGTTCTTAAATTTTAATTTTGATTCATCAATTAGAGTTCTTGATTTTTTTAAATAAGAATCTGTGTTGAAATATTTATGGCGTGATCGATTAACAGGATTTAACTTTAAAGGTTGGAAAAAGCCTGCTTTTTTAAGGTCGGTCAAAAGCCTGTTTAATTCTTTTATGTCTTTTACATGCCGTAAAAAAAGTTTAAATTTTGTTGTTCCTTTTAATAGATCAAGAATAAATCTATTATCTTTATTAAATACAAAATAACGATTTTGCGGGAATGTATTTAGATTCAGCAGGCAGAATAAATCCTTATCGGCAGAATCAATAATTCTTATAGCATCTGAAAACTTATATTGTTTATTAAAAAAGTCAAACATAGTTGAAATATTGATTTTAGTATTATGAACATCCTTCAGAGGCGCAAACATCAACACATTGAAAATCTTCACAAGTGCAAGTTTCTAAGAGGCAGTCTTCTTCGCCAGGACAGGTCTCTTCGCCAGGACAGGTTTCTTCACCAACACAATCTTCGCCTTCACATATGCAAATGGGTGTGGGGGGGACGTTGTCTTCACAGCAACACTCTCCTTGAGTTGCGCAAATAGTCTGCTTATGTGTGTGATAATCTTCACAAGGACAAAATTCTTCACATTGAAAATCTTCACACTCGCATGTAATGGTAGTTGAACTGCTTTGTGCTTTAGCATCATTTATATATAATCCTGTTAAAGTTCCTACATTTAAAAAGAGCCTATCATTAAGTGAGCTATATTTATTAGAATCATTTTTTTTAACAGCTTTAGGATAAGAACCAAAAAAATGAAAAATAGTGAAAATAAATGCAATTATTGATGATTTGATCAACAACCTAATGCGAGTCATAAAAACTCCTTCTATTTAATATCAACATTTGTAATATACCAATCAAATAAATTATCTACTGAAAGATAATTTATAGTAATAAACATAATGACTTTATCAGATCGCTGATTTGTCTGCGGATTGATCCAGTTAGGTGCAGCTGACATTTTTGCTTTAATCAGAACAGTATCACGACGACTATATTCAAGATCCAATTTAATTAATTTTATTGGAAGCTTTCCTTTTGGAAAGGTTTTTTCTATTTTGTCCTTAAGGGTGTTTGGTTTTTTAGCCTTAAGAAGTGAAACCCTTGATGAAATATCATTTTTAATTAAAGAATTGCAAAATTTTGCAGCAATCTTCTTTCCTTTAGATTTACCAGTTATATTTTGATCATATAATATTTTCCAATCTCCCAAGTTGTTTTTATTTAGCACTACATTAAACATAGCAGAATGTCTGGAAGCATAGATTCCCCAGGATTCAGGAACATTGATTAGGCAAATTATGCGTGCATAATTTTTATCAATTATTGGATTAAATATTTTATTTATTTTTGTAGGCTTTATATCATTATTGATAATATGCTTTTTATTGTTTTTAAATTTTCTAAAATTTATTTTTTCAGTGTAAAATTCATCATAAATACCTTTAAGATCTCCTGCTATCCATGATGAAAGATATTTTTCAACAGTCAGTTTAATGTTACTAATATCTTGATCATTCTTTTCATCCGAAATAACTGAATTTGGATAAAATATTATGGTAAAAGATAAACATAATAAAATAATATTTTTCATAAATAGATTCCTTTAATAATCTTTACTTTCTTTTAATTTATTAATAGTAGAAATACCCCAGGAGCTATCAAAATTTTTGCGTAGATGTACGACGAAGACATCTTTTTTACTATTGAGATTATCAGAGTAGAGTAATTCTATTTTAATCCAGGATTTATGTTCTTTTTGTACTTCATCAAGAAATTTAAATGTTACAATATTATAATCATAAGATTGTATTTCTTTTTTAAACGTATTAAAGGAAAGAAAAGTCGGTTTTCTTAAGGCATTGAACATTTTGTTGTAATCATTTTCTTTCCATGCTTTAAAATAATTCATAACTAAAGTTGTTTTATTGTCATGTAACTTAATATTGTTATTTTTAATCATTTTAATAAGAGAATTAGATATTTCTTTAAACTTTTCACCTTTTATCTTATTTAAGAATTTAATGGCATCATCTTTTTTGTCCAAAAATAAAAAGCAGTTTGCAATTCTATAAATTGCTTCGGATTTTATAAAAACATTAGATTTAGATCTATCCAGGATAGGCATAAAATAAAAAATAGCCTTTTCGAAATTTTTCTTTTCTACCATATATATTTTGCCTAAATTGTAAGATGCATTAATTTCAGAAGTTGTCCCTTTAAAATGTTTAATTATCATTCTAAAATACAATATAGCTTTTTCAAAATTTTTCTTTTTTAATAAATGTTGAGCTCTGCTTTCTAGGGTTAGAAGAGCGCTGTTTTTATCATCTGCAAATAATTGTTTTAAATAAATTTCAAAAGCTTCTTCTTCTTTTTTATACTCTGCCTGTTTATTATAACAGGCAGAAATATAAAAATGTGCTTTCATTGAAAGAGAATTGTCTAGAGACATATTGATAATATGATCAAAAGATTTTATCACCTCATCATATAGGGATATATTTTCAAAAGACCATTTAAGATTATTTATTTCTTTAAAGCGTGAAACAGATCGATCAAAAAAAATATTAGCCTTGTCTAATGTAAAATTTAATTTGTCTAAAACAGAAGTGATCTTATTAAATTGTTTATGTGAAGGGAATGTATTTATAAAAATACGGTATTTATTCCTTGCGATGTTTAATGCTCCAATAGACATATACAATTCTGCCAGTTTTAAATAGGAATCTCCTGCTAAAAGCTTTTCAGGATATTTCTCAATTATTAAGTTAT